>PLRS01000013.1 GCA_003164035.1 Bryobacterales bacterium | reverse complement strand
GATTACGGCAGCGAGTTCCGCTACCGCGATCCGATCATTCTGGAAGATACGCTGACCGTGGTGATCTCGCAATCGGGCGAGACGGCGGACACGCTGGCGGCGCAGCGCGAGGCCAAGCACAGGGGCTCGAAGACGCTAGCCATCTGCAACGTGGTCGGCTCCATGATTACGCGGGAAGCGGCCGGCGCCATCTATACCCACGCCGGGCCGGAAATCGGGGTTGCCTCCACCAAGGCCTTCACCTGCCAGTTGACGGCGCTGCTGATTCTGGCCATGCAGTTGGGGCAGGCCAACCAGCGGCTGGACGAAAGCGCCTCCCGCTGCCTGGTGCAGGAAATGCTTCGCATCCCGGGCAAGCTCGAAACCGTACTCCAGCACGACGCCATCTACGAGCAATTGGCGCGCGATTTCCACCACGCCACCAACGCGCTCTACCTGGGGAGGGGCGTTCACTATCCCATCGCCCTCGAAGGAGCGCTCAAGCTGAAAGAGATCTCCTACATTCACGCCGAAGGCTACCCGGCCGGCGAAATGAAGCACGGTCCCAACGCGCTCATCGACGAGAAACTGCCCGTGGTGGTGCTGGCCACCCAGGACCGATCGAGCGACGAGAGCCGCGTGCTGTATGAGAAGACGCTCTCCAATATTCAGGAGGTGAAGGCGCGCGAAGGCATCGTGATCGCGGTCGTCACCGAAGGCGACGAACACGTCCGCAAGACAGCCGACCACGTGATCGAAATTCCGGCCACGCGCGAACTGTTCAGCCCGCTGCTGGAGATTGTGCCGCTCCAGTTGCTGGCCTATCACATTGCCGTGCGTCGCGGCTGCGACGTGGACCAGCCGCGCAACCTGGCCAAGAGCGTCACGGTGGAATGACCGGCGTGCAACAATTCCAGGGACGCCTCGAAGTGGCGACTCGGGGCAAGGGCCTGTACGAAATCAGCGGGAGGGTGGCCGACTGGCTGGACGGCCACGGCGCCGGCGAGGGTCTGCTCACCCTGTTCGTGCAGCACACCTCGGCTTCCCTCACCATCCAGGAAAACGCCGACCCGGACGTAATCGCCGATCTGAACGCGTTCTTCAATCGGCTGGTAGCCGAGGACCCGCGCCTGTACCGCCATACCATCGAAGGCGCCGACGATATGCCGTCCCATATTCGCGCCGCCCTGACGCTGACCCAGGTCTCCATTCCCGTCCAGCACGGGCGCATGTCGCTGGGCACCTGGCAGGGCATTTACCTGTTCGAGCACCGCGCATCGCCGCATCGCAGGAGCGTGGTTCTGCATTTTCTGGGCGAGGCGGAGGCGGTGTCGGGCTAGGTGGCGCAGGCGGTTCCGCCTGCGACTTGTGATTTTTTTCACGGCTCTCACCCGGCGGTCCTGAGCCGCTCGAGTACCTCGCCGATGGGCACGTCGTTCCAGTAGCGGTTCAGATTCTCCATGGTGGTAAGGGACCCGGGCCGCATCCGGTCCACATAGAGGGTGCCGTTAAGGTGGTCCAGCTCATGCTGGACGATTCTGGCGTGCCAACCCTCCGCCTGGAACGTCAGCGGCTCGCCGCGATGGTCGAGACAGCTCACGCCGACCCTGAGCGAGCGGGGCACCATGGCGCTGAATCCGGCCAGGCTGAGGCAGCCTTCGAAGAATTCCGCCCGCTCGGCGGCGCTGTCGATGCGCGGATTGAACAGAACCTGGAAAGGCACGGGGCGCCGCTGGCGCTCGGCCACCCGCTCCGGCGGCAGGGACGCGTACAGCTCCGGCCGGTCCTCGATGACGGCAAGTTGGACGGACAGCCCGACCTGGGGAGCCGCAAGGCCGACGCCCGGCGCGTCGCGCATGGTCTCGCGCATCCATTCGATGAGCTGCTGCATTTCCCGGCTGCGGATCTCCTCCGGCGTCACCAGCCGCGCTCGCTGGCGCAAAACCGGGTCGCCGGCCTGGACGATTTTGAGTGTCCCGAATGTCATGGGTGAGAGCGTCCCCTGGCAATATCCTTCCACGTTGGCGGCGGCTTTGACAATGTGCCGGTCTTGCGCGGGTTTGGAGCCACCGGCCCCTCATCTCCGGCTGCGGTTTTCCTACTGCATGTAGAGGATGGAACTCGGAGCGGCCAAGCGCTATTCTCGACTCTCTGGGAGGGTGAGGCGATTTGGTTACGCCGGGGCAATACCGGGTCGATCGGGGAACCGAATCCCAGCGGCCGGAACGGATCGAATGCGTGTTCCTGACATGCTTCCGTTCCGACTACTCCTTTCTGGCTACCGTCCTGCAATATTCCGGGATACGAATGCACCGGGCGGAGACCTTAGACGAGGCGGATTTTCTGTTGACCGTTACCGGCGCGACGGCGTTCGTTTCCGACGTCACCTTTCCGGACGGCACCTGGCGGGACGCGTTGGCGATGGTTGCCGAGGTGCATCCGCTCACTCCGGCTCTGGTGGCTGCCGAGCCGGTCGACTCCCAATTCCTGCCCGACGTTTACCGGCGCGGCGCGTGCGGCGTCCTATGGAAACCGATTGACTTCACCGCCGCGCTCGGAATGATCCGCACGGCCGACCAGGCGGCGCGAGACCGGGCGTTTTTTCGCGACGAGGCTGGCAGGTTGCCGGCGGCGGTTTCGGGCCGGGTGAGGAGGTAACGGTGCCAACGGCGGCCGTGATGGTTTCGATGTGCGAGATTGCGGCCCCACTCTGCGACAAAGCGGCAAGGCGCCGAAAGAACCGCGTTGATCGGCCGATAAGGCAAACAGAGCCAAATGTCCAGGCCAAGCCTGTGCCTCCATGCCGCCGTGCTTGCGGTCGCGGTGTTCGCTCTGAACTCGTGCCGCGGCGCCCACCCGCTCGCCCCGCTCAGTCGCATCGAACAGCTCGCCGCATTGCCGCTTCAGGTTCAGGAGCCACGCCCGCCGGTCCGTTTTCGGGGCTCGGTGACGATGGTCGAGCAGGCGTTCAACCTGGTCTTCGTCCAGGATGAAACCGGCGCGGCCCGCGTGGACCTGCCCTTGGCTCATGGCGTCATCCAGTACGGAAACCTGGTCGAGGTGGTCGGCGTGGCAACCGAGGGCGCATCCGCTCCAACCGTCGCCGCAATCAAGATTTCGGTCCTGCCGGGCGAGCGCCCGCCGCGCCCGGCCACCGTCCCGGCTGCCGCCATTCTCTCGGGTGGAGCGGGCTTTCGTTACGTCCAGATCGAAGGTGTATTCCGGTCGAGCTACATCAATCGGGGTGGTGGGGTCGGCATTCGAATCGGCGCTGGCGGAACGGCCTTCGAAGCGCGCCTGAGCAGCGAGGTCACCACGTTGCCGAATCGCCAGACACTACCCGGCTCGCGCGTCCGGGTACGTGGCATCGCCAATCTTAGCCGGGACGTATACGGCCGGCCAGGCCGGGTCCAGCTCTGGATTCCCCGGCTCGAGGATATCGAGCCGATGGAACCTCGTCCGGCGGAGGTCCCGCTCCGTACTGTGCGCGATGTCCTTTCCCTCCCGAGGGGAGCGCTTCCGGACGAACTCATGCGCCTTCGCGGCAGCCTGCGATATGACGGGCTGAACGACGGATTCCTGAAGGACCGGACCGGTTCCATCCGCCTCCGGCCCGCGCCGGGAACGGCCCTGGTAGCCGGCGATATCGACGCCATGGGATTTGTCGGCGCCGGCAGTGACGGGCCGGAGATTGTCGACGCGATTCTCGAAGGGCGGAACCCCGGGCCCGAGGCAGGTCCTCAGTATCCCGTGTTGACTTCCATTGGCCGGGTCCACGCGCTCCGCCCCGAGGACGCCCAACGTTCCATCCCGGTGCACGTTCGTGCCACCGTGACCTACATCAATCCGAGATCCGGGCTGCTCTTCATCCAGGATGAAACCGGCCCCACCTACGTTCAAGCGCCGCTCATTGCCGGGTTGAAACTGGCGGCGGGCGATCGCGTGGATGTCGTCGGGAGAGCCGCTCCCGGAGATTTCGCCCCCATCGTCGCCAATGCCCGAGTGGAGCGGCTTTCCGCGTCCTCGATGCCACGGCCCGCTCCGGTATCCTTTGAGGACTTGCTCTCCGGGAAACAGGACAGCGCCTGGGTCGAAGCCGAAGGAGTGGTGCAAAGCGTCGAGACAGATGGGCAGCCTGAGGACCTTCTCTGGCTTCAGTGGGGAGACCACCGATATCGCATTCTTGTCGCCAACCCGAATTCGGAACCGCTTCCACGGCCGGATAGCCGTGTCAGGGTGCAAGGGGCCTGCGCCACGTTGTTCAACGCCAGGCGCCAGATTCTCGGGATTCAGCTCTATGTGCCCTCCCCGAGATTTATCCATGTGATCGATCCCGCTCCGGAGGAGACGAAGCGGCAACCGCGCCCGATCGAGGAACTCCTCCGCTTCTCCCCTCACGATTCGCCAGGCCATCGCGTCTGCGTTCGTGGCGTCGTGACCCTGGCAACCCCCAGCGGGCCCTCCTATGTGCAGGACGCCGGGGCCGGCCTGAAGATTGTGAATCACGCCCCATCCAACCTGCGCCCCGGCGACGTCGTGGACGTTCTCGGTTTTGCGCGTGCCGGCGCCTTCAGTCCGGAGATGCACGATGCGAAGGTCCTGCGCAGCCAACCCGGCAGGCCGCCGGTTCCCGCCCGGATCACGGTGGAAGAACCGATGGAAGGAACCTATGATTCCGAGCTGGTTCAGATCGATGCGTTGCTCGTCGACCAGCTCTCGAGCTCCAGCCGGAGTTCGCTCGTGCTCCAGGCTGGCGCCAGGTTGTTCCATGCCACGCTCGAACGCGGTCGGATCCCGGACATGGAGCTGGGCAGCGTGGTCCGTGTTACCGGTCTCTGCTCCATTGAGACCGCCGGCATCCTGAACTACGTGGTGCCCCAATCGTTCTCCATCGCGCTGCGCGGCGCCGGCGACGTCGCCGTGGTCAGGCCGGCGCCACTGTGGAACTCCGGCCGGCTGCTCAGAGTTCTCGGCTGCATGGCGGCCCTGATGCTTACCGTGCTGAGCTGGGTAGCGGTGCTTCGCCGGAGGGTTCGAACCCAGACCGCCGTAATCCGGAAGAAGCTGGAGGAGGCGGGCGCGCTTCGGGAAGCGGCCGAGCAGGCCAGCCGGGCGAAGAGCGAGTTCCTGGCCAACATGAGCCACGAAATCCGCACCCCCATGAACGGCATCATCGGCATGACGGAGCTGGCACTCGATACGCGCCTGTCGCCCGAGCAGCATGAGTACCTGAGCACGGTGAAGAATTCGGCGGACTCGCTGCTGGCGGTGATCAACAACATTTTGGACATTTCCAAGGTCGACGCCGCTCAACTGACCCTGGACCGGGTGGAGTTCGACATCCGTGAGATGTTCGACTACACCATGAAGGCGATGGCCTTACAGGCGCACCGCAAAGGACTGGAGCTACTCTGCGAGATTTCCCCGGACATGCCGCCGCGCCTGGCCGGCGATCCGCAGCGTCTCCGCCAGATCCTGGTAAACCTGGTAGGCAACGCCATCAAGTTCACCGACCAAGGCCAGGTTTTGACCAAGGTGCGGGTGAACTCCAGGGACGAGGACTCGGTCGAGGTGCATTTTACTATTTCGGATACCGGCATCGGAATTCCCGTGGAGAAACAGCAACCCATCTTTCAGGCCTTCGTGCAGGCCGACGGCACCGCTACCAGACGCTTTGGCGGAACCGGCCTGGGTTTGAGCATTTCCCTCCGCCTGGTGGAGATGATGGGCGGCCGGATCTGGGTCGAGAGCGTGGTGGGCAAAGGCAGCCACTTCCATTTCACGGCTCGCTTCGGGATTGCGCCGGCGGTGGCGCCAATCACTACGGTACGGCCGCCATCGGCCTTGATCGGCCTGCCCGTGCTGGTGGTGGACGACAACGCAACCAACCGGCACATCCTGTACCAGTTCCTCGGTAGTTGGGGCATGCGCCCTAGTCTCGCGTCTAGCGGTGGGGAAGCGTTGCGGTTGCTTGCCGCGGCCACGGGCACAACCGGGCCGGCCTACCCCCTCATTCTCATCGATGCGCAGATGCCCGATATGGACGGCTTCATGCTGTGCGAAGCAATCAAGCGGGAGCCCGCCTGGGCCGGCGCAACCGTCATGATGCTGACCTCGGCGGACCTGAGTGAAGACGCCCGGCGCTGCCGGCAAATCGGCATCGAGGCCTACCTGACCAAGCCCGTGTCGAAAGCCGACCTTTTGAAGGCCATCCAGTGTGTCCTCGGCGTCGAAGCGCCGGAGTTCGGCCCGCCGGCGCCGCCGGCCAGGAATACGGGTCTCAGCCTGCGCGTCCTGCTGGCCGAAGACAACGCAGTGAACCGAACCCTGGTCGTCCGGCTGCTCCGGAAACACGGCCATACCGTGACGCTCACCGCCGATGGAGTGGAGGCCGCGGCCGCGTTCGCCCCGGGCCTGTTCGACCTCGTTCTGATGGACTTGCAGATGCCGCGCTTGGGCGGGCTGGAAGCGGCCGCCGCCATCCGTGCCCGGGAGAAGGCCTCTGGCTCCCACACCCCCATCATCGCCCTCACCGCCCATGCCCTGAAGGGCGACAGGGAACGGTGCCTCCGCGCCGGAATGGACGATTACTTGTCCAAGCCGATTCGCGGCGCGGAACTGATCGAGAAACTGGCGCGCTGGGCGCCCGCCTCGGCCCGCCCACCGCTGGTCAACGCCGATTTGGAGGCTGACGCGCCAATCTAGGATTTCCGGTGTCGGCGTGCCGCTCCCTTGCGGCCATTGCGATTCCCCAGTCCTACGAAAAATATCAGCCGTGCGTCTTTCCCCAGGTACCATGGATAGAGCATGGCAGCAGGTAAGCTCGACCGGCACTCGTACCGGATCGTCCGGCTCGAATCGTGGGAAGCCTTTCTCAAGCTGGTAACCCAGCCGCCCTATTCGCATTGGGCGTTTCGCGGCGAACGCAGCGAGCGCGGCCCCCTGTTCAGCTCGCTTTCCCGCTACCTCCGCGACTTTGGCATCGCCCGCGACGCCTGGCCCCTGCAGGAAGAGCGCATCCTGCGCATCTTCAAACGCAAAGCCCACCAGTTCCTGCCCAGACCGCCGGACTGGGAGGACGATTTTCAGTGGCTGGCCTTAATGCAGCACCACGGCGCTCCCACCCGCCTGATCGATTTCACCTGGTCGCCGTACGTGGCCGCGTTCTTCGCCCTGGAGCGCTCGCTCTTGGATGGCGTCGTCTGGGCCATCAACCCGGCCCGCATCGATAGCAGCCGGGCCCAGCGTCCGGTGCGCGTGGACCCGCGCGTACACGAGCATTTCCAGCGGTATTTCCTGAAAGGCCGCCGCCGCTTCATCTGGATGGGAGAGCCCCACACCATGAACCGCCGCCTGATCGCGCAATCCGGCACTTTCGCCGTCCCCAGCGTCCTGGACGTGCCGATCGAGAACATTTTGAGCGATACCGATCAGGAAAATATCCTGGCCAAGTTTGTCCTTGCCGGCCCCGTCCGCGACGTCGCCATGCGCGAGCTGTACCGCATGAACATCACCTTCGCCACGCTCTTCCCCGATATGGAGGGCCTGGCCCGTTCCATGGGCTACGAGCTGGAGTTCCACTGGGGATACAATCCCCGCACCATGGAAAAGTACCGGGAGTGAACATTCTCACGTTCGTCGGCGGCCATCCGGCTTGCACAGCTACAGCTCTTCGTAGCACTTCCGGGCGGGACTGCACTCGAACTCGTCGACGAACTTACCGTCGGGGCCGAGAGGCTTGAAGGTATGCTGGCACCAGAAAGCCTGGTCGTTGGAGCGCTGCACGGTGGGGTCCCAGGGCGCTTCAATGAACATGCCTTTCCAGCGGAGCTTTTCACAACGTTTGGCCGAGACGCGCGTGACGCCGGGCCTTTCTCCGATCGGTTCCATGGTTATGCCCTCGCTTGCACGGCATCGAGCAGCGCGCGCTTGACGGCTACCTTTGCCAGTTGGACCTTGTAGGCATTGTGGCTGAGGGGATGGGCGCCAGCCACGGCGGCTTTGCCGGCGGCCTGGGCGGTCTCCTCGTTGACGGGTTTGCCCACCAGCGCCTTGGCGGCGGCAGCGGATTCCCAGGGAGTGGGCGCGACGTGGCCCATCACGATGCGGGCCGCCGCGACGGTGTTGCCTTTCATCGATAAAGCGACCGACGCGGTGGCCAAGGGCCAATCGAGAGCCTCCCGCTGGCGGACTTCATAGGTCGAAGAGTGGGTAGCGGCGGGGACGATAATCTCGGTCAGAATCTCATCGGGCCGCAGGGCGATTTCGCGAGTGGCGTCGTCTTTGGGCTGGATGAAAAATTCCTTCACCGGCAGCTCGCGGCTGCCCTTGGCGGAGACCAGCTTGATTCTGGCGTTCAGAGCGATAAGCGCCGGACCCAGGCTGGAGGCACTGACGAAGTAAGCCGGGCCGCCGCCGAAGATGGCATGATACTGATTTTCCCCGTTAGGGATGAGCGGCTTGCCGTCTTTGGTAGCCAGCAGGCCGTGGCCCTGGCGAAAATACCAGCAGCGCGGGCGCTGGCAGAGGTCGCCGCCGACGGTTCCCATATGGCGGATCTGCGGGCTGGGAACGCCGGCCGCGGCCGCAGCCAGGGCGTGCGGGACGTCACCGCTCCCGGCCAACTCGTCCATGGTGACCAGGGCGCCGATATGCACCTGGGCACCGGCCTTGCGAATTCCCGCCAGTTCGGGAATGCTCTTGATATTGACGACGCGCTTGGGAGTGTGGATCTCCTCCTTCATCAGGCTGAGGAGGTCGGTGCCGCCGGCCAGGACGTCGGTTTCCCCCCATTTGGCGGCCAGCAGGGCGGTTGCCTGCTGCAGGGAAGCGGGATTGGCGTATTCGAAATTCTGCATGTTAGACGGCCCTCCCATCGAGCGTATCGAGGACATGATCCGGCGTCATGGGGATGCGCGGCACGCGGACGCCGATGGCGTTGGCCACCGCGTTTCCAATGGCGGCACAGATGGCGATCGCCGGCGGCTCGCCCAATCCGATGACTCCGCGTTTGTCGTTCTCCGGCCGGATATCCATGTGAACGACGATGTCGCCGATATCGGAAATACCGGCGAGTTTGTAGAACTCCATGTCGGCGTTGAGCATTCTGCCGGTTTGCTCATCCATGACCCGCTGTTCGAACAGGGCGGTGGAAATGCCCATGATGATGGCGCCATAGACCTGGCTTTCGGCCAGACGGGGATTGATGATCAGGCCGCAATCCTGCACGGCGACATAGCGGTTGACCTTGACCACGCCGGTTTCGGTATCGACGGAAACGTCGGCGATCTGGATGCCGGAAGCGCCAGCGGCGATCAAGCCACCGGGGTTGCGCGAATCGTTGGCTCCTGTTTCGGAGATGGAGCCGCCGCCGCCGATCTTGCGGCAGGCTTCGGCCCAGGTGAGGCTCTTGCCTCCGCCTTTGACTTGAATCTTGCCGCCGCGAGCTTCGAGTTGAGCGGGTTCGACACCCAATGCAGGAGCGGCCGCTTCATAGAGCTTGGCAAGGGCATTGACCGATGCCTTGCGGGTAGAGGCGGAGACGCCGCCCACAGTAGTAGAACCGCCGGAGGCGCTATCGGGAGGGAGTTGGTTGGAACCGATGGTGAGGCCGACGGCGCCGACGGGAAGACCGAAGGTTTCGGCGGCCACCTGGGTGATGATGGTGCGCGTACCGGTGCCGAGATCCTGGGTTCCGATTTCAATTTCGACCGAGCCATCGGCGTGAATGATGGCGCGGCACTGGCTGTTGTGGCCCATGCCGGCCCAGGCGTTGAAGCCGATGCCGAGGCCGCGCTTGACGGCGCCCTTCGAGCCCTGGCCGCGGAGCTTCCAAAGCTGCTTCCATTCGGCCAGTTCGGCGGCCTTGTCGAGCTGCCAGGCGTAGGTGGCGCGGCGCGCCTCGGGGGCGTAGAGGTTTAGATTGGTTTTGAAGACTTCGAGCGGATCGAGCGCCGCCTTAGCGGCGAAATCCTCAATGGCGCAGCAGGTGAGATAAGACGCCTGCTGGTTGTTGGGAGCGCGCCAGGCGCGCTGCGGGCCGCAATTCACCGACACGGCGGAATGGTTCTGCCGCTGATTGGGAATATTGGCGATGATGTACGGCAGCGGGGGTGAACCGCCGCCGGTGACGCCGCCGGTGGCCCAGGATTCGGACTGCCAGGCCGTGATGGTGCCGTCCTTCTTGCCGCCGAGCTTGATTTTGGCGTAGGCCGAAGGGCGATTGCCGGCGATCAACTGCTCGGTGGCGCGGTCGAGGAAGAGTTTGACCGGGGCGCCCCCGGCCTTCTGGGAAAGGCGGGCGCAAACTTCACCCCAGGAATCGGGGGCGAACTTGCTGCCGAAACCGCCGCCGACGTAATCCATCCGCACGTCGATGTTGGCGACCGGGACTTTCAGGTTAGGAGCTAGGGTGCCGGCGTAGCGGGTGACGTCCTGGGTGGAGGGCCAGCAGTTGACGTGGTCGCCGCGCCACTCGATCACCTGGCCGTGGGTTTCGAGGCAACAGTGAGTGACGACGGGGATGCCGTAATGGCCGTCGGAGGTCACTTCGGCCTGCTGGAAAGCCTGCTCGGGATCGCCGACGGTTTTTTCTCCGGCGGCTTTGACGTGCGTGCCGGCCTTGGTCAGGTCATCCTCGCGCACCAGGTGGGGCAGGACTTCGTATTCCACCTTAATCTTGCCTACGGCTTCGGTGGCGATTTCTTCGGTGACGGCGGCGACGGCAACGATCTCCGTGCCCTCCCATTGCACTTCGGTTCCCGCCGGCGAAACCACTTGAACGGCCTTGACGCCGGGCATCCGTTCGGCGGGAGTGGTATCGACCTTGGTGACGCGGGCGTGGGCGTAGGGGCTGGTCTGGTAGGCCGCGAAGAGCAGGTCCTTGCGGGTGAAGTCGGACGTATACTTGGCGCGTCCCGCGGATTTCTGGGGACCGTCCAGGCGCTTGATGTTTTGGCCCATCACCTGGCGGGTTTCCATGGGCGGCCAACTGTAATCGGGTGTGTTAGCCATTGCTGGCGCCTCCTTTCTTCAGGGTTTCGGCCGCTTCCAGCACGGCTTTGCGGATGCCCATATAGGTACCGCAGCGGCAGAAATTGCCGCCCAAGCCGTGGCGAACGTCGGCATCGGTGGGATTGGGATTCTCTTTGAGAAACCCGGTGGCGGCCATGACGAAGCCCGGCGTGCAGTAGCCGCACTGCTGGGCGTCGTTGTTCCAGAAAGCGGCGGATACGGGGTGAAGCTCACCGGGAGCGGCGAGCCCTTCGATGGTTTGAATTTCCTTGCCCTGGGCGTCGATGGCCAGCACGGTACAGGAATAGACGATTTTGCCGTTGAGCATGACGGTGCAGGCGCCGCAGGTGGCGCGGTCGCAAACTTTCTTGGCGCCGGTCAGGCCGATGTAGTTGCGCATCGCGTCCAGCAGGGTAACGCGCGGCTCCAAAGTGAGGTTGACGGGTTTTCCATTGATGTTGAGAGTAACGGGAACGGCTTGGGGGCCGACGACTTCGGCTCCGGCCGGCTCCGCGACGGCGGGCTTTTCCAGCAGGCCGACACCCACCGCGCCCGAGCCGAGCCCGACGCCGAGAAAGCCGCGGCGAGAGAACCCGGGATTGGGCCCGGCGGAAGAGCCTGGGTCCTTTTTTGACTTCACCGAATACCTTCCTTTCGCGCCTACAGACAAGGCGCACACAGTTTCAGCGGAATGATGAGCTTAGGATCAAATATATCAGAAGACTGAAACGGTGGTCGGGCCTGGCGTGGTCGACGGGTGAGAAAACGAGTACGGGCCAGGGGGCACCTCGGCCCCGATGAGGTTGCTGTGACCCACTCCGCGGACCACGTTTACAATGGCTTGGGGGGTCTTTGATACAGTGGACCAAATCTTGCCTTATTGACGAGCCCCTGCCGCGACACCGCCATGCCGAAAGCCGCTCTTCCACTTCCGCTCCGTACTTCCAGCAAGCGATTACTGCCATGGCTGGTCGCCGTGGCCTTCTTTATGGAATCGCTCGACACAACCATCCTGAACACGGCTGCGCCCGTCATCGCGGCAGCTCTTAAGGTGGCTCCGCTGAGCATGAAGTCGGTCCTGTCAAGCTATACCTTGAGTCTGGCCGTGTTTATTCCGATCAGCGGCTGGATGGCGGACCGATTCGGAACGCGGCGTGTGTTCGCGTCCGCCATCGGCCTGTTCACGCTGGGATCGTTGCTCTGCGGCCTGTCCGGCAGCATCCATGTTCTTGTCGCCTGCCGCATCCTCCAGGGCTGCGGAGGAGCCATGATGGTTCCCGTAGGCCGGCTCACGCTGGTGCGAACATTCGCGAAATCGGAGCTGGTCCGAGCCATGAGCTTCGTCGCCATTCCCAGTCTGGTTGCTCCCATGCTCGGGCCGATTGCCGGGGGATTGATCGTCGGATACTTTCACTGGCGGGTGATCTTTTTCCTCAACGTCCCCATCGGCCTGGCTGGCTTGTACATGGTTTATCTCCACCTGCCGGACTATCGGGAGGCGCACCCCAAGCCGCTCGACGTGGCAGGGTTCCTGCTATTCGGTTCCGGCGTCGGCCTGCTGTCCTATGTCCTCGAAGTATTCGGCGAACATACCCTGAACGGGCCGGCGATCCTGGGGCTGCTGGTAGTCGCCGGTCTGCTGCTGGCCGGGTGGGGATTTCATGCCACGAAAGCGCGCTTTCCATTGCTACGTCTGAATCTGTTTCGTCTCCGTACGTTTCGCGCGGCGGTGAGCGGCAGCTTCTTTACCCGGCTGGGCATTGGCGGCATCCCGTTCCTTTTTCCTCTTCTCTACCAGGTTGGCCTGGGGTTCACCCCGATTCAATCCGGCCTGCTGCTGATGCCGCAGGCAATTGCCGCCATGACCATGAAGTTCACGATGTCGAAAATTCTGGCGCGCATTGGCTACCGCGGCGTGCTGATTTCGAATACCGCGATCCTCGGCCTTCTGATCCTCCTGTTCGCGACCATCGGCGCCCGAACGCCGGTCTGGCTCATCGCGACGCAAACATTCTGCTTCGGGTTTTTCACCTCGCTGCAATATACCAGCATGAACACGCTGGTCTACGCCGACGTTTCCGGGGATCAGACCAGCAGCGCCAGCACCATTGCCAGCACCGTCCAGCAGATGTCGATCAGTTTCGGCGTAGCGGCTGCGTCGCTGCTCACGGCTGTCTTCATTCCGGACCGGTTCCATTCGAGCGCGCCGGAAATGATTCACGGCATCCACCGGGCGTTCCTGATCCTGGGTGGAGTGACTGTCCTTTCAACGATCATTTTCGGTGACATAAAGAGCGGTGACGGGGACAGCGTGAGCCAACATCAGGTACTTTCACACGGGTGACGCCGCTCGAAGCGATTCAGGCCGCCCCCCCTTTATCAGTCACGGATTTTGAAAATATTTATTACCCCTTCCACCTCATCGCCTTAGCGCCAATCCGCGCCTTTCCCAACCCGGGATTTCCCCGCTCGCCCGCTATCGTATAGCCGAAAGGGATCCCCAATGCCTTACCTCACTGCCCAGCAGCTCCAGGTCGTCGACGCCTTGTCCAATGGCGCCACCCTCACCACCGCCGCCACCCAAGCCGGTATCCATCGCAACACCATCGCCAACTGGCGCAACTCCGCCGATTTCCGCGAGGCATTAGCCATCGCCCATCACGAGCGCGCCGTCCTCTACCGCGACCGCGCCGTCGATCTGGCCGACCTCGCCTTTGAAGCCATCCGCACCGTCCTCACCGACCCCAACTCCTCGCCCTCCATTCGCCTCCGCGCCGCCATCTTCATCATCGACAAAGTCGTCACCCCGCCCAAGTTCGAAAAGGAAAAGCCCGCCAGCATGGTCGGCCTGTTAGCCGCCATGGAGGGTACCGGCCACACGCAGTCCCCCGAACCGCCCGCCGATGCACAAAATTGCACAACCATGCCCAACGAACCTGGCTTCCACATGCACAATTCTGCACAAAAGCCCGAACCCTACCGCCGCCCCGAACCTAAAACCGGCCGCAACGACATGTGCCCCTGCGGCAGCAACAAGAAGTACAAACATTGCTGCCTCAATAGGTCCTCGGTAGCCGCCGCCTGAAGTCGTGGAGCAGACTCTTCAGTCTGCCACGCCCCGACTCATCGGGGCGCTTGTCTCGCATAGCCCGTCACGCTCAACCAGGTGGGGCAGGTCCTTCGGCCTGCCGGCCTCCCAGGCCGCCCCGCCGCAACGCACTGTCCAAACGTGGTCCTGAAAGGAGCCACCGCCGAAAATTGGTTATGCCCCGTTGGCAGCACCGCTGGACCGTCCGGCTTCAATCGGAATACAATCCAAGTGTGCGGCATCTAAGCCGGCGAAGCTTTCTTCCGCTGCTCGGTGGCGGCCGGTTGCTGTTCAGCCCGGCTTCTCTGGCGGCGCAGGGGATGGCCACGCGAAACGTGAAGGCCGCGCCGCGCGGCAAACCCTCCGGCATTCCATTTCTGGCCAGGTTTACGGACGTTGCCGAAGCGGCCGGGCTGACGGCCCCCACGATATACGGCGGCATCGACCGCAAGGACTACATCGTCGAGACGATGGGTTGCGGGTGCGCGTTTTTCGATTACGATAACGACGGCTGGCTAGACGTTCTGCTACTCTGCGGGACGCGCTTCGGGGAGGCTCCCGGCGGCGCCACCAACCGCCTGTATCGCAACAATCGGGACGGCACATTCACGGATGTGACGGAGCGGGCGGGGCTGGCGCGAACGGGATGGGCGTCGGGCGTGGCGGTGGGCGATTACGACAACGATGGGTACGAAGACCTGTTCATCACCTACTGGGGCGACAACGTCCTCTACCACAATAACGGAGACGGCACCTTCACCGACGTCACCAAAGCGGCCGGCGTAGGCCGCAACCGGACCCGCTGGGGCACCGGCTGCACCTGGATCGACTACGACCGGGACGGCAGGCTGGATCTGTTCGTGAGCAACTATCTCGATTTCGATCTCGACACCGCGCCCAAGCCGGGAGCGAACCAGAACTGCATGTTCAAAACCGTGCGCGTCAACTGCGGTCCGCGCGGGCTTCCCACGGGATTGCACTCGCTCTACCACAACAACGGCGACGGCACCTTTACCGACGTGACGGCGGCGGCGGGGATCGCCAAGATCGCGGGGCGTTTCGGGCTGACCGCGGTGGCGGCCGATTTCGACGAGGATGGATGGACGGACCTGTTCGTAGCCTGCGATACCAGCCCGAGCCTGCTGCTGATCAACCGTCACGACGGCACGTTCCGCGAAGAGGGCGTCGAGCGCGGGGTGGCGCTGAGCGACGACGGCGTGGAGCAGGCGGGGATGGGAGTCGGCCTCGGCGATTACAACCTGGATGGGCGTCTGGATCTGTTCAAGGGGCACTTCACCGACGACACCAATACCCTTTACCGCAACGAGGGCGAAGGCAATTTCAGCGACGTGACGCTGAGCGCCGGCCTGGGCGTGGAGACAAGGTTCACGGGTTGGGGAGCGGGGATCGTGGATCTGGACAACAACGGCTACCCGGACCTGTTTCTGGTAACCGGCAACGTCTATCCGGAAATCGACGGGAAGCTGGCGGGGTATCCGTACCGGACGCCGCGGCTGGTGTTTCGGAACCTGGGGAACGGCAAATTCGAAGAGTTCATTGAAGGCGCCGGGCCGGGCGTGGAGGCGCGCCATGCCAGCCGCGGGTGCGCTTTTGGCGACTTCGATAACGACGGCGACCTGGACGTCCTGATTATCAACTTGAACGAGCCTCCTTCGCTGTTGCGCAACGATGTGAGTGGCGACAACCGGTGGCTAAAGGTCAAGCTCGTCGGTACCGAATCGAATCGCAGCGCGATCGGCGCGCGGGTCACCGTCGAGCACGGAGGCAAGCGGCAGGCGCAGAACGTGTCCAGCCAGGAGAGTTACCTTTCCTGCAGCGACCGGCGCCTGCATTTCGGTTTGGGGACGGCGGAGACGGCGGACGTCGAAGTTTGCTGGCCGAATGGCAAGAAGCAGGTATTTCGGAAGGTCGCCGCCAACCAGCTTGTGGTGATCCGGGAAGGCGCGGCGGCGGTGGAGCGGCCCCCGTGGCCCGGACGTTGACAGGTTATTGCGGCACGGTTGGATCGGGCCGCTCCAGCTTGGGTTGAAGACGCATGGCGCGGTACGTCTGCCGGAGCTGCTCCTTCATGTCTTTGACCTTTTGGAATTCGGCGAGCTCGCGGCTGGCATCGGCCGCGCGGCCCAGGCGCCGGTACACCATGGCCAGGTGATAGTGGATCGGCGCGTCAAACGGTTCCAGCCTGGCGGCGCGTTCCAGCAGCGGGGCGGCTTTTTCCGGCTGGTTCATGGCGATCAGAGTCTTCGCCAGGCCGGCGGCGGCATCGGCGTCGCCCGGCTGCAACTCGAGCGCGCGTGAAAAGTGCGCGCTGGCCGCCTTGAGGTCCGACGCGCGGAGGGCGAACTCACCCAGCCGGCACGCGGACTTTTCATCGTAAGGATCCGCGGCCAGGGCGGCTTCGTACTCTTTTTGAGCGCCGTCCGGGTCCGAGCCCACGCTCAGCAGCTCCGCCAGCTCGAAGTGTGCGCCGGGGAGGCGCGGGTCGATCTTGAGAGCTTCGCGGTAATGCGCGATGGCGCCCTCGGCGTTGCCCTGGCGATTCAACTCGCGGGCCATCAACTGGTGCATGCGCGCCGATCCGGGCGCGGCCGTGGCGACGCCCAACATGGCTTCATCGGTCAGCGTCGAGTAAATCCGGTACGCCGTATATAAGATCTCGGGGTCGGTCGGCCGCAACTGGCGAAGCACACCAACCACGTCCGCGGCCTTTTGTAACTCGCCCGCGCCATAGTAGAGCTCGATCAGCTCCATGCCGGTCTGCACCTTCAGCTTTTCTTCCGGTACCCGCGGCAGAGACTCCTTGAGATCGGTTTCCGCGCGAGCGAGGTCGCCGGTACGCTTTTCGCACATACCGAGCAGGGCCTGGGTTTTCGCAAGGCCCGGCTGGAGCTTCAAGGCGGCACGAAGGTGGCCGGCGGCCTGCGCAAAATCGCCCCGAAAGTAGAGCAGAACGCCGAGGTTGCTCCGCGCATCGACGTTATTGGGATCGAGCGCCACGATGGCGCCGAACTCCCGCGCGGCGAGATCGGTTTGGTTGGCCCGCAGGTATTCGCCTGCCTGTCGGGCGTGGGTCGCGATCTGCTGTAGCTTGTCCGGAGGAGACTGCGCCAGGGCGCACACCGGCCACAGCAAACAGACCGCCAATCCTGCCCTCGGGGCCACGGTTCGAATCACGATTCGACCTCCTTGTGGGGCAGCCAATCATGGCTGCAGCCGCCTTTCAGGCGGCTCTTCCCGTCGCGCGCCCGCCCACCTGTTTCGCGGATACTAACGCTAGCCTATCTCAATCCACGTGGCCGACATAGTTCGGTGCGTTGACTTGAACATGGAAGCCGTCCGGGTCGACGAACTTGAACGATTCCTGCGAATTGCCGCTGTCGAACGTCAGATTGAGTTTTTTCAATTTCGCGCGCACCTGGTCGGCGTTGAAGCCCGCGATTCCGAAGTCGTAGTGATCCACCCAGGGAGTTGGCTTATCTCCCTGCTCCACGCCAAAGAAGGAGTCTCCCACACCCAGGATGTGTGTCTTCGCCGACTGTTGCTTCAGCGGCATGCCGAAAAATTCCTGATAGAAGTTGGATGTACGGTGAAGGTCGGGAACCTTCACGGTGACGTGATTGATACTGACGGCCCGTTGGACTTTCTCCTTCGGCGCCGTCTGCGCGGCAGCGACCAGCGCCGCGAGGGAGAGAGCGAGTTGGCGGCGGGTCAGTTTGCCGCGCTCGAAATTGGTCAGCATCGTTTCTATGGCTTGTATCATAGGATCCTTTCACTTGGTCCCGTCCGGTCAACTTAAGTGACGGTCCAGAAAACTTGCCTGCGCCTGGAGCGCTTCCTTCGATTCGGGAAGGTCGAATAAGTACCAGAAGGCGTGCGGCATGGCGTCGAAAACCATCAGCCGGGCATCGACGCCCGCGCGCAACAGAGCGCGGTGAAAATCGACCGTGCCACTGAGGCAGTGATCGCGCGTCGAAGTCATGCAGAGAGTCGGGGGAAATCCACTTAGATCGGCATATATCGGTGAGAGCACGGGATCCTTGCGGTCGTGGTCCGCGACGTAGGGGACCATGCCCAGGCCTTGCAGGGCCGGGAGCATCGAACTGAAGTCGGTGAAGCCGCGAGTGCCATACAGAAACCTGGAGTCGCCATATCGGGCCAGGTCCACGTAACCGGAGAAGAAACCCAAGACCGCGGGCAGAGGCAGACCGAGACGGCGCGCCTCGGCCGCCGTCTGGGCCGTGAGAACGGCGCCGGCGGAAGTCCCGTAGAGGCCGATCTTCGCCGGTGCGTGGGCCTTGAGGGCATCCTTGTAGACCGCGACGGCATCGTCCACCGCGGCAGGGAACGGGTACTGCGGCGCCAGCCGATAAAGGACCGAGATCACCCGTGTCTGGGTGAGTGCCGCGATGGAAACGCTTTCGAAGACCGATCCCGAATCGCTGGTGAACCCTCCCCCGTGCAGGCAGATCAGAACGCGGTCCAGCTTGTGGGGCGCGGCGCGCTTCGGAGTGACGATTCTGGCTTTCACTCCGGCCACGGTAGCTTCCTCGATCTCGACCGGGTAAGTCGCGCGCATCTTTGCGGCGAAGTCCGCCGACGCCTTCGTCCCGGACTCGGGTATCCACCTCCGGCCGCTAACCATCAGGGCATACGCTTCCGGAGAAATTGCTTTGGGAACGGGGACAGCACGCTTGACGTGGGCTGTGCCGTCGTTATCGATAGTGGTCAGCTCGTCCGCCGCCGCCGTCTGGGCCGTTACCCGGCGGGCGAAGACGGCCGGCAGGGTAAACAGGGAGGCCAAGGATCTTCGGGTCATGATAAGCTTCTGCCTCGGTTCGTCGCGGGAGCGGGCCATCCGCCTGGATCGATTCCGACCTGGTATCGTAGCATCTCGCCGGTTCGATGGCGGCGCCCGGCGCGGGTGGTTCGCGCCGGGTGTGCCGCTGAAGCGGTGGTTATGTCCAGCTCAGATTGGTGATGGAGTCGGCCGGCAGCGAGACCTCGGTCGCGAGATTGCCCAGCCGTACCTGCGTCTTGCGCGCGGGGCCCGTATTGCTAACGACCAATGTCTTGACGCCATCCGGGTTGACGAACGCGACGTGCGCCAGTCCTTTCAGCTCGCCTTCGGTATCGAAGCGCTTCGATCCGCGGTGCGCCGCGTGGGTGTAGTGCTTCATGGCCCAATACTCGCCGCTGCGGGTGATTTCTTTGGTCTTGGAATCGACGGTGATAAAGCCCGGTCCATTGAACGGCCCAATGTTCGGTTTGCCGTTTTCGTCGAGCACCAGGTTCCACACGATGATGCACTTCAGCCAATTGCGCACGGCATTGGCGGCGCCCACGCCGGCACGGGCAATCGCGGCGGAGGAGTGCCGGTCGCGGCGATGCTCGCTGGGGGCCGCGGCGGCGGGCTCGGGGCCGGCTTCCCCGGGTGTGCCGGCTCCAAATGTTACGGGGCCGACTAACGACAACGTAGCTTCGAAATCCCCTTCGGTCCAGTACATGTTCTTGTCCGGGTACAGGTCGTGCACACGGCTGACCGCGGTAACCGAACCTACATAGGGATGCCACGCCACCCCATCGACGTAGCGGCTGAGCAGAGGGTTCTCGAGCTCATTCACCACGCGTCCCCACAGATTGAAGTTATGGTCGAGCACCCAGATTTTCGTGGGGATCTTGTTTTGCTCGAGGGCCGGGCCGAAGTGCTGGCTGACAAATACGATCTCGTGTTCCTGGGCCCAGACACAGGCGGGCATGCGCCCGTCCTGATCGGTGTCGACCTCGTTCTGGGAGGTGATGGCATCGACCGGTACGCCTTCGGCCTGGTAGCTCTGCAGGAATTTCACCAGATACCTGGCGTAGGCCGGGAAGTTCCTGGGCTTGAGCGAGCCGCCCAACATGGTGCCGCTGGCCTTCATCCACCCCGGAGGGCTCCACGGCGAAGCTAACAGGAACAGATTGGGGTTGTGCTGGCGCGCGGCCCGCAACTGGGGCAGGATGTAGCGTTTGTCGTGATCGATGGAGAACCGCCGCATGTCGGGGTCGGGGTCGCCCTCATCATAGCTGTACATCGAGGCGGCATAGTCGCTCGATCCGACGCAGATGCGGGTCACTTCCAAGCCGAGTTCGGAGGGATGATACAACTCGCGAAGTAGGTGGTCTCGGGCGGGCGCGTCGAGTTGGTCGATCATGTAGGCGGCGGCGTCGGTGAGAGCGCCGCCGAAGCCGAGCATCTCCTGGTAGGTCCGGGAGGGGTCGAGCACGATGGCGTCGTTCGACGAAGCTTGCGCCGGCTGCCATTTCAGGGCCGGCTCTTCCGAAAACCTCTTCGTGTCCGCCGTTTGTTCAACGGCAATGGTCCCCGCCGGTTGGGCCGAAGCCGGGACCGTCTGGGACAGTGCCGCGGCGCCCAGGGTTGTCAGGCCAACAAAGCCGCGCCGACTGATTCCGTCAGGCATGAGACAGATTTTCCTTTCCATGCTTGCTAGCGTGCCTGCGCGAACCGGGCGGGTAAGCCTGCGCCATTCCGAGTTGCGATCCCTAAGGGAGGGGCCGGGAGCCTATTCAGCAGCCATGGACACCACCCCGATTTGCGTGGGCGGCTTACTTGTATCGGACTTTGAGCGCCTTCGAAAGGTTCGGTTCGGAAGCGAGAGGGCGCCGGAGGGGTATAGTTCCGGTATAGTTCATCTCGGGCCGAGGTGCCGTGAAGCTTGCCGGCGGCACCTATGTTCTTGCCAGGTTTGCAGATAACCTTCTGAGCGATTTCCAGGCTCCGGGTCAGTGGAGTGAGTGGCTGACCCTGTCCGAGCGCTGTGATATACTCTCGACCGGGGAACGGTTGTTGGAAAAGAATACAGGCCGCGAGAACTGGCGCGCGCAGGCGTCGCCGGCTTCAACCGGGTTGCCCGAGACGGAAGGAGAACGGGCCGCGGTTCGGGAGCAGTTGGAGCGCATCCTCGCCAGCTCCTGCTTCCGAAACAGCAGGAAGTACCCTGCCTTTCTGCGCTACATCGTTGAGCACGCGCTCAACGGTGAGACGGAACACCTCAAGGAGCGGACCTTGGGAGTCGAGGTGTTCGGACGTCATCCCGAATACGACACCAGCGCCGATCCGGTGGTGCGAATCGTGGCGGCCGAGGTTCGGAAACGGATCGGGCAGTATTATCACGAGTTGGCTGCGCCAGGCGAAGTAGTGCTCGACTTGCATGCGGGAGCGTACGTCCCGAGTTTCAGCATTCCGGAGCGCGCGGCGGAATTGCATCCCGTCGCCGAGCCTCTAGCGGTCGAGCCCGCGCGCGCGGCCGAAGCGGTGGCGGAGCTTCCACTAGCGACCCAACCGGTCGTCGTGCGCTCCCGATTGCGGGGTGTGCATCGCCGGGCTTGGTACGCCGCTGCGACACTCTCGCTGATCCTATTCGTCGGAGCGGGTATCTGGCTCACTCAGCGGCGCGCTACGGTCATGGATCAGTTTTGGAGGCCCATCGTGGACTCGCCCGGCGACGTGCTGCTGGTCGTGGGCGGCGGCGCGTCCTGGATACCCCAAGCCAGCGGTACCGCGGCGGAGTCGCCGGCCGCGAACCCTCCGGTTTCGATTGACGACCAACAGTCTCGCGACGTGATTGCGCTTTCGGATGCGACGACTCTTGCCGGCGTGGCTGGGATTCTTCGCTCTTACCGCAAGGCCTACCTGATCCGCCCGTACATCCTGATGGACCTGCCGCAATTGAGGACGGAACCGGCCGTGCTGATCGGCGCTTTCAACAATCCGTGGACCCTCCGCTTGACGGCCAACCTGCGGTTTCACTTCATCGGCGGCCTTACGACCACCTCCAGATGGCTGGCCGACCGCAAGAATCCGGATATGAAGAACTGGAAGGTCGACAGCAGCAGGCCTTATTCGGTCGTAACCGACGACTGGGCTATGATTTCGCGTTTCCGGGATCCGGAAACCGAACACTGGATCGTAGCGGCCGCCGGCCTGTCCCGATTTGGAACCATCGCGGCGGGTGAGTTTCTTACTAACCCGATTCACCTGGAAGAACTGGCAAGACGGGTGCCGGCGAATTGGGGGCGCAGGAATCTACAAGTCATCATTGCCACCACGGTCATCAACGGCCAACCCGGCCCGCCACGCATCCTCGCCACCGAAGTCTGGTAGCGGAACCGTCCGAGATTGAGCTCCGGGCAAAAAAAGAACCGCGCCCGGCTAAGCCGCTTGATCGGCTTGCCAGGCGCGGCTTTCAGTTACGCGCTTCTCTACCGGGGGTTTAGAAGAAGAAGCGCGCCGCAAGTTGGATGTAGCGGCCGTTGACGGTAACGCCCGTGATCTGGCCGATTGCCGGATTGGCTACGCCCGATGCAAGGGCCGCGGCCGACAACTGGGCGTTGGGTTCGCTAAAGCACGGATGGTTGAAAATATTGGTTCCGTCCATCCTGATCTGTAGACCGGCCCTTTCCCAGTTGGGGATCTTGAACGTCTTGGCCAGCGAGAGATCGGCTGTCACCAGGTCCGGTCCCCGCAGCGTGTTCCTTCCGTCGGTACCGAAGGTGTTATTCGCCGGGGTGGCATAAGCCAACTGATTGAACCAGTCGTTGATGGACTGATTGGCCGCCTTGGGATTTCCGGCGCGGTTTGGATACCACGATCCGTCCAGCGCGCCATCGTCGGTAGCGGAATCCATAATCACGGTGAACGGGTTGCCGGACTGAACCATGAACTCGGTCGACACCTGCCACCCGCCAAGGATCGCGTCGCCGATGCCATTGTTCAGGAACGAGTGTCCCCTCCCAAGCGGTATTTGATACACGACCAGGCCTTTGAGTGCTTGCGGTACGTCGAAATTCGACAACGCGTAGTTGGCAGCCGGGTTATACGCATCCTGGTAGACGGCGTTACCGTAGTGGCTGCCCCAGCCAGACGTGTCCTGCTCATCCATCATCCTGGACCAAACGTAGCTGAACTGCGCGTTGAGACCGTGAGTAAGCCGTTTCCGGAGCGAGAGTTGGAGAGCGTTGTAATTGGAATAGTTATTGAAGAGCCCAGTCAAGCCGCCGGGAACGCTGGGGCCGATGCCCTGGTATTGCGGATAGGGGCGCCCAGCCTGTCCCTGTCCCAGTTTGTTGGCGGGTACCTGATTGATGTCTTCCTGGAACTCCAAATTGGTGCCATGACTGCCGACGTACGCGGCCTCCGCCACGATCCCGCTGCCAAGTTGGCGCTCCGCACTCGCCGTCCATTGGTAAACCCGGCCCACCGGCGTGTTATACGGCATGTAAGGTATGTTGCCGCCCCCCTGCCCGTTATAACTGCCGGCGCCGGTTGCCGCCGAGACATAGGGAAGGTTCGATCCGCTGCCCGATAGTTGCATGACCGGGGGTTGGCCCGGATTGGCCGACGTACTGCCGCCGTAGCCGGTGCCGAAGCCCACCGGCGAACCGTCCACGTCCATGCTCCACAGAGTGGTGTAAATGCCGAATCCGCCGCGGATCGACCATTGACTCTTCGGCGACCAGGCAAAACCGACCCGAGGCAGGAAGCTCTTGTAATTGTTGGCCATGAAGTTACCGCGGTTGTCGTTCACTCCGAACAGAATCGCTCCCGGAGTGTTCGTCACCGGATTATTCAAGGTCGGATCGAAGGAGCCCCAGTGGTCGTAAATCACGCTGAAGCCGCCGTGCCCCTCCCAGCGGAGCCCGATGTTCAGAGTGAAATTGGGCAGAACTTTGATATCGTCCTGAACGAACAGGGAAGGATTCTTGGACCGCATCCCCGACTCGCCTTCCACCAGAGAACTCCAGGCTTGCACGTCCCCCAGCAAAAAGTCCGCGTAGCCGACATTGCTATTGGTGAACTGGCCGTTGAATGTGAACTGCCCCGCGTTCAGGTTGCCCCAGGGAGTGGAGTTGTCCTGCTCCATCAGAATCTCGCCGCCGAAATGCAGGATATGCTTGCCGTGGATCAGCGTCACCACATCCGACGGGTTCCAGGAGTTTTCGATATAGATCGCGGAAGTGGCGTTGTCCGCCGGGTTCAGGCTGGTGTTGCCGCCGATTCCGTTGATTTGGATGTTGGGAAACACGTCCGCTTTCAGAGACGTCATACCGAGTTTCGCTGGATATCCCAGGCCTTCGCTTCCGGGCGTAAACCAGTTACCCTGCCGGACGAACCCCAACCGGAATTCATTTACTACGTTGGGGCTGAACATGTGCACATCGGAAAACTGCGAGTCATAGCCATCGCCCGTGCTGTGCTGGCAATTGATGGGGCAGATTGTGCCGGCGCCAAGGCTGGTGTTGCCGTGCTCGGAGATCGAGAAAGTCGCCCGGTTCTTGGCGCTCACGTTGTAGTCCCAACGCCCAAATTCCTTGGCGGCGGGGCTGGTGCTGACGCCCAGTGTGCGGTAATTGTTGGCAATTAGATTCCCGGGAAGGTTCGGCGCCAGGAAGTAAGTCTGGATCTTAGCCGCTATGGGGTCGAATCTGGCCGACGGGATCGAATTGTTCGGGAAGGGGATACCGGAGGAAGGATCGGAAATAATTCCGAACACGGTCGGATCGAAGACACCCGCTTCCATGGCCGCCGTCGGCATGCTGGCGGTCAGGGTCGACTGACTCGGGTTCGCGATCCGGTCCACGTTGAAGTAAAAGAACATTTTGTTCTTGACGATCGGCCCGGACACGGACCCGCCATAGTCGTTGTACCGTTGTCTCGGCTTTTGTGTGTCGAAGAAGCTTCTGGCGTTCAGGTCGTCGTTCTGGAGGTAATCGTAGGCTGACCCGTGCCATTGATTGGCACCGGACTTACTGATCAGGTTGAAGACGTCGCCGCCGCCGCCATATTGCGCGGTGAAAGTCGAGGTAGTGATCTGGACCTCGGCGATGGACTCGAAGATCTGATCGTCACCTATATTGGCGCTGTGCGGCAACCGGATGGAAGCTCCGTCGGCCAGGTAGCTGGAGTAGAACGGCATGGTGCCATTGATGGACATGGCGACGCCGGGGTTCGCGGTGCCGCCGCTGCCTTGACCGGTGGAGGGGGTCCCGGTGGCGCCGGGAATCATTTTCACCACGTTCTGCCAATCCGGAGTTACGTTCGGCAATGCCGCCATGCTTGCCGCCGCTATGGTGCTGGACTGTTCGGCGGTTTCCGTCTTCAGCAGGGCCGCGTCCGCGGTCACTTCGACTTGCTGCTGCGCGGCTCCTACCGAAAGCTGGGCATCGACGCTGATGGCGCCGACTTCCAAAACGACGCCGTCGCGGACAACCTTCCCAAAACCCGATTTGACGAAGGTGATCCGGTACCTTCCCGGCAGGATCGAAACCGCGTCGTAAAGGCCGACCGAGTTGGTGACGAGTTCCTTCGCCACACCCGTGTCGAGGTCCAGGAGCGTTACGCTCACACCTGGAACAACCGCGCCCGTGGCATCGGTAACCGTGCCGCGGATATCGCCGGAATTAGTGTTCTGCGCCAGGCCGAAACCGGCCATGCATATAATGAGGAACGCGGCCGGCAGGATGCGTGCCACTGCCGGCAGGAGCCGAATCAGCCAACCACCCGGAGCTTCCGTTTTGAAACCTTTGGCTCCGCTTAAATGGCCTTCAACATGCACGATAAAACCTCCTGAAGATCTCTTGCGAGTCACCCGAACCGGGGACCTGGAAACGTTGGACGACTCCAAGCTCGATTCGAGCTGCGCCCAAAGCATTTGTAGCCGGCCCGCGCGCCGCGGGACCGACGTCAAGACTGCGGTATGTTTGTATCCGAGTTTAGCTGCCTTGCCAAGGTTCGGTTCGGAAGCGAGACCGGCAGCGCCGAGGGTATAGTGCGGGTATAGTGCGTCGCGGGCAACGGTACGGAGCGGCCCGCCAGCGACGCCTATCTTCTTGCCGTGCTTCGAGATCGCCGCCGCGGCGGTTCCGGGGGGCTTGGTTGCATCTCTGCCTGTCGTGACGCAGGCATTCTTGTCTGCTGTGTCGAGAGTCCGAGCTTCTGGAGTCTGGGAATTTGGGTTGCGCCGGGTTTCGAACTCAGCGGCGCACGGCCGGGCTGATCCCGGCTGGACCCGGCCCAGGGCACCCCACAATCGGTCCGCAGGTTACCAACCTGCCCCACAAAAACGGGTCAAGGCTGCGAGATAATGTCGGGGGGGCAAACGTCGGCATGACTGCCGCCGCGGCAGGCAGGACTGCCTGCGCCACGAAACCGCACCAGAGCCTAACCCATCTGGGGGGTCCAATTGAGGCGACCGGAACCTCTGATTGTCTCCTGTTCGCACTTTGGAGACATTCAGGCAAAAAACCCCGTTTCGGCGGCTCCGGGAGCCGCTGCCGGGTGTACACTGTTGGCGAGCCATGAGGTCGTGCCTGGCAGTGGCAGGGTTTCTGCTTTGCCCTCGTGCCGCGGCTCGCGGGGGCTCGTTCGCGCTTCCGTAACGGTTCAATAACAGGAGTTAAGGAGCGAAAAGTGAGATCATCGACTGCTCTACGCGGTCTGAGTGCGGTAATTGGGGCTTCGATTTGCGTGGGCCTTGTTCTGGCCATGCCCCCAGCCTACAAAGGTAAACCGTTTCGAGACGAACACCATCACGGGGGTCCACAAGTCATCCCGGGAACGGTCCAGTGCGCGCTTTACGACCTGGGAGGCGAAGGTGTCGCCTACCATGACACGGACCCGGTCAATCATGGCAGCGGCGAGCTCAATCATACTTCGTTTATGGAAAAGGGCGTCCTCACCAAGCATTGCAGGCCGGGAACGCCGGAATACATATGCTACTTCCGGGAGAAGGAAGGCGTGGACATTTCTTACACCAAGGACTTCGCCGATTTCAATCATCCCAATCTGTTCGACCCTCCCAAGGAGCAGCTTTATGTAGGGTGGGAAGAAGACGGTGAGTGGGCGAATTATACCGTGCGGGTGAAAGAGGAAGGCACTTATAAAGTGATCGCGCTTTATGGGAAGGCCGCGAATATCATTAAGTTCGATATCGACAACAGACCGGCGTCCGAGTGTAAACTGCCCCTGGACACCGGCAGCCCGCACAAGTGGAACAAGGCCGAAATCGGGACCATTACCTTTCCGAAGGCCGGGCTGCGGTTGTTGACCGTGCATTACGCCAAGGAAAACAACCTGGCTTACTTCGAGTTTGTGCGAGCGCGATAGGGCTGCCGGCGGCTTTGCTCACGCCCCGGTTTGGCGGGGAGTATAATTCAGGCACCGGGGGTGAGCGATGGCTGTTCGCGCTTTTCGGACCTGGATCCCGTGGATGGCAGCCGGGCTGATGATTCCCATGGCAACGGCGCAGAGCAAGGGGACAACGACTACCGGCGGCGCCGGGACCTTGGGTAGCGGCACTACACGAACGGGTACGACTCCCGGCACGACCAATAATACGTCGACCACGACGAACCCGACCGGGGCCGTGCCGATCTTTCTTTCGGGGCGGGTCATGCTGGAAGAAGGCACTCCCCCGCCCCAGCCGGCGCGCATCGAACGCGTCTGCGGAACCTCCATCCATACGGAAGGCTTCACCGACGGAAGCGGGAATTTCGCCATCGAGCTCGGCAGTTCCGAGAACGCGGCGTACCAGGACGCAAGCGATACCGGGCCGGGCGGTGCGCGTTCGACGACGGGCGGCGCCGGGGGTTCGTCGACCGGAGCCCTGGGCGGCGGCCTTACCGACCGGCGGCTACTCAATTGCGAACTGCGCGCCAGGCTGGGCGGCTACCGTTCGCAGAGTATTCCGCTCACCGATCGGCGGCCGATGGATAATCCCGACCTCGGGACGATTCTGTTGCATCGCGAGGGCGGCGAAGCCGGCACCACGGTAGCGGCCAGTTCGCTCTCCGCCCCCAAGGACGCCCGCAAGGCGTTCGACAAAGCGCAGGCCCTGATGCAGAAGGGGAAGGTCGACGAAGCCTACAAGAACTACCGGAATGCGGTGTCGCTCTATCGCGGTTACGCCGCGGCCTGGTGCGAGTTGGGAAAGATCGAAGCCGGGTCGGGCCAGATCGACACCGCGCGTCTCTCCTTCCGGGAAGCCGTCGAAGCGGACGCCAAGTACCCGGGTGGCTACGTCCAACTGGGGGCTCTGGCGGTCCACGACAAGAAATGGCAGGAGGCCGCGGACCTCACCGACCAGGCCTTGAAGCTGAACTCGTTCGACTATCCGGTGGCCTGGTTTCACAACGCCGTGGCCAATTACAATCTCAACCGCATGGACCTAGCCGAGCAGAGCGCTCTCAAGGCGGAACGCCTCGACACGCGCCACCAGTATCCCCAGGCGGATTACCTGGTGGGATTGATCCGCATGAACCGGAGAGATTATAAATCGGCCGCGGACTACATCCGCGCTTATTTGACGCAGGCTCCGGATGCCCCGGACGCGGCCCAGGCACGCCAGCAACTGGCCAAGATCGAAGCGTTAGCTACGGCCGAACCCGGCAAGTGAGCGGTGGGACAGGGGTGCTGGCCTGTATCTTCAAGCGAAAACCTTAATACACCGTTTCGGAAGTTCGGCAGCGTGTCCGAGCGCAACCGCTCCCTCACGGTCGCGGCTCGGAAATGACCCGACAGGCCAGGAGGCCTGTCCTACCGGCCGGGGACTCCCATCCAGCCGCGGGTCGCCACATCGGCGAAGGTGAAGGCCACCATGATCCCCAACCAGAGGACGGTTGCCGCCATGGCCAACTGGGTCACCTTGCCACTGTGGCGCAGGTGCATGAAGAACAGCGCCACCAGCATCATCTTCACCACCGCGATGCTGAGCGCGACAATCACGCTGAACGGGCCCAGGTCGACGAAAGCCACCGCGGTGGTGACACCCGTCAGAATCAGCAGCGAGATCCAAATCACCGCGTAGGTTTTTACCGAATCGATATGTTGCGTCATGGCTATTTCAAATGGCGGTCGATCAGATAGAATAGCGGGAACAGGAAAATCCAGATGATATCGACAAAGTGCCAGTAAAGGCCGCCGATATCGACGGGCGTCATGTAGTCGGCGCTGTACCTGCCGCGGATCGCATTGATCAGCAGCCAGGTCATGATGCCGGCGCCGATCACCATGTGAAGCGCGTGCAGGCCGGTCATGGCGAAATACAGCGAAAAGAACAACTGCGCCGGGCCTTGCATGGCTACGCCTTCGAAGTGGAAGCTGGGGCCGGGGACGTGGTGCTCAATGAACTTTTCGCGCCACTCAAAAGCCTTCACGCCGAGGAAGACGAAGCCCAGCAGCAAAGTGAGAACGATGTTGATCGCCAGGGCTTTTTTCTGGCCCAACTGGGCCGCGCGCACGCCCAGCACCATGGTGAAGCTGCTGCACAGCAGGACGGCGGTATTGGCGGCGCCGATGTAGACGTTCAGGCTGCTGGAGGCGAGGGCGAAGATGTCGGGATAGGCGGCGCGGTAGACGATGTAGGCCAGAAACATGCCGCCGAAGAACATCACTTCGGTAATCAGGAAGACCCACATCCCGAACGTGGAGGCGTCCTTTTGTTGTTCGGCGGTGTCGAATTGTACTTGTAGAGCGGGCGAGGCCGCGTGTGCGTGATCAGCCAACGGAGGTCACCTCTTCCGTGAGGGCGGAATAATCGTATGCCTCGTGCGTCACCACGGGCAAGTGGTCGAAATTGTGAAGCGGCGGCGGCGAAGCCGTTTTCCATTCCAGACCGGTGGCCTGGTAGGGATTGGGGCCGGCGAGCGGGCCGTATTTCCAGGACCAGACCAGATAAACCATCGGCATCACGTAGCCCACCGCCAGCACCGAAGCGCCCAGGGTAGACATCACGTGCAGCACCTGGAACTCGGCCGGATACACGTGGTAGCGCCGCGGCATGCCCAGGTACCCCAGGATGAACTGCGGGAAGAAGGTGCCGTTGAAGCCCAGGAACACGATGCCGGCCGACAGCTTCGCCCATCCTTCCGGATACATCCGTCCGGTGATCTTCGGCCACCAGAAATGCAGTCCGCCGAGGAACGCCATGATGGCTCCGCCCACCATGATGTAGTGGAAGTGGGCCACCACGAA
>PLRS01000072.1:49825-54566 GCA_003164035.1 Bryobacterales bacterium | reverse complement strand
AGGAGGGCACGGTCGTGGCGGGTGACGGCTAATGCCTCGCGGAAATCGGGGGAAATGCGTTGCCAGTTAGCGATGGTATTGCGATGGATGCCGGCTTGGGCGGCGGCGTCGGTCAGGGAGGCGCCATTAGACAGGGCGTCGATGACCCGGAGTTGTGGGGGATTCAGGATAAACATAAGGATGCTTGCGATTACACGATAGCGGGCGAGCGGGGAAAAACGGGGGTGGGGGAGTTGGCGATTCACGCTAAGGCGCTGAGGAAGTGGGGGTTAGAAATATTTTGAAAGCCTGTGATCACCCAACTACACGGCCGCTGCGGGGCCGTCACCGGGGCGAATGAAGAAGTGCTCCGCGCCGAGCGATCCTGGGTCGGATTTCGGACTCGTCGGCGCACTGCCGGGCTGGCGCCCGGCTCGACCGATTGGACAATCGGTCGGCAGGTTGCCAACCTGCCCCACAGGGGTGTTTCGGGCGGAACTCATTGATATGGCGGGGGTTCTAGGCTGGCATTTTTCGTAGGGGCGAAGCTCACTTGACGAAGAGACCCGAGGTGTCTGAGTTGGCGGCGCCGCCGACGCTGAACAACAAGGGGTGGGCAGGCGGTTCCGCCTGCCCGGGCAGGATGCCATCCTGCCCACAGCCGAACTAAGCTAGGGACATGGCGAAGCTTGTTTACCTCGGGTTGGGATCGAACATTGGCGACCGGATGGAGTATTTGAAAGCGGCCATCGAGCGGCTTTCACGGGCACGGGTGCGAGTGCTGCGGGCATCGCCTGTCTATGAGACCGAGCCGGTGGATTATGCGGCGCAGGGGTGGTTTCTGAACCAGGTGGTGGAGGCGGAGACGGAGCTGTTTCCGCTGCAGCTTCTGGCGGCGACGCAGAGGATCGAGCGGGGGCTGGGGCGGGTGCGGACTGTTCCCAAGGGGCCGCGCACGCTCGATATCGACATTCTGTTTTACGGCAAGGCGGTGGTGCGGACCGAGCGGCTGGAGATTCCGCATCCGCGGGTGGGGGAGCGGCGGTTCGTGCTGGCGCCGCTGGCGGACCTGGCGGCCGAGCTGCGGCACCCGGTGACTCACCACAGCGTTCGCGAGATGTTAGACTCGGCGCCGGCCGCAACCGTACGACGCTTGACGGAGTTGGGATAATCGAAGCATGAACGCACTTGCGCTGCTGCGCGAGGTTTCCGAAGCCTGCAGTTGTAAGCTGCCGGTGGGTTGATGGAAGATCTCCAGGAAGCCCTCAAAAAATACTGGGGCTACGATTCATTTCGTCCGCTGCAAGAGCGGATTATCGGCAGCCTGATGGGCGGCCGGGACGCGGCCGTGGTCATGCCCACGGGAGGCGGGAAATCGCTGTGTTACCAGTTGCCGGCGGTGGTGCTGGAGCAGACGGTGGTAGTGGTGTCGCCGCTGATTGCGCTGATGCAGGACCAGGTGGCGCAACTGGCCGACATGGGCATTCCGGCGGCGGTGGTGAACAGCTCGCAGACCGGCGAGGAACAACAGGCGGTGATGCGGGCCGCCACCCAGGGCGCATTCCGGCTGCTGTACATTTCGCCGGAGCGGCTGGCGCGGCCGGATACGGTGCGATGGTTACAAAGGGTTCCGCTGGCGCTGTTTGCCATCGACGAAGCGCACTGCATTTCCGAATGGGGCCACGAATTCCGGCCGGAGTACCGGCAGCTCAGCTCGCTGCGGCGGAACTTTCCGGATAAGCCCATCGCCGCGTTCACCGCCAGCGCCACCAAGCGGGTGCGGCACGACATTCTGGAGCAGCTTCAACTGCGCGATCCGGACAAGTACATCGCCAGTTTCCATCGCCCCAACCTGCGCTATCTCGTTCACGAGTGCGATCGGGATTCGCACGAGCGGCTGCTCGTGGCCGCGCTCCACGCCTACAAAGGCGAAAGCGCGATTGTGTACGCGCCCACGATTGCGCTGGTGGAGAGCACGGTGGATTTTCTGGGCGATCACAACATCGACGCCATCGCCTATCACGGGCAGATGGACACCACCCGGCGGCGGCGCAACCAGGAGCGCTGGATGAACGACGAAGTGCGGGTGCTGGTGGGCACCATCGCCTTCGGCCTGGGGATCAATAAACCGGCCGTGCGCGCGGTGGTCCACACCTCGCTGCCGAAATCGATCGAGCAGTATTACCAGGAAGCCGGGCGCGCCGGCCGCGACGGTTTGCCGGCCGATTGCGTGCTGCTGTGGCGGCCGAAAGATGCCGGCCTGCTGGCCTACTTCATCGACCAATTGAACGACAAGGCGGAAAAGGAGCGGGCCTGGCAGCGGTATCACGCGGTGAAGCGGTTTGTGGAGAGCGAGCGCTGCCGGCATTACCAGATCTGCTTTCATTTCGGACAGACCCCCAAGTGGGAGCGGTGCGAGATGTGCGACGTGTGCGGCAACCTGCCGGAATGGATGCGGGGCAAAGCGGCGGGCACCGCTCCGGTGAAGCGGAAAAAGCGCGAAGCCGCGAGGCCGCGGGCCATCGAAATTCCGGTGCAGGAGGCTCCGGCGCACGCTCCCGCCGAGGGGCGCCCGGCACCGCCTTTGGCACCCGTATTACCCCCGCTGCGCCCCATCGCGCCGGTCGCGGCGGCCGATGCCGAACTGGTGGCGTTCTTCAAAGACTGGCGGCGGCGCATGGCGGAGCGCACGGCCGTGCCGGCCTACGTGGTGCTGAGCGACGCCGCCCTGGAAGACCTGTGCCGCAAGCGGCCGGCGAATCTGCGGGAACTGTTGGGGGTGACCGGAATCGGCGAGCGCAAGGCGGAACTCTACGGCCGGGAGATTTTCGCCGCCTTCGAAGCTTATCGCCAGGGAACGCGGGCGGCGGCGCGGGCGCCCAGGCAGGCGGCTCCGGCGGAAGAGACCATCCTGCTGCTGGCGGAAGGGAAATCCTTCGAGGAAATCGCGCAAGTCCGCGGCCGCCAGGTGAGCCACGTGGTCAACATGGTGGCCGATATGATCGAGAAAGGCCGCGTGGATTATCGCCGGGAATGGGTGGGCGAAGAGGCGCACGGGCGGATTGAAGAGGCCATCGGGCGATTGGGGCACGAGCGGCTGAAGCCGTTGAAGGAAGCGCTGCCGCCGGAAATCACCTTCGAGCAGGTGCGGCTGGTGGTGGCGTGGGCACGGCGGCGCGAGGCGGAAGCGGGAGGTCAGACAGCCACGCGCAACCCTGCGGGTCATCCTTCCCGGCCTGGCTCTTCGCCTGCTCCTCATGACTAACAATATCGGAACCGCGCCCCGGACGCCCTTGCGGCCCGATCCTCGGCGTTAGGTCAGCAAGCGGCACGGCGCAGGCGGTCCAGCACGCCCGCCCATTGAGGGGTTTCGGGCGGTTGCTCGACGGCGATCCAATCGAGATTCTCCCGATCCAGACCGTAGAGCGTGCCGTAGAGCGTGGCGGCGTAGGCCAGCGGATCGCGCGGCATTTCGACTCCCAGGCGCAGCCAGCGGCCGCGGCCCGGCGGGGTGGGGGCGGCGGCCGGCAATAGATGGAGCGGCGTGGAGGGCCGATAATGGCGAGCGTGCATACCGGGAGCGGGGTGCGCGCCTTCGGCCGGCGCGGCGAGAGTTGCGGCCGGGCCGATGAGGGCTTCGATTTCGGGCAGCGGAATCACACCCGGCCGCAGCAGCGTGGGCGCGCCGGCCAGCGAAAGCACGGTGGATTCGATGCCCACGCGCGCCGGTCCGCCATCGAGCACATAATCGGCAAGCTCTACCGGCACATGGCCGGCGGAGGTGGGGGAAAGCTCGGTGAAACGGTTGGCGCTGGGTCCGGCGATGGGGACGCCGGCTTCGCGAATCAGCGCGAGGGCCAGCGGATGCGCCGGGATGCGGATTCCCACCGTAGCCAGGCCGGCCGTGACCACGTCGGGAATCTCGGCCCGCTTGGGCAGCACCAGGGTCAACGGGCCGGGCCAATAATGCCGCGCCAGAGTTTCGGCCGCGGCGGGCCAGGCCGACACCCAGCGCCGCGCCATTTCGATGGAATCGACGTGTACGATCAACGGACTGGTATGCGGGCGCCTTTTGGCGGCGAAGATCCGTTCCACGGCGGCGGCATCGAGAGCGTTGGCGCCCAGGCCGTAGACGGTTTCGGTGGGAAATGCCACCAGGCGGCCTTCGCGGATCAGGCGGGCGGCCTCGGCGACGCTCAACGGAGCCATGTGGCGCAGACACTTTTGTCCGCGGCGCCGGAAGCCGCCGGGCTGCGCCCGGCTGGACCGATTGACAATCGGTCCGCAGGTTGACGACCTGCCCCACAAAGTGGCTCGGGCCATATCAGCTTTGGCGTGGAGGAGGACAGGCCTTGCGAGGCAAGCGCCGGGATGAGTCCCGGCGTGACAGACTGAGAGTCCGCTCCACGAAAGAGATGGGAACGGCGCCGCGTCATTCCGGGACTTCGTCCTTGTCGTCGCCGGCGATCTTGCCGGTTTTCCGCCATACCAGGAAGGCGTGAATCAGCGGGTCCAGGCCGCCTTCGAGAACCCGGTCCACGTCGCCCAGGGCGAGCTTGCTGCGCAGGTCCTTTACCAGGCGGTAGGGAGCCAGCACGTAGTTGCGGATCTGGCTGCCGAAATTGATTTCGAGCTTCGAATCCTCGGTCTTGCGCGTCTCGACGCGCTTTTTCTCCAGCTCGAATTCGTAGAGCTTAGCGCGCAACTGCTTCATGGCCGAGTCGCGGTTCTTGTGCTGGGAGCGCTCGTTCTGGCACTGCAC
>PLRS01000072.1:0-49766 GCA_003164035.1 Bryobacterales bacterium | reverse complement strand
TCGAAGGGCGAGATGCGCACCAGGCGATGCACGCCGACTTCCGATTGCAGCAAGCCGTAGGCGTTCAGGCCGTTGACTTCGAAGGTGACGGACTTGATGCCCGCGCCCTCGCCCTCCAGCCGGTCCGTAATGACGATCTGGAAGCCTTCCCGCTCCGCCCAGCGCAGGTACATGCGCAGCAGCATTTCGGCCCAATCCTGGCTTTCGGTGCCGCCCGCGCCGGGATGGATGGTGACGATGGCGTTGAGCGCGTCGTTTTCGCCCGAGAGAAGCATGGCGGTTTCGAGGCGCTCCAGCAGCTCGCCGTAGGGCTTGATTCCCTGCTCGATGTCGCCGGAGACGTTTTCGCCCTCGCGCGCCAGCTCGAACAGCGTGTCCATCTCCTCGGTGAGCGAGCGGATGCGGACGTCGTTGGCGATGGATTCCTCCAGCCGCTTGCGGTCCTGCATCACCTTCTGGCTCTTTTCCGGCTGCGACCAGAAATCCGGCTGCCCGATGCGCTCTTCGAGGGTGGTTAGTTTACGCTGAAGCCCGGGAGCGTCAAAGATACCTCCGCAAGGCAAAAGCCTGTTCGCGGAGGGGCTGATATTCGCGTTCCAGTTCTTCAATAGTCATGTGAGTTTAATCCAATTCTAACAGATAGCCGGTCTTACCCACGTTCCTGGCGAAGGTGTTGCCGATGCGGATTTCGACGCCTTCCGCCTCGTGAATATGGCCGCAGAAGAAATACTCGGGTTGGACGGTTTCGATGAATTCGGCGATGGCGCGGGAACCGGCGTGCAAGCCGGGGCGAACCAGGTCGAGGGCGGTGCCGTAGGGTGGCGCGTGGCAGATGAGCACGAGCGGGGAAAACTCGCGAAAGCGCTCCAGGCGGGCGGCCATCCGCGGCTCGCTGTATTCCCCGGGCGTGTTGAACGGGGTGGGACTGGAATAGCCCAGGCCGGCCACGTGCCAGCGGCCGAGCTGCAGATGGCGCTGGTGAAAATCGTGCAGCCCGTAGCGGGCGCACATGGCGGCCACCTGTTCGGCCGATTCATGGTTGCCCGGCAGCACATACACCTTGTCGCCGCGGGCGCTGAGGACTTCGCCGGCGCGCTCCAGTCCTTTGGCCCAGGTGCCCTGATCGCCGGCCGAGACGTAGAAATCGGCTTCGACGGCCAACAATCGTTCCAGGGTTCTCCAGTCGTTGTGGATGTCGGAGAAAATCAGCAGTTTCAATTTCTATGCATGTTACCGCAACCGCGCGGGTGTCAACGCGCGGAAGCCTGTCCTATTGGGGGGCGCCTGGACGGTGCGGTTACTCTTCGAGTCTTTCGATTCGCTGCTCGTGGATTTCGGCGACGTGCAGGAGGCGGGCGATTCCTTCCATGATTTCGCCGAGGCGGCGGTCGCGTTGTTGGTTCTCGGCGGCCATGAGTTCCACCGTCTGCGTCAGTGCTTCGTGGCGTTCGGTGAGTTTCTCGATGCGTTCATCCGTGGTCATGGGGGTGGCGTCCCTTTCTTCGATTGTGTCACACCCCTACGGGGCAGTAGCGGGCGCGGCCGGGGCGGGCCGGGCGGCCGTCAACGCGCGTGCCCGGAAACCCGTCCTACTATACTTGAGGCAGGGAACGGCGATGGGCGGATACGATAGCGAGCTTTCGAAGATCGTGGCGGAGCTGAACCGGGCGGCGCCGAGCCAGCAGAAGGCTGCGCCGATCCGCGTACCGGGATCGCTGGCGTCGCTCGATGGGCTGTTGCAGCTTGCCGCCGCGCGCAACGCCAGCGACGTGCTGCTGATTGCGGGCGCTCCCACGGTCCTGCGGGTGAATGGCGCGCTTTCGACCGCGAGCGGCGGGCCGCTCGACGCCGAAGAGGTGCGCGCCTTCGTGCTGCCGCTGGTGGAAGCCGGGCAGATGGAGGAGCTTCAAAAGAAGCGCACGCTGGATTTCAGCTTCATGCGCGAGGGTCTGGGCCGCTTCCGCATCAACCTGCATTACCAGCGGGGCACGCTAGCGGCCAGCATTCGGCTGCTGCCGGCGAAGATTCCATCGCTTGAATCGCTGCACCTGCCAGGTTCGCTGGCGCGGCTGGCGGAACGTCGGCAGGGATTGGTACTGGTGACAGGGCCAACCGGCTGCGGCAAGACTTCGACGCTGGCCGCGCTGGTCGATATCGTCAATACCCGCCGCGCCGCGCACGTGGTGACGATCGAAGATCCGGTGGAGTACCAGCACGCCAACCGCAGCGCGATTATCGAGCAGATCGAAGTGGGGCGCGACACGCCGGATTTCGCCATCACGCTGCGTAGCATCATGCGGCAGACGCCGGACGTGATTCTGGTGGGCGAAATGCGCGACGCCGAAACCATGGCCACGGTGCTGACCGCGGCCGAAACCGGCCACCTGGTTTTCTCCACCCTCCACACCAACGATGCCGTTCAGGCGGTATCGCGGATACTCGACTCGTTCCCCAGCGCCAACCAGCCGCAAATCCGCCAACAGATCTCGCTGGCACTGGCCGCCGTCGTCGCCCAACAACTGGTTCCCGGCGCCGACGGGGTGGCGCGCTGGCCCGCCACCGAGATCATGACCGCGACCGACGCCGTGCGCGCCCTGATCCGCAAAGGCGACGACCACCAGTTGCGGAGCCAGATTTCGACCTCCAAAGCCGAAGGCATGATGACCATGGAACAATCGCTGGCCGAGCTGGTGCGCGCCGGCAGGATCACGCAGGAGACGGCGCAGGCGCACTGTTTTCGGACGGAGGATTTAAGAAGGTATTTGGGGTAGGCTCTGTGGGCGGTGCGTTTGCGGTCACTGAGTTTCGCCGAGGAGATCGCCGGCTGGAATTGCACTTTCGGTACAGCCTCGGCCTCGTCCAGTACCACGTCAATGGGGCCACGATTTCGCATGAAGATTACATGTGGTCGGTGCTGGGCAAACGCTGGAGCAGCCATTACCCTGGCTTTTCCGATGACCCGCTCGATGGGTTCCGGCGCCTTCGGCAGGACCTCGAAGAGCACGGACAGGATTTTCTCGTCGGATCCGACTCGGAATTCTTGAAGCACGTCGGCCGGTCCGTTGCCCTAAAACGAGGCACGCCGCGACTGCCCTGAGGTCCTCAGGACGGGATATCGTGTTCGATTCGGGTGAGGGTTCGCTCGACTGCCGCGATCCCTTCGTCAGTGGCAAGCAGTTTCGCGGGAGTTTGATTTCCCAGGACGGCCAGCGGCGTCGACAGCCAGTGTGCGGGCTTCTGCTCGTCGCCGAACACAGCCACCGCGTGGGCGATGACGGGCACCAGGCGAGCGACCATAGTCGGCGAGTTCATGACCCCATTGTAAACCCGCCGTGGCGCACGCACTCGTGCGTGCCGCGTCGAGACTGTTCTCGACGCCCGCTTCAGTTCGATGAGAACTTCCTCGTGTTCCGCCGACTAGGTGGGCATATGACTCCACACCGCCGATTGCCTCATATCTACCCTGAAGGCACGCCGCTATTTCTCACCTGGCATTTGCATGGCAGTGTTCCACCTTCGTTGGCGGTTCCGCCCGGTCCGCTGACATCGGGAGAAGCGTTTGTATGGTTAGACCGGCAATTGGATACCATGCGGCAAGGACCCATGTACCTTCGGCAGGCGGACGTTGCACGAATTGTGGTCGATTCCATCCGCAAAGGAGTGGATCTGGGCCATTACGAACTGGGCGCGTACGCGGTCATGGCAAATCATGTACACCTGCTGATTCGGCCCTTGATAGCCCCTGACCACTTGTTGAGATCGCTCAAGGGTGCCACGGCGCGTTTTGCCAACCGATTGCTGGGACGCACCGGAGAACCCTTTTGGCAAAAGGAATCATACGATCATTGGGTGCGGAATCGGAGCGAGTTTGAGAAGATCCGGGCGTACATCGAAGACAATCCGGTTAAGGCCGGGTTAGTCCGCCATCCGCAGGACTTTCCGTGGTCGAGCGCGGGCGTCGAGACGAGTCTCGACGCGGCACGCACGAGTGCGTGCGCCACGTTAGGCTAGTGCCTCCGGCAGTTTCTCGATTCGCACCTTCAGCACGCGGTTGCGCTCCATTTCGAGCACGGTATATCTGCGGCCCTCGAACACGATGCTCTGGCTGGTGCGCGGGATTTCGCCCAGCTTGAACATCAGGAAGCCGGCCAGGGTTTCGAATCCGGCATCGGAGGGAATGGCGATGCCGAACTCGCTTTCGAGATCGCGGATGCGGGTGGCGCCTTCCAGTTCGAGTTCCTCGGCTTCCGGAAGCTGCCGCGGGAGGCGTTCGTCGTGCTCGTCTTCGATGCGGCCTACCAGTTGTTCCAGCACATCTTCCACCGTCAACATGCCGGCGATGGTGCCGAATTCGTCCACCACCATGGCCATGTGCGAGGCGCCCTGACGGAACTGCTCGATCATCTGCGAGAGCGGCTTGGTTTCGGGCACCACGACTGGCTGGCGCAGCAGGCGGCTGATGCGAAACGAGCGGCTGGGGCGGCCGGAACGGATGGCGTTGCGGCGCTCCTCCCAAACCGGCAGCAGGTCCTTGTAGTGCAGGATGCCCACGATTTTTTCCGGCGACCCCTGGTAGACCGGCAGCCGCGAGTGCTTCTCTTCGATCATGGTGCGAAGCACGTCGTCGAGCGAGGCGGCGATGTCGATCGACACCATGTCGTTGCGCGGCACCATAACTTCGCGCACCGAGACGGATTCCAGATCGAGCACACGGTGAATCATGTCTTCCTGGGCTTCGGGAAGGTAGCCCAGGCCGCGGCTGGAACTGACGATGAGCTTCAATTCCTCGGTGGAATGGCCGCCCTGGCCGCCGGCCCCAATTCCAAGGGCGCGGGTGATGGCGCCCGCCGAACCTTCGATCACCACCACGAACGCGCGCGACAGGCGGTCGAACACGAGCAAACCGGGCGCCACCAGCGCGGCCAACCGGTCGGCCTTGGCAATGGCCAGGTTCTTCGGCACCACTTCGCCCAGCACCACGTGAAAGTAGCTGATAGCGAGAAAGGAAACGGCCAGGCAGGTTCCATGCAGCAGCTTGGTCCACAAGGGGGTGGTGGGATGAACCGCCGAGATCAGCAGGCCATAGATGGTGCCCTCGCCGGCCCAGCCCAATCCGAGGCTCGCCAGGGTGACCCCGACCTGGGTAACGGAGAGCAGGCGGCCGGGATTGGCCAGCAGGTTCAGCGCCGCCTGCGCGCCCGCCTGGCCGTCTTCGGCCATCTGCCGCAGCCGCGATTGCCGCACCGAAAGCAGCGCCACTTCCGCGCCGGCAAACAACCCATTCACGACGATCAGGAAGATCACCAGCAGAATGCGTAGCGGAGAATACGTCACAAAGTTTCCGCCCTCATTCTAGCCGACGCGGCCTAACCAATGCGCGGTCCGTCCGTCAAAATAAATAACCAACTCACTCTGTTACGTAATCGGGCCCGCTTCCCGACTATCCCCGGAAAGCGGGCCTCCCGGGCACGCACGGGTGCTTTTGGGTCTTCGAACCTCGTCCAGCCGCTATGATGAAACTGTAGCCTGATATGACGGGGTCCATGGGTTCGCGAATCGTACGATTCGTCAACATTCTTATCGCGCTTGCGCTGCTGGTGGTAGCGGCGGGGCTGTTCTGGTACGTTTGGCGCCCGCTGCCGCGCCGCTCCGGTACCATTGAGACGGACGTAGGGGCCGGCGTGACGGTCACCTTCGACCCGCGCGGCGCGCCGCACATTCGCGCTTCGAGCCTGGAAGACGCGCTCTTCGTCCAAGGCTATGTAACCGCGCAGGACCGCTTGTTCCAAATGGATTCGCTGCGGCGGCTTGCGGCCGGGGACCTGGCGGAGATCGTCGGCCCGGCGGCGCTCGAATCCGACCGCGATTCGCGCCGCCTGCGAATGCGCCGCATCGCCGAACAAACCTATGTCACCCTGCCGGCGGCCGACCGCGCCGCCATGGCGGCCTACGCCCGCGGCGTCAACGGCTTCCTTGCCACTCACCTCAACCAGCTTCCTCTGGAATTCACCCTACTCGGCTATCAGCCTCGTCCCTGGAGCGTGGTGGATTCGCTGCTGCTCAGCCTCTACATGTATCGCGATCTGACGACCTCGTGGCGCGACCAGGTGACTTTGCAGGGATTGCTGGCTACCGGCGATGCCGCCAAAGTCCGCTACCTGTTCGATGAGCGGGCTCTGGGCGCGCCCCTGCCCGGCTCGAACGGGTGGGCTCTGGGCGGCAGCCGCACGGGTTCCGGCAAGCCGCTGCTCTCGAACGACATGCACCTGGAATATTCGCTGCCGGGCATCTGGTATATGACGCGCATCGCGGCGCCGGGGATGGATGTATCCGGCGTCACCGTTCCCGGCCTTCCCGGCGTGCTGGTGGGACATAACCAAAATATCGCCTGGGGCATCACCAATCTCGAAGCCAGCGTGCAGGATTTGTTCGTGGAGAAGATCGATCGCGAGATTGGGCAATACCTGTTCGACGGGCACGTGGAGCAGGCGCGGCTGGAACGCGAAATCATTCCGGTGAAGGGCAAATCCAACGTCGAGCTGAACGTCTGGGTGACCCGGCACGGACCCCTGTTCGTAGCTGAAGGCAAAGAGGCCATGTCGCTGCGCTGGACGGCGGCCGAGCCCGGCCTGCTGCAATACCCGATTCTGGATATCGACCGCGCCCAGGATTGGACGCAGTTCACGGCGGCACTGGCGCGCTTCCCCGGCCCCGGCTCGAACTTCGTGTACGCCGACCGCGCCGGCAACATCGGCTATCACGCCGCCGGTCGAATCCCTCTGCGGCGGGAATACCGCGGCGACCTGCCCGTGGATGGATCGTCGGCGCGCTTCGATTGGGATGGATACATCCCGTTCGACAAGCTGCCATCGGCGTTCAATCCCCCTTCCGGAATCATCGCCACCGCCAACCAGGATCCCTTTCCGCAAGAAGATCCCTTGCCCAAGCAATACGCTTATCCGCCCGTCGGCCATTTCGCGGCTCCTTATCGCGTGCGCCAGATCCGCGCCCGGCTGGCCGCGCATGGCGGCTGGCGCGCGGCCGATCTCATCGGCGTGCAGACGGACGTGTACTCCCCGTTCGACAGGTTCCTGGCGGCCCAGGTGGTGGAAGCTTACCGGCGCCACCGGACGGGAAACACCAGCCTCGATGCCGCGGCCGCGCTGCTCGCGAGTTGGAACGGGCAGATGGAAACCGATTCCGCCGCCGCGTTTCTGGAATCCCTGGTTTTCCAGCACGTGCGCACGGCAGTGTGGCAATCGGCCGCGCCGGGTTGGACGGACATCGACCATATTCCGAAGTTCACCACCGCCAGCATCGAGCGCCTGTTGCGCGAGCGTCCCGCCGGCTGGTTCACCGATTACGACACCATGCTACTGACGGCTTTCTCCGACGCTTTCGAAGAAGCCCAGCGCATCGAGGGCCGCGACCCCAAACGTTGGAAGTACGGTGCCTGGTCCACCATTACCATCCGCAACCCGGTCCTGCACCAGGTGCCGCGGGTAGGCCCGTATTTCGATATCGGTCCGGTGCCCATGAGTGGCGCGCCCATCACCGTGAAGCAGTTCACCCGCGCGGTGGGCCCTTCCATGCGCATGAACGCGGACCTGGCCGATTGGGACCGGTCGCTGCTGAATATCGTCACCGGCCAGAGCGGCCAGATCCTCTCCAGCCATTACCGCGACCAATGGGACAGCTACTACCACGCGCGCAGCTACCCCATGTCGTGGAACCGGGAAGAGGTCGCGGGCACGCTTGAATTCCGCCCGGCGAAGTAAGCGACCGGCTATACAAGGGCAAACTGCCCTTCGGAGGGTTCCGCTCAACAGTACCAGGGCTCGGTCAGGTAGGGAATGGTGGCGCGGGCGGCGAGCGGGATGTCCGGGAATTCGGCGGTTTGAGCGGCGCTCCAGATCTGGCGGAAAATGTCGATTCGGGGCGCGTGGCGGCGTTCTTCGGCCTGAATCGAAGTCTGAATCGCGGACTGCAGGCCGTCCACGGCGGGGTCGTCGCTTTGCCATGGGTAGGCTAACGAGCGCGGGTCGAAGGGGTCGACCCGCCGCCGGATTTCCGCGAGTTCCATGAGCAGCGAGCCCTCCGGAATCAGCAGGCGGATGGCGAGTTGGATGGGCGCTACCGAATCGATCAGGCCGAGCTCGGCAATCTCCCGGAGAAAGGCGCGGTAGCCGGCAAGCGTAGTCCAGGGGTTGAAAGGAATGAACGTGGGCGCCAGCGGCAGCCCGGCGGCGCGAGTGAGCGCCAGGGCTTCGAGGAAGCCGGCGCGGGTGTGGCCCTTGGCCAGCGTGGCCAGCACCGCATCGTCCAGCGATTCCACCGCGCTGGTCACGAACAGGCAGCCGGTGGCGGCCAGCACCGGCACCAGATCGCGATGCGCCAGCAGGTGCTCGATTTTGATGGTCGCGTCGTAGGTGATCTCCGGCCACTCGCGGTGCAACGCCTCCACCAGCCGAACCGCGTGGCCGGGAGCGTTGAAAAAATCCGGATCGCCGAAGGTGATGTGCCGGGCGCCGGCGGCGATCTGCCGGCGGATATCTTCCAGCACCACTTCCGCCTGCACCACGCGGAATTTGCCCCCATACACCGGAACCACCGGGCAATGCCGGCACAGGTGCTTGCAGCCGCGGGTGGCTTCGGCGTAGCCCACGGTCTTGGTCGCGCCGCCCACCGCCAACCGGGCGTAGGCCGCCAGCGGCGGAAGCCCGCTGCGGTCCGGCACGCGAAACTGCTGGCGATCGAGCGCGACCACACTCGATGGCGCCGCCGTACCCGCGCCGCCGAGTCTGCGGCACAATTCGACCAGCGGCTGCTCGAATTCGCCGCCGATTATATGTGCAAAGCCGGCCTGCCGCAAAATGGTTTCGCTCAGCGGCGCATAAAGGCCGTAGGCGCACAGCACGGCGCGGGGATTCAAGGTTCGCACTCGCTCGACCAACCGCAGCGCCAGCCGCGTGGCGGTGTGCATGGGCAGGTAGAAGGCGACCAGCTCCGCCTCGGCCAGCGCCACCGCCCCAACCGGCGAGCGCGAGACGTCGGCGCATACCACCTGGTGCCCTTCTTCACGCAACCACGCCGCCGGAGAAGCCAGCCCGAACGGCTGACGGCCCAGCTCGTAGGTTGAAATCAGCACCACCCGCACCTCTCTATTATCGCCGGGCTGGTAAAATCGGAGTAGCACTCGTCGTTACTTCTCATGATTGCCTCGACAACGATCGTCGATGAGATCCTGGATCTCAAGAAACAGCGCCATGCTACGTTGCTGGCGCATCATTACCAGGAGCCCGAAATTCAGGAGCTGGCCGACGTCATCGGCGACAGCCTGGAACTGGCCCGCAAGGCGCGCGACTTTTCGGGCGAAGTGATCGCTTTTTGCGGCGTCTGGTTCATGGCGGAAACCGCCAAGGTGATCAACCCCGGCCGCGTGGTGGTGGTGCCCGACCGCGACGCCAGTTGCAGCCTGGTGGAGAGCTGCCCGGCGGAGGCCGTGCGCGCCTTCCGCCAATCGCATCCCAATCATGCCATCGTCAGCTACATCAACACCTCGGTGGAAGTGAAAGCCGAAAGCGACATTCTGTGCACTTCGCGCAACGCCGTAAAAGTGGTGAACTCCATTCCACGGGACCAGCCGGTGATGTTCCTTCCCGACCGGAACCTGGGAGCTTTTGTGAAGCGCAAGACCGGCCGCGAGAATCTGGAAGTGTGGGAGGGCGCCTGCTTCGTGCACGAGACGTTTCCCGCGCGGCGGCTGGCGGAAGCGCGGCTGGAGCACCCGCGGGCGGAAGTGGTGGCCCATCCGGAATGTACCGAAGCGGTGCTGGCCATGGCGGATTTCGTGGGTTCCACCTCGGCCATCATCGAATACTGCTCGTCCAGCGACGTGCGGGAGTTCATCGTCATGACGGAAAGCGGCGTGCGCTTTTCGCTCCAGCGGCAATCGCCCGGCAAGCGGTTCTATTTCGTGGCCAACGAGCAGTGCAATTGCAGCGAGTGCCCATACATGAAGCTGAACACGCTCGAAAAGCTGCGTAACGCCCTGCGCGATCTCACGCCCCGCGTGGAATTGTCGCCGGAGATCATGGCGCGGGCGCTGGTGCCGCTCGAGCGCATGCTGGCGCTGAAGTGACCGCGATTCGCCAGCCGCCGCTCACCGATTCTTTCGGGCGGCTTCACGATAACCTGCGCATCAGCGTCACCGACCGCTGCAACATCCGCTGCACCTATTGCATGCCGGAGACGGGCGTCCCCTTCACGCCGCACGGCGAGATTCTGACCTACGAGGAAATCGAGCGGTTCGTGCGCGTGGCGGTCACCCTCGGCGTCGACAAAGTCCGCGTGACCGGCGGCGAACCGCTGGTGCGGCGCGACCTGCCCGAGCTCATTGCCCGGCTGGCGGCCGTTCCCGGCATCCGCGATATGGCGCTCACCACCAACGGCGTCCTGCTCGACCGTTTCGCCGAGCCGCTCTACGCCGCCGGCCTGCGCCGCCTCAACGTTCACCTGGATACGCTCGACCGCCAGCGCTTCATCGAGATCGCGCGGCGCGATGAGCTGGAGCGCGTGCTGGCCGGGCTCGATGCCGCCAAACGCGCCGGTTTCGTCAACATCAAGCTGAACGCCGTCGCCGTCAAGAACCTGGTCGAACCGGACATCGTGCCGCTGGCGCAATTCGCCCGCCGCAACGGATTCGAGGTCCGCTACATCGAGTTCATGCCCCTCGATGCGCAGAACCTCTGGGACCGCGGCAAGGTGCTGCTGGCGGACGACATTCTGGCGGTGCTGGCGCGCGAAATCGCCCCGCTCCATCCGGTGCCCGATCCGGACCCGCGCGCCCCCGCTTCCGAATACGCCTTCGCCGACGGCGTCGGGCGCGTCGGCATGATTGCGTCGGTGAGCCGCCCCTTCTGCGGCAATTGCAACCGCATCCGCCTCACCTCCGACGGCAAACTGCGCTACTGCCTGTTCGCCCTGGAAGAAGACGACGTGAAGGGGCTGCTTCGTTCGGGTGCGCCGGATGCCGAAATCGCCGCCGCCATCCGCCGCAACCTGGCCGGCAAGTGGGCCGGCCACGAAATCAATAGCGCCCGGTTTGTCGCGCCGCCCCGGCCCATGTACGCTATCGGCGGGTAAGGCGTGGTAATTGGTGGGACAGGCCTCCCGGCCTGTCGCTGGCTGGAAGAGCCGCTTCGCGGCTACGACAGGCCAGGAGGCCTGTCCCACTCGGCACCTCCCGCTACTTCGCCGCACCCAGTTGCGCCAGCGCGGCGGCGACCCGCTCGGGGGAACCCTGGAACAAGCCCTCGGGCGGACGGCGGTACTGTATCATGTCGCGGTAAATCACATCTTCCAGGCTGCTGTTGATGCCCCAGCCTCCCAGGTACTGCAGGCGTAGATCGCGGTCGCGGTTGATTTCGGCGCCTTCCACCCAGGGGCCCAAATCCGCCCGCCGGCCGGCATAGGTGGCAAACAGGGCCAGGGGGCTGGTGGCGCCGATCTCACTCAGGGATTCCGCCACGGGGGCATAATCGGGCCGCAAGTAGCGGGTTTCGATGGCGTCGAGGTCGATGCGCAGCGGCTCCGCCTGCCCCATGAAGACCATGTCGTAGCCGCGGCCCTCGATGGTGTTGGCCCAGACGGTGGCATTGGGAAAGGCGGCGAAAAAAGTGGCGAGCTCGCTCTTCACCGTGCGCGCGTCGCTCTCGTAGAGCGGGACATAAAGCGTGAACATGCCGCCGGGGTTGAGGTGGCGCCTGATGGCTTCGAAATACTCTTCGGAATAGATGGCCGCGGTGCCTTTGACGAAGACGTCCAGCGGGTCGGAAGCGATAATGTCGAACTTCTCGGTGGTGGTGAGAACGAAGTGGCGTGCATCGTCATAGACAATTCGGGTACGCGGGTCGTGCAGCACGTTGTAGTCTTCATGTCCGAAATAGCGCGTGGACGTGGGCGGAATGACGGGCTCGATCTCGCACACGGTAATGTGCCGGATGGTGGGATAACGGGTGAAGGTGCCGGCCGAAACGCCCGCCCCGAAACCGATGCCCAGCACGGAGCGCGGATTGGGATGGATAATGGCCGGCAGGTGTCCCACCATGCGCTGCAGCTTCATGTCGAACGGCTCGTTGGTGGCTTCCACGTGGCCGTTGACGTCGATTTCGGTGGCGCCGTCGCTCCAGCGCGAAATCGCCACGGAGGAATTGCGGCCCTCCACGACCTCGATGATTTGAGCCCGGCCGGCGTAAATGGCGGAGCGGCGGCCGTAGGCGACCACTTCGCCCGGAATGGAGCCGGTGGTGCGAATCAGGATGGCCGCCAGAATCGCCGCCACGGCTGGCGCTATAGCCGCCGCGATGCGCTTGCCGGGCGCCTGTTTCCCCATCATCGCGGGAAGAAACGCCGCGATGGCGCCCAGCGCGGCCAGCGCCACCAGCGCGCGCTGCGAAAAATGCGTCCCGAATGCCGGTATCAGGATCAGGCTGACGCCCAGCGCTCCGGCAATCGCACCCAGGGTATTGGCGGCATAGATGCGGCCGACCACGCTGCCGGGATCGGCCTCCGCGGTTGCCGCCGCCGCCATTGCCAGGGGGAAACTGGCGCCCCACAGCAAAGCGGCCGGCAGGATCGCCCAAAGGCAGCGCACGGCATCGATTTGAAACGTATACCAGGGGCTTGCGGACAGAAACGGGTTGATTGGCCAGTAGGGCAGGGAAGCGGTGATGATCCAGCCGGCCCACGCGATGGCGAGCAGCAGCAGCACCTGGCACCAGCCCAGCGCCACGCGGGCCCACTCCGCGCCGCGGCCGGCTCCGGGTTCCGGCTCGATCAGCCAGGAACACACCGTGCTGCCCACCGCCATTCCGCCCAGAAAAACCGCCAGAATAATGGAAAAGACGTAGACCGTGGAACCGAGCAGCATCCCCATCAGGCGGGTCCAGACCACTTCGGCGCCGAGAGCGGAAGCTCCCGAAAAAGCGATGGCGGCATAGATCGACCAATGGATGGGCGCCGGTGCGGCCGATTCCGCGAGTTCAGCGCCGGTCGAAACGGGCTGCGAAAGACGCCATGCCGGCAGCGCCACCAGCAGGTTGAGCCCGACGGCGGTATAGGTGGCAACGTAGACGTCGTAGAGGCGCAGCAGATAGAAGCCCGCGGCCAGGCAGCCCAGCACCGCGCCCAGCGTATTCACGCCGTAGAGCCAGCCCCAGGAAGCCGCGCCCGCACGCTGGTCTTCGAGGGCGCGCACGATGGCGGGCAGCGATGCGCCCATCAGCATGGTCGGCGGCAGCAGGCAGATGCCGCACAGCAGCCCCCGCATCAGCATGCCGGCCGTGCCGGTTGCCGCGCCGGCGAAGTAGACGCTCGTGATCAGCGGCATCAGATGGAGCAGCAGCACGCCGCAAGCGGCAATCCCCAACTCCAGCGCGGCGTAGACTCGCAGCGGCCGGCGGCTGGCGAGGTTGAGCCGCGAGAAGCCGGCGCTTCCGAGCGAGAGCCCGCCCATGAACGCGGCCAGCAGGAAACCGAGCGAAATGGCGGTGGAGCCGATGGCGAGCTGCAGCAAGCGATACCAGACGATTTCGTAGATCAGCGCCGAGCAACCGCTGGCGGTGGAAAGCACGAGCAGGGGGACGAAGAGCCGGCTTCCGGAAGACGGGTTAGGCATGGGAGCGTGACTGCCATCATAGCGCGCGCCGCCGGGTCTTCGGCTACCATAGAGAGCGATATGGACCTTGCCCGCCTGCAACAGGAATTACGCGAACAGCGGCTGGACGGCTGGCTGTTCTTCGACCATCATTTTCGCGATCCGCTGGCGTATCGCGTGCTGCATCTCACGGTGCCGCGCACCCCGACGCGGCGCTGGTATTACCTGGTGCCGGCCGAGGGCGAGCCGCGCGGGCTGGTGCATCGCATCGAAGCGAATATGCTCGACCCGCTGCCCGGCGAAAAGAACTTGTATTCGAGCTGGGAAGAACAAGTCGCCGGGCTAACCAAAATCACCGCGGGACTGAAGCGTGTGGCCATGCAGTATTCGCCTAAGTGCGCCATTCCGTACGTGGCGATGGTCGATGCGGGAACCGTGGAGCTGGTGCGGAGCGTGGGCCTGGAAGTGGCGAGTTCGGCCGAGCTGGTCCAGGCTTTTGAGGCGCGATGGAGCGCGGCGCAGCTCGATAGCCACCTGGAAGCGGGGCGGCGGGTGGACCGGGTGCGCGCGGCGGCTTTCGCCCTGGTCCGCGAGCGTACCGCCAATGGCGCGCCCATTCAGGAAGTCGAGGTGAAGCAGTTCATTCGCGGCGGCTTCGAAGCGGCCGGCCTCGAGACCGATCACGGCCCCATCGTGGGCGTGAATGCCAATGCGTCGAACCCGCACTACGAGCCCACCGAAGAGCTGAGCCAGCCGATTCATTCGGGCGACCTGCTGCTGATCGATATGTGGGCCAAGCTGGACCAGCCGGATGCCGTTTATTACGACATCACCTGGACGCACTTTTTGGGTGAGAACCCGCCCGAGGAAATCCGCAACGTGTTCGACGCGGTGACCGGCGCGCGCGATGCCGCCATCGAACTGGTGAAGAGTGCCGCGATCGCGCGCCAGCCTCTGCAGGGCTACCAGGTGGACGATGCCGCTCGCGACGTCATCCGCCAGGCCGGTTTCGGCGAATATTTCACCCACCGCACCGGCCATTCCATCGGCACCGAAGTTCACGGCAACGGCGCCAACATGGATAACCTGGAGAACCACGACGACCGGCGCGTGATCCCCTGGACTTGCTTTTCGATCGAGCCGGGCGTGTATCTTCCCAAGTTCGGCATCCGCAGCGAAGTGAACATGTTCGTGGGTGAGAGCGAAGCCCGAGTCACCGGCGAAATCCAGCGAGAACTCAAGCTGAGGTAATGTTCATCGAAAAGGAGCTGATCGAAATGCATCGGCCTGGAAGATCGAGCGTCACCCGACGCAACCTGTTGAGGAGTGTAGCCGGCGGCGCCGCGGCCGGCTCTCTATTGAAACTGGCGGTGACGGCCGCCTCCGGTCAGGCGAATCCGGCGCAGCCCGTGAATCGCTTTTCGGCTCCGAGCAATCTGAAGATCACCGATATTCGCGCCGCCACGGTGGCGGCGTATTACGATTACCCGCTCATCCGTATCGATACCAACCAGGGCGTGTACGGCCTGGGCGAAGTCTTCGCCGCCGGCGTCAAGGGCTCCGCCCTGATGCTGAAACCGTTCCTGGTGGGCAGGAACCCGGTGGAGATCGAGGCGATTCTGCGGCCCCTGCGTGGCTCGGTCGGCCAGAGTTTCTGGAACAGCGGTTACGGCGCCATCGACCTGGCGTTGCACGATATTGCCGGCAAGGTCTACGGCGTGCCCGCGTGGCGATTATTGGGCGAGAAAGTGCAGAACCGGGTTTTGCTGTACGCCGACACCGCCGGCGCCAAAGAACCAAAACAGTATGCGCAGCGCATCGACCGGCGGCGAAAAATGGGCTTCCGGTTCTTCAAGATGGATTTGGAAACCCCGCTGGTGGCGGACCGCCCGGGCGCGGTTTTCCCCAACGGCATCGCCACCGACAAAGGCCTCGGCTACCTTTGCGAATACGTGGCCGCCGCGCGCGACGTGCTGGGCAAGGGCGCTCCCATTGCCGGCGACCACTTCGTCCAGCCGGAGGAGAGGATGAGCGTGAAGGACGCCATCCGTTACGCCAGAGCGTTCGAACCCTACGGCTTGGCCTGGGCCGAAGACCTGATCGGCAGAAACTCGGTTCGCTGGCGCGAGTTCAAGGAGATCCGCCAGAACACCACCACCCCGATCCTGACCGGGGAGATGGCCTTTGGCGTGGAAGGCTTCCGCGAGCTGATTGAGAACCAGGCGGTGGATATCATCCACCCCGATTACGTTTTCTCCGGTGGGATGCTGGAGATCAAGCGGATTGCCGATTATGCGGCGGCGCACGGCATCAAGACCGCCATCCACCTGCCGGGATCTCCGATTGGCATGATTGCCATGGCGCACGTGGCCGCGACCCTGACGACAACCAATTTCGTGGCTATCGAGATGCATGCCGCCGACATGCCCTGGTGGCAAGACCTGGTGAAGGGCGTGGAGAAGCCGATCGTCGACGACGGCTACGTCCGCGTGCCGGACTCGCCGGGCCTGGGCCTGGAGTTGAACGACGACGTCGTCAAGGAGCACCTGCGCGAGCCCGGTTTCTTCGAGCCGACGCCGGAGTACGACAAGATCATCACATCGGGGTTTCGCACCAATGGCCCCTGGCCGCATTTTAAGGCCGACGGCACGTGGTGCAATTGCACCGACGAGTGACGCCTCGTCGACAGTTGCGCAGCGTGCGGCGTCACCTCAAACAGGAATCAGGCGGGACGCGAAATTAAGTACACCGCTTCGGAAGTCCGCTAACGTATGTGCGTGCCAACCGCTCCCTCACGGCCGCGGCTCGGAAACGCGCGAAGCCGCGACCGTCAGGGAGCGGTTGCCGAATATGAGTCTGTAATTGAGAAGGCGTGTACTACGTTAATTGCGGCAGCGCCTTCCTGGCTTCCCTGTCCGGGTCGTTCTTCGCCGCGCTGGTTTCATCGAGGACCATGGTTTCCCCGTTGGCGGAGGAATACTTGGGCCAGGTGGGAAGTCCGCCGCCATTGGGATCGCCGGTCTTCATGAATTGCAGCAAAGCGCCGGCCATTTTGGCGGACAGTGCTCTTGGTTTGGGGCCGCCGCCTGTGTGGGTCAGCATCAGATCCGTGTTGTAAAACCAAAAACAAATATCCACACAATGGAACGCGCGCATGCGGTTGTCGAATAAAGGAGGCTGCCAGGTGAACCAATCGACAAATACCGCGGCGGGCTGCTTGGACTTCACATCCGCCAGCGCCACGACCGATTGCCGGTTGCTGCTGACCAGCGACCAGATTTCCACCGGCTTTTTGCCCGGGAAGGCTTTCGCATAGGAATCGACGACGTCCTTGGCTTTGTCGCCGAAGCCCGGGGCGAAACCGGCTCTTTCCCTGAGTTTGTCCGCCACCTGTTCCAGTGTGATCGATTCCAGCGAGGAATCGTTCCAACTGGGCGACATTTCGTTCTGCACCGAGCTGATGATCATCGGCACATCGGCCGCCGTGGGTGCGGCTTCGGGATCGTAGGGATGCTGGGGCAGAATCTTGCCATCTACGACGGGGTTGAATCCGTGCGTCATCATGCCCCCGGGTCCTCCTTCCTTGGCCAAGTCCTCTTGCGTTTTGGCGGCGATGGCATAGAAATCCTTCCACGGCATGGCCTGCAGTTTCTTTAACTCGGTGGGCTTCAGTCCGGCTTGTTTCACCACGGCGGCGCCCAACTTCTCGGCAAAGGCCTTGTCACCCGATCTCCGGGATGCTCCGCTTAATACCACGGCTTTGTGGAACAATCCCTTGGCCGAAGGCATCGCAGTGAGGTTGCAGACTTTGGCGCCGCCGCCAGACTGCCCCATAATGGTGACATTCCCCGGATCGCCGCCAAAGCCCGCGATATTGTCCCGAACCCACTCGAGCGCAGCCACAATATCCAGCATGCCTACGTTCCCGGACGCGGCGAAGTCTTCTCCGCCCACGCCGGCAAGATCGCAGAATCCCAGCGGACCTAGCCGATGATTGATGGAGCAAAAAACCACGTTACCCAACCGGGCGAAGTTTTCGCCATTGTACCCATCCTGTTCGATCCCGTTGCCGCTGGTGAAGCCGCCGCCGTGGATCCAGAACATCACCGGTCTTTTCTGGCCGTCGTTGATGGCGGGCGTGAAGACGTTGATCCGGAGACAATCCTCGCTTACGTCGGCATAGTTCCAGTGATCCCGAAAGGAACCGTATTTATTGGCATACCGGTTCTCCATGTCTTGAGGCGCCGTAGTGCCCCACCACAGCGCCGGGTATATATCCGTCCAGGGTTTCGGTTTCCGCGGAGGCATGAACCGATTTTCTCCGGAGGTATCCGCGCCGTAGGGCATGCCGAGGAAGTAATGGATTCCGCGGAGCACGTATCCTCTGACTTTTCCGTGTTGGGTATTCGCGACCGCGATATTGTCGCCGACAAGCAGAAGCTGCCCGTCCTTGCCTTCGTTGGGGGCCGGAGAACACCCCGTGGAGATTGCCGCCGCGGCAAGGGCAATTCCGGATGCGCCCGTCCCCATGGTCTGCATGAACTGGCGCCTGTTTGCTTTCATAGTTTAAGACTCCCTTATCGATTATGAAGTCCGAGTTCCGTTTGGCCATCCCGGCTCGGAATCAGTATACATCCGGCCGCCGGCGCCCGCGCTCAGCGGCCTTGATAACGATACGACCCCGCCTGGATGGTCGTTACCACTTGCCCGTTCACCAAGTCCATGGACTGCTCGATGCGCGGCCCCTTCGCCACGAAGCCGTTGGGCGGAAGCACGTGCACCCGCCCGCCGATCCTGGCCGTGTAGGGCTTCTCGCCGAAATTCACCAATACGCGCGTGCCGTCGGCAAATCGTGTCTGTTGCACGGCGCGGTCGGGGGTAACGAATTCATGGCTGAGCATCTCGCTCGCGGCTATCGCCTCATGCAGCTTACAGGTGTTGCGGTAGGTGCGCAGAAAAACCTCGCGCGCGGAGGGCCAGGAGCCGTTCGGCCCGGCCCACATCATCGGCATGGTGCCGTACAGGACATTGAACGCATCCTTCTTGAGCGTGATCTCGGGCGCCGCGGCGAGCAGGAAGTCGCTGGAGTCGCCCCAATACCACGTCGATACAATGCAGTCGTGAAACACCAGTTCCCACAAGGGGATGCGGTACTCGTGTCCGATGCCCCACTTGGCGTACGTCTCCCAGCTTGGGTAACGGTTGCCGGACGGGCCGTCGAACACCTGGTCCTTCGTCTTGGGCCTGATCAGGTGGCCCGATGGCCACGAAGCGAAGCCGCCGCTCATCATGCCTTCGATGTAGTCGACGTGGGGCACAGCCCACCAGCGTCCATGTTCGGAGCCCACCACCAGCCCGAGCGAACGCACGTAGCGCAGCATGGCGGTGTTGGCTTCGCGTTTTCCGGTGCGCGTGAGCGGATGGCGCGCGTCAAAGCATTCGTAGAGGCCCTCGGCGGTGATGACGTCGATGAAGCGGCCGATGTACGGGAACAGCGCCAGGTCTCTGGGGATGACGAGTTTGGCCACGTCAATCCATAAGGCCGGACAGCGTTTCATGTACTGTTTCCCGTCCCAGGTGAGCCAGGCGGTCATGCGCTGGCCATCGGCGCGCAGGACCACGTTGTCCGGAACCAGATCGCTGTGTGGCGTCACCTCATGGCCGGGCTCGAGCGGCAGGATGTCGGCGTAGACGTCATAGGTGCTGGTCAGGTAGCCGAGCGCATCGATCGCCTTGATGTCCTCGGCGGTAACACCGCGGCGGACCCCTTCGGAACCGCTGGTGTGCTGCAGCATCTTCTCCACACCGGCCGCTTTGGCCTCGCGCGCGAAGCCGAGCGTGCCATCGCCCCACACGTCGGGCGCGCCGAACAGGCGGGCCAGGTTCGGATTCTGTTTCAGCTTTTCGGCGAATGGCGTCACTACGCCGAGCGTGCGAGCGTATTCGCGGTAGCGCTTGGCGAGAGCCACATAGCCGCCGGTAGCGGCGAAGTGGTAGATGGCCCGGCGGGGGTAGCGGAACTGACGATAGCTGGCTGTCCACACCAGGCGCGGCGCCGAAACCTGGGTGCCGGGCACGGCGCGCATTTCGATGTATCCATCGTCCGGCGTGTCGGCGATCAGGGCGTATCCGAAACCCCGGTCCACGTCGCAGACCCCCACCCACGGCATGTCGATGTTGTCGAGCATGAAGCGCGTCTTGGGAAGCGGCCGGAGGTTCAAGGGATAGAGATGGCCATCGGCGTAATCGGCGACGGCGAGCGAGGCCGACGGCGAGTCCAGAACCCAAGGTTCGAGAAATTCGACGTACTCCAATGGCACGCTCCGGTCCGCCATGTCCACTTCCGCGACGAGGTCGGAGCCGGCCGGAGTGAGCGACAGCGTGACGAACGCCGGCCAGGTCTTCCCACCGCTGCCGGCCAGATCGGCCGTAAAGGAGAGGCTCTGGGGCGACTTCCGCTCCAGATCGCGAAACCCGCGGTTGGCGCCCGCGGGCCGGGATTGTTGCCATTGATGGCGGGCGACTTTGTCGAGAACGGTGATTTGCCCGGCGCCGGGATCGACGGTCACGCGCAGATCGCGGTTCTCGATGGTTCGAACCGGTGTAGCGGCCAGGCACGCGATGGCAAAAGAACCGGTAAGCGGCAGCAGCCTCATCTTCTTCCACGGAAAAGCGCCCACAGCCTTAGGTCCCATATCCCCGAAGGGTATCAACTATGAATTCCCGGCGCACCCATGGAGGAAGCCAACCGACGCCGCGCTCCGTTTGGCCGTGGGTGTGGCAACATCGCGATGGCCTTGAGTTATACTTTTGGTAGCCGGGAGCGGGCTCGACTCGCGGTGACAAAACCTGTACCAGGTCTCTGGGTTTTTCGCGAGGGGAACGGTTATGGATTCTTCAGCCGGGCGCGAGTCTTCGTCCGCGATTTCCAGCGTTGGAATTACCCGCCGCGGCGCCATTGGGGCGCTTACCGCGGCGTCTTACCGAAGGCTCGCGGGCGCCAATGACCGCGTGCAGGTCGGTTTCATCGGATACGGCCTGATCGGCGTCGAGCACGTTCGCGATTTCAAGAACCTCCCGGACGTGGATTGCGCCGCTCTGGCCGAAGTCTACCAACCGCGCCTGGAAGAGGGTATCGCGGCCACCGGCGGTGCCGCCAAACCCTACCGGGATTTCCGCAAGATGCTCGACAACAAGGATCTGCAAGCCGTGGTAGTGTGCACCCCGGACCACTGGCACGCGCTGGCGGCCATGATGGCCTGCGCGGCGGGCAAGGACGTCTACACGGAAAAGCCGATGACGGTCTTCATTAAAGAAGGCCGCTGGATGGTGGACGTGGCGCGCAAGCACAATCGGGTGGTGCAGGTGGGCACGCAGCAGCGCTCCGGCAAGCACTACCAGAAGGCGCGGGAGCTGATGCAGGCGGGCTACATCGGCCGGATTATGAGCATTCGTTCGGGCTCGGCGCGCAACATCACGCCGGGTTTCCCGGTGCCGCCCGATTCGGCGCCGCCAGCCGATTTCGACTACGGCATGTGGCTGGGGCCGGCGCGCCAGCGTCCCTATAACCACATGCACTGTCTCTATCACTTCCGCTGGTTCTGGGATTACTCCGGCGGCCAGATGACCAACCTGGGCGCGCACGAGATGGACATCGTCCAATGGGTCATGAACGTCAAGGGCCCGAATGCCGCGACTTCCAGCGGTGGCCGCCTGGTGCTGAAGGATGGGTGCGAGACGCCGGATACGCAGGACGCCACCTGGGAGTATCCGGGATTCACGGTGGATTACTACGTCCGCGAAGCGGCGCAGGGGCGGGGTGGGCAAGGCGGCCTGGAATTTATCGGCGACAAGGGAACGCTGGTGATTAACCGGGCCGGGTTCGAGATTCTGCCGGACATGCGGATCGATCCTATGTCGGCGGTGCCCGGAGTCCGGCTGGGATCGCACCCTGCGGGTGGACCGCGCCTCGACCCCAACTTCAAACCATCGCCCTGGATTCAAGCCATGAAGGAGCCGGGTTCGAGCGCGGAGCAGTTCAACCTGCACGCCCGTAATTTCATCGACTGCGTGAAGAGCCGCCAGCGGCCCATTTCGGACGTGGAGGAGGGTCATCAGGTGAATGTGGCTTGCCATCTTGCCAACATATCCCTGCGCACCGGCCGCAAGATCCGTTGGGACCCCGAGAAGGAAGAAATTGTCGGCGACCGCGAGGCCAGCGCCATGCTCGAGCGCCCGTATCGGAAACCGTGGGACGGCGTGCTGCGCGGGTTGCTGGGGTGAAGCGGTCAGCAATCAGCGGTCAGCCGTCAGCCACACCGGGTTGCTGATAGCTGATAACTGAAAGCTCTATAGCCCGAGGCGCGCGTTCAGGGACACGACGATTCCCGACTTATCTTTGATCTTGACCTGGCCGTCCTCGACGAGCACATCGGACACGGCGGTGAAGCCGGCGGGAACGGGGCAGTAGAAGAAAAGGAAGCGGGTGCGCATGCTGGACTTGGCCGGCAGCCACTTATAAGTCGGCGCGCCGAACATCTCGTGCGCGTCCACGGTTTCGCGGTGAGAGACATCGAACGGCTGGGTCGAGAACTCGATTCCCCGCGCGGCGCGCGCATCGCCCGAGTAATTCATCCAGCTCATCAGCCAGGGGTAGTCTTCACGGCGGAAAACGTAGCCGAAGATCAATTGCTTGTCGGCGCGCAGGGCGGTTACATAGGCGTACTTCCTGGCGGGGTCCAATAGGCAACTGGCCAGGTCAAGCGATCTCTCACCCACAGGGACGGTGAGGAGGTTCACGAAACCGCCTTTGGTGAGCGGCGCCATGGGCCAATCGAAGTCTTTCAGATAGGCCAGCTTTCCGGTTGAACCGGCTTTCTCGGCGCGCACGCGGCAACGGGTCGCGGGCATATCGATGGTCACTTGGCCCGGCTCGAGAAACGGCGGTCCCAGAGTGGCATGTTCGGCCCAGGACACCGGCCGGTCTATGGCGATGGCGCTGGCGAGGTCGCTCGAGACGTAAACGACGTTCTCGCCGTCGGCGATTTCCACCGTGCGAGTCAGGGTTTCCTGGGCGAGCGGGAGCCGAAGTTCGAAGGTGACAGAGCGCACCGGCCCGGACTCCTGTCTGGCGGTCACCTTGGCGGTGGTGTGGTTGGCTTCCCCGTGGAAGGGCATGCCCGCGGCCTGCTCTTCGGCGGATGGCGCGCCGAAACCATCGAGTGCGAGAAAATGGCCGATTGCCGCCAGTGGGCTCAACGGCTCCCCCTGGCGGAGCACGAGCCGGGAGAACCTGGCGCCGTTAGCTCCGATCGTCAACTCGAGTTTATCGTTGGCCAGGACGATCGCGGCCGGATTTTGAGCCGGCTGCGCAATCAGCGCTACGGCACCGAGCCACAGGGCGAGGAAAACTTTCGTCATTTTGAACCTCATCTCTTATCTCTTGAGCCTGGCGACAAAGCCGCCGCCGGAACGTAAGTCGACGGAGAGCGAGTCACCGGCGGCCAGGGTGAGCTGCTCGAGCTTGACCGCGGCCGCTTCCGCCGCATCGCGCACCAGCGTGGCATGGTAGCTGGCACGCGGCCCTTTGCCCAGGAACGTGGAGAGATCGATGCGCACATTCCGGGCGGTGGGCCCGTTGGCGATCGCCAGGAACCAGGTGTCTCCGCCGCGGCGGGCGAAGGCCGCGACTTCCCGGATTTCGGAGACAGGCAGGACCACGGTCTCGTCCCAGTAAGTCGGAATGCTTTTCAGTATGTCGACGGTCGGGTTCGCCAGCATGTTGACGGGGTGCGCCGCATAGACCAGCAGCGGCGACTGCAGGATGACGGCATTGGCCACCTGGTGCGCCCAGGTGGTGTCGGCCAGGCGCGAGCCAAAGTGGGTTGGGGTGTAATCGGCCATGCCGGCCAGCAGGCGAGTGAAGGGCAGGACCACATCGTGCTGCGCGTAGGGCGGAAAGAATTCCATGCCGCGGACGGCTTCGATGCCGACGATGTTCGGATAGGTTCGCTCCAGGCCGGTGGGTTTGTCGGCGCCATGAAAATCGACCAGGAGTTTGTGCTGGGCGCCGGCTTTGGCCATCATCCGGTAGAGATCGACAACCTCTTTGTGCTCGTGGTCGAAGAAGTCTATCTTTACGCCGGCGACGCCGACCCGGTTGCACATATCGAACCATTCCTGGAGCTTTTGCGGGTCCTGGACTTGGGCGCGGCTGCTCCAGAGGATGAGCTTGACGCCGCGCTGGCGGGAGTAGTCCACCAGGTCTTTCAACTGCGCCTCCGGCCAGTTGCGCCAGAAGCCCTCGATGACGTTGTATTCGAATCCCAGTTGGGAAGCGAGGCGCGCCATCTCTTTCTGCCCTTCCACGGTCGGATCGGTGCCGTCGAGATAGTTCCAGACGGCGCGGCCGGGCTTGATCCAATCGGTATGCAAACCTTGGGGGAAAAGTTTCGGGTCCGGAGCGGGCGACACGTTGTGCACGATGTCGCAATTGAATAGCGTATTCAGGTCCGCGCCGATCATCACGATTCGCCACGGCGTTAGGATGGGCCCGTCGATCACCGCCGGGTGGGTGAGGCGCTCAATGTCTTTGGGGTAGCGCGTGCGGAACCCGAAGATGGCAGGTTCGGCGTGGCCCAACCGGGCGTGCAGCGCCTGGGTGGCATCCGCCTGGAAGACCATGCCGCTGTAGTCGACCAGTGCGCCTTCGGTGATGGAAGCGTAGGCGCTCTTGTCGCGCAGCACGAAGGTGAAGGGAGGGTGCGTCCATTCGCCGTCCATCATGCCCTCGATAGTGTTGGTGGTGGTGCGCCACGGATAGACGCCCTCGTAGCCGGAGACGTAGTTCTGCGGCGCGATGAGGCTGCCCGCCGGGACGCGGAAGACGGTAGCTTCATCGGGCGTGCGGGCGCCTTCGCCGGGCACCAGGTGACGGAACGCGATGCCGTCGTCGTACGCGCGGATTTCGAGCGTATAGGACGTTCCCGTTTTGGGATGCGTCAAGGCCACTTTGGCGCCGTTGCATTTGTCTATCGCGGTGGAGTGCGGGCCGTACCAGGGATAGGTTTCGTCGGTTTTGTAACTTTGCACGTTGCCGATCCGGACGCCGCCGGCCAGATCCACGCCATCCACCACGATGCCGAGCGGGGACGGATCGACGATGTTCTTCGAGTTGAATGTCACCGTGTATTCGAGATGGCCTTGGGCGTTCTGCGACAGCACAAACCGGACGCGGCCGTCCGGACTGGCTACGGTGACGTCCGCCACGGCGGGGAGGGACAGGCAGAAAAGAGCTAGCGGACACAGAATACCGATTTTCATTGGGTTTCTCCTGGAGGCAAGCCGCCCGACTCACCCCGGTACTGTCCGGTCGAACAGGGACTTATCACGTCAGAAACGGTAACACACATGGAGCGTGGACGGGGAGCATGACAGGCGATGCGAGACGAGCGCCGGGACGAGTCCCGACGCGGCAGACCGGGGGTCCGCTCCACGGAGATGTCGATAAAAGGGCCTTTTTTTCTATTGACTCCCGGCTGGAACGTGCTCCATAATGAGGCGTATTGGGCGCGCGGCACGGGACGGAGTACCCGTATTCTGCCCCGCGGCTCTGACTTCCAAAGCAAACCTGTCGGCCACCGCGCCGCCGGACAGCGGCTGGGGGAAGCACAATGGCTGGTCGCGAATGCAGTGTTGCAGACGCGCTGCGGTGCCACGGGGTCCCACGGAGAAAGTTTCTGAAGTTCTGCGGGTCGATGGCGGCGACGCTAGGTCTACCGTTGAGCGCGGCCGCGCAGGTCGCGGCTACCTTGGAAAAGAAGCGGCGGCCGGTAGTGGTGTGGCTGGAGTTCCAGGATTGCGCCGGCAACACGGAGTCGATGTTGCGTTCCAGCCACCCGTCCATCGCGGAGCTGGTGCTCTCGATTGTCTCGTTGGAATATCAGGAGACGATCATGGCGGCGGCCGGCAAGCAGGCCGAAAGCGCTCTGGACCGGGTGGTGCGCGAGGACAGCGGCAAATACCTGGCGATCGTGGAAGGTTCGATTCCCACCGGCGAGCCCGGATATTGCACCATCGGCGGGCGCTCGGCAATGGATATCGCCAAACGGGTTTGCGGGAGTGCGGCGGCGACGATTGCCGTGGGCTCCTGCGCATTCGATGGCGGGCCGCAGCGGTCGGCGCCGAACCCCACCGGCGCGATCAGCGTTGGGGAAGCGATGCCGAACCTGACCCTGGTGAACATGGGCGGGTGTCCGCACAACCCCGCCAACACGGCCGCGCTGCTGGTCTATTACCTGACCTACGGCCGCCTGCCGGCGCTGGACGCGCATAGGCGGCCTTTATTCGCGTACGGGCACATCATCCACGACCAATGCGAGCGGCGCGCCAATTACGATGCCGGCCGTTTCGTGGAGCGCTGGGACGACGATGGGGCCAGACGCGGATACTGCCTGTACAAGATGGGTTGCAAAGGGCCGCAAGCGACCTTTAACTGCCCGGTGGTGCGGTGGAACGACGGCACGAGTTGGCCGGTGGAATCCGGGCACGGCTGTGCCGCGTGCGCTTCCCACCGCTTCTGGGACACGGCGCTTCCGCTCTACCAGCGCCTGCCCGGGGTTCCGGGTTTCGGGGTGGACGTCACCGCCGGGAAGATCGGCGGTTGGATGACGGCTGGCGTTGCGACCGCTCTGGGGTTGCACGGAATCGCCAGCGCGGCGCGCTCGCAGATGCGCCCGCGAGGCGAGGCGCCAAGGGGTGGACCGACCGAGATCGGCCGGCCAGGCGGCTTGGTGGAGCGCGAAGGGCCGCCCGAAAAATCGTGACCGCGGAGGTGGTGCTATGAGCATCGGACCTGCCGGAAGCCGGGAGTTCAGACATGGCGCGTATTGTCGTTGATCCGCTGACGCGAATTGAAGGGCACCTTCGGATTGAAGCCCAGGTGGACGGGGGCGCGATCTCCGACGCCTGGAGTTCCGGCACGATGTTCCGGGGGCTGGAACTGGTGGTGCGCAACCGCGACCCGCGCGAAGCCTGGTATTGGCTGCAGCGAATCTGTTCGGTGTGCACCATGGTGCATGCCCTCGCCTCGGTGCGGGCGGTGGAGGACGCGCTCGAAATCGAGGTGCCGGATAACGCCCGCCTGGTGCGGAACCTGATTGCCGGCGCACAACTGGTGCAGGACCACGTGGTCCACTTCTATCACCTGCAGGCGCTCGACTGGGTGGACGTGGCCAACGCCCTGAAGGCCGATCCGGTGAAGACGGCGCAAATCGCCGGCTCGCTATCGGAGTGGCCGAAATCGGGAGCGAGCTATTTCAGGGCCGTGCAAGGGCGGGTTCGCACCCTGGTGGAGAGCGGCCAACTGAGCCTGTTCACCAACGGCTACTGGGGCCATCCGGCGTACCGGCTGCCGCCCGAAGTGAACCTGCTGGCCGTTTCCCACTATCTCGACGCGCTGGAGTTTCAGCGCGACTACATCCGCATTCACGCGGTGCTGGGCGGCAAGAACCCGCACCCGCAGACGTTCCTGGTGGGCGGAATGGCTACCGCGATGGACCCGGATTCTCCCCAGGCTCCCATCAATCCGGAACGGCTGACGCTCATCCGCACGCTGATTGCGATGGGGCAGCAGTTCGTGCACCAGGTGTACGTGCCGGACGTGCTGGCCGTGGCCGGATTTTATCCCGATTGGTTTACGCGCGGGGAGGGCGTGGGCAATTTCCTGACTTACGGGGGTTATCCGGAAAAGAGCATGCGCGACCCGTCGTCGTTCTTCTTCCCCGGCGGCGTGGTGCGAAAACGGGACCTTTCGGCGCTGCAGCCGTTTTCACCGGAAAAGGTCACCGAGTATGTGGCGCGTTCCTGGTATGAATACGGCGACCACAAGCCGGCCAAGCACCCGTTCGAAGGCGAGACCAAGCCCACTTACACGGGTCCGGCGCCGCCGTACGACTACCTGCACGTCGACCAGAAGTATTCCTGGCTGAAAGCGCCGCGCTATGAGGACGGCGTGATGGAGCTGGGGCCGCTGGCGCGTTTCGCGATCGCCTACGCGGCCGGCAAACAGCCGGCGAAAGGGCTGATCGATTCGGTTCTGGCACAAATCAAGCAGCCCGCGACGGTGCTTTTCTCGACACTGGGGCGGATTGCCGCGCGGGCGCTGGAGGCGCAGCTTGTGGCCGACAAGATGACCGGCTGGCTCGACGAGCTGGAGGATAATATGGGCCGGCGGGCGCTCGCCATGCACAACGGGGCGCGCTGGGAACCGGACTCGTGGCCGAGCTCGTGCCGCGGTTTCGGGCAGCACGAAGCGCCGCGAGGCTCGCTGGGCCACTGGGTCGAGATCGAGAATGGCGCCATTCGCAATTACCAGGTGATCGCGCCCAGCACGTGGAACGCAGGGCCGCGCGATGCCATGGGGCAGCACGGTCCGTACGAGGCGGCTCTGATCGGCCATCCGGTGGCGGATCCGGACAGGCCGCTCGAGCTGCTTCGCACCATTCACTCCTTCGACCCGTGCCTGGCGTGCGCGGTTCAGCTCGTGGATGCGCGGGGCCGCCGATGGCAATCGGTCGAGGCGAAATAGGAGGCTCGCGTGCCTAAAACCGTTTCGCCGAGATCCATGTTGGCCGGCCGCCCGGAGACGGAGCTGGTCCGCACCTATGTCTGGGAGCTGCCGGTTCGCCTGGCTCACTGGCTGATTTTCTTTGCGTTCGTCTCGCTCGCCTCCACCGGCCTGTTCATGCACCACCCGTTCCTGCCCCCGTCCGGGCAGGCGCCTTTCCTGATGGCCAGGGCGCGGTTCATTCACGTGGTTTCGGGCTTCGTGCTGATTGGCGCGTTCGCCTTTCGGGTGTATTGGTCCTTCAAGGGCAACTTTTGGGCCAGATGGCGGGCGTATGTTCCCATTCACCGCGAGCAATGGCGCGGAATGGGGTCGATGCTGGAGTTCTACTCGTTCCTGCGTTTCGAGCCGGGCCACAGGGTAGGGCACAATCCGCTGGCCGCGCTCACCTACTTCGTCATTTACCTGCTGATGCTGGTCGAAATTTTGACCGGCCTGGCTCTGTACGGCAGGGTGCTGGGCAACCCCGTTCTGACGCAATTCATCGGCTGGCTGCCGCAACTCATCGACGCCCAGTATCTGCGCGAGATCCATTACTTTCTGATGTGGGTATTCTTCTCGTTCGTGATTTTCCACGTTTATCTTTCCGTGCTGATCTCGATCGAGGAAGAGAACGGACTGCTGGACAGCATTTTCTCCGGCTGGAAGTTCATACCCGCCGGCGAACTGCGCCATGAGGTCGCCGCCATTCCGGAGGCGCGGCATTTTGTCAAACGCCACCAGTTGCTGCCGCGGACGGCGCCGGGAGAGAAACCCGCCGCGGCCCAACTCCCCGGACCGGGCCCGGTGGCGCTCTATCGCAACTGGATCAGCTTTGCCGGAACGGGCATCGCCTTTGTGGGTTTGTTCGTATTTGTGGTGCTGACCGCCTATCACACCATTGGAGGCGGCGCGCTCAGCGAGCCCTACGGCGACCTGGTGATTTTCTTCGGGCCGCCGATGCTGGTGATTGCCGGCGTCGCCGTAGTGTTGGTGGGGATGTACGTGCAGTGGCTGCGATGGCGGAGGCGGAAGCCGTTATCGTTCGCGCGCTACCCCAAGTGGGATCTCAACATCGCAAGAGAGCGAAAGGCACTGCTGGTGGTGGCGATCGGGGCGGCGATCCTGTCGGTTCCGGCCGTTTATGGCGGTTACCAAGCCTATCTCTATACCGACGCCGTGCCGTTCTGCGGCGCGGCTTGCCACTCCATGACGCCGGAGTACGTCACCTATGGGCTGTCGCCGCACGCGCGCGTGGACTGTGCGCAATGCCACGTCGGACCAGGCGCCACCGGGTACATCGAATCGAAGATGCGCGGCATGGTGGAGCTGGCGGAGACGATGCAGGACAGCTATCCGCGCCCGATACCGGTTCCGGTGGTGGCGCTGCGCCCGATCCGCGGCAACTGCGAGAAGTGCCATTGGCCGGCGAATTTCTTCGGCGCGCGGCTGGAGCGCCGGGTCCACTACCTGTCCGACGAGGGGAACACGCGCTGGCAGATCGACATGCTGGTGCTGGTCGGCGGGGGTGCGCCAGTGGGTTCGTCGCCGATGGGAATTCACTGGCACGTGGCGGGCAAGGTGGAGTACGTCGCGACCGACGCCGAAAGGCAGAACATCACCTGGGTGCGGGCGGTGGACCCGGCGACGGGCCAGGCAAACGTGTACACCTCACAGCCGCGGGCGACGACTGCCGCTCCGGCCGGGGAAGTCCGGACCATGGACTGCGTGGACTGTCACAACCGCCCCAGCCACATCCTGGAGGCGCCGGACCGGAGTGTAGACGTGGGGCTTGACGGCGGCCGGCTCGACGGCTCTCTTCCGTTTCTCAAGCAGCAAGGCATTGCGGCGCTGACCGCGAGTTACGGCGACAGCGAGCAGGCGCTGCTGGGAATCGACAGCGCCCTGCGCGGGTATTATCAGAAGACTTATCCGCAAGTCTATACAAGCAAGCGGCAAGCCATCGATGCAGCTATCGTCTACTTGCAGGACACTTACAAACGTTATTTCTTCCCGGCGATGAAAGTTCGCTGGGACACTTACTACATGAACGAGGGCCACTTTCAGTTCCCGGGGTGTTTCCGCTGCCATGACGGCCAGCACAAGAGCGTCGACGGAAAGGCCATTCGCTCGGGTTGTGGCGACTGTCACAGGATCCTGCAGCAGGGCAAAACCGGGAGCATGCAATTCGCCAAGGGGCCGGACGGGCTGACTTTCGAACACCCGGTGGACAACGGCGGCGCGTGGGCGCAAACGCCGTGCAATTCGTGCCACACGGGAGGAGCGATGTGATGGATCGAGCGGACGACAACCGGCCCCAGTCCATCGCCATCGTAGGCGTCGGAAACCTGTTGTTGTCGGACGACGGAGCCGGAATCCATGCGGTCCGAAGCCTGCGGAAGGACCCGCGGGTGGGACGGATGGCTCGCCTGATCGACGGCGGCACGGTTGGAACGGACTTGCTGGCGGAGGTTTGCGGCTGCGAGAGACTGCTGATTGTCGACGCGGTGGATGCCGGCCTCGCCCCGGGCACCATCGTAAGGATGGATTTTAGCGGGCCCGATTCAGGGAAGATCGATACGCGCAACGCCCACCAGTTTGGAATCCCCGGACTGCTGGACGATCTGCGCCTGCTTGGCCAGGAGCCCAGGCAGGTGATTCTGGTGGGCATCCAACCGGCCGCGATGGGATTGGGAACCGAGTTGTCGCCGGAGGTTGCCAACGCCTTGACGGTTGTGTCCGCGGAGGTGGTGCGGCAACTGGAACGGTGGATGGTGGACGGCGGCGCGGTGAATTCCAAGGAGACTCAAGGTGCGGCGTCATGGGACGCCGCGCTCCCGAGAGCCGCAAACGAGACAGCAGAGACAGAGCAACTTAGAGAACTCATATGAACGGAACCCGATCATTAAGGATCATCGCTTTCATGTCGATTTCCATCGGCATTGGTATCCTCAGCCGCCCGGCATGGGGCTTCGTCGCTTTCGGGATACTGGTGTTGATCGACAACTTCCTCCTCCCGAGCCCCCCTCCGGCGCCACCGGAAGACGCGGTTGCCGGAAAAGAAATCGCGGAGTAGCGGCACGCCCGGCAACTACTCGAATGCGCCGGCAGCCCACGCTGGCGCACGCCTGCCACCCAGACGCCGCCAGGTGTTTGGTTCGAGCCACGCTCTCAGGTCGGCGGTACGGGGCCGAGACTGAGCACGATCTTCCTGGCTGTCTCTTGAGGGACGCTGGGAAGAAAGACGACGTGGCAACTGCAGGTGCCGCCACTTCCCGGTACGGCCGCGCTGTAGGCGTTCGAATCCTCCGGGCGGGCGGACGTCTTATCCTGATAGAAGACTCGCTTGGCCGTGTTCTCGAACATCGCTTCCTTGCGAATGCCGAGCAACTTTTGCATCTGGTCGGACAGAGGCTTGAACGCCTGTCCGGGCTGGCTGGTGACCACGGCGATGGCCGTTGTCGTGTTTTGAAAGACCGCCGCACCGGTGTTGTCCCCCCAAGGAGCCCACTCCGGCGGAACCGCGATTTGGCACGCGCTCTTCGAGTCTTTTACGACTTTCCAATCCGCCGGCACGGTCTGCGCCGACAGGTGCGGGAGCAACAAGAGAAGCAGAGTGAAAACGGCCTGTTCTCTCATGGCCGCATTGTAGCGCCAGCGGAAGTCTGTGACAAGGGACCGGGCGCTTGACCGCTCCCTGACCCTGCATAGGCCGGACCAAACCCGGGTCACAAATCGATGGCGATCACCTCGTGCAGGGAAATAGGCGGAGTGGTGGTTTCGACCCAGGCTCCATTTTGCCGCCATATCGCCTTGGCTTCACTGACAAGGAACAGGACGCGGCGCGCCTTGGCGCCGTCCGGCAGTTTCACGCGGACCTTTTGCGGACCGATCGGCAGAATCTCGCGCACCGGCCCTTTCATCATCATCGGGTTGGTGAGATTGACGAGATGCGCGGTAACGGAAGACTCCTGCTTCCAGAGGGCCACATCGAGCACGCCCGGCCCTTCCACGCGGAGCGGCTGATCCTCGTTAGCGGCCCAGCGGACGGCATTGGCCAGAACGATGCCGTGATCCTGGCACACGATTTCCCAGAACGTGCGATCGATGTCCCACGGAAAGTAAACCACGCGGCCCGCCCCGAAGGAGTGAACCATCACGCCGGGGATGTCGGTTTTCGTGTCCCGCACGTACACTTCCTCCATGGGCAGATCGGGGTAGGTGGGCACCGTCATCAGCGGCGCGCGCAGGCCCGGCGCGGTGCGAATCTCGACGCGCTTGACGCCGTGGATCATTCGGCCCGCATTCTCGAGCCCGGCCAGCAGCGGGTGGGAGTGGTCCTCGAGATTCAGGTAGGCGTTCTGCTGCCGCTCGATCACATTGCCGGCAAAAGAAGCGGAGAAAAGGGCGGCGAGACCGAAATCCTCCCGGCGCCGGCCGTGCTCGTCGTTCAGCGACGTTTCGTGGGTCGCCACCAGCCCGCCGCCCTTCTCGACGAAAGCCTTCAACTGGGCGCATTGGACGTCGCTCAGGTTGGCGATATTGGGCAGGGCCAGGACCTGGAATGGTTGCACACGGTCGAGTTGGCTGTCCGGGACCATTTCGAAGGGGATGCGGGCTTCCACCAGGGCGTGGTAGAAGCCGGAGGTGTAATCGGGCGCGGCCGAGGGCGCGGACACCAGCCCCACGCGAGCCAGCGGCCGCTGGTTGCGCAGATACTTCTCGTTCTTCCAGTGCCAGACGTAGAGGTCCTCGACGGGCTTGAACCAGCGATGGTCGAGCGGCTTGGCGTTGAACTTGACCACCCACGGGCGGAAGCCTTGGGCGATGCCGTCCACAGCCCACAGCCGAACCTCATTGGGGTTCTGGGTGGAGTCCTTCCAGCGGTAAGGCGCCTCGAATCCGACGCTGAATATGCCGACGATGGGCTTCGATCCGGAGATAGCGCGGGAATCCTTGGCGAACTTACCGTTCTGCCAGGGCAACTGAAACTCGGCGCGGGACTGGCGATCGGCAAACAGAATCGGGACCGAAATGTTTTCGTGGATTTCCTCGAATCCGTTGGGAAAGAACACGGCGCCAGGTTTGCGCTTCCGGATCTCGCCATCCCACAACAGGTACAAATCCGTCAGGCGCCGCTTGTGCCAGGCGGCGTATTGGATGCGCGCCTCGCTAGGCGCGGCCGGTGTGCCGCGGGCGTCTCGCGGAAGATCCAAGCCGCTGAAATCTTTGAAATTGCGCTGGCAGTGCTGACAGTAGCACATGCCGGACCCGCTCCAGCGGTTGGCGAAAACGCCATCCACCTTATATAAGGTCATGATCTCTTCGATCACGCTGGTCATGAACTCGAAGTTGTAGGGGCCCAGCGCGCAGGTCACCCATTCGGCGGGCATGGCCCAATGGCGGCGGGGCTGGCCGCTCGCTTCCACGGCGATCCAATCGGGATGCGCGTCGAAGACGTCCTGATGGGCGGCATGGGGATCCACGCGCGCGGTTACCACCATGCCGAGCTTGCGGCAGCCAGCGAGCATTTCGCCAAAGGCGTCGCCATTGCCGAGGAACTTGCTGCGGTAATGCAGCGGCACCTGGGTGGGATAAAAGGCCACGCATCCGCCGGCGCTGAGGCACACGGCGTCGGCATGGATCCGCTTGAAGTAGTCGAGCCAGAAGCCGGGGTCGTAGCGGCCCGGGTCGTCCTCGACGAAAGCCAGTTGCACCCACCGCAGGGGCCGGTCGAACCAGCCTTTGTCCGGGCCCGCCTGGCTGAAAGCGGTACCGGCCGCCGCCAGCGCACCGGTTCCAATCATCCATTCACGCCGGTTGATTTCCATTGCAAACGACCTCCCGATTTACGCAACTCTATTCTACCCGCTCCCGAAAAGCGCTTTACAGATATACCCCCGGCGGTATAGGATGAATCGAGTGGGGGAATCGCTTCCGCCAATTCCAAAGAGAAAGGGGGGGCCGTTGATGGCTGACGGTGGCAGTAGAAAGCCGTGCCAGCAACAGACCGGCAGCGGATCGGCCGAGCCTCCCTTGCGGCTCCCGCATCGGGACCGATAGCCGTCCCGTGTTCGTCTTTGGCGTATCGGCTCCGGCAACACCCCGCGCTCCCGCGTTGGTCTCGCAACGGTTTTGTAATCTGTGCTTGCTAAATTGAATGGATATGATTTCGGTGGAAGTCCGGAGCTGTGGGTTTTGAGGCTTGCGGGGATATTGATTCTGGCCGCGGCCGGGCCGCTTTTCGCCCAGGACCCTCCGCCGGACACTCCCGAAAAGTGGAATCTCTACTGGCAGTCTACTTCCATCGGACAGTATCATCCGGGGTTTTCTTCGCCCTACTCGGGACCGTTCAGCCTGGCGGGCCATCCCGAGGCTGAAGCTTCCCTCACGTCGACTTTCTTTTTGGGTTACCTGTTGGCGCCCAACACGCAATTCTACTTCGATCCCGAACTGGCCGGAGGGAGGGGTTTCAGCGGCACCAACGGCATTGCCAATTTTTCCAATGGAGAAATGCCCCGAGTGGAGACGGCGACACCGAAGCCATACCTGGCGCGTCTCTACGTCACTCAGGATTTTGCCATCGGCAGCGGGCGGGAAGCCGTCGAAAGCGATGAAAACCAGCTTGGCGGGAACCGGCCGGCAACACGATACTCCATTACCGTGGGCCGCTTCACGGTGACGGATTTCTTCGATAACAACCGCTACACGCACGACCCGCGGACGCAGTTCATGGGGTGGGCGGTGATGTACAACGGGGCCTGGGATTACCCGGCCGATACGCGCGGCTACACCTGGGGCTGGGTTCACGAGTTGCATACCAGGCGCTGGTCGCTGCGCTACGCCAGCGTGGCCGAAGCCCTGGTGGCCAATGGCGAGCAGTTCGACCGGCGCATTTTTCGCGACCGCGGCGACGTGGTGGAAGGCGAAATCGATACCAAGCTCCATGGCCATAAGGGCGCGGTGCGCGCGCTGAGTTATTTCAATCACACCGATTCGGGCCATTATGCCGACGCCATTCGCCTGGCGGAGGAGACTCAAACCACCCCGGATATCACAGCCGTGCGGCACACCGGCACACTCAAGTACGGTTTCGGTGTGAGCGCGGACCAGGAGATCGCGAAAGGGATCGGGGTGTTCGGGAGGCTGGGCTGGAACGATGGCAAGACAACCAGCTTCGCGTTCACGGCCATCGACCGGCTGGCCACGCTGGGCGTATCGGTCAACGGGGCGCGCTGGCGGCGGCCGGACGACACTGCGGCCAGCGAGGTTACCGTGGCGGGAATCTCCGCGGTTCACGCGCAATACCTGGCGATGGGCGGCGACGATTTTCTGATCGGGGACGGCGCTCTGCGCTACGGGCCGGAGACCGCGAGTGAAACCTACTATTGCGCCAAGGTAGCCCACGGCCTGTTCGCCACCGTGGATCTGCAGCATATTAACAACCCCGCATACAATCGCGACCGTGGGCCTGTCTGGGTGGGCACGCTGCGGCTGCATGTGGAGTGGGGCAAGAAGTAAACGCGGGGACGGTGCTTACTTAAGCCGTGGCGCAGGCTGTCAGGCCCGGCTGTCAAGCCTGCAGAGCCGAGAGTCCGAACCCCTGATGTCACCTCGGCATTTTGAGCGGCCAAGGGAAAATGACCTGACCCAGCGGTGGGACAGACGATCGTTTTTTGTCGTCTGTCAGGCTGTTAGGGCCTGGCGAGGGGCCGACAGACCACGAAAAACGATGGTCTGTCCCACCCGCTCGCCGCCGAAACGGGCTCAACGCAAATTCCACAACATCAGAGTTCGGAGAGTCGTCTCGGCTTTTCTTGCCTAAGTGAACAGTATTGGGTTTAGGCGGCCCTCGGCAGGCTCAACTCCGGCGCGTCGCGGTGGGGCTGGATTTGGGAGGGCGGTACCCGACCGGCGCGCGGAATTTCGCGCGCTCGAAATTGCGCAGGTACGCGGCGGCCATGCGGTCGGTTACGGCGATGTGATCGGGCAGCCAGCGGCCGAGAAAAAGAGCCAGATCGATGAGCACCTGGCGATCGCCGGATTTAAACCGGCGAACCGCGGACCGGATGCGCCTGCGGCCTACGTCGTGCTGCCGTATGTGCCACTCCAGGGAAGGGTAACGGGCCAACCGCAAAGCGCGTTCCTCATGGGCCAAGTGATCGTGCAGGTGCTCCACCAAGTTCTGCAGTATTTCGGAGAGGCGATCGCCGCCGGCGCCAGTCGCCAAGGCGTGGAGTAGTTCGGTCAGGTGGCGATACAGATCCCGGTGCTCGGCGTCGAACTCGGGAACGTCGATCTCCGCTGGAAGCGGATAACGTTGGGCGCCCATGAACCTCTCAGTATAGTCGATTTCAGCTATTAAGGTCCGTTATTCGTGGGCGGGCAGCGCAGCCGCGACCAGCCGGCACTCGCCCGGCAGGGAGACTCGCCATGCCCCGACAAAGCCGCCTAAAGAGCCGGCTGCGGGCAGAATTGCCCGCCCCACAACTTGTCTTATGCAGGCTCGCGCTATCATGAAGGGCAATTCCTATGTCCAATTCCGTTTCTTGTCTGAGGGGCAAATTGATTTTTCTTCTGGCGGCGATGGCGCTGCCGGTGGTTGGAACTGCCGCAGGGTACGACGCCGCTCTGTGGTCGGGGCTGCGGTACCGCATGGCCGGTCCGGTTCGCGGCGGGCGAGTGACGGCGGTCGCGGGGGTCGCTTCCGAACCGCGCACGTTCTATATGGGCTCGACCGGCGGCGGAGTCTGGAAGACCACCGATGCCGGTTACACGTGGGTGAACGTCTCCGATCCATACATCCCGCTGGGGTCGATAGGCGCGATGGAAGTGGCGCCGTCGGACCCGCGGGTGGTGTATGTGGGGACCGGATCGTCCAAGATCCGCAGCAACGTTTCGATCGGGAGGGGCATTTACAAATCCACCGACGCGGGCAAGACGTGGGCGTTCGCCGGGCTGCGCGACACGGGACAGATCGCGACGGTGCGGGTCGATCCCGCTAACCCGGATCTGGTGTACGTGGCCGCGCTGGGCAATCCTTTCGCGCCCAACAAAGAGCGCGGCGTCTACCGTTCGAGCGACGGCGGCAAGACGTGGAAGAACGTGCTGTTTGTCTCGGATTCGGTGGGCGCGGCGGACTTGGAGATCCAGCCGGGCAATTCCAAAGTGCTGTTCGCCTGCATGTGGCACGGCGAGCGCAAGCCGTGGACCATCATCAGCGGGGGGATGGAAGGCGGCATCTACAAGAGCACGGATGGGGGCGGCACGTGGAACAAGCTGGGCGGAGGGTTGCCGCACGAACTGTTCGGGCGCGCCAACGTCGCCATTTCGGCCGCCATGCCGAATCGCATTTACGCCCTGATTGAGGCCAAGCCCGGTTCGGGACTGTACCGCTCCGAAGACGCGGGCCAGAGCTGGAACCTGGTCAACGGCTCGGGAGCCATCATCACCCGGCCCTTCTACTATTGCACCCTGGGGGTGGACCCGAATCATGCGGACGTCGTGTTTATCGGCGACGAAGGCTGGTTCAAGAGCACCGATGGCGGCAGGAGTTTCCGCCGCGCCAACGCGCCGCATGGCGATCATCACGATTTGTGGATCAATCCGCGCGACTCCGATTACATGATTCAATCCAACGACGGCGGCGCCAACGTGTCGCTCGATGGCGGCGAGACCTGGAGCACGCAGATGAATCAGCCCACGGCGGAGATTTACCAGGTCGCGGTGGACAACCAATATCCGTACCGCATCTACGGGGCGCAGCAGGATAACACCACCGTGATCGTACCCAGCCGGCCGCTGAGCGATGGGCAGGAATTTCGGCCGGGTCCGGGCTGCGAAACCGGGCCAATCATGCCGGACTGGGCCCATCCGCGGATTGTCTATGGCGGCTGCAAGGGACAATTCAGCCGGCAGAACCTGGACACGAACAACGAGGAGCGCTACTGGATTGGCGCCGAATCGCTCTACGGGAACGGCGGGGATACGCTGATCTACCGCTTTCAGCGGGTTTCGCCGATGGAGGTCTCCCCGCACGATGCGAAGGTGGTCTACTACGGGTCGCAGTACCTGCACCGCACCCGCGACGGCGGCGTGACGTGGGAGAAGATCAGCCCGGACCTGACGGCGCACCCGCCGGGGACGCAGGGCCCTAGCGGCGAGCCGATTACCCGCGATGCCACCGGCGAAGAAGTGTACAGCACGCTGTATGCGATTCGCGAGTCGCCTGTCGAGAAGGGCCTGATCTGGACAGGGTCCAACGACGGGCCGGTTTATGTGACGCGGGACGACGGCAAGACCTGGACGAACGTAACCCCGAAGGACCTGCCTCCAGGCGGACGGGTGCAGAATATCGAGCCCAGCCCGCACCGCGCCGGCACGGCGTACGTGGCCATCTACCGGTACCTGTTGGGCGACTTTGCGCCGTACATTTACCGCACCGACGATTACGGCAAGAGCTGGGTACGGCTGACCGACGGCAGCAACGGCATCGCGGCGGATGAGCCCACGCGGGTGGTGCGCGAGGATCCGGACCGCCCGGGTCTGCTATTCGCCGGCACCGAGTTCGGCATGTACGTTTCGTTCGACAACGGTGCCGGGTGGCAGCCGTTTCAGTTGAACCTGCCGCACACGCCGGTGACGGACATCAGGATCGCCCACAAAGACTTGATTCTCTCGACGCAGGGGCGGTCGTTCTGGATTCTGGACAACCTCACGCCGGTCGAGCAATTGAGCCAGAAGGTGACGGCGGCGCCAGCCTGGCTGTACGCTCCACGGGAAGCGGTGCGGTCCACCGGGCGGGTAGACGTAGGCCCGAGCGGGCGCGGCAGCGGGGTGCAATATCCGCCGGCGGGGGCGGCCATCGACTACTACCTGCCCACGGCCCAGAGCGGCGAGATCAGCCTGGAAGTGCTGGACGCCAGCGGCACGCCGGTGCGCAAGTTTTCGAGCACCGGCGGGGGCGCGGCGAAGGAACCTGCCGGCGGCGGCGAGGGCGATGACGAAGAGGGCGGCGGCTTCCGCGCACGCAGCGGCTCTTCGCGCCTGGATAAAGCCGCGGGATTGCACCGTTTCACCTGGGACCTGCGCTACCCCGGCCCATGGATGAGCGCGGCGCGGCCGGAAGGGCCGAACGGGCCAACCGCCGTGCCCGGAAAATATTCGGTGCGGCTGACGGTCGGTTCCTGGAGTGCCACCCAGCCGTTGAGCGTAACCGAAGATCCGCGGGTGACGGCGGATGGCGCCACCCTGGCCGACCTGCGGGAGCAGTTCGAGCACAACCTGAAGGTGCGCGACCTGGTGAGCGATTCCAATCGGACCGTGGCGCGGCTGCGGGCGGCAATACCGGGCGCGAGCGGAGAGAAAGCCGATGCGCTGAAGACCCTGGCGGCGAAACTGATCACTCCCTCCATCCGTTACAGCCAGCCGGAACTGCAGACCCACATCGCCTACCTCTATACGGTGACAAACTCGACAGATCAGAAGATCGGCAGGGACGTGGTCGAGCGATACGGTGTGCTGCGGAAAGAACTGGATTTGCGGGCTAAGGAGCTGGACGCGATTCTGGGCGGGGGCAAATAAGGCGGGGGCCGAGCCGGTCAGCTTGTGGCATGCGGCGTCTGGCCGCCAAGACCGAGGAAGAGCGTGAGCCCTTCATCGATAGCGAAGATTTCTTCGCGCCGAAGCTCGCCGAACACGTGCCGAATTCTCCGCTTATCGAGCGATCGCAAATGGTCGATCAGGGCGAAGGACGTTTTGACCAGGCCGCTGCTGCCTGGCGCAAGGGGCGGATAAAGGATCCCCGCGCCCGGTGTCCCTGTGATTGGCACCACGCACAAGAGCGGAAAGCGCTGGTCGCTGATGACGTCCGGATCGCTTACCACCACGCAAGGCCTCACACCATGCTGCTCGTGCCCGAGGGCACGGTCGAGTTCCACCAGGACGACGGCGCCGCGGGACAGTTTCATTCGGACCCTTCCACCCAGCCAGCCCCGGGAACCCATCGAACCGCGCTGCCGGCGCCGCGGTCGACCAGTGAGTCCGTATCTTCTTCAGGCAAGTCGCGCATCCATTCCTCGATCCCCTGCTCGGCTAGCTGGGCGCTTTCGGGGTGGGGGTTTTGAAGCGAGAGGCGAAGCTCCTCACGGCGACGCCGGTTCAGCTCGCGGCGGATGGCGTCGGCGACGAACTTGCTCCGGTTCTTCTCCCGCCGGTCAATGTCCCTGACTACGTCTGCCGGGAGGGTTACGGTCACGCGTTCGACACCAGGCATATCATACTCTAGATATGATCATACCCCAAATCGCAGTTCGGACGACGCGGACGACGGGAGAGCAAAAGGGCAGAATAACGCCCGGTGCGGTGCTAGGCTGAATGGCATGGATCTTCTTCGCAGCGTGTTCGTGCCAGCCTTGCTGGTTTGTTCGCCCGTAGCCGCCCTGGCGGACGAGGGTATGTGGACCTTCGACAATCCGCCGGTCAAGCAACTTCAGGAGAAGTACGGCTTTACCCCAACCAGGGAGTGGCTGGACCACGTGCGGCTGTCGTCGGTGCGGCTGAACGACGGAGGGTCGGGGTCGTTCGTCAGCCCTCACGGGCTGGTGCTGACCAACCATCACGTAGCGCGCGGGCAACTGCAAAAGAACTCGTCGGCGGAGCACGATTACATTCGGGACGGATTCTACGCGGCGACGCCGGACCAGGAGATGAAGTCGCCGGACCTGGAAGTCAACGTCCTGGTTTCGATGGAGGACGTGACCGGGCGCGTCGAGGCCGCGGTGCGGAAAGCCGGCAAGGCGGCCGACGAGTTTGCCGCGCGCAAAGGGGAGATCGCGGCCATCGAAGTCGAGAGTCTAAAGGCGACCGGGCTGCGCTCCGACGTGGTGACGTTGTACCAGGGCGGGGAATACTGGCTCTATCGCTACAAGAAATACACCGACGTGCGGATCGTATTCGCGCCGGAACAACAGACCGCGTTTTTCGGCGGCGATCCGGACAACTTCACCTACCCGCGCTACGACCTGGATATGGCGCTGTTCCGCGTTTATGAGAACGGCAAACCGATCGAAAGCCAGAATTATCTGCACTGGAACAAGGAAGGCGCAAGGGAAAACGAGCTCGTGTTTACCAGCGGCCATCCGGGATCGACTTCACGCCTCGATACCATGGCGCAGCTCGAAGGGCAGCGCGATCTGTTGTTCCCCGCCATCCTGAAGCTGATCGGGAGCCGGATCGATGCCTTGCGGAAGTACTCGGCTGAGGGAAGCGAGCAGGCGCGCCAGGCAGCCTCGCAGATCTTCAACCTGGAAAACAGCCTGAAGGCCGAGCGCGGCGTGCTCCAGGGGCTACAGGACAGGAACGTGATGGCGGCCAAGCAGAAAGACGAAACCGCGTTTCACGCCAAGGTGATGGCCGATCCGCAATCGGCCGCGGCTTACGGCGGTGCATGGAACGCCATGGCGGAGGCGGAGCGGAAGTTCGCCACTCGCGTGAAACAGCGTTACTTCCACCTGATCGATTCGCAGACCGGCACGCTGGCCATGCAAATCGTGCAGTTGGTGGCGGAGGAGAAGAAGCCGGACGGCGAACGTCTGCCGGGCTACCACGAAGCGCAACTCGACTCGCTCAGGTTCGGTTTGTTTTCGCCGGCGCCGATTTACCCGGGAATGGAAATCGCCCGCATGACCGCGGCGCTGGAGCTGGATCTGTCGGAAATGGGACCGAACGATGCATTCCTGAAGACGATCCTGCGCGGGCGAACTCCCCGGCAGGCGGCCGAAGCGCTGATCGGGGGAACCAAGCTGGCGGATCCGGCCGTGCGAAAAAAGCTGGTGGAAGGCGGCGAGAAAGCCGTGGCGGCGTCCGACGACCCCATGATCGTGCTGGCGCGCGAGCTCGATCCTGCGCGGCGCGAACTGATTAAATGGCTCGAGGACAACGTCGAGAGCGTGGAGCAGCGCGCCGGCGAGCAGATGGGCAAGGCCCGCTTCGCGGCGTATGGCAAGTCGACTTATCCGGATGCCACTTTCACCCTACGGCTTTCCTACGGTACGGCTTCCGGCTACCCCATGAACGGTACCAAGGCCCCGTACAAGACCACCTTTTTCGGACTCTACGACCGCGCCAACAGCTTTAGTTTCGAAGGACCCTTTTATTTGCCGACGCGCTGGGCGGAGGGCCGCGACAAGCTGAACCTGGCCACGCCGCTCGATTTTGTGACCACCAACGACGTGGTGGGCGGCAACTCCGGCTCGCCGGTGATCAACCGCAACGCCGAACTGGTCGGGCTGGTATTCGACGGCAACATCGAATCCCTGGTGGGCGATTTCGTTTACGACGGCACCACCAACCGCACCGTCGCCGTACATACCGCCGGTATGACCGAAGCGCTCGCGAAGCTGTACCACGCCGATGCGGTGTTGAAGGAGCTGCTGGGGCAGTAGAAGGGCGTTATCGTCACCGCCAATGAAAGCGATTTTGCCGGCCTGGAGGTCTTTAATCCCTTGCGGGCGAATGCCTGACTACGGCTTCCCCGGCACGCTCCCAATCGTCACCGATTCGATGGACGATTAGGCCGTAGTTGGTTTGGGGCGCGCGTTGAGGGCGTACGTATCGGGGAATCGCCCTAATTTGCCCATCGATGGGCCTGTCTTCCCGTAAGCGTACACCAGGGCACGACGCAGACCTGGTGTAGTGTCCAATAAATAACTGGTTAGACCATGTGTTACAGCCCGACGGCTCCTTTCCCCGCCGCAACCACGTTTTTTTGAAGCGGACTCTCAGTCTGCCACGCCGGGACCTATCCTCGCGCTTTTGGCCGCGGTTACGCTGCACTGTGGGGCAGCCAATCATGGCTGCAGCCGCCTTTCAGGCGGCCCTTCCCGTCGCGCGCCTGCCCACCCATTTCGTGGCACTGCACTAGCGCGCAACCCCAACCGAAAGGTAGCGAAAAGCGCGCCTGCGTCCGATAAGACAAACGGAAGGGCTGCAAAGACCCAACCGCGGCAATTTTCGGTGCGATAAGCCCGCGACTAATCCCCGTCGCCGTCTCAGCCGATATAGAGCTAAGCAGTGAGTGCGGGCAAGTGTAACCAAGCAACCGGATCGAGGTGACCAGGCGGTGCAGATCATTGATGAAGAAGATGGCGGTGTCCTCAGGATTCAGGGCACGCTGGAGATCGGCGTGGCGGCGGAGCTCCGCGAGACGCTGTGCAATCGGCTGGCGGAAACCTCCAGCCTGGTACTGGATTTGTCCGGCCTCGACGGCTGCGACACGGCTGCGATCCAACTGCTCTATTCGGCGCGTAAAGCGGCGGATTCCGCTAAACGCCTCCGATTTGTGGGACTCGATGGCGCGGTTGCCGGCACCGCGGCCGCGCTGGGGCTCCGGATCGGCGAACTGACGGCGGAAGACACGAGCGATCCGACGGTGGCAAACGAGGCGGGGGCCAGTGGGATATAACCCGGTTGAGACATTTTTCCAGGAAGCCGAGGAGCTCCTGGCCGCCATTGAGCAGTCGGCTCTGTCGCTTGGCGCCGAAGACGGGACCGAGGAGATCGTCAACCAGCTCTTCCGCGCGTTCCACACCATCAAGGGGTCCGGAGCGATGTGCGGTCTGGAACTTGTCGCCGGCTTCACCCACCACGTGGAAAGCCTGCTCGACGGCGTGCGCGAGGGCGCCATTCCAGTATCGCCGAAACTGGTGGAACTGGTTCTAAAGGCCAGAGACCACATCCGGATCCTGCTGGAGGCCGAACAGGGCGGCCAGCCAGCGCCGGCCGACGCCAGCGGCACGCTAGTCGCCGCCATCGAAGAATTTGCGAAAATCGGCGAGTTTGCGAAAACTGGTGAGGCCGTGAATGCCGCGCCGCCGTCCACCCTGCACGCGCCGGTGGCAGATGCGCCGCCGCCTGGCGGCATCGAAAACGCGGCGCGGACCTGGCGAATCGCCCTTCGTCCCAATCCCTCGCTGTTGGCCCACGGCGCCAACCCGATCGCTCTGCTGAACCAACTTCGCAAGCTCGGACCATGCCAGGTGACCGCGCACACCGAGGCAGTGCCTGCGTTGGACGCCATTCAGCCAGACGTCTGTTACCTCTGGTGGACCATCGCGCTCTCGACCGTGGCCGATCGGAACGCCATCCGCGACGTGTTCATTTTCGTGGAGGATGACAGCCAAATCGAAATCGAGCCGCTCGAAAGCGCGTCGCCCGAAGGCGAGCCTGCCGGCAAAACCGCCGCGGACACGCCGGTGGCGGTCGTCGGCGGTCTCACTGGCGACGCCGCGCCTTCCACCACCACGCGCCGCAAGGCGTTGACGAAAGAGGCGACGGTGAGGGTGCCGTCGGAGAGACTCGACCGTCTGGTCAACCTGGTAGGGGAACTGGTGATGAACCAGTCCCGCCTGGCCCAGGCGGCGTCTCAAAACGGCGCGCCGGAGATCGCCAATCCGGTTCAGGAACTCGAGCGGCTGGTGGCCGAATTGCGCGACAACGTGCTGGGAATCCGGATGCTGCCGATCGGCACTCTCTTCGGCCGCTTCCGGCGTCTGGTGCACGACCTTGCGGCCGAACTCGGAAAAGAGGCCGACCTGGTCACCGAAGGCGCCGAAACCGAGCTGGACAAAAGCATTCTGGACCAACTCGGCGAGCCGCTGGTGCACTGCCTGCGCAATTGTCTCGACCACGGCATCGAGCCGCCCGCCGAACGCCTCGAGAAAGCGAAGCCGCGCCGCGCCACCATCCGCCTGTCGGCGGTGCATACGGGCTCGGATGTGGTCGTCGGCATCCGGGACGACGGGCGTGGCATCGATCGGGCCGCGGTCCGGGCCAAGGCGGTGGAGAGACAGCTCATTCAGCCGGACGCGAAGCTCAGCGACAGAGACGTTTTCAATCTGATCCTCCTGCCTGGATTTTCGACGGCGCGGCAGCTCACCAGCGTGTCGGGCCGGGGCGTCGGCATGGACGCGGTCAAGCGCCAGATCGACATGTTGCGGGGCTCCCTCTCCTTGGCCAGCGAGGACGGCATGGGCACTCGGGTTTCGATCACCCTGCCGCTGACACTGGCCATTATCGACGGCCTGCTGGTTGAGATCGGTAAGGATCAGTTCATCGTTCCCATGGCGGCCGTTACCGAAAACGTGGAATTGACCGGCGCCGAGAGAGCCCGTCACAACCGGCGCAACGTGATCGCGGTGCGCGGGGAACTGGTCCCCTACGTGGACTTAAGGCAAGCGTTCGGCACGCACGGAGAACCTCCAGCCATCGAGAAGGTCGTCATCGTGCAACAGGAAGACGACCGGGTTGGGCTGGTGGTGGACCGGGTCGTCGGCACGCATCAGACCGTCATCCAGTCGTTAGGGAGATTCTTCCGGAATATCGAAGTCGTTTCGGGCGCCACCATCATGGGCGACGGACGCGTGGCCCTGGTGATGGACATTGCCGCCGTGGTGCGGCACGCGAACCGTCAATGCCGGGCCGAACTCGAGGCCGAGTGGAAGAGCGGGGATTACAAGGTAGCTTGCTGAGCTGTGCCGCTTTGTCACTGGAGCGGAAACACGGAGAACTCAAATGAAGAATTGGAAAATCGGAACACGAATCGGCGCGGGCTTTGCGGCAGTGATTGCGATCGCCATGACGCTGGGCATGTTCGCTTACAGCCGGCTGAGCGGCATCGACAAGAATGCGACCGAAATCACGCGGAACGCCCTGCCGACCGTCTACGCGGTCGGACAGATCGTGGACAATGTGTCCACCGAGTATAACCTGGTAATCCAGCACGTCCTGGCGGGCGATAAAGCCGAAAAGGAGCGCCTTGGCGGTGAAATCCAGGAGATTCGGTCCCAAAACGCGAAACAGCGCGCCGGCTATGAAAAGCTGATCGACACCGAAAAAGGGCGGGAGCTGTTCGAAACCACCGGCGCGGCCCGTACCGCCCTGGCCGCCGCCCTGGACGACGCGCTGAAGCAGAGCGACGCGCTCCGGAAGGAGGAGGCTCTGGCGGTGCTCGATCGGGAGGTGAAACCCCTACACCGGAAGTACGCCGAAGCGGCGGCCACCATGGTGGCGTACAACAAGGCGGAAGCCGACGACTCCGGCAAGCAGGTCGCGGACAGCGTTTCCGTCGCCAAAACCGGCGTTCTGGCCGGACTGGCCGCCGCCCTCGCGGTGGCTTCGTGTATCTCCTTGTTCGTGGCTGGCAGCATCACGCGGCCCCTCGCGACGGCCGTCGATCTGATCGGTAAAGTGGCCACCGGCGACCTCACCTACAAAGGCGATGTGCGCTCGCGCGACGAACTGGGGCAGATGGTCGCAGCCATCAACCGCATGGTGGACAACCTCAAAGGTGCGGCCCAGGTGGCTGTCAAAATCTCCGAAGGCGAACTGACCGTGGAGGCCAAGGCGCTGTCGGAAAAAGACGTCCTCGGCCAGGCGCAAACGAAGATGCTCGAGAACCTGCGCAAGACGGTGTCGGAGGTGACGGCCGCGGCCGCCAACGTGGCCACAGGCAGCGAGGAAATGAGCTCGACGGCGCAGCAACTCTCGCAGGGTGCGACCGAACAGGCAGCCTCGGCCGAAGAGACTACCTCCGCCATGGAAGAGATGGCTGCCAGCGTCCACCAAAACTCCGACAACGCGCGCCAAACGGACAAAATCGCCTCCAAAGCCGCCGCCGACGCGCGCTCCAGCGGCGAGGCCGTGGTGCGAACCGCCGTCGCGATGAGACAGGTCGCCGAGAAAATCGCCATCATCGAGGAAATCGCCCGCAAGACGGACCTGCTGGCACTGAACGCCGCGGTCGAAGCCGCCCGCGCGGGCGAACATGGCAAGGGATTTGCGGTAGTCGCCTCGGAAGTGCGCAAGCTGGCCGAGCGCAGCCAGGCCGCCGCGGCTGAAATCAGCCGCCTCACCGTCGACGGCGTGCAGACGGCGGAAGGCGCCGGTGAACTGCTGGCCAAGCTGGTGCCCGATATTCAGAAGACGGCGGAACTGGTGCGGGAGATTGCCGCCTCCAGCGCCGAACAAAGCACCGGTGCCAACCAGGTCAACAAGGCGATCCAGCAACTGGACCAGGTGATCCAGCAAAACTCGGCGGCTTCCGAAGAAATGGCCTCGACTGCTGAGGAACTGTCCGGCCAGGCCGAAGTGCTGCAGTCCACTATCGCTTTTTTTAGGATTGGCCGCGCGCACCAGACAGGTCAGCCGTTGGCTAGGAGGCCGCCAGGTGTTCGCGCTCACCCGAAGACGATCGCACCGAAAGCCGTCGATCGAAGCGCGGCGGCCGCCTCGCTGGCGAAAATGCAACATGCCGTCAATTCGGCTGGAACCGGCATCGATCTGGCTATCGACGGCGGCGGCACCGATCCAGCCGACAGGGATTTCGCGCCCTATCAGGAGTGAGCTGGGAGAATGCCCATGATTACCGAGACACGACAATATATGACGTTCAAGCTGGGGGACGAGCTGTTTGCCATCGATGTGGCCCAGGTCCGCGAGGTGTTGGAAGTATCGCAGATCACCAAGGTGCCCACGGCGCCCGCATATATGCGCGGCGTGGTGAACGTGCGCGGCCAGTCCACGCCCGTCGTGGATCTGCGGCTGCGGTTCGGGTTGCCGAAAGGAGCCGACACGGTGCACACGCGGATCATCGTGATGGAGCTGGAGTTGGACGGCGAGGCCACGGTTTTGGGAGGGATCGCCGACAGCGTGCACGAAGTAATCGAGCTCGAACCGGGCTCGATCGATCCGGCGCCGCGGATCGCCAGGCGATGGCGAACGGACTTCATTCGGGGAATGGGGAAACGGGGCGACCAGTTCATCATCATCCTGGACGTCAGCGCGGTCTTCTCGTCCGAGGATCTCGCCGCGTTGGGAAAACTTGTTGTCGATACCAGGGAGCCGGTATTGTCCCGCTAACGAGAGATGTGGCATTCCAATGCTAACGCCGGTAAGGTAATGAAGCTATGTCAACGATACGTTCCTTCAAGGTGAAGTTACAGACGTTTCTTGCAGTCTTATTCGGGCTGATTCTCGCCGCCGGGGTACTTTTCTATAGCGCGCCGCATTCGGCTTCGGCTGCGGCTGGTTCTGCCGCCGAAACAGTTGCCCAGGCGCTGGTACTCGCCGCTCTGGCAACGGCCGCGGGCTTGGTGGTATTTGCGAACCGATCCGTCGAAGCGGTCCTCCAAGCGCTGGATCTGATCGCCGGTTGCGCCCGCCGCATCGGCGAAGGCGAAGTCCCGGAGAAGATCGACGGCGCCTTCCCCGGCGAGCTGGACACCCTCAAGAAGAGCCTGAATTCCTGCGTCGGCGGGCTGGGTGGATTGCTCGAAACGAAACAGGTTTTGCAGCGCATGGCGGTGAACGACCACAGTACGAAGATCGAGGGCGCCTACCCAGGGATCTACGGGGAAGTGGCTACGGCGACCAATTTCGCCCTCGACCGGGTGAGGGCTGCGAGCCTGGCTTGTAACAACGTGGCCAAGGGCGAATACAGGGCCAACCTGGAGCTGTTCAAGAAGCTCGGGAAGCGGTCGGAAAACGACACTTTCGTACCGGCCTTCATTGACATGATGGAATCCATCGACGCGCTGGTCGACGATGCCAAGGCGCTGTCCGCGGCCGCGGTGAAGGGGGACCTCTCGAAGCGCGCCGACGCAGGCAAGCACCGCGGTGAATACCGCAAGGTCATTGACGGCATCAACGACACGCTGGAGGCCGTGGTGGTTCCCTTGACCGCGGCGGCCCGCTTCGTGGAGCAGATTTCGAAGGGCGAAATCCCGGCCAAGATCGCCACCGAGGCTCACGGCGACTTCAAAACGCTGAATAACAGCATGAATTCCTGTGTCGACGGTCTGGGTGGGCTGGTCGAAGCGAGACAGGTCTTGCAGCGCATGGCGGTGAACGACCACAGCACCAAGATCGAAGGCGCGTACCGGGGCGTCTTCGGGGAGGTTGCCGCGGCGACGAACCTCGCCCTCGATCGGGTGAGGGCCGCGAGCCTCGCCTGTAACAATGTGGCCAAAGGCGACTACAAGGCCAATCTAGCCGCATTCAAGAAACTCGGGAAGCGGTCGGAAAACGACACTTTCGTACCGGCTTTCATTGAGATGATGGAGGCCATCGACGCGCTGGTCCACGACGTTCAGGAACTGTCGACGGCGGCTGTGAAAGGAGATCTTTCAAAACGTGTCGATGCCGGAAAGCACCAGGGAGAATACCGGAAGGTCGTTCAGGGGGTGAACGATACGCTGGATGCCATCACCGGCCCCCTCAACGCCACTGCTGGAAAACTGGCTCGCATCGCCAAAGGCGAGATTCCGGACAAGATCGCGGACAACTACCAAGGCGAGTTCAACGCCCTCAAGGTGAACGTCAACCAGTGCATCGATACCTTGAACGGCACGGCTCATATCGCGACACAGATTTCCCAGGGAGACCTGACCGTTACCGCCAGAATCCTTTCCGAAGAAGACGTCCTCGGGCACGCCCTGGTACGCATGC
>PLRS01000026.1 GCA_003164035.1 Bryobacterales bacterium | reverse complement strand
ATGCACTTTGCGCTGCTGATCGGCTACGGCGCCAGCGCCGTGAATCCGTACCTGGCGCTGGAAACGCTGCAGGTGGGCCAGGAGGGCTGGCCGGTGCGGGTCGAGCCGGAAACCGCCGTGGCCAACTTCATCAAGGCCATTAACAAAGGGTTGCTGAAGACGTTTTCCAAGATGGGAATTTCCACCCTGCAGAGCTATCGCGGGGCGCAGGTGTTCGAGGCCATCGGCTTGAGCCGCAAGCTGGTGGACAAGTATTTCACCGGCACGGTGTCGCGCATCGAGGGCGTGGGTCTGGACGTGCTGGCCGAGGAAGTGGTGCGCAAGCACCGTTTCGCCTATCGCGCGCGGGGGGAATCGGAAACCGAGCTCAGCGTGGGCGGCAACTATCACTACCGGGCGGGCGGCGAGTATCACCTGCTCAACCCGCAAACCATTTCGAAACTGCAGCACGCGGTGCGGCAGGAGAGCGCCAAGACCTTTCAGGAGTACACCGACCTGATCGACCTTCAGAACCGCCAGCTCACCACCTTGCGCGGGATGCTCGAGATCAGGCAATCCGACGAGCCGATTCCGCTGGAGGAAGTGGAGCCGGCGGCTTCCATCGTGAAGCGCTTCGCCACCGGCGCCATGTCGTTCGGGTCGATCTCGAAAGAAGCGCACGAAACCCTCGCCATCGCCATGAACCGCATCGGCGGAAAATCCAATACCGGCGAAGGCGGGGAAGACCGCGAGCGCTTCCAGGACAATCGCCGCAGCGCCATCAAGCAGGTGGCCTCCGGCCGTTTCGGAGTGACCGCCGAATACCTGGTGAACGCCGACGAGTTGCAGANNGCGCAGGGCGCCAAGCCCGGCGAAGGCGGCCAGCTTCCGGGGCACAAAGTGGACGAAACCATCGCGCGGGTGCGCCATTCGATGCCGGGTGTGACCCTGATTTCGCCGCCGCCGCACCACGATATCTATTCCATCGAAGACCTGGCGCAGCTCATCTACGATTTGAAGAACGTGAACCCGCTGGCGCGCATTTCGGTCAAGCTGGTGGCCGAGGTGGGAGTGGGCACGGTGGCCGCCGGCGTGGCCAAGGCGCACGCCGACGTGGTGCTGATTTCCGGCGATAGCGGCGGCACCGGCGCTTCCCCGCTCAGCTCCATCCGCCACGGCGGCATTCCCTGGGAACTCGGCCTGGCCGAAACCCACCAGGTGCTGGTGTTGAACGACCTGCGCGGGCGCATTCGGGTGCAGACCGACGGCAAGCTGCAGACCGGGCGGGACGTCGTCATCGCCGCGCTGCTGGGCGCCGAGGAGTTCGGCTTCGCCACCATGCCCCTGGTCGCCATGGGCTGCGTCATGATGCGCAAGTGCCATCTGAATACCTGTCCGGTGGGCATCGCCACCCAGGATCCGGTGCTGCGCGCCAGGTTCCAGGGCAAGCCGGAGCACGTCGTCAACTATTTCTTTTTCCTGGCCGAGCAGGTGCGCGGCTACATGGCGCAAATGGGTTTCCGCACTTTCGACGAAATGATCGGCCGGGTGGATATGCTGGAGCCGCGCGACGCGGCGGACCACTGGAAGGCCAAGGGGCTGGATTATTCGGCCATTCTCTTCCGTCCGCAGGTTTCCTCGCGCATCGCCCGCCGCTGCGTCGATGCGCAGGACCACGGCCTCAACCAGGCGCTCGATTACAAACTCATCGACCACGCCGCCGAGGCGCTCGAAAACCGCACTCCGATCCAGATCAAACTGCCTATCCGCAACGTCCATCGGACCGTGGGCGCGATGCTCTCCGGCGAAATTGCGCGGCGCTACGGCGCGGCGGGCCTTCCCGACGATACCATCCGGTTCCAGTTCAACGGCTCGGCCGGCCAGAGCTTCGGCGCGTTTCTGGCCGGGGGCGTGACGCTGGAACTGGAAGGCGACGCCAACGACTACGTCGGCAAAGGGCTTTCCGGAGGCCGGCTGATCGTGTATCCGCCGCGCAACTCCACTTTTCTGCCGGAGGAGAACATCGTCATCGGCAACGTGGCCTTGTACGGCGCCACTTCCGGCGAAGCGTTCTTCAACGGCTGCGCCGGCGAGCGTTTCGCGGTGCGCAATTCCGGCGCCACGGCGGTGGTGGAAGGGCTGGGCGACCACGGTTGCGAGTACATGACCAACGGAACCGTGGTGGTGCTGGGAGCCTGCGGGCGTAATTTCGCCGCCGGCATGAGCGGCGGTATCGCCTACGTGCTCGACGATCGCGGCGCGTTCCGCGCCCACCTTTCGACCGGGGCCGCGGTGGACCTGGAACAAGTGGCCGGCGACGATGCGGCGCTGGTGCGCTCGCTGGTCGAGCGGCACGTGGAGGTGACCGCCAGCCCGCGTGGCAAGTGGGTGCTGGAAAATTGGGAAGAAATGCTGCCGCGCTTCGTCAAGGTGTTCCCGCGCGAATACAGGCGGGTGCTGGAGGCGCGCCAGGCCGCGGCTGCCGCCGCTCGTAGCGCCACGCTTTCACGCCTGGCGGCCGAGCGCGTGCCGGTGGCGCAGGAGGTGGCGTAATGGGCAAACTCACCGGCTTTCTGGAATATCCCCGCGAAGTGGCTTCCCGCCGCCAACCGCAGGAACGCATCCGGGACTGGTTCGAAATCTACCAGCCGTTCCCCGCCGAAAAGGTCAAGACCCAGGGTGCCCGCTGCATGGATTGCGGCGTGCCTTTCTGCCACAACGGCTGCCCGCTCACCAACCTGATTCCGGATTGGAACGATATGGCGTTTCGCGGCCAGTGGCGGGAGGCCGTGCGCCAGTTGCACGCCACCAATAATTTCCCGGAGTTTACCGGCCGGGTGTGTCCGGCGCCGTGCGAGGCGGCCTGCGTGCTGGGCATCAACGAGCCGCCGGTCTCGATCAAGCTGATCGAAAAGAGCATCGTCGATCATGCCTTCGAGGAAGGTTATATCAGGCCCGAGCCGCCGGCCGTGCGCACTGGAAAGCGCGTGGCGGTGATCGGCTCCGGGCCGGCTGGCCTCGCGGCGGCGCAGCAACTGGCGCGCGCCGGGCACGACGTCACCGTCTTCGAGAAGAACGACCGCATCGGCGGCCTGCTGCGCTACGGCATCCCCAGTTTCAAAATGGAGAAACACCTCATCGACCGCCGTCTGGAACAGATGCGCGCCGAGGGGGTCAAGTTCCGCACCGACGCCCACGTGGGGAAGAACGTCGCGGTCGCGGACCTGCGCAAGGAGTTCCATGCCTTGCTGCTGGCCGGCGGCTCCGAGCAGCCGCGCAACCTGAACGTCCCCGGCCGCGAGCTGCGCGGCATTCATTTCGCCATGGAGTTCTTGCCGCAGCAGAATCGGCGCAACGAAGGCGACACGGTTCCGCCCGAAGACGCCATTCTGGCCACCGGCAAGCGGGTCATCATTATCGGCGGCGGCGATACCGGCGCCGATTGCCTGGGCACCAGCCATCGCCAGGGCGCGCTTTCCGTCGACCAGTTCGAGCTGCTGCCGCAGCCGCCCGTCGAGCGTGCCCCCTCCACCCCCTGGCCGCTGTGGCCCATGCAATTGCGGGTCGAAAGCTCGCACGAAGAAGGCGGCCGCCGCAAGTGGGCCGTTTCGACCCTCAAGTTCGGCGGCGACGCTCGCGGCAACGTACGCGAGTTGTACGCCATCGAAGTGGGCCCGCCGCCCAGGTTCGAGCCGCTCGCCGGCACCGAATTCACCCTGGAATGCGACCTGGTGCTGCTGGCCATGGGGTTCACCGGCCCGGTCAAGGGCGGCATGATCGACCATCTCGGCCTGGAGCTCGACCCCCGCGGCAATGTCCAGACCGACGACAACTACATGACTTCGGTCCCCGGCGTATTCGCCGCCGGCGACATGCGCCGCGGCCAATCGCTGGTAGTGTGGGCCATCGCCGAAGGCCGCAAAGCCGCCGCCAGCGTGAGCCAGTACCTGCTCTGCGAACCACGCGTGCCGTAGCCGGGACCATCGCTCTTTGCGGTCTGCCCCGCGCTCAGGACATTTCCGGGCAACCGTCGCGGCTTCGGAAGCGCGCGAAAGCGAGCCGCGACCGTTAGAAGCTGTGAAAGAAACTCTCCGAAACGCGCTGGGCAGGCGGTTCCGCCTGCGATTTGTGATTTTTCCACAGCTACTTAGTTTAGGGAGCGGTTGCTCAATATGTGCCGTAATTCCGAAATCGGGGACTTAGCCACCCCACGCACCGCGTCCCCTAACTGCCTGCCACCTTCAACACTGCCGTGGATGGGGAACTTACTCCGCTTTGAGTCACGATTACCGGGTACGCGCCGGTTACAAGGCTGGAAGGCACGGTGACGTTGATCTGATACAGGCCGGCGCCGATCAGGCCGCTGTACAAAACCGTGGCCGCGATCCCGCCGATGGTCACGGTGGGTGTGCCGGTAGTGGCATAAGCGCCCGAAAAGACCAGCGTGGCCGAGATGGAACTGATGCTATCCGCCATCAGGCTGCCGGTCAAGTTTTCACCGTCGAAGGTAAGAACCGCGAAGCCTCCGTTCGAGCCGCTGGTGCCCCAATTGCCGGCGGCGGCCGAAACCAGAAAAGGGGAGTTGCTCGTAACCGTGACGCCCTTCAGCATTGGTCAGCGAAACCGAGGAGCCGGTACCGGTAGCGATGGCGCCATTGGCGCTCTCGCCGGTGGTGGAAATCGTGCCTCCGGTGACCGTGGCCGAGCCGCCGGCCGCCGCCAGCAAAGCCGCGTTCAGGCCGTAGAAGCTGCTGTTATCGGTCGACGACGTGTTGCCGGAAGTAACGATAGCCGGGTTGGCCAGGTTCAGTACGCCGGAGTTCGTCACCCAGACCGCGGATGTATCCGTGGCGGAAGCGGTGTAAGTTTGATTGGAGAGGGTAGCGGTGCCCCCGTTCAGCTCGTAGGTTGCGTAGTAAGTCACCGACGAAGTGGAGCCGGTATTGGGAGGAGTTCCTTGCGCCCACAGCGGAGGCGCCGCGGCGAGGGCTTGTCCGATGGCCGATGAGTTCATTCTTTGTCTTTCGCTTCCAAACGATTCCGTTTGACGGGGCGGTTGACTTCCGTGGTGGCGCGGACTGTCAAGCGCGCGGAACCGAGAGCAATCCCGGTGTATCTTGCCGCGCTCGACATGGATAAGTTCTCCGCCTGTGCCGGCAGTCTTATGCCTGATAGGCGCGGAGAAGAAAGCCGAAAAGACTCTCGGCCCGGCGGGCTTGGCAGCCCGCGCCACATCTGTCTAGACGAGGGTGGGGCGAATAAGGTTTACGCGGGGCTCAGACGCGCTGGTTCTCTCGCTCCGGCCAGAGCGCCGTGACCAGCAGCGCGGTACCCACCACGACGGCGCAGCCGATCACATTGAACCACAGGTAAGAAATGCCGCCGTGGAAGAAGGTCCAGAAGATGGCTGCCTCACCGGCGATCATGCCGATGAAGGTGGCCGTGCCGCGGACTTTTTTCAAAGCGAACGCGATCACGAAGCAACCGAGCAGCGATCCGTAGAATAGCGATCCGACCACGTTGACGGCCACGATCAACGAGCCGAGGCGCTTGCCCCAGCCGGCGAAGGCCACCGCATAGACGCCCCAAAACAGGGTAGCCCAGCGTGCCGCCAGCAGGTGGTGATGGTCGCTGGCGTTGGGGCGAAAGTGACGGCGGTAGAGGTCCACCACGGTCACCGTGGCCAGCGAATTGATTTCGCCGGAACTGGCCGACATGGTGGCGGCGAAGATGACCGCGATCACCAGTCCCACCAGGCCTTGCGGCAGGTAACGAATCACGAAGGACAGGAAAATGTAGTTGGTATCGCTGAAGCCTTTTTCGCCACCCATGCGCTCCACCAAAGCGGCCGCCCTGGTCCGCGCCAGATCCACTTCGCGCTCGGCCGCGCGGTATTCGGCCGCCAGGGCCGGATCGGCGGCGGATTGGCGATGGGCGCGCGCGAGATCGAGGGCGGCGTCGCGGCGCCGCTCGATGGCCCGCTGGTAGGTCTGTTCCAGGGCCGGGTATTCGGGCGACGTCTGGATGCGCGCCATCTCGGCGCGCTGGAACAACAGGGGCGGCGAGTTGAACAGATAGAAGACGAAGACCATGGTGCCGATGAAGAGAATGAAGAACTGCATCGGAATTTTGGCCACGGCGTTGAACAACAGCCCCAGCCTGCTTTCGGAGACGGATTTACCGGTCAGGTAGCGCTGCACCTGCGATTGGTCGCAGCCGAAGTAGGACAGAAACAGAAAGGTGCTGCCGATCAGGCCGCTCCACAGGTTGAAGCGGTCGTTCCAGTCGAAGTTGGTGGTGACGGCGTTCAGCCGGCCGGCCGCGCCGGCCAGGTATACGGCGTCGCCGATCGAGACCGAATGGGGCATCAAAGTGAAAGCCGTCACCAGGGCGGCGACGAGTCCGAGCATAATCACGCCCATCTGCTGGACATCGCTCCAGGTGACGGCCTTAATACCGCCAAGGACGGTGTAGACGATCACGGTGGCGCCCATCAGGGTGGTGGTGAGGCGTTCGGGCCAGCCCAAAATGACGCTCAGTACGATGGCCGGCGCGTAGATCGTCAGCCCGGCTGAAATGCCGCGCTGCGCCAGGAAGATCAGGCTCGCCAGGGCGCGCGTCTTGGCGTCGAAACGCCGCTCCAGGTATTCATAGGCGGTGTAGACGCCCGCATGACGGAACGCCGGAACCACGGTGGCGCAGACCACCACCATGGCGATCGGCAAGCCGAAGTAAGCCTGCACGAAACGCATGCCGTCGGTGTAAGACTGGCCGGTGGTGGAGATAAAAGTAATCGCCGAAGCTTGCGTGGCCATGATGGACAGGCCCATGGCATACCACGGCATGGTTCTTCCTGCCAGCAGATAACGCTCCACCGTGCCGCTGCCGCGGCTGCGGTACAAGCCGTAGAGGACGATCGAAATCAGCGAGGAGAGCAGGACGATCCAGTCGAGGGTCCTCATCGGTAGGTTTGGGTGAACAGGTAGAGCAGGCCAATCAGGGCGGCCAGGTAGAGGAGCACGGCGCCGTAAACGCGCCGCCAGGAGCCGAGGAACGGGGGAGGATCGTCGGAAAGGGTGCGCGGCGCCGGCATGCTGGGAGTGTAACACGGGCAAACGGGGAGAGGCGACTGGGGGAGGACGCCAGAGGCATGAGGAGGGCAGGCCTCTGGGTCCGAGGCTGGTCGAGGATTCTGGGGAGACCCTGAGCCACCAGGGCCGGGCAACGGTACCTCCGTCCCGTGCCTGTAAGCTATATCGGCCGTTTCGAAGAAATTATTACTGGAATGTTGGTATGACCGGTCTCCGGCCTCCTACTTCGCCGGCGTGATGTCGGTCACCGGAAGGTCCCAGTGGGCCAGGAGGATCTCGAAACGCCGCTGTTCTTCGCGCTGGTACCTCTGCTGGTCGGGCCAGAGCTGCCGCATCAAGCGCTCTTCGTCCGGGTTCCCGCTGGTCGCCAAACCGGAGTTCTTGTACCGGATGGTGACGCGATAGTCCCAGCGCCCGTCTTCGGTGGCGTGATTGGCGGGCGTCTCGATTTTCAGCGAAAGGATGCGGCCGCTCTCCGCGATCTTTTGCAGCAGCGGGTAGTGGTTCTTGAGGAAGAGCTGCAGGAATTCCTGCTGGTGTCCCCACTGCACTTTGTAGTAATACTCCATTGTGTAAGGCTGGTCGGGCGCAGCCTGGGGCGGAGCTCCTTGAGCCAGGAGCGGCCGCGCGCAAACGGCAAGCAAGAGCGTCAACAGGATATTCTTCATCGATCCTCCAAATACGGGGTGACTTTGAATTCTAACAAGCTTCCCGTTCCGGTTGCACCACTTTGGATCGCCCCAATTAATGCGAAGGTGTGTGCTTACCATCCAGCCAGAGGTGGTAAAGGTGCGGATCGCGCGCCTTGTCCGGCGTTTCCGCAGGCGTTTCTGAAACCGGCTCGGCACCAATGGCTGGAGCCGGCGGAAGAGCTTCGGCCTCGGCCTCCTGTTGACGGAGGATAGGCAGCCGGATGGCAACCAGCGCGCGTTTGGCTTCCAGACGCACGGCGGGATCGCTATCCGCGGTAGCCTTCAGCAGGTGGTCCGTGTACTCCGGCTTGCCGATCTGTCCGAGCACTTTGGCCGCGGCGGAACGAAACGGCGGACGAGCGTCGTCGAGCATGCCGGTGGCGAGTTCGTCGACGCCACTCTCCCCTAAAAGGTGCAGTCCCATGAGTGCGTTGCCCACCACCCGGTGGCTCGGATCCTTCACAAACCCCCACATGGTGGAGCGGGCCGCGGGTGTCTTTCGGCCCCACAGGGATTCCACCGCTCCGGCTCGCACGTCGTTGTCGGCGGCCATCAGATACCGTTGGGACCAACTGGTATTGCAAATGCGCCGGCCCATCAGCACCACCGCCCGCTCCGCAACCATCGGATCGGGATGATTGGCCAGGTGGCTGAGGAGGAGAATCAGCCTGGGACCGGTGGAGATTTCGTTCAGGAGGTCGAGGATGCGAGCGATGATCGCGGGAGGCAGATGATATTTGTCTTCGAAGCGATGGGGCAGCAGGTCCGCCAGAAAAATGTCCAGGCGCGTGGCGATCCGGATGAAACTGACGCACAGGGCCAGGAGTTTGGCGTGACTGAAACGCTGCGGGCGCGTGAGTTCGATGAGAAACTCCGGACAAGCCAACAAGCGGGGGTAAACGTTGGTGGCTTCGGGCGAGTTGGCCGTGGCTTCCAGCAACGACATGGCGGCTTGAAAGAAGACTTCAGGAGATTTGGTAGCCAGGTGATAGAGACCGGTCTGCACCACCGAGGAGCCGGCGGGTTGATGCAGAGTCGTGCGGATGGCGAGCCGCATCGACTGAACTTCCTCGCTCACTTCTCTAAACTGCTGAACGAGTTCACTCTCCATCGCCGCACTGTGCCACGGTCCCTACTCGCGTTCGTGACCTCTTCAAATTTCTTATCGGCCGCTTGGCGCCTAATGTGAGCGCCGGCGGCGCGTCTGCCCAAATTACGGTGACGTATTCGGTGGGACAGGCCTCCCGGCCTGTCGCTGTTGCTGCAGCTTGCACGAGACAGGCCAGGAGTCCTGTCCTACTCAAGCAGCCGTACCGGGCCCAACATTCCAGCCGGCAGCGGCTTCACTTCTCTCATGTCCTGGTCCTGGAACCGGTTTCCATATTTAGCGATGAGCGGGCGGTAATCGGGCAGCGGCTGGGCGGCGAGCCGGTTCAGGGCCAGGTTCGCCACCACCACGCGGATGGTATTCTCGCCGGCGTGCAGCAATCCGGTCACCTCCACCCGGTAGGGCGCGCACCAGACCGAGCCGGCGTCATTGCCATTCACCCATACCCGCGCGGCTTCGCGGATGGGGCTTTCGAGCAAGGCGCGCATGCCGCTGCCGGAGCGGCGCTCGTCGGTGGCGACCGGAGTGCCTTCGCCGAAATCGAGATACAGCGCGTGGTGCGCAGCCAGCACGGTCGCCTCCACCGTCACCTTCTTCTCATACGTGGCCTGGCCGGAATAGTTGGCCCGGCCTGCGAGGTCAGTCCAGGAACGCAGCGAGTCAAGGGAAATGGGCGCGGTGCCGGGAAAGGTCAGCCGCCATCCGCCGCTCCAATCGGCAATGGCGGCGGTGGGCGCGGCGGCTGCAGGCGCGGGAATGCCGGCACGAGAGAACACGACGACGCGCGATTCATAGGGCGCCAGATCGAGATCGATGCGGGCACCGCCGGCGCCGGTGGCCTTGCCGGTGAATGGGTCCCACCACGCGCCTTCCCTATCCTTCACGCGAAACACGGCTTCATGATGGGTTGGATGGTTGGTGGAGTTCACCACAAAATAGATATCGGCGGAGGGCAGCTTGCGGTGTACGAAGCCGACCTCCGGCGCGGACGACATGTCGGGCGGCAGGGCGGCGCGAATCGTGGCGCCCAGTTTGGCGCCGTCCGGGAGCAGGCGGCCGGGAGCGCCGGCGGCTTCGAACAGGCGCCGCGAGAGTTCGCGGATGGCGGGCGTATCGGTGTCGGCCTCTTTGAAGCCCGGCGCGAGCGAAGGAGCGCGGCCGATGGCGATGGCGATGCCGCCCTGGCGCACGTATTCCTCAATCTTGCGGAGGCTCGCGAGCGGAATGCGCTCCACCGAGGGCAGAATCAGTACGGGATACGGGATGCCCAGCTTGGCGATGGCGCCGTCGTCGATGCAATCGAAGTTGTAGCCGGCATCGAGAATGCCGGGCACAACGTCGGGGCCGATCAACCGGTCCATGGCCTGATCGACGGAGTCGTGACCCAGAGTGAAGCCGGCGTAGGCGTCGGCGGTGGGCAGGTAGAGGGCCACATCGGCGACCGGAGTACCCTGGCGCAACAGGAAGCTGATGCGCTGCAGGTAGCGGGCAATATCGGGCATCGCCATAAACCACGGATTGTGCGCGTTGAACACCGCGGCGGCGTAGAAATGCCAGCCGGGCTCGCCCGCCTGGGGCGGCGAATAGGGCCAGCCGTGGCCGATCAACTGGTTGATACCCATCAGGAAGTGCCGGTCGGCTTCCGCCTTCATATCGAGCGGGGTGGCGCGAAAAACGGGCGAATGCAGCCAGGTCCAGGTTTCCGAAGAAGTCACCGGATGGCCGTAGAGATGGCTGGCGGAGGATGCCCAGCGGGTCGCGGTGAAATGGCGCCAGGCGGACCCTTCGCCTTCGGGCAGATCCACCAGGGCGTTGCTCGAAAGCGACACGGGCGGAATGCCGTAGGTTTGGGAGCGGAAGCGGGTATGGTGCGCGGCGGCCCACTCGTGGATGGGGGTGAGGTAATTTTCGCTGGCCAGTTCGGTCAGGGTCAGTCCCCAATCGTGGCGAATGGCGCGGCTCTCTTCGCCCCAGTCGGCGGACAGAGCCAGAAGGTGGGTTGTAAGGTCGTAGCCGCGGCGTTTTTGGAATTCGGCCAGAAAATCCCCGGTCCAATCGGCGCCGTAGACTTCCAGGCTGTCGCTGAAGATGGCGTAGGGTGGATGGTCGCCGAAAGCCTGCATGAGGCGGTCGCCGACGAAACGCAGGTGGTTCTCGATGGCGGCATGGTTGTAATGGTCGAGCACCGGGCCTTCGGCACCGACCGCGGCGCGCTTGACGGCCTGGCGGGTGGGGCTCGAGATGAAGAACCAAACGCTCTCGTGGCCCGCCATCTTGTGCGGGTCAAACTGGCGAAATTCGCTTGTCGCGGCGTCGAGGGCCGCGATTATCTTTTCGTCGGCGGCGAGCTTGGGTAACTGCGCATCGCCGCCATCCGACGTGTGGGAGGCGACGACACGCAGATGGCCGGACGCCAAATCGACGGAGGTATGCGGGCCGCCGTAAGGCCAACCGCTGCACAAGGTCAGATCCACCCGCAGACCCAGTTCGCGCGCCTTATCGTTGGCGAACCGCAAGGCGTCGAGGAAGCCGTCGGAAAGGTAAGGAAGGTTGACCAGCCCACGGGCGGGGTCGTCGAGCACCACCGGATAGACGGGCTGAATTTCCACCCCGCCAATGCCCGCTTCCTTCATGGTCCGCAGCTCGCGCTCGAGCTCCGGCTTGACTACGGCGGTGCCGAACCACCACCAGCGCATCATGATGCGGCTGTCGGCAGGCGGGTTTTCGAAGGCGCGATGCAATTCCGCCACGGGCTCGGGCGGGGCGGCGGCCGCGCCGAGAATCCGGAACAAGGCCGGCAGGACGAGCGCGGCAAAAAGCAAGCGGGTTCGCATGCGTTCTATGCTAAGTGCGCGCGGCCTCGGGCGCAACGCGGGGCGGTGGGAAGGCGCGAGGGGTTAGTGGTTGATTCGGAATTATGAAGTATTCGGCAACCGTTCCGTTGATGCCGTGAGGAAATCACAACGCAGGCGGAACCGCCTGGCGAAAACGCCTGCTCCACGAAAGCAGCCAATTGCGGGGCGGGCCGCGAAGGGATTGACTGGTAGTAGTGCAGAAAACGGCCACTTGGCACGAATGCCTGCGCCACGGGGGGGTGTCAGGCGGCGCCGAAGGGGGGCCGGGGAGGGGTTTGGTCCAGGAGTCACCGGTGGGTTTGTGCATTTTTGTGCATTTTTTGGAGGCGCGGCGTTCCTCCTGTTCGCTCGGGGGTGGGGGCGGTGGCTTGCTCATCGACGAACTTGGCGGCCTTGAACTGGACGCTGGGGGAGGCGTTTTCGTCGCGGAGGATGCCGCCGAGGGTTTGGTAGGCGAGGTCGGCCAGGGTGACGGCTCTTTCGCGAAGCATGAGGTCGCGATCGGCGAAGGCTTGCTGGAGGGCGGCGGCAAAATGGGGCAGGTCTCGGCGCCAAGCGAGGACGTCCTTGCGGAGCACGTTGGCGAGGGTGACGGCGCCATGGATGGTGCCGCCGGAGGCGATCACGTCCAGGACCTCCTGCTGTTGGGGTGTGAGGAAAGCGGGGCAGCCGCTCCCTCACGGTCGCGGCTCGGACTGGGGCATTCGACCGTGAGGTTGTGCGCGAATACTTGCGCCGTTATTTGGCCGCCGGATAGGCGTGGAGCTGGGGGCCGACGGCGTTGGAGAAATTGTAGTTCCCACGGCGGTCGGCGTCGATAGTCCAGAACATGGCGCCGATCATGGCGGGGTAGCCGGCGGGCTGCCGCAGCTTGTACCTGGTTCCGGCTGGCGCCTTGCCGGTGACGATGTAGTCCATCGCCTGATTGACGATGGCGGGGGTGGTGTCCCCTGTGAGGAAGCCGACGGCGACTTTATCGGCCGGCATGGGTGGGAAGGGCCGCTTGGGGTCGCCGCCGACGGCGAATCCGTGCAGCAGGAGTTCCGTCATGGCGGCGTGATAATCCACCGAACCGGGCTGATAGATCTCACCATCGAGACCTTCGAGCGGCGGCGTGTTGTAGTCCTGCACATCGATGAAGGAGAGGATGTCGCGGATGGCGTAGGCGATGGGCAGATAGGAGCCGAACTGGCCGCCGTAACTGGGGTAACCGGAAGGGATCTGCGTACCTTCGGGCACCAGGCTGATCATGAAGCCGGCGCCGAAATGGTCGCGCAATTGGCGCAGGGCCGAGATGAGGTTGACGATGGATGGCGTGGTGGGATGGCTGAAGTCCGTGTCGCCCGGATCGATGGAGAGGGACGGGCTTTCGAAGTCGATGTCGATACCGTCGAAGCCGTACTCGGCGACGATACTGGTGACGGAGGCGACGAAGTTCGGAACGCGTTTCGGATCGGCGAGGGTGAAGTGCTGGCCGCCGCCGCCGAGCGAGATCATGACCTTCCTGCCGTGGCTCTTCATGTAGGCGATGTCGGCCTTGAATTCGGCGGTATCGAGGCCGGCGGGCGTGCGGAAGCGCATGGTTCCTTCCGGCGCGGACCGATCCGGCGTGGCGAAGGCGACGATCACGACGTCCCACTGCGGCGAGACCTCACGCAGCGGGAGGGTGGAACCGGCGGCGCCGTAGCCGGCCCAGTAGCCGATCAGCCAATGGCCGTTCGGTGAGCCGGTGGCCGGGACCGCGGCTACGGCAGGGTTGGCGGGTGCGGATGCCCCACGCCCACCGCGCGGCGGGCACGGCTTGGAACCTTCGGTGAGCGCGGCCGCGTCCGGGAAGCTGTAGGTGCCGCCGACATCTTCGGAGGGGCCGGTATACCAGGGCAGCAGGGCCACGTTCTGCAGATGATAGGTGGCGCCATTCAAAGGGGCGGCAAAGGGTCTCGACGCGGGGATATTGTTTTTGGGGTTGGTGTTGGTGGGCTCGAGAAGGAAGTAGGCGGAGGCGACGCCAGTGCCGCCGCAGGCGCCCTGGTCCCCAGGACGCATCGAGGCGGGACGCAGCCAGCTTGGGAAAGTATTGCCCGGAGCTTTGACGTTGCGGCCGTGCAGCAGGGGGTCGTGCAGGGGATCGTTGATGAACTCTCCGAGCTGCTGCGTGAGCGGCTGCACGTCGGCGTCTTCGACAACCGAGGGTGCGTTGTGGAGATAGGAGCCGAGCACGAAGGAGTTACCGGTGGCCGAATCGACGCCGTGCGTTCCCCAGGAGCAGCACAGGGTGGCGTCGCCCTCGGTGTAGTAAGCGGTGTTATGGGTGATGGCGATAACGAGGGTGCCAACCTGGCTGGGAATCCGCTTGAAAAGCTCCCGCTGCAGAAACTCGATGTCGACGACGGCGAACGAGGCACCGGTCGCCTTCGATGTTAGGACGTAGCCGTAGCCGGCTGGGATGGCGACCTTCACGGGCTTCACCTGCGGCTTGCCGAGTAGCGTGTGCCAGCCGTCGAACTTGGGGAAAGTAGTGCGCAGCAGAGCATCGGCGTACTGGGTGGTGCCGCCGGAGGAAAACGCGAACCTGGAAAAGATCGGCGAGCGGAGAACGCCCGCTACGTCCGGCGCCGCGTCCATGAAGAAGGGCTTGCCGGCGGTCTGCCGCGCCTCAAAGGAGAGCGCCACCGGAACCAGCAGGGTGGGGATGGTGGTGACGCCTCCCTGCGCCGGATCGCGTCCGGCGAGCGTGTAAGAACCCTGGCCGGCGGTGTGCTGGAAGGTGGGCACGGCGGTCTGCGCGTGCGCATAGGGCAGCGGCGGGACCAGAAGTAAAGCCAGGCAGAGGGATTCGATTCGCATATTCGGATTCCATAATAGCAACGGGGGCAGGGTTGCCGATCATAAGGCGCGGGCTGCCGGAACGGATCGGTTAAGCACCCTACGCCGCCAGACTTCCTCCGATCCCGCCATATGGCGCTATAATAGACGACAGAATGGCAAACGAACTTCAAGCCGTGATCGCCGAACTGGGAGGCGAAAAGGCTCTGGGCCGCATCCTTCTGACTGACACCGATCTTCGCTCGGCGATCCGCGAGGGCTTCCCCCAGGAGGTCGTGGGAAGCGTGATGAACTCCGCCGGGTTGACGCTGAAAGAGTTGTCGGCAACGCTCGATCTGTCACCGCGAAGCCTGCAACGGCGCCGGCATCAGGGCCGGCTGGCACGGTACGAGTCGGACCGCCTTTACCGGCTGGCCCGGATCGTTGCGTTCGCCAAGCAGTACATCGGGGACGAGGAAACGGCAGGCCGCTGGCTCAGGCGGCCCAACAGGGCGCTGGGTGGAAGTATCCCTCTGGAACTGATCGACACCGAACTGGGGGCGCGCGCGGTGGAGAACGTTCTGGGCAGAATCGCGTTCGGTGGCGTGAGTTGATCCGGGTTTACCGCATCGTTCGGAAACCCAACTCAAAGACGCCGCTTGACGGCGAAGGCTCATATCGGTTTGGAGGTCGCTGGTCGAGTCCGGGCACGCGCATCGCCTACACGGCGGAGCACCTTTCGCTAGCCATGATCGAGTATTTTGTCCAAATTGAAGCCAGCGATCCGCCAAAGGACCTGGTGGTAGTGGCCGCCGACATCCCGGATACGGTGTCGCGGGTGGTGCTGCCCCGCGAAACCCTGCCTTCCAACTGGCGGCAGGTTCCTGCTCCAACTGCTCTTGCCGCCATCGGAAACGCTTTTGCCACCGAGCGCAAGAGCGCCCTTCTGGTGCTCCCCTCGGCGCTGGTTCCGTCGGAGTCGAACTGGCTGGTCAACCCTCTTCACCCGGAATTTGCGGACATCCAGGTGAACCCGGCCGAGCCGTTCCACTACGATGCGCGATTCTTCACCTGAGTTCCGCGCGTAGAATCGATGTTGGGACGGAGCCGAGTGCCCCGGAGTGAGGATTTCCGCTGGCGTCGCGTCAAACTGCCCCGCGAGGCCCACCTTCCGGGAACCTCATCCTCAGCCTTTTTTGGCCCGTGGCGTGCTCATGCTCTGTCATGTCGTCCACGATCACAGAGCAACTTGTGACCACCATGGAAGAGCCTCTCGCGCGGCTGGTGGCTTTCGAGCCCACCACGTTTCCGGTGTTGAGCGTCTACCTGAACACTCAGCCGGATCCGCACGGACGCACGCCCGACGCGGCGCCGTATCTTCATCGCGAATTCAAAGCTCTCGCCAGGACCTGGGCGCCGAGTTCCCCCGAGCGTCACAGTTTTGACCGAGACGTGGAGCGAGTCGTTTCCTACGCCACTGACAAAATCGACCCCGCGGCAAACGGGGTCGCCATATTCGCGTGTTGGGCCGCGGAAGAATTCTTCGAGGCAATCCAGTTAATGACCCCTGTCAGCGATAACCGCGTCTACGCCTGCAGCCAGCCCCATCTGTATCATCTAGCCCATCTCGATGAGCAATTCCCGCGGTACGCCGCGGTGCTTACGGATACGAACACGGCGCGTATCTTCGTCTTCGGGCTTGGCCAGGTCATCGGCGCGGAGGAGGTGAAAGGCAAGAAAGTTCATCGGGTTAAGGTCGGTGGATGGTCGCAGGCCCGCTATCAGCGGCGTGTGGGGAACGCGCACCAGGAACACGCCAAGGAGGTCGTGGAACGCCTGGCTCAGATTGTCCGGGAAGACAAAGTAAGTCACATCATCCTCGCCGGAGATTCGGTTGTGATTCCGCTCCTTCAAGAACAACTGCCTCAGGAAATGGTCCCCATGGTGGAGGTAATGAAACTCGATATTCATGCTTCCGAGCAGGACGTCCTGACCGGCACTCTCGCAAAGCTACAGGAGCAGGAAGCCAGGACTGCCGCGGAAAAGGTGGACCGCCTGATGCGCCAATATCGTGGTCGCGGATTGGCCGTAGTCGGGCTGCAGGAGACGCTCGAAGCCCTGGCCAACGGACAAGTCGAAGAACTGCTCATCAGTGGCGCGCTTGAGGACAGCCATCCCCAGCCGGAGGAGGTGCAAGCCATCCTCGCGCCGGAGATCCCCGATTCAGAAGGGGGAACGAAAAGCGAGGAACCGCGGCAGGCGTCCCTGCCGGATCTGCTGGTGACGAAGGCCAAACAAACCGGCGCAACCGTGACGTTTATTGAAGACGCTGCTTTGCTCGAATCGGCCGGCGGTGTCGCCGCGTTCCTGCGATGGCGCGGGTAAGTTGGCAGTTGGAGTGCTCATCAAGGAGCATGTCCAAGATCAATGAAGCTAGCCGCGATCATATCGCCGATGAAGACTTCGCTTTCCCCAAGGAACGTAAGGAACCCATCCATGACGCTGCTCACGTGCGCAACGCAATCGCCCGCTTCAAACAGGTGGAAGGGGTGAGCGACTCTGAACGCGACGCTGCCTGGAAACGCATCCAATCCGCTGCGAAGAAACACAAAGTGGAGTTGAATGAGCAAGACTGGCGCGAACTAGGCTAGCGGCTCATGTGCGGCCCCGCAAAGTTCCTGCCGGCGGCTTCAGTTGTGCATCGTTGTGCATTCCTGTGCGCCGCCAGGGCGTGAAAAAACAAATAAGCCCTTTAATTTCTTCACTGGCGCTTGCCGAGGGCTTTTTTCGGTTGTGCACGCTTGTGCATTTTTGTGCATGCCGGCCAACCGAGCCGCGACCAACCGCCGGGGATCGTCGGCCAGCTTTTGTGCATTCTTGTGCATGGATTGACACCCACCCGAGGAGCGGGATTATGCCCGGCAGCCCGCACCGATTTTCCGGGCTGTATGGCGGCTGGCAAGACGCTCGACGAAGCGCGCGGGATGGCGGCCGAGGCGCTGAGCCTGCATATCGAGGGATGATGGAGGACGGAGAGGCGATCCTGGAGGCTTCGACCCTCGACGCTCTGGCAGACGATCCCGCCATGGAGGGTGCGGCGGCATTTCTGGTGAGCGCGGATGTCGCGGAGAAGGTGGGGCGGTTCACGGCGCGCAAGAGCGAGATGGCGGAGATCGACTTTGGCAAGAACCGCCCAGACACCGTAATTGTCTGATTTCAAGAGCTTTCTCCCCCGCGCACAGGTTACCACGGGTAGTCAAGCGGCTGGTCTGCCGCAGACTTTGTTATCAACGGGTTGCGCTCTGTGACCGGAATTGGTCGTCCCCCGCGTTTCCCCTGCGGCGTCCGGCGAAGCGTATGGAAACGCGGGATAGGGACGGAGCGCCCTGTCCCCTTGACCAATTTGGGGGTCCGCCGACCAATCGGATGCGCTGAAAACAAAAGAGCGCTCATCCCTTGCGCTTGAGATCGGCTCTGTATCTGCATGATAATACGAGACTCGCGAATTACGAAGTGCTCACTTCAGGCTGTCCCCCACTGTCCCGTCCCCCACTGTCCCGTCCCCCACTGTCCCGGCTGTCCCCCACTGTCCCCCCCCCACTGTCCCCCGTTCCGATAGACCGCCCTCTGCCAGCGCCTGGATCCTCCATGCAATGCGGCGGAACAGGAAGTGCTTGTGGTGCGACCGCGTCTCTTCGCCGAACACCTCGGCGTACCTCTTTCTCAGTTGGCCCACTGGCATGTGGCGCAGCGCTTCAATCTCTTTCCGGACCGTGGTCTCCAAGGCCTTCTCCTTTCTCGGTGCTGTTAACCTCGTGTCCATGAGGGCTTGAAGTGGCCGCGTTATCAAGGGAATCTTCACGCCGGATTCGACGGCAGTATCGCAGGTAGCCGGCGGCCAGGATGCTGGCGATGGACTGCAGTTCTTCGGTCGGAACAGCCAAGACGGATCACCTCGCTGTGGACTTGGCACCCACAGCGTTGTCCGCCTGGCGGTCGTTCCGCTGTCCGGTGGGATGTGGGATCAGCGTGCGCTTCTCCCGCTGTAAACATACGCAGAAATTCCGAAAGTTGTGCACACCCACGAGGGTCGAGACGAACCGGGCTGTTAAATAAGGCGGGCCGCCCTGCGGAGAAGTGGAGAGGTCGGCCGGAAAGTCGCGCCCGTGGACTCACCGGGGCGCAAACGGAGAATCTCCAGGGCCGACTGCGGAGAGGCGGTACTCACCGTAAACGCATGTCTATGTTGAGGAAAACGCAACGTGTCGCATCGGGCGGACCAACTGCCAAGACGTTAACAACAGGGGACTTGCATTCCGTGGTGGGAAGGTTTGGCTCCCCGAGAGCTACACAGATCCGAACACGCGTTTGGAGAATTTTCAGTGGCCTCAATTCTCTAAGCTGTTAACCGACGCGGAAGACATTGAAAGCAAAGACTGTTGGGCTGCTCTCGCAGCCAACAATTGAGGAATGCCTCCGGCGCGCCGGGCTTCTGTTGGCTGGCTCCGGGAATGCGATAGACGCCGTTCGCCGTCAGACTGCGGAGCGCAGCTTGACCCGCTCCAGCACCAGCTTGGCGGCGGTCTGCACCACTCGTTGCATGGACGCTTGGGCAGACTCGCCATCGGAAGCCAACGGGGCTTGCAGGCACCGGCGCGTTGTCGTCGCCGTCGATCCATCCGGGCTGAGTAAGTCAGGTCGATTTTCGTTTCTTCATTACCCTCCTCGGTAGTCCGTTTCCGCCAGGGCTGGCACCGAAGTTCTTGACTCGGTTGCGTTTGCTCGCTGCGCATAAAGTTCTATGCGCAGCGTTCGAAGTCCCGGCGGGGCCGCTTTCAGCGCAGGGCGGGGAGCATTACCGACGCATAGCTCTGCGCACCCGGCGCGATCTTCCGGAGCCGCGTCATCAGTCGCTCGGACACTCCCTTCTCCTCGTAGTGATCGCTGTAGCTCACCCCAGTGCGGCCGGCGTGACGCCAGATCTTAGCCGCCACGAACAGGAAGCGCAGTCGCGCCGTCGCAAGCGTGGTGTGCTGCAGTGCGGTGGCATCGGCCTGCGGTTCGCGGTTGAACAGCATCAGCCAGCAGTTCAGGTTGTAGGCCAGTATGGCCAACTGAAAGTGATTGCTGTTCACATCGAAGCGGCCCGACGGATGCGCCGTCAGCCCGGCATCGTTATTCGCCTCTTTGATCAGGTTTTCCGCGCCTGCCCGCTGGTTGTAGAACCAGACCACGAAGTAGATGGGATCGGTGAAGTCGGTCACGAAGACCCGGCACTTGTAGAGGCTGGTTTCGAACAACTGGTACTGCTCAGCTTCCTCCAGCGCCACCTCCTCGCGCTTTCTCAGTGCGCAGGGCCACGAACCTGTATTCCTTCTGCCAGCCCTCTGGCTGGTAACGGAATTCGCATTCCATATCCGCATCCGTCTTCTTAGACGGCTTCCACTCAGCCTTGCGCAGCAGATCCACCAGCCGGGACGTCTTGCGCGCCGAGATTGTGAACCGGACGTTGCACTCTTCATACGCTTCGACGGCGTCCCAGCAGTAGAACCCGGAATCGGCGCGGCCGTAAATCTGTTTCACGCCCGCTGGCATTGCCGCATATACGTTCCGTATGTGGTGGCCAATCTGTTTGCCATCCGGTCTGTCCCCGTTGCGTAACTCGCCCCAGACGTATTCCCGCGTCTCGGCGATAAACGTCAGCATCGGCTGGTAACTCTTCTTGCCTTTGTTCTTTGGGTTGTAGCCTTTGCGCCCGCCCATCTGTCGACCATACAAGGTGTGCACCGTCGTGTCGGTGTCGATGGTGTGACCGCCTCCAACTTCACATTCGCCGCTGCCCAGACCCGCTCGCGCATGGTGCGCATGACGTTGAGAATCTGCCGCGCGACATTCCGATGCAGACCATTCACGAATCTCCGGAAAGTGGACTGCACCGGCAGCCTGTTGACTTTCAGGATGCCCGTCAGGATCGGGTCGCGAGCGATGAAGCGCAACTGATTCAGCCTTGGAAAGCCGATGTACAGGCCCAGTACGATGCCCAGCACGAAGCGGTACAGGTCCATGGCACGAGGAATCCGCTTCGATCTAAGCGTCTCCTCCACCAGAGCCTGGAAGTCCAGTTTCTCCAGCATGGTGATCACCGGCAGCAGTCCGCCGTAGGGAGTCAGGTTCTTACCGGCGAAGTCATACGGCGTGGAAGCATTGATTTTATTGGGCTCCGAAGCAGTGTGCTCAGAGCCTTGTTTTTCGGGCGTTTTCCGGCTATCCTTTTTTCTGTCTGTAACCATTTGGGTGACCTCCTGGGGAGCGATCCGCGAAGGTGCGATCTTCGTGGATATCCTGTTTTACCCCATGTTTGGGGGGGCACCGAATGGCTCGTTGTGCCTCCGACTTCAGTCAGCCCGTCCCCGTGTGCATGGACCAGGTACTACACAAGTGGGAACCCTGGCGATGTCGGTACGCAGCCACAAGGCCAATTTGCGGCTGGTCAACATCTTTGCGCAAACTGGGAGATAACACTGCGCGGGAGAGAGCTTATCAACGTCGCGACGATTGACGAGCTTGCGGGCATCTACGCCCAGGACCAGACGCAAGACGTCGATGGCTGCTATGTCAAAGGGGGCGTCAGATTTCATTCTTACTGCGGTTCTTGGAGCAACAGTGCAGGTAGTGCTTCGGGGGAGGCTTGGTACTTCTTCTTCAATGAGGAGCGGTACTCCTTCCCTCTCGACCTCAGCGCCGAGAAGCGGGCACTCTGTGTCCGCCCTTCCGGAGAATGATAGTACGGAGCAGTCAATTGCTCGTGCAGGATTCGAGGCATGAGCGCTCCTCATTATTGCAATTCTTTATTGAGCCTAATACCAATCCGGCTGCCATTCCTGATTCCATTGAGTGTCCTATAGCTTCCTTCGTAATGTTATTGGATTCACACCTAGATTTAGCCAAGTTGCAGTTAGCCAGACATTGCCTCCCTTCCGGAGTTCTTCTGTAGGCATCGGCTTTCGCGGTCTCGATTTCCTTCTTGGCTTCATCGTTTCGGCGCGTAATATTTTCTTGCCCAGACGCATTCCCCTGGACAGCGGCCTTA
>PLRS01000138.1 GCA_003164035.1 Bryobacterales bacterium | reverse complement strand
TCGTCTTTCGTGGTCTGTCGGGCCGTCGCCAGGTTGCAACAGCCTGACAGACGACAAAAAAACGATCGTCTGTCCCACCCGAGATCCGGGACTTACCCTTACGGCCAAGCGGATTCACTTCGTACCAGTCGGACATTAGGGCGCCAGCCGGTGCCTGGTACACAATTTCGGGCATCAGGGTTTTCCGCCTATGTTAACCCGCATTATGGTATCTCAATACCCTCATTGGCGGGGTTGTGGGGTACCGTTATCTTTGGTCCACTAGGGTTAACCCTATGGTGACTCCAGAATTTGCTGGTAGGACGACATCGGCGACGCACCGGTATCCTAACGTGGAAGACCTGCAGCGTTTACGGCGGGACCGCGAAATCCTGACGATGGCGATTACGTGCCTGGAAGAAGTCTGGCGGCTGCGACGGAACCGCCTGGAATTGGTCAAGGCACGGCCGCGGGGCCACGGCAAGTTCCAGAGCGCTGCCTGACCAGGCGCCGGCCGCGCCGGGGTCCTATACTCAAGGAATGCCCGGCGTGCTTTACCTGGTGGCGACGCCCATCGGCAATCTGGAAGATATCACCTATCGCGCGGTGCGCGTATTGGGTGAGGTGGACCTGGTCGCCTGCGAGGATACTCGCGAAACCCGCAAACTGCTGGATCGCTACGGTATTCGCAAACCCACCATAAGCTATCACGAGCACAACGAAGCCGAGCGCGCGCCGGAACTGGCCGCGCGCATGCTTGCCGGTGAAAAAGTCGCGCTGGTTTCCGATGCCGGAATGCCGCTGGTTTCCGACCCCGGCTACCGGTTGGTGCGGGCGGCGATCGACAATGGCATTTCGGTCGAGCCGATTCCCGGAGCTTCGGCGGCGCTGACCGCGTTGGCGGCTTCCGGGCTACCCACCGACGTTTTCCGTTTCGGCGGCTTCCTGCCGCCCAAGACCGGGCAGCGCGAGCGGTTGCTCCAAACCCTCGAAGACGAGCAGGCCACGCTGATCTTCTACGAAGCACCCCACCGCATTCTGGAAGCGCTCGAAACCATCGAGTCCGTGCTGGGACCGCGGCCGGTGGTGGTCGCGCGCGAGCTCACCAAGATCCACGAGGAGATTCTGCGCGGTACCGCGGCCCAGGTCCACGCCCTGCTGGCAGCCCGGCCGGCCATCAAGGGAGAGATCACGCTGCTGATCGGCAAGGCCACCGCGCCCCCCGCCGACGACGGCCCGGTAAAAGCCGCCGTCGAGGAACTGGTTCGCGCCGGCAGCGAGCGCATGCAAGCCATCAAACAGGTGGCGCGCCGGCGGGGTTTGTCTAAACGCGAGGTTTACGAGCGCCTGCTCGACGAGCGCTGAGGCTCGCGATGCGGCACAATCTACATATATGAAGATCGCGCGTCTGATGTGCCTGTTGGTTTCGATCGCGGCTGTCGTGCCGGGCCAAAAGAAGCCGGATGAAAAGAAGCTCGATGTGCAGGTATTGGAGTTGAAAGCGAAGCAATCGCAGCGCCAACTGGCGCTCGACGGCCGGGTACGGGTGGTTGCGCCGAGATCGATCAGGGGCCTGACGATTTTCTTCGATTTTCTGGCGAACGATGGCATGGTATTGGCTACCGAAAAGACCAAGGTGGACGAAGAACTGCTGGCGCCGGGAGCGGAATCCTCCATTCATGCCGATACCGACATCCTTCCCCGCGCCGTGGGCGTGAGGTTGCGCGCCGCCGATTTCCGCCAGCGCGAGCTCGCCGTCGGTAACGCCGGTCCGTTCACCATCGAGTAAGCTGGCCGAAAGCCCGCCGGCCGCCCTTCACGATAAAATGAGTCTGCCATGTCGAGGGGATATACTCCGCTTACCGATCCGCTGGCAGCCTATGTCGCTTCCGTCACGCTGCGCGAGCCGGACCCGTTGCGCCAACTGCGCGAATCGACCGAAAACCATCCGCGCGCTTCCATGCAGATTGCGCCCGAGCAGGGCCAGTTCCTGCACGTGCTGGTGAAGCTCATCCACGCCCGTAAGGCCCTCGAAATCGGGGTGTTCATGGGGTATAGCTCGACCTGGGTGGCGCTCGCCATGCCCCCGGGCAGCCGCCTGGTGGCATGCGAATCCAGCGCGGAGTACGCCGCCATCGCGCGCAACACCTGGAAGGCCGCCGGCGTGGACGAGATGGTGGAACTGCGCATCGGCCCGGCGCTCGATTCGCTCCGGCGCCTGGTCGCCGAGGGCCACGCCGGCACTTTCGATTTCGTATTCATCGATGCCGACAAGGCCAACTATTCCAATTACTACGATCTGGCCTTCGAGCTGGCGAAACCCGGCGGCTTGATCGCGGCCGACAACACGCTCTGGGATGGCGACGTGGCCGACCCCACGGTCCAGGATGCCGATACCGAGGCGATTCGCGCCTTCAACCGTAAGCTGTACGCCGATACGCGCGTGGCCCTCACTCTGGCCACCATCGGCGACGGTGTGACATTGGCGTGCAAACTCTAGCGCCCACCCTGTTTCCCTGCTACGCGGCGGCCGACCGCCGGGCGGTCGAATGCATTCGCGGCTTCCTCGAGCGCGGCGCGCAGGTGCGCGTCTTCCTCGAAGAAGGCCAATTGCGCCAGGGCGAGAGCCTGGCCGCTAAAGCCGGCGAAGGCTTGGTGGCCGATCTTCTGCTGGTGCTGTTTTCCCGCGCCTCCATGCCCTCGCGCTGGCCCCGCGCCGAGTGGGAAGACGCCCTGGTGAACCAGCCGGCCGACGCTGGCGTCCGCGTCGCCTTCGCTCGTCTGGACGATTGCGTGCCGCCCCAGGTGCTGCGCCCCCGCTTCGAGCTTGCCGGCCTGCCGCTCGAAGCGCTGCGTTCGCTCAAACGCTGGGTGCGAGCCGGCGGCAAGCTGCTGGCGGAGGCAGCTTCACCCGGCGGCGACCTCGAAGTGCTGGGGATTGCCCTGGCCGATCGCCCCGGCCGCGAATGGACCACCGCCGCCACCGCCGCCCGGTTCGTCCACGCCTTTCGTCCGGATTTTGATGCTGTGCTGCATCTGCGCTGTGGCACGCGCTCGCTCGCCGCCCTGGCCGGCCTGCTCGGCCTTCAGCTCGGTCTACACCTCGAAGGCGACCTCGAAAGCAACTGCCGTGAGCTTGCCGCCTTCTGTTCCGAGCGCCGTTTCCTGCTGGTGATGGAGGACGCCGCCGCCGTTCCCGAAGAGTTGCTCTTTTCCGGCTCCTGCTCGGTCCTGCTTTGCGCGGATTCCGTGCCCACGGACGATCCTCCCGATCCTCTCGACCAGGTGCAGCTTGCCTTCGCCGGCGCCCCGTGGCCCGAGCAATGCTCGCTGGCCCGCGCCGGCTGCCGCCTGGCCCGCGACCAGGGCCGCCTGGCGGAGGGCTACGAGTTGATCGAGCGATGGCACGCCGCCGCCGAAGCCCGCGCCGATCGCATCTCGCTCGACCAATCCGCCCGCGAAATGGTCTGGATACTCGAAGCCTGGGGCCGCGACGACGAAGCCCGCGCTCTCGATTACCACCGCATGGCCGAATACAGCGACCAGTTGCCGCTTCCCTTCGTCCCCTACTGATGCACCGTCAGCACTGTACCCGCGGGTGATGAGACTCCCCCGATCGTTTCACCCGGCTTGGCCGGAACGGTCGTCGATCCAGCAAATGTGCCGGCCTGAGCCGCGTAGCTGTAATCCAGGTGCGTGGCCACCACCTGGCTTTCCGGCCACAGGAAGAACGCCGGTCCGTACTGGCTGACCGTTACGGTGAGGGCCGCGCTGGGGCCACTTGGCGTCATCACCGTGACGGATACCGGACCGGGGCTGATGTCCGGCGCCAGCACGTTGATTTGGCCTGGCGAGATGTAGTAGATGTATGCGGACTTTCCGCCCATACTGACACTCACGCCGTCTTGAACTTCTCCAGTATAGTGTTTTCTCGCGGAGCGAGCTGTATAGCGGCTGCCGCCAGACGGTCAAATATTGCACGCGAAGGGCTCTCGGGAAGGTCCAAGAAGCGGTGAGTTCTTCGCCAAGGGAAAAGCCGGCTGGGCGGTGTTATGCTCCGTCAACAACTCAACGGCGCTGCTCGTGTTTCGCAACGATCGCGACACCAATCCGGATACAGTCGTCACCAGCGACGACCGGAACTATCTACAGGGGCTGGACGGCCACAACATTGGCTACTCACGAGAGATTACCGCGGCCGGTCGCGAATTCATCACGCGCCACTGCCGCACCTACGGCGGTCCTGAGCCTCCGCCCGATCGACCACCAGGGCATCGATGACGCTTTCCTGGAAAAGGCTTCAGTCACCTGGTATTTTCATAATGGTAAATGGCTGCGGTTACAGGGCGCGGATTAGTCGGGGCCTGCGGACACTTAGACGCCCACAAACCCGAGAGTCGTCCCTTGGCTCTTAAGGGCTCGTAACAAAATAACATT
>PLRS01000046.1 GCA_003164035.1 Bryobacterales bacterium | reverse complement strand
CAGTTGCGCGAACAGACACACATGACGCTTCAATGAGGCTGCGAGCGCGCGCTCGCAGAATTGACACAGCCAAGTTCAACCGGTGGCTGGGTCTCCTTGCTTCAATGAGGCTGCGAGCGCGCGCTCGCAGAATTAGTCTCCAGTCTAACTCTTCTGTTGTCAAAGAGCTACGACCGCCTTTGCGAGCGGCCTCCGCTTGACGGCCCGGCTGAGGCACGCGCCAGACTGTTCCGAATCGGCAAACTCATGTTCCATAATACTTTAACTGCTCGCGAGCGGCGCCCGGTATCTTGGCGTCGCCTCACCGCTCGCGCGTGTTTTGGGTGATCGGCCACCGGCATTCTCAGTCCGCAACTGTTCAGAACCTCATCTGAAACTCCCGCCAGGCTTGGTCAATGTCCGCGCCGGTCAAATGGCGGCAGATCTCCATCGACAGTTCGAAGCATCGTTCGGCCTGCGCAAGCTGGACGCGGTCGTAGCCATGCTCTAAGTATGTGTGATTACGGGCGCCGCAGAGATTCCTTACGAGATCCTCAATCGGAGCGAAGTCAAGTTGCCCAACCGCCGCAAGGCAACGAAGCCCCGCAACGAACGCTAATTCCTTGACCTCCGGCGCACCGGCCGCCCGGAGCTGCTCCCACGCACACGGGTCGGCGTCGACCTTGGCGGGGTGTATCCTAATCGCCACCAACCCCATCTGCGTCGCACATTCCGCGGCGCGATACGAGCGTAGCACGGAATCCGTGAAGCGGCCTTCCACGATGCGGCGCTGGGCATTCGCCAGAACATCCGCCACCAGCGACAAGCCACACCGCGAAAGTCGCTCGGCCCAGCCATCGCTTGTTACGTTGACGGCGAAATTCTGCACGTCGCGAATCTCCTTCGCAAACGCACTGATCGGTGCGGCAACGCCAGCTAGACGGGCCACCGTATCCGCGACTGGCGACAGCAGCGGCTCCCGCGCGTACTCGGCCGACTTCCTGGCTTGATGCACCAATGTCTGCTTAGCCTGGTAGTAATCGAAGTCATCCCAATAGGAGAGCGCGGTCAGAGACTTGCGGAGAAATTCCAACGCTCCCTCGGGCGGAAGCCGATCGGCCAGGCGCGCCGCAACCCGGATCTGGCCGGATCGCGCCGCCGACAATGCTTCTTCCGCGGTTACGCGGTCGCGCACGTCGGAAGCCGAGAAATGCTGGACGCGAGCCGTCCCCCTGGCCTGCAAGTATACCGGGATCACCTGGCAGGAGAGATACGCCATGGCTGTCTGAAATAGCGAGGCCACCATCGGGTTTGTGCCGCCGGTGACGCCCACGTATACGCGCCCATAATTCTGCTCTGAGACGCCGGCCACAAAAGCGCGGACCTGCGCGTAGGTTACGGACATGTCGTACGCTTCTACGGCCTGGAACGGAGCCCATGTCACATGCTCGTCGTCAATGCTCGCCCTTATCTGTCTAGCGAAGTCGTGCGGATCAGGTGCATCCGGCGCGCCGCGATTCCCATAAAGCAAATGGACGTCGAGGGCCGGCTCCTCCTTCAGTATTTCGGCGATGGAATCCGGACATCCACCAACGCTCGTGCCGACTGGAAATATCGCCGCGACCTTCATACCGCCTCCCCACCCCACACCATTGGAACAGGAAAACACAGCCCATAATGGAGGGCTTTTGGCATCTCTGGCCGTGGCACCGAAATCATTGAGCCGTACCACGGCCGCGGCGTTTGGTTGCTGGTTCGGAAAACCGAACCTGGCGCCAGCATCAGAATGGAGCCCTTGAACACATTTGACACGGCGTTTGCGTGGAACTTGGGAAACGTGATGTGCGTGCGCCAGCGCCCGTCGGTGGGATCGCCGGGAGCCGGTACGAAATGACTTAGGGCCATGAAGGCATTGGCGCCAGGAATCTCATCCAGCCAACTGCACGGCTCTGGCGGTCCGGCGATCTCGAACTCGCCCAGTCCTGTGGAACTCTTCTTGCCGAAGCCTATTCGTTCCAAGGCCCGGAAGCAGGCCACGACCTGCTCCAGGTATCCATCGGAGCGGATATAGACACTCAGGCTGTCACAGCCCGCATCGAGGTATTGGGTGTCTGTTTCGAATAACTGGCCGTCGGCTGCGGAACCAAGGGCCCGGTCGATAGCTGTTTGCACGCGGGTCGCCGGGCGGAAGACGTTCGTTAGCACACCGGAAGCCGCTTCGCTATCACCGCGTATAATGCTGGCGAACGAAGCCTGCTGCACATACACAGGCGGCTTCAACTTCTTGTCCGTGCGGGGCATCGCCGCGTGCATAGGCATTGGCATCAAATCACCTGGACACGCATCTGACAGAACGAAGGGCGGAGACTTTCCCTCGCGGAATTGGCCAAGCATAGTCTCGAAGGTGTCCGGAAACACTTCCAGCCAACGCCAGCAAACGGCCCCGAACAGCGAATCGGATCGCCACGGCGTCGCCCAGGGCGTGCGCGGCCGCAATCGCAGGCGCCAGGTGCTCATAAAGTCAGTGAAGCTAGGGCGACCTTCTCGGGAGGGCGAAGCCGAATCGCGATCCGGCCGGAACCTCGGCTTCCCCCAGCGCCGAGCGAGTCGCATCGCTGCACAATAGCGAGCGCGTTTTTCAGGTCCGCGACCATCCTGTCGTCCTGATCACCCTCAAGAACTTTAAGCACCATCTCAGCCTGAAAGATTGCGCCTGCCGGTACCCGTTCCTGCCAGCGCGGGTGCTCCGCGGTGCCTCGGTTTCGGTCGATGATATTCTCGGCCTTCACCTCAAAAACCGGGTTCTGCTTCCAAACTTTCAAATAGCCCTTGGTGAAGTGCGCGTCACGGACGGTGAGACGCGAAGGCCCGCACTCAGCGCGCATGTTCATATGCGCGCCAAAGACCGGACAAACGTGGCAACTGAGCTTTCCACAGCCGCAAGGTTTTCCGTTGGGGCTCAACCCATGCTCCTTTTCCAGCGTGCTCCTCAGCTTCCCTTTGAGGCTGGAGCCGGGTACGTACGGTTGACCGCTCAGCGGATCCTTAATCGCCGTCAGGTCAACTCCCCCAATCTCAAGGCCGCCGCCGGCGCCCCCGATCCGCATGCCGTCCACAAGTTCGATTTCGAACTTCATTTCTACAACGTGTGTCCACTTGGCCATGTGTTTGGTCCTTTATGCTATGCGCGCGCAGTACGCTACGACCGCCTCGAAGTGCGGCATAAAACCCTTGCTAAACGATGCTTCGTCTTTCAGCGCATCGACATTCCGGTCAATGAACTGTCTGAACGACCAGGGCAGCGCGCTGTCGGTGCGCGCCGAGCGATCGGCCGCGAACGCTTTCAGACGCGCAATCTCAGGGTGGATTTCGGCGAAAGGAGCGCCATACTTCAGGCGCTGCAATTGCCGCTTGGCGTGGTCGTAGAAGGAGCGGAGTTGGTTGCGCTTCAATTTATCCGATTCAAACCGCGCCGCGACCTTTTCCGCCTCGGCCGTGACCAGTTCCACGCGGGTATGGCCATCGGACGTCAAGTACTGCGGATATCCAGGCGGAAACGGGTTCTCCGTTCGCCCACTCGGCGGCGGGCCGCCCGGCTCCCTTCCGCGGCCGCCCTCTGGTCCGGAGCCCTTGAAGCCGACACGCTCCATCGCATTTTTCATATCAGGCATCGATCAATCCTTCTCCCTTTCTCCGCTGTGCAGCATAGCGTACCGCACCACAAAATCGGCGTGCTTCCAAAGATCGCCGGGCGATAGGAATGCAAGCCGGACAAACGTCTTCGCATCGCCGCTCAAGTTACGTTCCACTTGATAGAACAGCAGCGAATGCCAGCGTGCGTCGCCGTTGCGCCAGCGGCCGTGCAACTCGATGATGTCATGCAGCAAGGCGCCTTTGATTTGTCCCGCGGCGTGCAATTCGGCCAACCGTCGCGCACACTTCAGCACTTCGTCGAACTTCGACCAGGGGATCGTGGAGCCAAACGCATGAATGCTGTCGCGCGGTATCTTGGCACACTCGTCCAACGCGTGCGCCGCTTCTTCCGACTTAGTCAGAATGTGCTGGCGGGGCTTGGCAAGCGCCACCCCGGCCGAGAATGTGAGCTTGTCGTCCGAGATCTCGCGAAACTTGGAGCGCCAGGCAGCGGCGAAGCCGAGGATCTCGTTCCAAGGCCCGATTACAAACAGGTCGTCGCCTCCTGTGTAAACGGGATATATGCTCGGGTAACTCGCTCGGATCAGGTTGGGGACGGCGGTCGAGAATGCGCTGTCGAGCAGCCTGCTGAGTCCCCAGGTCCGCAGCGGATCCCCGGCGAGGGCGCCGAACTGCTGCCCGATGTGATCCGCGTCAATTCGTAGATATGCGAGATACGGCCGCCCTGGAGCCTTGCTGGCAATCTGTTCGAAGGTAGCGAGCTCGCCGTTTTCGACCGGGGCGTAGCACACCGCCGGAATCGTCAACGGCCCATCCGGTGAGATGTCCCAGCGTTCCCCGAGCAAGCTGACGAAGCCTTGCTGTGACCTCGTCAATGATATACGCTCGGCACATAGTAATCTCTTGCCCAACTCGCGATCGTCGATGCACGTCTGGCACAGCTTTTCTGAATCGCCGGACAATCTTGCGGTGCAGCCGCAACCATCGCACTTGCCATGGTCCGCAGCACCAAAAGTAAATCGGTTCGTGGCCCATCCGCTCCCATTCCGCAAAACGTAGCCGAACGGCATTTCCTTCCGAATGCGCATAACATCGCGGAGTGCTTCTGTCGGAATCTTGCCATCCGCAAACTCGGATCCGGCCAAGTGAAAAACGAGCTCTCCGTGGTAAGCATCGAGCAGATCCGTATCGAGATCCCGTTGTAGAGAAACGAGCCGGTCCCGCCACCCGGTGCATGGGTTCAGCCTGAGCAGAAACCGTCCACCGGCGGCGTAAAACAAACGGCCTTCGGCGTCTTCGAAACGCTTTTCAACCGCAGCCGCTACCAGCCGCGTGAGTGCCAGAACCCGAAACGAGCGGGATCTCAGCCGCCGCCCTGCGCCCGATGCACCCGGAACCGGCCGGCTAACGAAGCGCTGTATGCCTGAGAAGTCTCCTTCGACGGCGACACCGTTCGAGGGCCATGCTGGAAGTCTTGCGCTTGCGGCCGCCGGCTCACCTGTCCATGCAGCACGCAGTGCTTGAAGGGTGTGCATTGTTTCCATCCCTAGCGCGTTACAAAAACCGGGTACTCCGCAATCTCGCCTTCCAAAACCCGCGCCAGAAGCCGCGCCTGGATCTCCAGCAGACGCCGGTAGCTCACCCGATACTCGAACAACGGATGCGTGACCAGCGTATCCATCCGTAGTTCGTATGCCCGGAAAAAAGACTTCCTGCCGTTCGCCGTTAGCGCCACTCCCGGTCCCGCCTGCACAAAATCTCTCGGCGTCACCATCCGCGTATTGATCGCGCTCAACACCGCCGAATCCGCGATCAGTGGCCGGAAAGGCTCCATCAAATCCAGCGCCAGCGCCGGCCGCCCGAAGCGCGGTTGATGGTAGAAGCCCAGGTACGGATCGAAACCAACCGCGTAACACGCAATCGTCAGGTCCTTGCCCAACAGGCTATACGCCAGCGATAAGAGCGCATTGACCGCATCCCGCGGCGGCCGGCGGTTCCGGCCGGCAAAATCAAAGCGGAACTGCTCGACCGCGGCAGTATCGTCCTCCTCGGTCTTAATCATCCCGGCGAACTCCCCAAAATAGATCCGCGCCGCGTTGCCCTCGATTCCCAGCAGTTCCTCCAGCGATTGGGCGCGTTCAGCCTGTTCTGCCATCTGCCGCATTCCCAATAGAGACTCGCCCCGCGGCTCCACATGGTTTCGCTGCAGCATGGTCCTTTGGTTCCGGATTTTCCCCGCCACCAAGCGGCGCGCCAGCGATCGCGCAAACCACTCCTGGTCCGCCAGCCGGAACTGCGTCCGTCGCAAGAAGATGTTCTTCGAATTCAGCCCCGTCGTAATGCCATAGAACCAGCCGCCCTGCGAGAAGTAACAGATTGGAATCGCGGCTTCGCAAAGGGTTTGCACAGCCTGCGTGGAAACCTGCACGTTGCCCATGAGGTTGACCTGACAAATCTCGCCGAGCCGCACCTCCTGCTTCAACTGCTCCTTGTCCTTCACCTGCAGCACTTCGCCCGACTTGCCCACCTTGTAGCCCTGCGAATTCAGATACAACGGCCGCAGGTCGTCGCGCGGCGTGACTAATTGCCTGACCTCACGCGCGACCGGCTTTCTGGGCAGGCCAGCGTCTTCGTCAAACAAAGAAAGCTGGACTGCGTCGGCCGTCTCGCCAGTCAGCCAATTGGTTTCATCGGGAAGGCAGATGCCCACCAACGAACAACCGGGACATTTCGGTGAATCTTCGAGCGGCGGCGGTATGCTTCCGATCGTGGCCAAAGTCCAGGCAGAGCGAATGTTGCGCTCCGTTTCCTCGACGAGGGCGGCGTCGAATGGCACGCGCACGCGCTGTTTCGTCTTGGCGTAGTACGCGATGCCTTCCTCGCACCGATAGCCGGCTTCGCGCAGCACCAGGCCCTGGATGGCCAACTGTGCGCGGTCAGCGGGCCAGAGTTCCAGGCCGTCCGGACCTTCGCGCGGGCGCCCATGCTTGTAGTCCACGGGAGTCACGACGCCTTCCGAACCTTCCACCATGTCGATTTTGGCAATCACGCGCAGGCGCTCGCTCGATAGCGTGACGGAGCGCGAGTGGATCTGTTCGGTAGCGGCCGCTTCCGGCGCCGGCATTTCCGTCGCCCGCTTGTCCACGCGTTGGTGCTGGATCTTGCCTTCGACGGTGTCCACGCTCTCGCGGAAGACGCCGTCCACCCACTCGTAGTAGAAGAGCCGGGGGCAGTAGACGAACTCGTTGACCATGCGCGCCGGCATGTAATCCGGGAGTTCGCGTCCGGCGGGCTCAGAGATGATAGGAAGGGCGCCCATATCACACCACGATACACGGCGCGTCGATGGCTGTATAGGGCTTGCCCAGCGCGGTGATGACGCGGTCGCCGCGGCCCTCGGCCGGCCCGAGGCTGACGAAAAGCACCTGGTCCTCGTCGTGGTGGATGATGGCGGCCAAGTCGCTGCGGCAGCGCGCCAGGTCAGTGGCGGTCAACTGGCACTCGAAGACGGAGTACTGCAAGTGATCGCCGTAGTTGCGCATGGTCTGGAAGACCTTGCGGAGGCGCTTGTCGTCGCAGATGTCATAGCAGATGAGGTAGGAGATGCGCATCTTGTTCTGAACCTCGTATGTAGCGTGGAAATCGTCTAACATCCTGCTCAATCAGTCCGGCTAACGCGCTCCCGACGTTGGCCGGCTCGACAACCTCGGCTGATGCGCGTGGGTCGCGATAGTCAGCAAACGCCGTGTCATGCCTTATCCGAGCACTTGCACGCAGCAGGCGCCGGTCCGCAGCGGCTTGGCCACGGCTAGGAGATAAACAGACCATCGGCAGTTTAAGTCTCACATTCCCCCGTCGGCTGGCACGAACAACCCAAGACCGTAATGGGAGCCCCATCCGAGACAGATTGGACCCTCAACTAAGTGATCAAGCGTTAGGGTGACGTGGAACAACCCAGGCGGTGGTGTTCCGCCGCCTTGACGTGATCGAGCGAAGTGCCGGAACCATTGCGCGAGTCTTCCAGCGTCACTCTCGTCCGTCGGCATGGCGACCGTTGGCGCTACGGCCAAATCAGGAAGGCCACGTCGTTCAAGTTCCGCATGCACTTGTCCCTGAATCGAATCTCTTCCACGCGGCTTGAGAAACCGAGGAGGGACGAATGGTGTCCGACTCACCCAGGTTGCACCCGATCCGAGTTCTCGTATTGCATCGCCTCCGACTTCCCGAAATGCCTCTCGCTTCCCGATCCCGATTAGCGTGACCGCAATGTCATCCATTCCCTTTGCCCAGGTCGTTCGCAGACGGCGAAGCCCGCGCTCCGCGAGTGGACCAAAGCCCATGGGTGCATAGATAAGAATGTGGTCGATTCGCCGCGGGTTCCCGGAGTCGAGCGACAGCGGAATGAAGTGCGCGTGCAGATGCTTGCACCGCAGCGGCTCGCCTTGCTTGTCTTTGCCTGTGAGTTCCGGGCATCCGCCGAGCTGCTGCTCATCGCCGACTCTGCTGAGCAAAGCCCGTCGGAAGAGGGCCATGGTCGGGAGCGCTCGTTCCATGAGCGGCAGGACATCGCGTTTCTTGTCGGTCGAGAGCGCAAACAAAGCCGTGTCGTGACGATCGGCTGCGACGTTATCAGACCGCCTGGGTTCGGAAACGTGAGAGAAGGCGTTGGCCGGACGCCAGTAAATCAGTTCGCGCGTGCCGGGCGGGAAGTTCCAGCCCTCATCCTGAAGCCTGTTCGTGTCGATCTGCAGCGCAGCAAGAAGATCGTCGGGCGCACTCGGGGAGCCACGACGCCAGGCGTCGTACTGTTCGCTTGCCACAGGCGCGAGCAAGCGCACAGGCTCGTCGTCCCGCTCCGCGCGCCGCGTGGAGACGACAAATCCCGGAAGGTCTTCGTCTCCCGTCACGAGTCGAGCCCTGACCCGAGACTCAGCGCGGCCAAGGTAACTGAGACGATCCAGGAGCTGCGGAAGAATGCTGTGCTGCGTCGGGTCCACGTCTGGCCACTCGACGCACAGCGCACCGTCGGTCTTGATGAACGCGTCAATCACGAGGCTGGTCTTCTGGACACCCTTCTTCCACCCCCTGACCGGCATGTAGTGGCGGGTGTGGCCGTTGGTCGCGTGAGGCAGCCGATAGCTTGGTTCGCGTGCCGCAAGAGTCTCAACGAGACGTCGCATCTCGTCGGGAATCTGCTGCCAGCCGAGCTTGGTGTAGCCCGTGGCGAGCAAAGCCCGGATGATGCGCCAGGGACTCGGAGGCCATTCCACAAGTCCTTCGTTCACGTGATGCCCCCAAGGCGTCGCGTGATAATTTCCAGCGGAGAACTCGAAGAGCAAACGGATCATGGCGACACCACTCAGATTGTGAACGTGACGGTGGTCAGTCGCATCTTCTCGGCCTTGGTCTCATCGGACTCTGTCGGCTGAGCATCGGTCAGCTTCCTAACAAGCGCCGGCAACTCACCCGACCATTCGCCGTTCTCGCCCTTCTTGCCGACGAGGTCGTCGCGGCTTGGCAGCTTGAACTCAGGGATGTTCTTGCCGATGATATCACCGTCATCCGCCAGTTCGAAACTGCACGCTGTCCGGAGCCGCATGGGGCTGTCCACGAATGAACGCAGCTTGAAGAGCGCCAACAGAATCAACAGCCTGGTGGCATCCTCGCCAAGGCCGTAGCCGCGGATCTGGGCAAGATCCACGCTCGTGTACAGCGTGATCCTGTCGGCGGTATACTCGTCGCGGGGAAAGGGGAGATTGCCGAACCCCTCCTTTGCCGTGCGCCCTCCGGCTTCGTCCTTAGCGGCATGGACACGGTCGTTCTTGACTCCACCTGAAGCAGCGGTCTTCACGCCATCCGCTTCGATGAAAGCAGAGATAGAACGGGCGATGCGGAGTCGCCCATCCATGCTCTCAAGGAAGACGCCATGGAGAAGCGATCCAACGTCATACTTGAGGACCGTCTTCACAAATCGTGGGCGATCAATGGGGCGGTTCTTTACGCCGATCTCATTCTGAATTTCCGCATGACAGTTTGGAGTAGCTTTTTCAATGTAAGGGCTATTGAGGCGATGTGCCTCCAGCACTGAACTCGTCAGAAATGACCCACTACTGTCCTTGACAGCGATATAGCTGAGCCCGCGTAACGGCTCGACGAGATCGTTCGTGCTCTCGTCCCAGCACACACCTTCCAGCCGATTCGCCATGCTCTGCGCGGACTCGACGAGAAGCGACCTCCCCTCGGGAGTGTCGAACTCGGCGGCCCCGAGATCCGGGAATCCCGTGGGCTGGAATCTATGGCCCTGCCGAACCTTGAGCGGGACTTCAAATAGTAAATCGTAGTGTTTGTCGAGAGGCGAAAGATCGATAGGCATAAAGGATACTCCTCAACCGAGAGACGACAGTTGCTCCTTGGTATCGTACGGTTTGCAGACAAGCTGGGCCGCGCGAGCAGCATCAGTTCGAGAAATTGGGAATGCGAGGCTGGCAGCGAGTCGGCGCGCCAACGCTGGCGTAACCACGCCACGTCGGAATACAGGTCGAAGGCCGCTCGCGTCGAGGCGGCGCACAGCAACCCTCAACGCCCCGTCCAGATCGCCGGCCGCGAGGCGACGTAATGGCTCTGGATCGAGACGGACGCTGACCGCGATCTCCTGTTTCCCGTCTGCATCCTGCACCGGAACATCGAACGGCAGATGAGCAAGACGGAACAACACCTGAAGCGGGTCAGGCTCCCCTGCTCGCCACGGGGGCAGGCCCGAACCTCGGTCGGCGGTCTCGCTCCAGTTCAGAGCAAGCAGCGGACGGACAAGCGCCAGCACATCTTTGTCTGAGCATTCTCCCCGCACCCAGGAACCGATCTCCTCAAGGGTCGCTTCGCAAGAGGCTACCGGCCAGAGCGGAAGTTGCGGCGTCTTTTCGCGCGCCGCACCGGACGTGCGGGCCCAAATCGAACGACGTCGAACGAGAGCAATCGCATCGGTAACCAGATCCCGACCCATGCAGACGTCTTCGGGATCAGGCTCGGCCCGCCCATGATCGTCAAGCCTGAAACGAGGTCGGTCACCGTCGGGATCGACGAGCGGGACGAAGTGTTGGCGAACAGAGCCCTTGAGGGTCCCGTCGTTCTTCTCTGGTGGCCGGTGCTGCGAGGCGAGCGCCAGAGCCAACCGGAGCGCAGCTCGCCCGCCATCGCTGCCATCGTCCACGGCCGCTATCCAGCCGCAACTCAGTTTAGGCAGGGGCCGTCGTGACGGATTCTTACCCGAGCGTAAAAGAGCGAATTCCGCGCTTCCGAGGGTGATGAGTAGTTCACGCCATTCCGTTGGCGTCGCATCGTGCCGGCAGACGGCGAAGAGAGCTTCCTGTGTTCGCCGTGCGATCGCGCCAAGGCTGACCGGAACGTTATTTTCGTTGGCATACCTCGTGAGGCTGTCGATCCAAGGTGCGACGTCCTCCAGGAGCATTTGATGAGATCGTTCGGTTACCTGGAAGCGACCGGCCGAAACCGCGAAGTTCGACTTGCCATTGCGTTTGAGGTACGCAAACCGCTGCAAGGAGTCGATTCCACGCGCGAGACCGAGTCGCGCTGTCGCTCGCGCAAGATCCCCAGCATTTTTTGTCTTGCGGCGGCCCACTTGCGCGCGCCCTTCCCGGATCAATTCGACCAGTTCGCCATACTCGAGCGGACGAGACCACAGCGGGAACCACTGTTCGCCACTCAGCGAATTATCAGCATCGGATGCGCTCCCATAACCGGCTGACACGGCCTCCACCCAGAAGGGTGACGAGACTCGCGCTCGACCCACGCTGCCCCGGCGAGTCATGCCCGCGACGAGCGCAACCGCCCCTTCCAGCATGAGCACGAACTCCCATGGATTCACAGTCGCGCCGCCTGCAAAGCCCGCGCCCATGTTGGTACCGCCAGCTCGTCCGGGGAAGAGCTGGCCAACTTTAACTTTCTTACCGTCAATTGTACCGAGTAGAAAATTCGTCGGGAGCCCGCTAACCGCGGCGCGCAACTGATCGGCTGCCTTGTCGCGCGCCTGGCCAGTGTCAATATCGAAAAGCGCGTTGAGATGCCGCCGTAGATTCCGGGTAAACTCCATCCGGCCGTCATTGCCGCCCGAACCGAAGAGCGAGGTGACCCTCAATTCCAGATCGTCTTCGAGTCCGAGAGCCGAATCCACCCACTGCTGGCCTTCATCTCCCCAGCGCGCCCGGAGGTCGGCTATCAAGCGAGCCTTCGTCAAGGATTGCAAATCCTTGAAGCGCTTCTTTGCCTCTTCGATCGGGGCCTTCAAGTCCTTTGATCTGTCTTTCAGCGTTTTCTGAAGGTTCGTTTTTTGATCCTTGAGATACTGCTTCGCCTGCTTCAAGCGAGCTTGGCCTTCCACAAGCGCTTCCTGAGCGGGAGAGCCCTTCTTGGTTCCTTTGGCGCTGGCCTTGAGGGCGTCGATCTCGGCCTTCAACTTCTCAACGTCCTGTTCCGCTTGAGTCAAACTCGCATCGGCCAGGTTAGCCTTCATCTCGGCATGAGCTCGCTGCGAGTTTCTCTCCGCGTCTCGCAACTCGGCAGGGATATTCTCAAGGGCAACCTCGATGGCACGACGAAAGCTCGCAAACCGTGGCGCTCCAGAAGCACCAATCCGGTCGAGTAGAGAATCGCCAACGGCCTCCTCGGTGTCGCCTTCCTTGCCGTCGCCGTCCTCCGCATCCGCTAGGTCAGCATCACCGCTCTCTTCTCCTTCGCCGGCACCGGACGTCTTGGACGCGTCAGCACTATCGAGAGCTTCATCCCCTGCCGCCTTCGGTGGCTTAAGGGAGTAGAACCCGCTCTCCATGTTCCAGGGCGCCAGGATCGGAGTCGGTCTGTAATCCTGAAGGAAGAACTGCTCTACGGCGTCCCAGTCGAGTTCGGTGACCAACACGAAGTGTTCGTCGCGCCAGAAACCACGAACGCATGCGTCCTTCTGCTCTGCCAGGAGTCGGAACATCCCAAGCGCAGCAAGGTAAGTCGCGAGCGAGTCAGGGTTCAATCCCGCCAGTTCATGGACGTGGATCCTGGTCATGAAGCACCTCGGCGGCTCCGCTTCGTGGATGCGCGTGGCACTGCATGGCCTTTCGCCTGCACTGTGACGCTGGCCGCCTCCCGCCGCGATACCGAGGCATCGACGGTTTCTTTGATCCAGTTTCGGAGGTCGGCGTCCCGGTCTTTCGCTTCCGGTGTCGCTTGCACTTCCACCAAATCCTGAGAAAGGCGCGAGTCCAGCGGTCGGGCGATCTGCGAAGCACGCACGTCCGCAACCCGCATTAGAGCCTCCAACCATGCAAGTTGGAAACTACCGTAGTTTTGGCGCAATGCCAACACACGTTCCACCCAACTCGGCCCGTAGCGTTTCGACAGCCCGAGCCTGGCCGGATCTAGTCGGAGCCTCACATGGGGAAACTCGAATTCGTTCTGTGCTGTATCGGCGAGGAGCAGCGCGGGGATCTCGTCTCCGTCCCGCACCCCGCGAAGAGGCAAACTGCCGTCCTTGCCCGCGTTCTCCTGGTCGCGCGGGCTCATCGGCAGGGTTGCACGAACTTTCCCATGGTGGGACATCACGAGATACAGGACCAGATTGAGGGCAGTCTCATCGAGCCCGATGAGGTCGGCGAGAACTCCCTGAGGTGGAAGGATGTGATCCTCGGATTCCGGAAGTTCCCGGCCGACGGTGGCGTCGAGAACTTCCTCACGGCCCCCCTGAAGGGCAGGATGGGTGGGATGCGCGCGCCAGACAAGTTCCAAGATCGCCAGAACGCTGGCGAGTTCGTGGCGAAATCCAGGGCGCCTTCCCGCGGGGCTATGATCGTAAAGGTTACGAACGCCATGCCAGCGGCCCTTGGGGGCCTTGGCCAAGGGCGTACCTGACGGGATGCCGTTTCGATCCCTGATCGCGCCGGCAAAGGCTGCGTGTGCCTTACCGGTATCGTGCGCGATCCCCGCCAAGTCCATCAGCTTTTGAATAGCGAGGTCATTTGGGGTGAGAATGGCGGCGATTTTCTGACTTTCGATCGCGACTTCGGCTCCGTGCGTCGCAATCGTCTTGTACTGGCGATCACTGGTGCCCAGTCCTTCGCTGAGTTCTTCCTGCTCGTCTGCCTCATCGGCCGCATCAGATGCACTCATCGCGCGCGCATGCCCGACCTCAACGGGAATAGTGCCCGGCTTGCCTGTGAAGCCGATCCGAACGTCGTAGCCACCCGCGCTCGCCTCGACGAGGATAGTCTGTCCAGGAAAGATGTGGCGGTCCTCAAGTCGCTCCCAGTTGCCGTCGAGGTAGCTCCATACCCAGGCACGCGGGCGAGCCTTCTGAGGACCAGCAACGGACTGTTCTTGCCCAGGCTCTCCTTCCTCGGCACTCCGTTCCCCGGAGGCCACAAGCCAGCTCCGAGCTTCGCCGACCGGAACGCGACAGAGAGCGTCGTGAGCTGGGCGGAGCCGCAGGTGCGGCGATTGACGTTCAGGAACAGGCCACCACCAGACAGTAACATCGCGGTCGTCGCCTTCGCGCACGAAGCGAGAGATGTCAATATCCGCGCCCGTGAGATCAGGTCCGGTGTCGAAAAGATCGAGCAGCTCCCGGCGCGTCACGATGTGTAGCGGCGCGTAGGGATAAAGACGCGGCAGAAGGCTGCCCTCGTTTTTCTCTTCCTCGGCTTTCTCGAATGCATCCAGCGCAGACGGGTCGGCTGCGCCATTCAGCAACATGATTGCTTTGGCCGCGGCTTCGATCTCCGCGAGTTCGTACGGGAGCGCAGTCTTACGATCTGCCTCGGCACGTTTACTGGAACGCTCCTCGTTGTCCTCGGCATCAAGTTTATTCGCGCTCTCATCGGTGTGTCGCCGATCAATGATGATGATCTGGCCCCTTCCTCCGTACCGCGCGCAACGCCCGAACCGCTGGACGAGGGACGCCCACGGCGCGAGTTCGGTCACAAGCGCGTCAGCGGAGATGTCCACTCCGGCCTCGACAACCTGCGTCGCCACGATGATCCTGTTACTGCCTGGCTTGCAGTGCTCGCGCGCGAGAAACTCGGTCGTCCACTCCCTCCGCTCCGCCCCGCGGAACCGTGAGTGGACGAGCCGGAGGTCCACTCCTCCGAGGAGGGGATCGTTCTTCTTAGACCTTGCTGCGAGCACCGCATGTAGTTCACGGGCGCTTTTCACCGTGTTCGTGACCGCGAGAGTGATCCCGCCCTGGGTAGCTTTGTGGGTCTTGGCAACGATATCGGCCCATGTTTGCGCCTTGGCGTCGTCGANNGGTGCGCGGCACAGCCAGTTGCGCTGCAACGTTGCGCTCATCCACCATGTCCGGCGCGGGCGAGGCAGCTTGTCATCATGTTCGTCAGTGTTCGCGAAAGCTTGAAGCTGCGCGCTGGTCGCGAGACCGACGTCCATGAGCTGGATTTCGTCCATCACCCAAAGGCAGTCAACGTTCAGGAGTCCGTGCTCCATCGGCCATCGCGCGCGGCCCGCGCCGTAGCCACGATTGAGCGCCCGAGAGAGAAGCATGTCCTGGGTGCCAATCAGGACTGCGTTACGTTCCGGTTCAAGGTGCCAATCGGAGGGCGACAATCCGCCGAGGAGAACGTGAGCACACGGTTGCGGAGTTAGCCCGGCACGGTCGAGCCACTCCTGGACCGCGCATTCCGTCTGGTCCACGAGCGTGCGCATCGGCAAGCATAGGACCAAACGGCGTGGCCACTGGTCGTTCTCCTCGATCACGCGGTTCCAGAGCCAGGCGATCGTGACTCCAGCAGTCTTGCCGAACCCAGTCGGTATGCGAATTAGCCGATTCCTGCAGACGGTGTCCAGCGCCAAGCGCGCCTGCCAATCGTGCCGCCGATGGTTTGTGAGGCGCTTGAAGAAATCGTCGAAAGTCATGGACGCAGCCCCGTGCTTCTCGGCTAAATCCCGTGGACGTTCTGCCTTCTTCTCCGAAATCTGGTCTTAAGTCCACGTTGATAACACTTGTGCAACCAGCTCCCGGAGCATCGAATGTAATAGACGATACTAATCCAATGCCACGGCCCGGGCAACCTGAAACTCGGTAGGACCACGGCATTGTTAACGAAAGCACCATGTCCATTGGCAACCGCGTCGACCACGCCTCGGTGATCGTTCATTCGTGGCCAAGCCCTAACAACTTCGCCATAGCCGCTTGGGAATCGCCCACCATCGACATGCCGACCGTCTTGAGAAAGCGATCATACCGAGCTTTGCCACGAGCCACGGCTTGGTCCCGCGCATCCCTCGGCGGCTCAGGCACACAAGTCAGGAACGTCTTCGCCAGCACGTCCACGAAGGCGAACAACGCCTGTTGGCCTATCCGCAAATTGTGAATTTCTCGCGCCGTTCGATCCAGACTCGCAGCGATTCTCTGCTCTGCCGCGTCGACGCCGCTTTCTCTGCCGGCGAGCTCCCGCTCGACGGCGGTGCGGATGAACGCACTGCGGCTTGAATATTCGCCAGGCTGCAATGCCCGCTCGATCCGATTCTTGAGCTCTGCGTTGATGCGCAGACCATGAATAACTCCCTTGCTTTGTTTCTGCTCCACAGATGACTCCTCTAGCTGTAAGTGGCGGGATTATCGGCCCGTGACACGAAAAAGTGGCCGTTGCGCAATGTGCAACAAAACCGCCCACACCGTGCAACGCAGGAACTAAATGACAATACAGATCTTAAGACCAAAAGCCCGCGCCTATGCGCAACTTTTCCTTTATGTTCCACTACCGGCGTTTGGCTGCCTTCCGCTGCCCCCCTCAGTTTCAGACTGTTGCAGCCCGTTGCTGGCCCCAGAGGTCCTGCGTGATTGTTGCAAAGCGTGACGAATGTGTTGCAGAAGGTTACAACCAAAAAATATTCCGTACTTTCTGTCTGGAAACCCCTCTGCGAAGGCCTACAGATTGAGGGCGCAGTTCGACTATGACACCGATTCCTGTTTCGCCATCCAGAAAGAAAAC
>PLRS01000015.1 GCA_003164035.1 Bryobacterales bacterium | reverse complement strand
CACCTTATTTCGTTACGCTCACTAAATCACGACCACACCATTCTTGAAACCGAACTACCAATCGATGGGAGTCGCTTGAGTGGATTATTGTCGCCGGGAATAGCCGTCAGACGGGCTTTTTGGCGGCTTGCACCGATATCTTTCAAAAACGATTACGAGAGGCTGCATAGCCATACCAAGACAATCGCGGCCTTCTAAAAGGAGAAAGGAATGCAAATCATCGTCAAAAGACTGTTTCGCGCAGCCGGCATCAACGTCCCGCGCGTGACGGTTGAGCCAGTCTTGCCCGCTGACTTGATGGGCGTCTTCGCATTGATTCCGGGGGGCATCTAATTGGCCCAAAACAAGGCACCCGCGAAGAAAACCGCCGCAAGACATTCCACCAACGCTAAGGCTTCGAGGGCCCGGCGTTCTTCGTCGGTCGTATTCGACACCATTACGTTAGAAGGTGGCATCATTTCGTCGGCCATGCTCGCGCGTATCGCCGCGCGAGGCGCCGGGAATCAGACCGAGGCCGATTACGCGGTTCCCAAAGGGCTTACACTGCGCGACGAGATCGCCAGGTATTTCCGAATCGGCGCCGCTCTCTTCAAGGACTTCGCCGCCAGCCCTACTCCATCCGCCGCTGCGGCGGTCTCTCTAATGGAAGGGCTATTCAGCCAGGTACTTGGTTTCACAGACGTCGAAGCGCGTCGCCACGAAGGTCTGCCCGTTGCTCTCGAAGCAAAGAAGGGTCGCGTTCCCGTGGTCGTCGTTCCTCCAGCTGACGACTTGGATCGCACCAGCGCCTACCTGTCCGCATCCCATGGAACAGAAGTCGGCCGCAGGAGATCCGCTGCCTCCTCCTTGCAAGATTGGCTGAATCAAACCGATCAGGCACTCTGGGGCTTTTGCACCAATGGGGACCAGCTTCGGCTGATGCGCGACAACGCCAGCCTCACGCGGCCGGCCTTCGTCGAGGTGAACCTCCGCGGGTGGACAGTGGGGACAGCCTGACGCGAGCCCTTCGTAATTCGCGAGTCTCGTATTATCATGGAGATACAGAGCTGATCTCAAGCGCAAGGGACGAGCGCTCTTTTGTTTTCAGCGCATCGCGGTCGTCGGCGGACCCCGAAATTGGCGAAGGGGACAGAGCCCTCCGTCCCCACCTCTCGTTTCCATACGCTCCGCGTGCGCCGCGGCGAATTGTGGGGCGAAGGGGAACGAAACGGGACGGAACGAAACGCAGTAACCGGGACAGCCTGAACTGGACTATGTTCCCGTAAGCGAAGTCGGCCTGACGCGAAACCCCGGTTACAAAATTGCACAATGGCGCACAAATCGCCGCACCCGGAGCTCCGCGCCCCACCCGCCCGCGGCCTCTTTGGCGCCCACGCCGCAGCCCCGACAAGCCTCGAGATTTCCCCGTGCCTCTGTTACCCTCGATGGTGTCGGCACGAAGCAGGAACGAAGCAGGACAGCCTGAACTTATACCTTTTCGGTACGCGCAAAAGGGGACGGAGCAGACTGGCACAGTTGCAGAGGACTCCGGGCACCTTCGTCCAGCCTGTGGATGGTCCGTGGGTGCTCCCGCTGTGACCTCTGCATTGGCTTTCTCCCGCTCACGGGTTTGCCCGGTAAGAACTGCCGGATCGTCTTCGCCGCATCGAGCCGAGAGCGACCAGCGCGGCGCCCAACAGAATCAAGGGCGCGGGTTCCGGGGTCACGAAAACCGTGAATGGCGCCGTGGTTAGCGGGTCGAAATTGAACTGATTCGCCGTCCCCACCCCACCCAGGAGGTCGTACGACGCCGCATACGATCCAACCGGCGTGCCGGCCGCCACACTGAACCGGAAAAGCTCTATCGGGCCGGTTGTCTGCGACGGCGTCAGGAAAATCGGTACATTGGTAAAGAACTCGTCGGTAACGTCGAATTGCGCCGGCAGGTTGATGTTATCCGCGTTCAGATACACCGGGTCCGCCGGATCGGTATTGGTAAATGTGCCCGACACGGCAATATCGGTCTCGTTTGGAACTACGTCAATCGTAGGCTCCTCGAACGTGACCAGGATCGTGTCGGCACAGGCTGGAATGCTTACTGCGGAAATGGCACATACCAATAGGGCTGCTTTCAAAACGTAAGTCATCTTCTTCTCCTCTTAGTCTTCGTTTGTGGTTTACCGCTCAAGGCAGGATCAGGCGGAAACTGGCAGCTATCGAGGTCTGTTCAGCCGGTCCGCCGGGAATAGTTGCAGTGTATGTGCCCGCGACTCTCAATAAAGCTGCGGTTTCTGGAGTGCCGGCCGATACCGGGATAGTCGCCGTCGCGGCCGCGCTCGCGTTGGGAGCGAGGCTCGGGATCGGGGTGGGCGCCGTGCCGGTGGTCGAGTTCAACTGAATCAGTGTCAGGTCGATGTTCACAACCGGCACATTGCCTTGATTTGCTAACGTGAGTTGAACGACATAATTACCGTTGGAGTTTGTAATCGACGGAGTAACTCGCAGCAGATACACCGGAGCGGCGCACGAGATCGCCTGCGTCCCACTGACTCCGTCGAATGCCGCGGTAATTGTCGTAGTGCCTGTCCCGGCCGCCGTCAGGATTCCGGTGGCGCCGACCGCGGCCGCCGATGGCGCCGAAGACGACCACGTTGCCGTATTCGTCACGTCCGCCGAGGTACCGTCGCTGAACTGAGCGGTGGCCGTCAGTTGCTCCACCGCGCCTGTCAACACTGAAGTGTAAGGGGCGGCGATCGTAATGCTCTGCAGTAGGGGTGGAGGCAGGACGTAGAATGTGTACGCCGCGACCGGGCTTACCAGCGGTCCATCGCCGTTTCCGTATCCCAGGCTCGTTCCCGACATCGTGCCTTCGCGGCCATCGGTCGCAAACACCAGCAGGGTATGCATGCCTGGCTGGAGTGGCGAACCTGGCGTGACACCGAAGCCACCGTCCTGGTTGGGCGCGGCCGCGGTCCATGGGCCCTCGCGAGAATCGAACCGGTAGTACACGGTTACGTTCTGGAGCGGCGGCAAACTGGGGTCGAGGCCATCCGCCGCGTTCAGGGTAAACGACGGCTGCGGGTTGTTGCTCCGATTTCCAGGCAGGGGTGTAACACTTACATTTAAGGGACTGGCCGTGACCAGTTCCTCGGTAATCGAGGCACTAATCGGCGCCGATAGGGTAAACGCACTATAGACCCGGTGTGTGTTGGGATTGACTCCGAGCGCAACCGCCTCCGCGATGCCACCCGAGACAGGGTCGCTTTGGAGTGTCAGCGTGTTGGTTTCGCCGTCCAGGCCGAGGACCGCGATGCCGATACCGCTGAAGTAGATTTTGTTAGTGATTTCATCCACCGCCAGAGTGCTGGGAACTCCCGAGAAGGTGCTGGCGATGGTCGATATCGCCGGCGGATTGGTGCTAGGGTCGATCACAGCGATGGTGGTCAGACCACTCAGGGGATCGATGCCGGCGACATAGATAAGGTTGGTCACTCTGTTCACTCCAACGCTCCAGGGAGCAATAGGCAATGGCAGCGTGCTGGTCAGCGCGGTGGCCCCATCGATCACCGTCAGGTTTTGGCTCCCCAAATTGGCAACGTAAATCTGATTGGTAATGGAATTGACTGCGATCGCGAACGGTCTGGCTCCCGCGGCGATAGTCGATACGGCTTTGCCGGTTCCGTCGATCACGGCCACCGAACCGCTGGCAAAGTTGGGAAGATATAACTTGTTAGTCACCGGATTCAAGGCCATGCCGAAAGGCGAGGCGGAGTGGTTCCCGCCGGTGATTCCGTCGTTTACCGCCGTGGTGGCGTTCGTGGCTCCATCGACGATGGTTACGGTTCCATCCGCGTTCGCTACGTAGATCTGGTTCGTCATGGGATTGGCAATCACCGCGAACGGTCCGCTGCCCGCGGGAACCGTGGAAGTCGCATTGGTCGCGCCATCGATCACGGTCACATTGTTACTATTCTGGTTCGCCACATAGATTTTGTTGGTCAGGGAATTGACCGCCGCCGCGGCCGGATTGCTGCCGACCGGGACCGTGACGGTATTATTAGTCGCTCCATCAACCACCGTGACGTTATTGCTGCCGCTATTGACAAAGTAGATTGTGTTCGTGATGGGATTCACCTGCGCGTCGGACGGCGTGGTTCCGGTCGATAGTTTCGTTGTCTGGTTGGATGCGCCATCGACTACGGTCACATTGTTGCTCCCCTGATTGACCACATACACCTTATTCGTTAGGGGGTTTACCGTGAGTGCATTCGGCCCGGCTCCGGAACTCAGCGTGCTGGTCAGCAGATAGCCGTTGGCGCCGTCCAGTATTCCGATCGTATTGGCCTGGTTCGAGACTACGTAAGCCTGGCCGGTTGCCGCGTTCATTGCCGCGGCGACCCACAAGCCGGATTGGAGGATGCCCGCGTTCGGACTACCGGTGTTTGTGGCCGGATCGTAAACGGTCACACCGCCAAAAGCGAACACAACCTGGTGCGTGGAAGGGTTCAGCGCGGGAACACCGCCCGAAAACTGGTTATTCGGAGTGACTAGCTCGTTGGTGTTACCATCGATGATCGCAAACGCATTCGATAACGGGGTGCCGGCGTAGATCGCGTTCGACGTGGGATCCACGGCGAGGAGGGTGAGTGGGCCGCCTTGAGTTCCCAAGTTGATTGTCGTGCTGCTGAGAGAGTCCGTGGCCCCATTGACGATCGCGACACTGCCGGTGAATGTCGTGACATAGACATAATTCGTGGCGGGATTCACCGCCAGGGCGATGGGCAGCGAAGAAAGTGAGATAGGGATTGTATTGTTGGTAGCGCCATCGATGATGGTTATGCCACCATGGTTCAGGACGAAGATTTGATTTGACACCGGGTTCACCGCCAGCGTCGATGGCGTGTTGCCGGTGCCGACCGTTGTCGTTGCCCCGGTGCCGCCATCGATCACGGTGACGTTGTTACTGTTCTGGTTGGTAACGTAGATCCGGTTCGTCACGGGGTTGACGGCAATCGCCGATGGGCCGGTGCCCGCGGCAATCGTCGTGGTAGTGTTGGTGGCGCCATCGATGACGGTGACATTGTTGCTCGCCTGGTTGGCTACGTAGATTTTGTTTGTCAACGGGTTGATGGCGGCGCCGATGGGCGACTGGCCCACCGGTATTGTCGCGGTCACGGTCTGGTTGTCGGTGTTGAGGACGGCAAGGGCCGGCGCCGTACCTTGAACGGTTCCCAAAGCGGCCTGCACGGTGTCGCTGCCGCTCGCCACTGCCGTGAGCAACCCCTTCGCGCCGATGCCGCTCTGGCCGCTTACCAGGGACCACGTTACCTGAGATGTAATGTCCATCACAGTGCCATTGCTGTAGGTCCCGTACGCGCGCATTGGCACGGGAACGAACTTGCCGACCAGCGCCGGACTCGGTGAAACCGAGATTTTGGTCAGGGTTTGCGCTTCAGCGGCGACGGCTGCCAGCACCAGGCAGGCGGCGCACACTCCACGCGTGGAGGATGGGTGGAAACGTTTTCTCATGTTTTCGTCCTTCGTGCCGGCCACGTTATAATTGATCTCGAAGCTACGGCGTCAACGTCCGAGCCCACGCGGCGGAGGGTTCCCACTGGGCTCGCCTGGGGTGAAATTTTGTCGTCTATTCGTGCGATCCGTACTGGCTACCTGGCCCGATGTTCCGGCTTGTCCGTATACGCGGAAGCCGGGCGGAAAAACTCGCACGTGGGCGAAATTTTTTCCTCGGAGCGGAAGGATCGGCCCGTCACCTAATGGAACCCACGTCTCCGGAGGTAACACAGCTCCTGATTGCATGGAGCAACGGCGAGGCGGCGGCGCTGGACAGCCTCATGCCGGTGGTCTATGACGAGTTGCGGCGCCTGGCCCGCCATCACATGAACCGCGAGGCTGCCAACCGCACCCTCCAGACCACGGCGCTGATCCATGAGGCATATCTCAAACTCGTCGACCAGAAGCGGGTGAGATGGCAAAACCGGGCGCATTTTTTCGCGGTTTCAGCCCAACTGATGCGCCGGATTCTGGTGGACATGGCGCGCACGAGACACGCCCAGCGGCGTGGAGGAATGGCGCGGAAGCTGTCGCTCGACGAGGCTCCGGATATTTCTCAAACGCCGGCGTGGGAAGTGGTTGCCGTCGACGACGCGCTGAACGAACTGGCGGTTCTCGACGAGCGCAAGAGCCGCGTGGTGGAACTTCGGTTCTTCGGCGGACTGAATGTGGATGAGACAGCCGAGGTCTTGAAGATCTCGCCCGCCACTGTCATGCGCGAATGGAAACGCGCCCAGGCGTGGCTCTACTGCGAGATCGGCAAGCTGCGCTCCGTCGGCGCGCCATGACCCCGGAGCGTTACCGGCGGATCAACGAACTGGCCGACGCCGCACTCGAATTACCGGCCCGTCAGCGCGCCGCCTTTCTGGCCGATGCCTGTTCGGGAGACCCGGAACTGCGGGCCGAAGTGGAACGGTTGGTGGAGGCCCAGGCATCGGATCAAGAGTTCCTCGCCGTGCCTGCTGTCGAAAGGTTGGCGGCGGTATTCGCGGAAACCGGACAGAATGCGCTGGCGGGAACACGCTTCGGCCGCTATGAGGTGATTGCCCGGCTGGGAGCGGGCGGGCACGGCGAAGTGTGGCTGGCGGAAGACCGCCAACTTTCACGCCAGGTCGCCATCAAGCTGCTCTCGCCCGAGTACGCCAGCCAACCCGACCACGTCGCGCGGCTCTATGCCGAAGCCCGCATCAGCTCTTCGCTGAATCATCCCAACATCGTCACCATTTATGACACGGGCCATGCGGAAGGCGCCGATTTCATTGCCCAGGAGTATGTGCAAGGCGAAACCTTGCGCCAGCGCCTCGGCGGAGGCCCGCTCGAGCCGCGGACCGCGCTGAACGTACTGCTGCAGATCGCCTCCGCGCTCGAAGCCGCCCACGCCGCCGGCGTCGTCCACCGCGATATCAAACCGGAAAATGTGATGATCCGGGCGGACGGGCTGGTGAAGGTGCTCGATTTCGGCCTCGCCCGCTCTGTGCGCGAGACGGCGCGCGATACGCGGACGAGCGGCGCGAGCGTGGTCATGGGCACGGCGAAATACATGTCGCCCGAGCAGGTGCGCGGCGCTCCTACCGATTCGCGTAGCGATGTCTTCAGCTTCGGCGTCGTCCTCTACGAAGTCTTATCGGGCCTGCCGCCGTTCGGCGGGACTACATTCACGGAAATCCTCAACGCCATCCTGGAATCGGAGCCGGCCCCGCTCTCGATGCACGTGCCGGGTCTACCCTCACCGGTCGAGCGTATTCTGTCCCGTTGTCTGGCGAAAGATCCGGACCGGCGTTACCAGACTGGCGCGGAACTCCGCCAGGCTTTGCTGCGGGTCTCCGGCGGCATGGATTCCGCAGCGTTTCGTTCGCGGCGGCGCTGGGTAATTGCGCTCGCGACAGCCGCCGGCATCGTGGCGGGATTTGGCATTTACCGGGGATTGGCACCGGCCCGTTCCGCGCCGTTCGACACGATGAAGGTCAGTCTGCTGGCCACCTCGGGGTTGGCTACCGACGCGGCCATCTCGCCGGACGGAACCATCGTCGCGTACCTGCTCGAAGACGCGAAAGGGCAAAGCATCTGGGTCCGGCCTCTGGGAGGCGGCGGCGACCGGCAGATTCTGGCGGCCGCTCCCGGAAACCGCCATAACCTGCTGTTTTCTCCGGACGGCGGTTACCTGTATTATGTGCAGGGAACCGCAAGTTGGACCGGCACGCTCTATCGTGTTCCCCGGTCGGGCGGAACACCGGCCGTCGTGCTGGAACAGATCACGGGCCGGTTCGCTTTCGCGCCGGATGGGCGGCTGGCATTCATGCGGCTGGACATGGAGCGTTGGTCGGAGTCGCTGATCGTGGCCAACTTCGATGGAAGCGGCGAACGCGTTGTCGCCACGCGGCGGCGGCCCCAATACTACTCGCAGAAGGGGCTGGCCTGGTCACCGGACGGCCGCTCTATCGTCTGTCTGGCGGGAAACGCGCGTTTCTACGGCCCGGGGGCGTTTTACCTTGTGGAGATCGGAGTGGATAGGGGAACCGAGCGCCCGCTTACCGGCGGCATCTGGGCGTGGCCCGGGCCGGTGTTGTGGTCGAGCGATGGCCGCAGTCTGCTGGTGGGCGCCGGCGAGCATGCGGAGGACTCGCTTCAGGTGTGGCGCGTGTCGTATCCCAGCGGTCAAGTCCAGCGAATCACCAACGATCTGGGCGACTACATTGGGCTGACCCGAACCGCCGATTCGAAAGAATTGCTCGCCTTGCGGCGCGAGCGCAGGGCGGACCTTTGGCTCCTCCCGGCCGCCTACCAGGGTCGTGCGATTCAAATCCCCTCAGCCGACCTGCACAATCTTATCTCGGCCATACGCGCTCCCGACGGCCGGATTATCTTCTCGGCGCTGGCCGGCAATTCCCGCAACATCTGGGCCATGGATACCGAAGGCGGTAACCGCCGGCAACTTACTTCCGGCGAATCCGACCAAGGGGAGATCGCCATCAGCCCGGATGGGCGCTACATCGTGTATTACTCCGAGGGGCGCATCTGGCGCGTGAACTCCGACGGCTCCGGGCTGCGGCAACTGACGCGCGGCCCTCTCGATGTGCATCCAGCCGTCTCCCCGGACGGAAAGTGGGTAGTCTATGCGTCCTTTGCCGGATGGTCGCCCGGAATCGGCGGCCGGCCGATGCTCTGGAAGATCCCTATCGATGGCGGCGTTGCTATCCGGCTGACCGAGGACAATACCTCCGTGCCGGATGTCTCTCCGGATGGGAGATATGTTGCCTGCGCTTCGTTTCAGTACGATCTTCCGAACCAGCCGCCGGGAATCGCGATATACCCCTTCCAGGGCGGGACGGCGATGAAGGCTTTCCGTCGTCTGCCCGGCGCCGACGACGGCGTGCATTGGACCGCCGATGGCAAGGCTCTGGAGTATGTTGTTACGGCGGGAGGCGTCGGCAATGTCTGGCGGCAGGCTGTGTCGGGCGGGCCGCCTGTGCCGCTGAGCGCCTTCCATACCGATCGCATTCTCTTCTCCAGCATGTCGCCCGACCGAAAAACGCTGGTGCTGGCGCGCGGCCAGGAAACCAACGACCTGGTTCTGCTCACCGGCATTCCGTGAAGCTGGGCACGGCCCGCACCTCGAAAAACGGGCACTCAGCCACAACTTGGCCGTCAGGCGGCACTGGCGGCGGACTTGTTGAGGCAGCAGTGTTTGTATTTCCTGCCGCTGCCACAGGGGCAGGGGTCGTTGCGGCCGATTTTGGGTTCGGAACGGCGGTAGGTTTCGGGCGGTTGTGCAAAATTGTGCATCTGGGAGACGGGTTCGGGCTGGGCGTCGTTGTGCATGTTTGTGCAATTTTGTGCATCGTTTGCAGGTTCTGGGGGCTGCTGCTGGGCAAGGTGCGCTTGGGCGGCTTCCTCCATGGCAGCG
>PLRS01000048.1 GCA_003164035.1 Bryobacterales bacterium | reverse complement strand
AATTGCCGCCATTGGGATAGTTCCCGCCGTTGGGATAATTGCCACCATTGGGGTAGTTTCCACCATTGGGATAGTTCCCCCCGTTGGGATTATTACCACCCTGTTGTTGCTGCTGCTGTTGGTTGTCGCCGATTCTCAGCGCGTTCAAGCCGTCTTCCAGTTTCTGCTTGGAATTGGTCAGATCCTGGAGCAACTCCACCTGAAAATCGAAGTGAATCAGGAACGCGAGATCCCGATCTTCGCGCAGGATTTGGTCGAAGAATTTCAGGCTGGCGGTGCGTTCGTCGTTGAGCACGCGGCGCTGGCTGCCGCTGGTATCCACCAGCAGGCCGAGGGTGAGAGGCAGGTTGCTCTCCTGGGAAAAATAGGCGATAGTTTCCGGGCGGCCATCTTCGTCCAGCACAAAATCGTCCTTGGTCAAGTTATGGACGATGGGGCCGTCCTTGCCTTTCCGGACCGTGGCGAACACATTCACCACCTTGATCTCGGTGGAAAAAGTGGAACTTTCCGCCTGTTGGCCGGAAAGGTTGGGAGCCGGCCGTGTCAGTTGCGGCTGCTGACTATCCGGGGGTGGCGGATTCTGCTGGGGCGGCTGACCCTGCTGCCCGCACAGGGCGCGGAGGGAAGCGACCGCCGCCAGCGATTCCAGTATTCGACGCCGCGACATCTCGATACGCATAGTTGGACTCGACGAGTTGCTATGGTGTAGATGCGCGGCCGGGACTGAGGGTTACCACCTGCCTGGGATGGGGCGAGTTCAAGCGCCGATGGCGACGGCCTGGACCGCTTCCAACTCCGCGACGATTTCGACCTTTTCGCCCACCAGCACGCCGCCGCCATCCAGGGGAACGTTGAACAGAAGCCCGAAGTCCTTCCGGTCGATGGACGTAGTGGCGGAGAAGCCGGCGCGAAAGCCGCCCCATGGATCCCTGGCGCGGCCCAGTACTTCCACTGCGCCCTCGACTTCCCTGGTCACGCCGCGAATGGTCAAATCGCCGGTGACGTTGTAATTCTGCTCACTTAGCTTTTTCACGCCGGTGCTTTCGAAAGCGATTTCGGGATGGTTGCCGGCATCGAAGAAGTCGACCGAGCGCAGGTGGTCGTCGCGTTGCTGTTCCTGGGTGTTGACGCTGGCGGCCTCGATGCGGATGGAGATCTTTGAAGCGGTGGGATCGGCGTCGTCCAGATCCAGGGTGCCTGTCCACTTGTCAAAGCGGCCTCTGACTTTGGAAATCATCAGATGGCGCACGGAAAACGCGAGGCTCGAATGTACGGTGTCGAAAGTCCATTTGGTTGTCGGCATACTTATAGTATATTAAGGATACTAGAGGTTGGTTGACAAGTAGGGATTATGAATGAAGTTAGTATGGAACCAGATACCCGGTGCGAAGGCGATCTGTCCGGAGACTGTCCGATGACCAAGCTCATCGGCCTGCTGGCGTCGAAGTGGGCTATGCCGGTGCTGTACCATCTGCTGCGGGCGCCGGGGCCGCTGCGCTTTGGAGTTTTACGGAAGGCGATCGGGAGGGTGACCCAGCGGGAGCTTTCTCTGACGCTCAAACGCTTCGAAGAAATCGGCGTGGTCAGCCGCAAAGCCTATGCCGAGGTGCCTTTGCGGGTAGAGTATTCACTGACCCCGCTCGGGCTTTCGCTGGAGACGCCGATTCTGGCGCTGGGCCGATGGGCAGAGGAGCATGCGGGCGAATTGGCGGTGCGCCGACGCGAAATCGAGCCGGAAGAAACGGCAAAGCCGGCGGCATCCTCGTAGAAGGATTGGCCGCCGGCTGGATGGAAAGTGCTCTCCTTAGAAGTAAAGCCGCAAGGAAAGCTGCATCGCGCGGTTCAAGCCGGTCTTGCTGGTAATCATGCCGAACTGGCTGGACGTGGGATTGAGATTCGGCCCGCTCAGGTTCGGATGGTTGGGGAAGTCGTATGACTCGGCGCGGAACTGGAAGCCAGCCCGCTCGTTGATGGGGAAGGTCTTGAACAGCGACAGGTTCCAATCCTGGAAGCCGGGCTGGTAGATGGAATCGCGGACGCCGGGCGACAGATTGAAAGTGCCGGTGGGAGGCGCCGTAGCGTTCACGGTGAAGTACTTCGGCGAACTGGAGTTGGTGACGGGACCCGCGAATGCTCCAGTGTTGATCGTGGGGGGACTGTTCAGCACCCAGAACTGGCCTTCGCTGCCGCAGCCGAAACTGCCGTACTCGCCCGCGCCGGCGAAATCGTTGTTGGTGCCGATGCCGCAGGGAGTGCCGGTCTGGAATTGCGCCGTGCCGGCGAGCGACCATCCGCCCAGCATCTTGCCGGTGAGCTCCTTGTTGTTCTTCAGGAACGGCAGGGCGTAGATGTAGTTGATCAGGACAATGTGGCGCTCGTCGTATTCGGAGGGACCCCACAGATTGCTCGTGTTGTAGGTATCGGGCACGATGTCGCGGTAATTCGACCCGTTATCCATGCTCTTCGAAAGGGTATAGGAAAAGCTGAAAGCGGAGCCGCTGGTAAACCGCCGCTCCCATTGGATTTGCAGTCCTTTGTACATGGAATTGACCACGCTCTCCTCTTCCTGAATTTCCGCGTACCCCTTGTAGGGGCGGAGAGCGTTGACGTTCACGCCGGGGTTGGCCTGTAACGCGCCCACGGTGGGCTCGTTGATGTCGTACACCTGCCAGGCATGGTTGCCGCGATGGCCCACGTAGGCAACCGTCAGCACGCTATGCAGCGGGAGCTGGCGTTGGGCGGTGAGGTTCCAGTTCCACGCCACCGGGGGTTTCAGGTGGGGGTTGAGGGTAGTAATGGTGAGAGCCGCGGCGGTTCCGGTGGTCAAAGCGGCGCCCGGGTTATCCACCGAAACGTTGTTGACCGTAACGAACGGCTGGAAGGGCGAATTGCCGCCCGGGAAGACGTTGTCGAGCAGGCCCATCTTGGTGGTGAAGCTGCCGATTCCGCCGCGGAGGACGGTGGCCGGAGTGAGCTGGTAGGCGATGCCCAGTCTTGGCTGGAAGGTGTTGGTGTTGGCGATATAGTTCTTGCTAAGGTTGGGATCGAGCATGCTGCTGCAAGATGCGCCGTCGCATTGGTTGGAAGTGAACGCGGCGATGCGTCCGCCCGCGCCGGGGAATGAGCTATAGCCAGGGATGACCATGCCGTCATAGGGGTTTCCGGTACCGAGGATGACGTTGCCGGTACTAGGAGAGACCTGGACGGCCGTGGCCGGATTGTAGACGTTGCCGTCGAAGTAATCGTTATTGCCCCACACCGCGTGGTTACCGGCGATATTGGTCCAGCGCAGGCCATATTCCAGGTGCAGCTTCGAGTTGACCTTCCAGGAGTCCTGCACGAAACCTTCCCACATCCAGGAGCGCCAGATGACCAGGGAGCGCGGGCCGATTTCGGTGTAGCTGTCGGCCAGGCCCAAGGCTAGGTTGGCCATCCCTATGCCGGAGGTAGCGCCCAAGCCGGTGCGCGCATCGGTAAAGGTGAAGTTGCCGTTCTGGTTGCTGGCGCCGCCGGGAACCGTGCTCACGTTGATCTCGTCGCCATCGTTCTCGCCGGAGTACTCGAACGCGATGCCGGCCTTGATGGTGTGATTGCCCGCAACCTTAGTCACTGTATCCGAGCCGGTCCAGATGGTGCCGGAGGAATGCGACGGGTAAGGGCCGCCGGCCAAGCCATAAAAATTAGGCACCGCGACGGTGGGAATTTTGTGGACAATATCTTTGCCGTTGGGCATCAGGTAGGGAAAGTTGATGGGGATGGGCAAATCATTTGTGTTAAAGCCCAGCAGCGCGGTGTTCACGGGGATGTAGACGTCGTCGATGCTCAAGGTGAGGCGCGCCTCGTTCATCAGGGTCGGAGTGATGGTGGAGGTGAGTGCGATGACGTTGGTCTGGTTGGGACGGTTGAAATACTTGCCGGTAAGGCCCGAGCCTTGATCGAAGGGCTGGTATTCGAAATAGGAGGCGTCGGTGCGGCGGCTGATGAGCTTCTCGTTGGAATTGAGAAGAATGTCGATGTCGACGGTGCCTTTACGCTGGTTGATGGGGTGGGTGGCCTGGGCGATGTAATTGGAGGTACCGACGAGGAACCCCGGCGTGGCCTGCGGGTAGGCGTTGATAATCGCGTTCCCGTTGTAACTCAACTGGCTGGCGGGGATGATGTTGTTCGGGAAGGGAATGCAAGTCGAGGCGCCGGACACCGGGCAACTGGAAGGCTGATAGATGACATGGCTTCCGGCATACCAGGGATTGGAGGACAGCAGTTCGCTGAAATTCCCCTGACGCATGAGGTTGGTGGGGACGGCCTCGGTGGTGAAGTCGCCGTACCGGTAGCGGATCCAGTCTTCGGCCACGAAGAAGAACAGCCTTTCGCGGAACTTCTCGTTCATGCCGGGAACCCACATGGGGCCGCCGATGGTACCGCCGAAATTGTTGTAGCGGACCGGCTGGGCGGCGGCGGTGACGACGCTCTGCTGGCGCGACCAGGTATTGGCGTTCATGTCGGAGTTGCGTAAGTACTCGTAGAGGCCGCCGTGAAAATCCCTGGTGCCGGCCTTGCTGACGATGCGGATCTGGCCGCCGGAGGAGCGGCCGTATTCAGGGGCGTAGTCGGCGGTCATCACCTGGATTTCTTCGACGGCGTCCGTGTTGGCGACCCCGATGACGGCTCCGTTGGCGCGCGTGCGAACGGCATCGGCGCCGTCGAACGTGACCAGGGTGTCTTGCGCCCGCGCGCCGTTCACATTAAACGGGACTCCGGCGCCGACCGCGAAATTGAAATCGCCCATGGTGGAACCGCTGCGCAAACCGGGCAGGAGCTGAGCTTCGTAGATTGGATTGCGGCCGTTCAGTTCCTGCATATTCACCTGGGTGCCGCCGATCTCGCTCTGCACCGCGGAGGAATCGGTTTGCAGCACGGCCGCCGTGGCTGTCACCTCAACGGTTTCGGTAGCGTTGCCAACGGCAAGATCGGCGTTGAGGGAAAGAGCGGTATTGGAATCGAGCTTGTTCTGTCTGCTTTCGAAGCGCTTAAAACCGGCGGTTTCCGCCGTCATGGTGTAAAAGCCGGGCGGCAAGGCGGGCACTACGTAGTAGCCGGCTTCATCGGTAGTCAGAGTGTGCGTTTCACCGGTGCCCTCATTCTTGAGGGTGACTTTGGCTTTGGGAACGACGCCCCCGGAAGGATCTTTAACGAACCCCCCAATGGAGCCGGTATCGGTTTGTGCAAAGGCCACGGCCATACATAACAGCAGGCCGGCCAAAAACTTGAAATGGGAACGTGTGCAGCAAGAATGGAAACGTGTGCGGACTCGGCGCATGTACTCCCCCTTTCAGCTTAACCTCAGTAGCTCTATCAAGTTTTCGCTCCACCTCATCGAAAACTCTTCCGAACGATGATATGCGGTTCTCTCGATCCGGTCAAGAATTAAATGGTCACAATCGAATGAAACAGCGCCAAAACATAGAAAAGAAACGTGTGCGTAAATCTCTGTAAAAAACGGCGTGCCTTGCCAGAAACCTCGGCGGCGGCGCCAATCCAGTCCGGACAATCGCCCGCATCCCGTTGCGATTCGCCACTACTTGTGGAGAATTTTCCCCTACGGCAAAAGGGAGGGATGTTGCGTTCTTCTACCCGACGAAAACCGGTGCCTCCTCCCGGCATGGACGCGGGACAGGCATCCCGGCCCGTCTGCACAGGCTGAATGTTTCTCCATTCGGCTCGACAGGCCAGGAGGCCTGTCCCACTAAGGGCCACGGGTGCTCAACCGACCGGGGAAAGTCGGTTCCCGGGCAACCGCTCCGTTGGCGATCGCGGCTCGGTAAGTGAATCTCCAGATTGGTTAAGCGAATCTCTCACGGAACCTTGGCTCTAATCGTGGAGCAGGCAGCCCTGCAGAGCAGCCGGGAAAAGCCGGCCGCGCAGGCTGACCATCCCCAGCTTGGCCCGTCACGGCAATCACCGCAGTGGTTTCGGCGTTGTGGACACAGGGGCTTGAAGCGGTTGATTTGAGGTCGCTTTGGACGAGGTTCCCACCTGCGCCTGTTTGTTAGGCGGAATCTCGGTTCCGGCCGGATAGATGAGAATCCGTACCGTACCCCAGCCGGCATCCAAGGCCGCGCCTGTCTGCTTGCCCATTCCCAGAGTTTTAAGCTGGCTATCGTCGAATTCAAAGGTCTCGACCAGGTACTCGCGCACCACCATGGACCGGGCTTCGGTAAGCACCAGGTCCTTCTGCGTATCGCCTTCCATGCCGGCCGATGCCACGACTACCGCAATCCCGAACTGGTTATTGGCCAGGAACCCGCCGCCGGCGTTTAGAGATTTCTGGTTCTTCAACTCGGCTGTATCGTGCTTGTCGAAGAGCTGCTTCGCCGGGTACGTAAACTCCTTCATCGGCGTGCCTTGCGGCAGCCGTTCGATTTCATTCTTTGCCAGTTCGGCGGAATCCTCGTAGCCGCGATTCTTGAAAAAACCGCGCAACAGGAAGTTGTGCTTCATGGCCTCCATATTCTCCTGGAAGTCGGTAACCCCTTCTTGCGCATGGAGCATGGTGTCGTGCAAAGCGCTGGTCGTCTGTTCCAGGTTGTTATAGAGCTGTTTGTCGTTGACCAGTGCTCCCACGGTTCCCTGTCCGCCATCGATCTTGGCGCTAATCGAGGCGATATTGGCCGTCGCTTGCGTGGCGTACTGGGCGGACTGCTGGCTGCTATCCAAAATATCGCTCGCCTTTTTGAACAGGGCTGCCATTTCGAGCGGCGGCTGACTGGCGATGCTATCGCCATCGCGAACGTCGGCTGACCCGGAGGATCCAAAGGAGAGGGCCAGATACTGGCTGCCCACCATGCCCTCGGTTTCGATTGAGGCCACGGAGTCCCGCTTGACGATTTCGTGGGTCGACTTGCCGAGATCCATCGCTACGGTAATCGTTTCGCCCGGTCTGTGAGGCAACGCGATGTCGCGCACGGTTCCACTGTGAACCCCTCCCACCCGCACATCGTCTCCCACCGCCAGGCCCGCCACATCCTTGAATTGCGTCTTCAATTGGTACGTGGAGCTGAAGAGATACCGCTTGCTCCCGACAATGAAGACACCGGCCGCGAGAATTGCCAGTGTCGCAACGATGAAAGCTCCTAAACGCGCCGCTCTCGACATATGTCCTCCCACGATTGTCTTACAAACGCCTTAACAAACTCGTCGTCACTTTTCTGGAGTTCTTCAAAGGTACCTTCGATCACGACATTTCCCTCATGGAGCAGAATCAGACGGTCCGCGATCGCCTTCGCGCTGTGCAGATCGTGAGTCACTACGATGGATGCCATGTGATGTTCCTCTTCGAGTCTGAGAACCAGATCGTCGATCTCGCCGGCACTGATGGGGTCGAGCCCGGCCGTCGGCTCGTCGAGCAGCAGAATATCCGGCTCCAAAGCCAGCGCACGCGCCAGCCCTACCCGTTTCTGCATGCCACCGGAGATATCCGAAGGCATCTTCTCGGTGTCGCCTTCCATTCCCACTTCCGCCAGTAACTCCCTGACGCGGCCGGCCCGCTCGGACCTCGACATTTCTTTCGTATGGTGCTGCAGCGGAAAGGCGACGTTCTGCCCGACGGTCAGCGAATCGTAAAGCGCGCCCCGCTGAAACAGAAACCCGATTTTCTTCCTGATTTCGCCGATCTGGTCGAGAGCCAGGCCGGCGATGTCCCGACCGTGGATGCGAATCGATCCCGAGTCGGGCTTCTGCAGGCCGATGATGAGCTTCAGCAATACGCTCTTACCGGTACCACTGCGCCCCAGCACCGCCAGGGTCTCGCTACGGCTCACAGTCAAGCCGATCCCGTTCAAAACCTTTTGACTGCCGAAGGACTTATGCAAGTCTTCGACGGCGACAACTGGTCCATTGCCGTCATCCTCGGCTTTTTCTTGCTTCGTCGCAATCCGATCGGTTGTAACCATAACTTGTTTCGCGAGGTGTTTGACCAAGCGCTTACGGGAAAAAGATAATGATTAATTTCACCAGCACAACATTTCCCAAAATCACGAACAGAGACGACAAGACCACCGAGTTCATGGCCGCACGGCCCACGCCTCCGGCGCCGCCCCGTGTCCGCATTCCCTGAAAACACGCGATCAGCCCAATGATCAGGCCAAACATCGCGGTCTTAAGCGTGGGTGGCAGTAAGTCGTTGAAGTTGGCGCCCCTAAAACCGTCGTTGATAAACTTATATAAAGAGATCGGCTCGGCTAGAGCCTGCGAAACCCAGCCCATCATCAAGGCGCAGAAATCGGCGGTGAGGGTCAGGAGAGGCAGCATCAGGATGCAGGCCAGGATGCGGGTCGCCGCCAGTAGCCGATAAGGGTTTACCGCGGATGCCTCGATGGCGTCGATCTGCTCGGTCACTTTCATCGACGCCAATTCCGCTCCGATGCCGGCGCCTACCCGGCCACTCACTATCAGACCGGTGACGATCGGACCCATCTCGTGAACCACGGAAAACACGATGGCGGTGGGAAGCATCGATTTGGCCCCGAATCGAATTAGGCTGTGACGAGTCTCAAGCGAGAGCACAACTCCGATAGCGGCGCCGGCCGCGGCGACCAAAGGCAGGGACTTCGATCCGATCTCGTCGAGTTGTCGAAACAGTTCGCGGAATTCGAACGGCGGCGTCACCGCGGCCCGCATAACTTGCCAGAAGAATATACCCAGATCGCCGAACCACTCGAAAAACTCATTGATCGGGTTTTTGGAGGAACTGACAGTGGGGGACATGAGTAAGGCCCTTAGCCGGGGAAGTGGGGGGCCATGCCCGCGGCCGCCCTGAAGTCTCCGTCAATCATGGATTCGACCCCGGAGTTGGCGCTCCGTGTCTGTTGTTTAAGTGCATTCGGGAACGCAAGGAGTGGGATCCGCTATAGAGAAACTCCAGGGCGATGTTGGCGCCCACATATGCCAGCAGGTTGTAGTTGCCCATACGGAGCGCATCCTTGGCGCCGTAGCGGTCGGGGAACCAGGCATAGACGGCCGCCATCGTGCCTACATAAGGCGCAACCAGCGCGGGAACGGAGAAGACGCGGTGGCCGTCGGCGCCACGCCGTGCCGTCACGGTGGAAACCACGGCATGCCTTAAGCGTGGAAACACGCCGGTGCAATCGCAGCGGTAGTACAACGCGTCTTGCTTGAAGGCTTCCGCCAGCGCGTAGCGCGTGGTATTCGTTACCACCGTGATTCCGAAGTCGGACCCGAAACGCCTGCCGTAGCCCTCGGCGCCTTGCCGCCACTCCGGAATTCCATGGCCGGCCTGGCTAATGCCAGCCGCCATGGCTGCCCCGGCGATGGGATAGGGGCCGAACGCGTCGAAGAGGTAGTTGTGGAGCTTGATTGTCTGCGTCGGACGAGTGTATGGCAGGTACGGTTGCGCCGGGGTTGTGTTTACAGCCGTGCCGGGGGGATCTTCGGAATCGGGCAGGGGTTGCGCCCTTGCCGGCACCGGGAGGGTTGCGAGACTCGCGATTACCGACAGCAAGAGCCCGATTTGGCGCTCCAGCGCCCGTCGCGAACGGCAGCTTTCCGCTACGCATATCGTGTTTCCTGCTTTAAGAAGCGTAGTCATCGCTCGTCTCATGTGCACGAAGCCCACCAAATCTCCATGTGTATCGGTGACGTCTTTCGGGGATGCGTCCTGAATTGACTCCCGAGCCAACGAATCGTCAACGTGGAAGCGCGGAGCGCGCACTGGATGCCCATGGAACGTAAGCCGCCGCTCACATGGCAAGATCCCGTCAGTCCACGGCCTCTTGCCGTCTCAACAGCGCCAGAGCAGCTCGGTGCCGATTTTGACGACTGGCCTCGCGGTGCAAACCTTGCACTCCAAGGAACGGATTCTGCACGCGGGTCAAGCTGGCGCCCCGCTCACTCGGGCCGGCGCAGGACTGGGATCGCGAACCTTTGCGAAAACCGACCCCTCCAACTGCCATACTGGAGAGCATGGCTGGCCGCAACGATCCCATCCGGATCGCCGTTCACGTCGCCGTTTACCTGGTGCTCTATTTTCTGAGCATCAACCTGTTCGGGCCGTTGCTGGCCTGGCTGGGCGGATTTCTGGTCGGGATCACCACCACGGCGCTGGTTGGGGCCATCTTCACCAACTGGCTGGCGCTGCGCATCTTCGAAGACCGGCCGCTGGCGGACGCTGGAATACGCTGGTCGCGCGCCTCGGCCGACAACCTGGCGCTGGGCCTGGGCGGCGGAATCGCGGCCGCTTTGCTGGTGACTGTCCCGGCGCTGGCCTTCGGCGCGGCTCGGCTGGTACACGTCCCCGGGGAATCGTGGTCGGCAGTGAGCACGCTGGTGTTGGCCGGACTATTGGCGTTCGGCGCGGCGGGCGAGGAATTGTTCTTTCGCGGCTACGGATTTCAGGCCGTGGTGGCGCGGGCCGGCGGCTGGGCCACGGTGCTGCCGGCGGGTTTGATCTTCGGCCTGATGCACGCGCGCAATCCCCATGCGAGTTGGTTCAGTGTGGTGAATACGGCCGGCTTCGGGATTCTCTTCGGCTACGCTTATTTGCGCAGCCACGATCTGTGGCTTCCCTTCGGCCTGCATTTCGGGTGGAACCTCTCGCTGCCGCTGTTGGGCGTGAACGTCAGCGGGCTTACAATGAATGTGACGGGTTACGAATTGTCGTGGTCCGCCGGACCGCTGTGGAGCGGGGGCCAATACGGCCCGGAAGCTAGCGTTCTCACCGGCGGAGTATTAGTGGCGCTGTTCGCGTATCTTTTTCGGGCGCCGGTTCGCCGGCAGTTCTCGCCGATACTCGATCCGCCAGCGGAGCTTGCCGTATGCGCGTCGTCGCCGCCATTGCGATCCTGAGCTTGTCGCCCGGTTTTTGCCCCGCGGCGGACAAGCTCACCTTCCAGGACCGCGTGGAGCTGACGCGCGGGCTGATGGCCGAGTACGCCAAGGCCAAGGTGCTGGTGCCGCGCGCCAGGAAACCGTTGGAATTCGACGCCAAAGGCACCTGGGACAAGCAGGCGTGGGCCGATGTGGCCCACCAGAACGGACCGGCCGCGCGCCTGGGCGACATGATCCAGATCACCAAGGTGGAGATCGAGAGCGATCGCCTGGTGCTGCAACTGAATGGCGGCTTCAACGGCGGCCGGCATTGGTACAGCGGCGCGCAGGTGGTTGGCGCCATGGGCAATACCGTGCCGCTCGACCAGGGCGATTCCAACGCTCCCGCCGGCACCACCATCGTCATTCTGTTCCATAAGCCTCTCGATCCGGTTAAAGCGGCGGAAGTCAAGAAGATGCTGGCGCCGATTCTCGATTTCGACCCCCATAGCGCCACCGAGATCTATGCGGAGAACCTCCCGCCGGTGGTCCGGAAGGCGATCAAGGAACGGCGCGCCCGCGAGGGCATGACGCGCGAGCAGGTCTTGATGGCGATGGGGCGCCCCGAGCACAAGTCGCGAGAAACCAAGGACGGCACCGAGTTCGAAGACTGGGTGTACGGCACCGCGCCGGGCAAGATCAGCTTCGTCACCTTCGTGGGCGACAAGGTGGTGAAAGTGAAAGAAGAATACGCCGGCCTCGGCACCGTCGAACCGGATCGCCGGGACCATTTCTAGGTCGCGGTGTGGAAGTTGAGGAAGGCAGAAGGGGAGAAGACAGAAGGACTCCGGCCGTTAGCTCCTGCGCGACATAGAAGTGGCTGCAATGGCTTCTTCGTGGAGCGGACTCTCAGTCTGCCACGCCGGGACTCATCCCGGCGCTTCTTTCGCATAGCCTGCCGTACTCCCGCGAACGCGGAGACGACCCGCGCCTTAGTTCGCGGCTACGCTGCCTTGCGTTCACGTACGCTGGGTTTCCAGGCGTTTTACTAATGAAATGAATCGCGCTGGCCTCCACTCATGTCGCGCACCCTTCTGTCTTCCTCGACTTCCATATCCCGAAGGGATATTCAGGGCGAAGCCCTGAGGCGCCGCAATTCGCGGCCGAGCAGGCGCAGATAAGGGTATGTTTCCAGCGTGTCCTCGGCGCGCGAGATTTCCGGCCATGTCTTACGGGCGCTTTCGGACTCGCGCCTGGCTTCTCTCGCCAACTCGTCGCCATCCGGCAGATGGCAGTTTCCGCCGATCCACGCCGCCACGGCTCTGGCCTGCGCTTCGAGCACCGGGAAAACCGGGCCGATCACGGCTGCGTGGCCCACGAAGTACAAGCCCGGCTGGTGCGGCGCCGCCACGCGCAGATAGCGGTCGCGAAACTGGCCGTTCGATTCGGCCATGGCATCTGAAAAGAAAGGAAACGAGGTGCGATAGCCGGTAGCCCAGATCACCAGATCGGCTTCCGCCGCGGAACCGTCTTCAAAGCGAACCGTGCCGCCCTCGAAAGCGCGGATTCCGGGACGCACCTGGACCAGGTCGGCATCGATCAATCCCGCGATGCGGTCGTTGATGATAGGCGGCTTGGCCCGAAACTTCGCTCCGGCTTCCAGAGCGGCCACCACTTTGGGGGACAGGCCCCGTTTCGACAGGCGCCTGGCGGCCAGCCAATTGCGGACCGGCCTGGGCAGCAGACGGGCGCGGTCCCGCACAATTTTGCCCAAACCTGCGCCGCCAGTTTCCCGATCGGCGGGCACGCCGCTGCGATAGCGGCTGGAAAGGTGCCCACCGGTGCGGGTCGATAGAATCACGCCGCGAGCCACGCTGGCGGCGTCCACGGCGATGTCCGCTCCGGTGTTGCCAAATCCCGCAACCACCACCCGTTTGTCCGCCAGCGTGGCAGGCGTCTTGTAGTAGAGCGCATGCAGCGTCTGCCCGTGAAACTCCCCAGGAACCTGCAAAATCACGGGGTCCCAGTTGCGCCCATTTGCCACCACCACATGGTGGTAGATTGCCGCAAACCGGGCGCCGTGACGTGGCTGTCCGGTGACGCAAAATCCTCCCGCGGCGAGCGGCTCCACAGTCTCGATTGCGGTCGATCGCCGCAGGCGCGCTCCCAGTCCGGCGAAATCGATGAAAGAATCCAGGTAGCGAACCACGTCGCCGGGGCACAGGTAGTCGTCGCCCAACTCCGGCATCTGGTAGCCAAACAGGCGCATGTTGGGCGCCGAAGTATTGGTTTTGAGCGACGCGTATACCGCCGATTTGCCGGTGTCGTTGTCGTAGCGCCACAGCCCGCCTGGCGCGGAGCCGGCTTCAAACCAATCGAAGGCAATGCCCGCCCGGCTGAACGCGTAGGCAGTGGCGATGCCCGCCGCGCCCGCGCCGATAAGGCAAGTCATTGCCAAATCCTGGAGCCCGACGTGGCGCACGCACTCGTGCGTGCCGTGTCGAGACTCTTCTCGACACCCGCTTGCGTACGGTACACCGGGCGTCGGCAAAAGTGCCGACGCGGCACGCACGAGTGCGCGCGCCACATCGGATTACTGGACATAACTGGAGATAGGTTGCGGTTCCGAGCCGGCGCGCTCCACGGTTCGATAGTCCGCAAAGACATCGGCCAGTTCCGGCCGCTCGCACGCACAACTGCGCGGAGACGTCAGTAACTCGTTAATCGCCGCCAGCCAGTGCTCTTCCGCCCGGCGCAACCAGGCGGCCGCGCATTCGGCTTGTTCGGAAGTCGTGGCCCGGCCGAGTTGGCGCTTAGCTTCCAGAGCGTTCTCTTTGCACCGGTGATAATGTGCCTCGAGCAGCCGGCAAACTTCACATTTTTCCATATCTAAATTCAGCATGACGCAGCTAACCAAAGATATGAAGTACTATACGTACTATAATAAGTACTGAGCCGTCTTCTCCCTATTCCGCCCGCATCGATTCGACCGGATCGATGGCCGCGGCGCGGCGGGCGGGAACAAACGCCGCCAGGGTAGATACCGCGGCCAGCACAACCGCTGCACCGCCCAGGCTTGGCGGGACCTGGCAACTCAGTTTATCGCTAGGCTGGTGCCGGCCAGGGTAGCGCTGTTCAAGTCGTGAGGTTCAAAACCGACTTCCTGCTTCAGGCGAGTCCACAGGACCGACTCGGGGAAACTGGGCGCCGGCAGCGGCCCGGCCGGCAACTCGGCCAGGATCTCGGTAAACTCACGCCCATGAACGCCAGGTGCGGCCCGATAACCCAGACCGTGCGCCAGGGCGCAGGCAAGCCGGGGGATGGTGAGCACGTCATCTTCCAGGGCGACCCTCTCGGAATGGTGCTGGGAGCAAATCGTCCACAGCTCTTGCGGCAATCCCCAGGTGCGCGTCAGCCACAACCCCGCCTCGCAATGGTCCAGCCGGAATAAGGCGCGCTCGGCATCGAGCAGGTCGTCTTCGTTCCCGGACGCCCGTTCGAGCAGGGCACCGTAGCGCTCCAGATCGATTGCCAGCAGGCCCAAGCGGCCGATATCGTGTAGCAGCCCCGCGATATAGGCCCGATCCGGGTGGAAACGATAAAACGGAGCCAGCCATTCGGCGATAACTCCCGCCGCGCGGCTGTGCGCCCAAGTGTTCTCCACCGCGCGGCACTTGCCGATAGTGCGCTGCATGGCCTCGAGTGAAGCCCGCAGCGCAATCGCTTTTGTTTTTTCGATTCCCAGAACCGCAATCGCTTTGGGAACCGTGTTGACGGCTCGCCTGGTCCCATAGGCTGCCGAATTCGAGGTAATCAGCAATTCGGTGCACAAGGCGGGATCCGAGCCGACCAGGTCGGCGACCTCGAGCACGCTGGTTCTTTCGTCATCGAGCACGCGCAGCAGCTCCAACGCAACCGGGCGAAAGACCGGAATGCGGCAGAGAGCGGCTCCCAGCCCTTGGGAATCCGTATCCTGGATATTGGACTTCATGCTCAATCTGATCGTCGGGTCGCGCGATTTCCTTGACAGTCTCGTTAGTTGTCGGGGTTTTGCAGTACGAATAAGGAGAGCTTTCAGGCATCGGCGGTCAGCTCTCGGTTGAAGCTGGCAGCGAGTGGCTGACCGGCGATTGCTGAGAGCCGGCACGGCGAAGTCCCGACCGTAGTCCTATGCCCTACCTGTTACCCAAAAGACTAGATGATTCCCCTGAAAGGTGATGCAATGGAGCCATGGACTGGGTGGACTTAATGCTGCTCGTAACTTTGGCGTCGGCGGATCTGCTTCTGCTGGTCTATTTGCGCCAAAGGCGCCGCCGGCGGCTGCGCATGGACAGGATGCGGCACAGCCTGGTGCTTGCCATTCGTCAGGTTAACCAGTCGGTGGATCCGCGGCATCGGGAGGTCGCCGGTTCGCCGGCTCAATACTGACTACGCCTTCATAAGCGTGCGGATACGCCGCGCGCATCTGGGCGGCCTGCGCCTGGGCCGACGCGATCCGGATCAGCGGCCCTTGGTCGATGCCGGGGCAGAATCGCGCGGCTTTTTTCCATTCGCGCGCGCTGTCCACGTATTCCGGCCAGAACGGAAAGATGCGGCACTGGGTAGGCTTGGCCGGGTGAATGGAGCAGCCGGTGGCTTCAAGGAAAGGGCATCGCGCTTCCGCCGGCACCCGTAGCCGCAGCTTGTGAGTGGTGCGGTAGACGTATCGCCGCTCGAACTCCTTGGGTTTCATACCCAGAAATTCCGCCGCGCGGCGAAGATCTTCTTCCGTCAGGTAGACAAACCCGGGTTGCTCGCAGCAAGCCGTGCAACCCTTCTGACATTCGAACCGCAAGCCGTCCGCCATCGATCCTATTGTAATGCGCGGCGCGGAGGTCTCACGAAAATAAGCGTCTTAGCTGCGTTCCCCGGCGGCTCTAATTTGATTTTTCAAACCGCCTACTCGTCGCGGAGCGCCGTCATGGGGTCCAATCGGGCGGCGCGAAGAGCGGGGAAGTAGCTGGCGCCGAGCGTCACGATTGCCAGCAGCGCCACGCCGGCGATCATCGAGACCGGGTCGTACGGTTTCAAACCGAACAGCAGCGTGGCGGCGAAGCGACCGGCGGCGAGAGCGATGGCGATGCCGAAAACCAGCCCAACCCCGAGCAGCCACACCGCTTCTCGCAGCACCAGCCGGACCACGCGGGCGCGGTCGGCACCGAGGGCCATGCGAATGCCGATTTCGTTTTGCCGTCGCGCAACCATATAAGAAATGACGCCGTAGAGCCCCAAAGTCGCCAGCAACCCCGCCAGCAGGGCAAAGGCGCCGGAAAGCGTCGCCATCAGCCGCTCGCGCAGCAGGGAATCCTGCAATTGGCGGGACAGCGTGTGGAATTCCAGGCTCATGGTCGGATTCACTTCGGCCGCGGCGGCTTTCACTTCGTTCATCACCGCGCCGGGCGAGCCGGCCACGCGCAGCACGAAGGTGCCGCCGGGGTCGGGCTCGGGGTTCTGCGCCACGGCTACGAAGGCGACCGGCAGAAACTCCTCGCGTAGCTCGCGGTACTTGGTATCCCGCACCAAGCCTACGATTTGATATAACTGCTCCGGCTTACCGGCGGGCGCTTCCTGATAGAAAGTGTGGCCCACGGGATTGGCGCCGCCCAGGAACTTTTTCGCGAACGTCTGGTTCACGATGGCGACCTTGGGCGCATCCAGATTGTCGTGATCGTTGAAGTCGCGGCCAGCCATCAGGCGCGTACCCATGGTACGGAAGTAGCCCGGCGAGACGCGGTTGAAGAACGAAAGCTTGTGGCTGCCGGCGGCCACCGAGCCATCCGGACCGATGAAGTCGTTCCAGGACCCGCTCACCGAGGTCATGAGGACCTGCGCCGCCGAGACCACGCCGGGGAGGGACGCGAACCGGTCTTGCAGTTCCCGAAGGATGCCCTGCCTGCGAGCGACGGGATACTGCGCGCGGCTGAAGTCTACACCGGCCGACATGATGCCCTCGGCCTGAAAGCCGGCGTCGATATTCATGAGCCCTTGCAGGCTGCGAACGAAGAGCAACGCGCCGACCAGCAGCACCAGCGAGAGCGCCACCTGAGTGCTGACCAGGGCACGGCGCAAACCGAATCGCTGTCGCCCGGCCGTGGCGCCGCGTCCGCCTGCGCGCATGGCGGCGGCGGGCGATTGGCGGGTGGCGCCTAAAGCGGGCGCCAGGCCGAAGAGAATGCAGGTCAGAATGGCGAGAGCGGCGGTGAAACCGAGGATTCGCCAATCGAGGGCCAAGCCGACGAAGACGGGGTTGCCAGGAGTGCTGAGAAAGGACAGCAGACCGCGGCTCAACGCCTGGGCGATCGCGACTCCGAGCCCGGCGCCGAATACCGCCAGCAACAAGCTTTCCGAGAGCAATTGGCGGACCAACCGCCCGCGCGACGCGCCCATGGCCAGACGCACGGCGATCTCCCGTTCACGTACGTTGGCGCGCGCCAGCAGCAGGTTGGCCAGGTTGGCGCAGGCGATCAGCAGCACCAGACCGGTGATGGCCATCAGCAGCCACAGGGGTTGTTCATAACCGCGCCGCAAATCGGAAACGCCGGTGCCTCCGGCGGAAGCTGCCAATTTGCCCTTCAGATAATCCTTCGCGGTATCCGGCCGAAAGGAAGGCGGCAAACTGGCCTGCATGATGCCGGCGGAGAGGGCGCGGATGTGGGCGTCGGCCCGTTCCAGCGTCCAGCCTGGTTTGAGGCGGCCGAGGACGGACAGCCACCAGTCGGACCGGACCGGTATGCGGCCTTTGCCGTCGATGGCGAGGGCTGCGTCGGCACATAGCGGGATGGCCACGTCGTAGCGATGGCCCACTTCCACCCCGAAAAACGCCGGCGGCGTGACGCCGATTACGGGCAGCGTGTGTCCATCGAGCCAGACCGGCCGGCCCAGCACGGCCTCATCGCCGCCGAACTCGCGCTGCCAGAAAGCGTAGCTCAGCACGGCGCCAGGGTTGGCGCAGGCGGGTGTGTCGTCGGACGCCGTGAAGGTGCGGCCCAGCAGCGCGTTGACGCCCAGAACGCGGAAAAAATCGCCGCTCACGTAGAGGCCCTCGGCGTAGCGCGCTTCGCCGGCGGGCGCCAGGTTGAAGCGAGTCGCGCTCCACGCCGCCAGGCCGCTAAACGCCTGCTGCTGGCGGCCGATCTCCTCCCATTGGGCGTAAGTGAACTCGGCGCTACGCGAGGACCAATTGCCCGACTTCGACGACCCTTCGGCGAAATGGATGGAGGCCAGCTCCTGAGGGTCGCGCACCGGGATGGTTTTCAGGCGAATGGCATCCACCAGTTGAAAGATGGCGGTATTGGCGCCGATACCCAAGGCCAGCGAGAGCACCGCCGTAACGGTGAATCCGGGGCGCTGGCGTAATTGCCGGAGCCCGTACCACAGGTCTGACGCGACGGAACGAAACATGATCAACCTTTCCTCAAAACCTCCTACTCGTCGCGGAGCGCCGTCATCGGGTCCAGCCGGGCGGCCCGAAGCGCGGGGAAGTAGCTGGCGCCGAGCGTCACGATTGCCAGCAGCGCCACGCCGGCGATCATCGAGACCGGGTCGTACGGCTTCAAACCGAACAGCAGCGTGGCGGCGAAGCGGCCGGCCGCGAGAGCGATGGCGATGCCGAAAACCAAGCCCACGGCCAGCAGCCAGACAGCTTCCCGCAGTATCAGGCGGACCACCCGCACTCGGTCAGCGCCGAGGGCCATGCGAACGCCGATTTCGTTTTGCCGCCGCGCAACCATATAAGAAATGACGCCATAGAGCCCCAAAGTCGCCAGCAACCCCGCCAGCAGCGCGAAAGCGCCGGAAAGAGTTGCCATCAGCCTTTCCCGCAGCAGGGAATCCTGCAATTGGCGGGACAGCGTGTGAAACTCGATGCTCATGGTCGGATTCACTTCTGCCGCGGCGGCCTTCACTTCGCTCATCACCGCGCCGGGCGAGCCGGCAACGCGCAGCACGAAGGTGCCGCCGGGACCGGGTTCGGCATCCTGCGCCATGGGAAGGAAAGCGACCGGGCGAAACTCCTCGCGCAACTCGTAGTACTTGGCGTTGCGCATCATGCCCACGATCTGGTACAGCGTTTCCGGCTTGCCCGCGGCGGCCTCCAGATTGAAGGTATGGCCCACGGGATTCACGCCGCCGAGGAACTTCTTCGCGAACATCTCGTTCACGATGGCCACCTTGGGAGAATTCAGGTTGTCGTGCTCGTTGAAATCGCGGCCAGTCAGGAGGCGAACGCCCATGGTTCGAAAATAGCCGGGCGAGACGCGGTTGAACAGCGTATCTTTATGGCTGCCGGCGGCGACCGACCCATCCGGGCCGATGTCGTCGTTCCAGCCGGAACCGCTCACTGGAGTGAAGTAAACCTGCGTCACCGAAACCACGCCGGGGCGCGAAGCGAACCGGTCGTGCAACTCCTGGAATATGCCTTGCCTGCGGGCGATGGGATACTGGGCGCGGCTGAAATCGATATCGACCGACATGACACCCTCGGCCTGGAACCCGGCATCGATATTCATGAGCCCCTGCAGGCTGCGGACGAAGAGCAGCGCGCCGACCAGCAGCACCAGCGAAAGAGCGACCTGGGTGCTGACCAGGGCGCGGCGCAAACCGAATCGCTGGCGCCCGGCCGTGGTGCCGCGTCCACCCGCGCGCATGGCGGCGGCGGGCGATTGGCGGGTGGCGCCCAGAGCGGGTGCCAGGCCGAAGAGAATGCAGGTGAGGACAGCCAGGGCGGCAGTGAAGCCGAGGATTCGCCAATCGAGCGCCAGGCCAACGAAGACCGGGTTGCCGGGAGTGCTGAGAAAAGACAGCAGACCGCGGCTCAACGCCTGGGCGATGGCGACTCCGAGACCGGCGCCGAACAAAGCCAGCAGCAGGCTTTCGGAGAGCAATTGGCGGACCAGCCGTCCGCGGGACGCGCCCATGGCCAGCCGCACGGCGATCTCCCGTTCGCGCACGCTGGCGCGCGCCAGCAGCAGGTTGGCCAGGTTGGCGCAGGCGATCAGCAACACCAGGCCGGTAGTGGCCATCAACAGCCATAGCGGCTGTTCATATTCGCGCCGCAAACCGGAAACCCCGGTGCCGCCGGCAGCGACTTCCAATTTGTTCTTCAGGTACCCCTTGGAAGTGTCCGGGCGATAGGTGGGCGGCAAACTGGCCTGCATGATGCCAGCCGAGATGGCATGGAGGTGGGCATTGGCCCTCTCCAGAGTCCAGCCCGGTTTGAGGCGGCCGAGGATGGACATCCACCAGTCGGTCCGGGACGGAATCCGGCCCTTGCCGTTGTCGGAGAAAGCCCGGTCGACGCACATGGGGATGGCTACATCGTAACGATGGCCCACGTCCACGCCGAAAAACGCGGCTGGAGTGACACCGATTACGGGCAGGGTATGTCCATCGAGAAGGACCGTGCGGCCCAGCACGCCGCTATCGCCGCCGAACTCGCGTTGCCAGAAAGCGTAGCTGACCACCGCGCTAGGATTGCCGCAGGCGGCCGTATCGTCCTCCCGAGTGAAGGTGCGGCCCACGAGCGTGTCGACGCCAAGGACGCGGAAGAAATCGCCGTTCACCCAGAGGCCCTCGGCGTAGCGGGCTTCGCCTCCCGGCGCCAGGTTGAAGCGGGTCGCGCTCCATGCGGCGAGGCCCCTGAAGGCCTGCTGCTGGCGGCCGATCTCTTCCAATTGAGCCGAGGTAAACTCGGCGCTGCGCGAGGACCAATTACCCGACCGCGTCGAGCCCTTGGCGAAAACGATGTTGGCCAGTTTCTGGGGGTCGCGCACCGGGATGGTTTTCAGGCGGATGGCGTCCACCAGTTGAAAGATGGCGGTATTAGCGCCGATGCCCAAGGCCAGCGAGAGCACCGCCGTAATGGTGAATCCAGGGCGCTGGCGCAGTTGCCGAAGGCCGTACCAGATGTCTGAAGCGATGGAAGGAAGCATAGGAGTTTTCAGTTTTCAGTTCTTCATTCCTGGCGCAGGGCGGCCATGGGGTCGAGCCGCGCCGCCCGGCGCGCCGGAACGTAGCACGCCGCCAGGGTGACCAACGCCAGCAGCCCAGTGGTTCCCAGCAGCACGCCGGGGTCGCGGGGCTCGACTTCGTGCAGCAGGCTCGCCATCACCTTCCCGGCGGCATACGCGCCCGCCAGCCCGATGGCGAACCCCGCCGTAGCCAGCCGCATGCCTTCCCAGATCACTTGCGCCAACACACGCCCGCGGCTGGCGCCGAGCGACATGCGGATGCCGATTTCCCGCGTCCGCTGACTTACCAGGTACGACAGCACGCCGTAGATTCCGATGGCGGCCAGCAGCGCCGCAAATCCAGCGAACGATCCCACCAGCACGCTCAGAAACTGCGATCCCTGGGCGCCATCGCCGATCACTTCGGCCATGGTTCGCACGTTGAACAGGGGCAGGCTCGCGTCCAGTTGGGCCAGCGCCTGTCGCACCGGCGGAGTTAGGCTGGAGGGGGGCATGGGAGTATGCAGCACCACGAAGAAACGCCCGCTGCCGTCGAAAGCCGAGTAAGCTTCCGGCACCGGCGCGTGCGTCAGGCCCCACTCTTTCACATCGCCGACCACCCCGATCACCTGGTGCCAGGGTCCGGTATCGCCCTGCCCGAACATCTGGCCCGCCGGATTCTGATTCGGCCAGAAGTAGTGGGCCATGCTCTGGTTGATCACCGTCGGGTACACCATTGTATTGCTCTCGCCCGGAGGCAGCTTTGTCTTTTTTAGCCGCGCCGCATGTGCCGTGAGATCCAACTTCGCGGTCAGCTCCACGTCCGCCGGAGTGAACCAGCGGCCCGAGATCAGGTGCACGCCCATGGCGCGGTAATAATCTGGCGAGACGGAGTGTACCTCCACCAAGGGGCCTTCATTCGATCCCGAAGGATGCCCACGCAGGCTGAAGTAGCTGTTGCTACCGCCCTCGAGCGGCAGAACGCTGGTGAGCGCCGCCGCATCGACACCGGGAATGTGCCGCACCCTATCGAGCAGCGCCTGGGCGAACTGGAGCTGCGGCGCGTCGCCGTCATAACGGGCTTTGGGAAGCTGCACGGCAGCCGTCCATACGCCTTCCGGCCGCACCCCGACCTCCACGTTCCGCAGCTTGACAAAATCCTTGAGAAGCAGGCCGGCGCCGGAGAGCAACAGCAACGAGAGCGCGACCTCGCCCACCACCAGGAAGTTGCTGGCGAAGCGCCGCTTTCGGGATGGGCTCACGGAACTGCCCGCGCCGCCTTTGAGCTCGTCGTGCAGGTCGGGCCGCGACGTCCGCGCCGCCGGTACCAGGCCGAACAGCACCCCGGTCGCCAGCGCCAGGACGAAGGTAAACGCCAGCACCGTGCCGTTCAACTGGATGACGTTGAATTGCGGCAGGGCGAAACTCTTGGCGTGGGAGAACAGGCTCACGATGCCCCATCCGAGCAGCAGCCCCATGGCGCCGCCAACCACCCCCAGCAGCACGCTCTCGGTCAGCAACTGCCGCACCAGCCGGCTCCGCCCCGCTCCCAGCGCGCTACGCACGGCCATCTCTTTCTGCCGCGACACGGCCCGCGACAGCAGCAGGTTAGCCACGTTGGCGCAGGCGATCAGCAGCACCAGCGCCACCGCCCACAGCATCATCAGCAGCGAGCCGCGCGAATCGCCCACCAGATCGTCGCGCAGCGAGACGACTTTCGCGCCGACCTTGTAATTGCTGTCCGGATAGGCCTTTTCGAGGGCCGAGGCGATCACCGTCAGGTCCGCCAGCGCCGCCTTAATGCCCACGCCCGGTTTCATTCTTCCGACGGCGCTGGCCCAATGCGAACCGCGCGAGTATTCGTTATGCACCATCTCCTCCGGCATCCACAGTTGCGCCCGCGAAACGGGGTAGCGAAAGCTTGGCGGCATCACGCCCACGATGGTGTATTTACGTGCGTTCAGTTCGATGCCTTGGCCGATCGCACGCGGATCGCCGGCAAAACGGCCCTGCCAAAAGGCGTAACTGAGCACCACCACACGGTCCTTCCCCGGCTGACCTTCGCCGGAGGCCCAAGTGCGACCCACCAGCGGCCGAACTCCCAGGACATCGAAGAAATTCACCTCGGTGGGGACGCCCAGAATGTGGTCCGCCCGGCCGTCCTGGCTGGCATTCATATCGTGCGGCCAGCCATACATGGCCATATCCTGAAAAGTATGATTCCGCGCGCGCCAGTCGCCCAGGTCCGGCCCGGCAAATGGATAACTCCCCGGCGCCGATTCGGTTTCAAACAGCCGCACCAGTTGGTCCGGATTGTGAAACGGTAGCGGCCGCAGCAGGATGGTATCGATGATGCTGAAAATAGCCGTGTTAGCGCCCACGCCGAGCGCCAGGGTCAGCACCGCGACCGCGGCGAAGCCCTTCGCCTTCCAGAGGTTCCGGAGGGCGTATTTCAGGTCTTGCATGGACGTTAGACGCGGCGGGAGAGGGTAAGGTTAGGGGAAGGGCGCTCCTCCGAAATGCGGAGGGCGGACGAGGCCTAGGTCTGGGGTTAGGGGTCTGTTCGGCCGGGAATTAGTGTTGGGGAACCCGCCGGGCCAGTTTCCGATACAGGACAAAGACATATCGCTCCCAGGCTTGGTAGGAGCAGGGCGGAGCACTCAGACGGTGTCCCGAAGGAGGTCTCTTTCGAGGGCGGCTGTTCGTTCTGCTGCAACTGATCTATAATTCCAAAGAATCGAAATGGCAGAAAACAACGGGCAATCTGAAGCACCCTTGAGCGGCACGATAGAGATCCAAAGGCGTACTTCGGAACGCTCGATGTTTTGGAAGAAGGTCTATAGGAAAACGGCGAGTCCGTGGCTGCTTTTCTGCTTCCTTACGATTGGATGGGTGCCGTTGTTCATCGTCGATTGGCTGAGTGGAATCTACCCGCATCCCTACGGAAATTACGATTGTTGGGCAGGATGGGGAATAGCTTGGGGGATCGGCATTACTGGGCCGTCGACGCTTGCAGCGGGCGCTTGGCTGATCATTCGCGGCGGTCTGTTCGTCGTTCGCACCGTTATTCGAGACTTCAGGGGCAGCTAGACGGGCCTTGGGGAAATCAGGCACGTCAAAAAGGGCGAAGGCGGTGGTGTTAGACTTCAAGTATGAGCCGAGTTGAGGAGATCGAGGCGGCGATAGATGGTCTGCCCCAGGAAGAATACCGGCGCATCGTCCAATGGTTTCGGGTACGGGAACAAGCGCGATGGGACGAGCAGATGGACGCCGACTCCTCCGCGGGTAAGCTCGATTTCCTTTTTGACGAAGCCGACGGTGAGTCTGAAAAGGGCCTTCTTCGCAAGTGGCCGTCTCAAGAGTGAAATCGGCCGCCACCCGGCGGTTCTGGGTACTGTTCCAGGCGCTGCCAGTTGAAGTTCAAGATCTCGCCACCAAGAATTATGCTCGGAGGCAACACGGCGGAACGGGCCGGCCAGGCCCGGCAGCCCACGAGGCCTGTCCTACCTACCTGACTTTTTCGTCTTTTTCCACTTTGCCGTCGCGGATGGAAATGACGCGGTGGGCGTGCACGGCGATGTCGTGCTCGTGGGTTACCAGCACGATGGTGTTGCCTTGCTCGTGCAGGCGCGCGAACAGGGCCATGATTTCGTTTCCGGTGGCGGAATCGAGGTTTCCGGTGGGCTCGTCGGCCAGCAGGATGGAGGGGTCGTTGACCAAGGCCCGGGCCACGGCCACGCGCTGGCGCTGGCCGCCGGACAGCTCGTTGGGCTTATGATCCATGCGCTTTTCCAGGTCCACCTGGCGCAGCGCGTGGCGGGCCCGCTCCAGCCGCGCCGCGGCCGGTATGCCGGCATAGATCAACGGCAACTCCACGTTATGCAGGGACGTGGCGCGCGGCAGCAGGTTGAAGGTCTGAAATACGAAGCCGATCTCTTTGTTGCGGATGCGCGCCAGCTCGTCGTCGGTCATCTCGCTCACCAGGTTCCCGTTGATGTAATACTGGCCCCTGGTGGGCGTATCCAGGCAGCCGATCAGGTTCATGAGCGTCGACTTGCCGGACCCGGACGGCCCCATGATGGCCACGTATTCGCCGCGGTGGATCTCGATATCCACCCCCGAAACCGCGTGGATTTCCTGATCGCCCATCACGTACGTCTTCCACAGATCGTAGGTGCGGATGACCACGCCTTCGCGTTTGAGCTGCTGGCCCCGCTCGATAGCCGACGTTGCGACCGCTGTTGACATGAATTTTTCCGTTTCCTGGCGGCCTAACTGGCGGCTGGCGTTACCGGGGGCGGCGTGTTGTCCACCTTCACCTGGGAGTGGTTCTTGATGGTGCGGATCACCTGGTAGCTGCCGGTGACGATCTGGTCGCCATCCTTCAGGCCCGACACTACCTCGATATCCGTGGCCCCGGTGATGCCGGTGTCGACCTTGCGGAATTCGGCCTTGCCCGCGTTGACGACGAACACGCCCTGAATCTCTTCTTTATTGGCTTTGGCCGTGGCCGGGTCGACGGTTGCCGCCTGCGCGGCGCCGCTCGCAACCGGTTTGGCCGGCTCCAGGTCGCCCTTCTGGCGAACCGTGAGCGCCTGAATGGGGATGGTCAATGCGGTCTGGCGAACCGCGGTGGTGATCTTGGCCGTGCAGGAAAGGCCGGGACGGACCTCCTCGGGCGGATTGTCCATGGCCACCACCACCTTGAAATCCTTGGCTTCCTGGCTCGAAATCGCGCTTTGCGAAGCCGCCACGCCGGTGGAGCGCAAAATCGCCGTATCGCCGATTTCGGTTACGTGGCCTTTGAAGGTCTTGTTGGGGATAGCGTCTATGGTAATGTCGGCCACCTGCCCCAGATGGATATTGACGATGTCGGTCTCATCCACCTTGACTTCCGCCGTGATCAGCGACATGTCGGCGATGGTCATGATGATGGTGCCGGTTTGATTCTGCAGCCCCGGCACCACCGATTCCCCGGCCCGGACCGGCAGATCGGTCACCTCTCCGTCCAGCGGGGCATAGGAATCGTACTTCCGCAGAACATCGTTGAAACGGGCCAGATTGGCTCGAGATACGGCAATTCGTTTCTGAGTTCCGGCGAGCTGCGCGGCATTCTGCTCGCGTTGCGCCTGCGACTGCGTGATTTTGGCTTCGGATTGGCGAATGGCCGCTACCTGCGCTTCGTAGGTGTACCGTTTCAGCTCGTAGTCCTGCTTGGCCAGCAGTTTTTCGTCGAAAAGCTGCTTGCTGCGGTCGTAGTCCGCCTTCATCCGGTCCAGGTCGGCTTTGTCGTGATCGAGGGCGGCGCGCATGGTCTGGATATTGTCGTCGGCGGCTTTCAGCCCGGCCTCGGCCGCAGCGGCATCGGCTTCCGCCGAACTGAGCGACGCCTGGTAAGCGGCCACGTCGGCGGCGGGTTGCACGTCTTCGATGCGCGCCAACAACTGGCCCTTGCGCACGTGGTCCCCTTCCTTGACCAGAATGGCCGTCAGGTCGCCCATGGCGTTGGCGCCGATGTTGATGTAGTTCTTAGGCTTAATCTCGCCCGACGCAGTCACCAGACTGGTCAGATCCTGGCGGACGACGCGCCCGGTCTGCACCGTTACCACGCCTCGTTTGCTATAAACCGTGCTGGCGTATACGCCGACGGCGGCAACCAATACAACACCTATAGTTGTGACGATCTTCCACTTGGTTTTCACGACGTAATCCCTATCATTCGCTTACGCAACCGGACGGGGCGGAGTTCAACCCTTATTGTATCCGGCTCGGCTTTCGGTTTGGACACACGTCCACACGTTCTCAGATTAGAGACGCGCGAGCAGCGAAAAGATTAGCCGCCGGTCCTATGTCTTTCCGGATGATGGCGGGGCCGGCGTTTGTGCATCGTTGTGCATCTTTGGGAAAGTTTCGGAGCCGGTCGGGAACGCCGAGAAATACGGGCGCGGGCGGATGGGGCGGGCATTGCCGAGGCTGGCCATTCGCGCGATTTGTGCATCGTTGTGCATTTTTGTGCAAGTTTTCGGTTGCATGCCGCGTGCCGGTTTGGGTTTGGGTTGGGGCCGGGAATTGGCTGCATCGATGTGGAATAAGTTCCGTGGTTTCTTTTTGTTGCGGCCGAAAGTGGGCTCGTTCGGGATCTTCGATTTGGGTCCGTTCCGACCCGCCGACCGGCGCTCGCTGCCTCCTACTTGAGATGTATCACGACGACCAGGAGTCGGGTGCGGTTCAACGGGGCGGTAGCGGTGAGGGGAAACGATTTTGGCGCCGAAATAATTTGAGAAGGTCTGTGACCGGGATTTGGGGGGCTGAACGAGGAAACGCGCGGTCTCCACTTCACGCTGAACCGGCGCTGACGCGCTCGGCTACGCTCTATCGCCCTGTCGGGCTCCGAAACCGCTGGCTTCGCCGATGCACGGGCAGGCGGAACCGCCGGCGAAAGCGCCTGCCCCACAAGGCGGCGGAGCCGCAACCGAAGACCAGCGGCGACAGCCAACTCGCAGGGTTTCCCTGGTGTAGCGGAGGCGTCGACCCGCGGCCTCCCAGGCCGCACCACCGCATGACACCATCCGAACATGATCCTGAGTCGCGCACCTTACGAAGCCTCCTTCCGCCGGCTCGGTGTGGCTGCAGCCGGGCGGCCTGGGAGGCCGCCGCGGGCCGAGGGCCTGCCCCACCATGCAACCCGCTGGCCGTACGGCTTCGGATTTGTCTGTCCGAATCTGGGATCGCTTCCAGCGCACGCCTAAACGAAGCAATCGCCCATCTTGCGGAACTTCTCGTAGCGGTGGGAGATCAGCTCGGGGCCGTTCATGGAAGCCAGTTCGCTGAGATGGCGCCGTAGGTGCAGCCGCAGATTTTCGGCCGCCAGGGCCGGATCTTCCTGCGCCCCGCCAACCGGTTCGGGCACGATGTGGTCGATCAGGCCAAGCTGGAGCAGGTCCTCGGCGGTCAAACGCAGCGAGGCCGCGGCACTTTCCGCCTTCCCCGAATCGCGATAAATAATGGATGCGCAGCTCTCCGGCGAAATGACGCTGTAGACCGCGTTTTCGAGCATCAGGACCACGTTCCCGACTCCCAACGCCAGCGCGCCGCCGGAGCCGCCTTCGCCGATGCAAACCGCGATCACCGGAACCGAAAGGCGGGCCATCTCCCTTAGATTGCGCGCGATGGCTTCGGCCTGGCCGCGTTCCTCCGCGTCAATGCCGGGGTAAGCGCCCGGAGTGTCCAGCAAGGTCACGATCGGGCGCCCGAATTTGGCGGCTAACTGCATCGCCCGGAGGGCTTTACGATAGCCTTCCGGCTTCGGCATGCCGAAGTTGCGGTACATCCGCTGCTTGGTGTCGCGGCCCTTTTGCTCGGCTACGACGACAATGGGGGCATCCTCGAATCGAGCCATCCCCGCCACGATCGCGGCATCGTCCCCAAAGGCGCGGTCGCCGTGGATCTCCTGAAAATTCGTGAAGATCCGCTCGATGTAGTCCAGCGAATGGGGTCGTTTTGGATGGCGCGCCAACAATACCCGGCGCCAGGCGGGACCCGGTTCCGGCGGTAGGGCCTGCTCAGTGGTCGCTTCGTTCCCATCCACGTTTCCATCTTAGCAGTCGAACCGCGCTAGCTTATGACGCCTTTTCTTCCGCGTAGACCAGGTATTCCTGGTACGGGCCCTTGAAGTCTTCGATGCCGCCGTCCTGGAAGTCCCAGATGCGGGTGGCGACTTCGTCGATCAGGTCGTGATCGTGGGTCACGATGAAGACCGTGCCCTCATATTTCTGCAGCGCGAAATTGAGGGCGTTGATGGATTCCAGGTCGAGGTGATTGGTGGGCTCGTCGAGCACCAGCACGTTGGGCTTCTGCAGCATCAGGCGGCAGAAGATGAGACGCGCCGCTTCGCCGCCGGAAAGCGCGCGCGTGGGCTTGAGCGCATCTTCGCCGCTGAACAGCATCCGGCCCAGCAGCCCGCGCAGTTCTTCCTGCCCGGCTTGCGGATCGAACTCGTGCAGCCACGCCATGGCGGTGGTATCTTTGGCGATCGAATCGGTGTGGTCCTGGGCGAAATATCCCACCGCGGCTTCGTGGCCCCAGGCTACCGTGCCGCCGTCCACGGCGAAATCCCGCTCGGCATCCTCTACGTATCCCGGCGCAGTGCGGATCAGCGATCGCAACAGGGTGGTTTTGCCGGCGCCGTTGCGGCCCATCAGGGCGACCTTTTCGCCGCGCGAAACGCTGGCGGTGAATCCGCCGATTACCTTTCGCTCGCCGTAGGATTTGCGGAGGTCCTTGATCTCGAGCGGATGCCGCCCCGATTGCCGCTTCATATCGAAACGAAGGTAGGGGCGCTGAATATTCGACTTCGCCAGCTCGGAAGTCTGCAGCCGCTCTACCTCTTTCTTACGCGACATCACCTGGCTCGACCGCGTGCCCGCCGAAAAGCGCGCGATGAATTCGTTGAGCTGGGCGATTTTCTTTTCGCGCTGCGCGTTCTCCGCTTCCACCCGCGAGCGCACCTGCGTCTTGGCCAGCACCATGTCGTCGTAGCCGCCCGTGTAGGAGATCACGGTTTCGTAGTCGATATCGGCCACGTGGGTGCAAACGCTGTTCAGAAAATGGCGGTCGTGCGAAATCACGATCAGCACGCCCTGGTAGGCGCGCAGATAATCCTGCAGCCAGTGCACGGAGTCCAGGTCGAGGTGATTGGTGGGCTCGTCCAGCAGCAAAGCCGGCGGGTCGCCGAACAGGGCCTGCGCCAGCAGCACGCGGACCTTCTGGCCGCCCTGCAACTCGCCCATCCGGCGCGATTGCAGGGAATCGTCCACGCCCAGCCCGTCCAGCAGCGCCGCGGCATCGGCCTCGGCGGTATAGCCACCTTCCTCGCCCACGATGCCTTCCAGTTCTCCCAGCCGCATGCCCTCTTCGTCGGTCAGCTCTTCGGGCGGTTTGGCGTAGAAGGCTTCCCGCTCCTGGAGCGCCTTCCAAAGCGGCGCGTTGCCCATGATCACGGTATCGATGACGCGGAACTCGTCGAACGCAAACTGGTCCTGCCGCAAGACGCCCAGCTTCCTGGGACGCGTCACCGATCCCTTGGCGGGTTCGATTTCGCCCGTCAGGATTTTCATGAGGGTCGATTTACCCGCGCCGTTGGGACCCGTGATGGCGTAGCGCCGACCGGGCAGAAACGTGCTGGTGACGTCTTCAAACAGGATTCTGGCGCCGTAGCGCATGGAAATGTTATTAATCGAAAGCAAGCGGTTTCTCTGTTGACGAAATGCGACGGCGAAATACGGCTGCGGCCCCGGCGGCTATTTGCTGCCGGTCCCGGGATAGGCAGGGTTCGGGAACTCTACCTTGGTCTCTTCACTGACGCGATTGTACCAGTCCCGGCCCTCACTCTGCTTCAGCGCGGTGAAGATTTCGTCGCGCACTTCCGACAGCGGCCGGAAACCAACTTCCGCCGCCTTGAAAATGTAATAGCCATGGGCCTGGCGCACCGGGTCGCTGATTTCTCCCTGCTTGAGGGCGAACACCGCCTTCTGGACCACCTCGGGCAGCGACTGGCGATCGTTCGCCCGAAGGGTGGCGAACTCTCCGCCCTTGGCTTTGGATGTCTCGTCCTCGGAATACTGCTGGACCATCTTCGCGAAATCGGCGCCGCCGCGGATCTCGGTAGCCACGCGATAAGCTTTCGCCTTGACTTCTTCTTCCTTGGCGTCGGCAAACGGAAGATAGATGGCCTGCACCTTGATTTGTTGATAGTCGGCCTTGTGAGCGCCGTAGTAATTCACGATGTCCGCCGGCTGCACCTCGGCATTCCGGTAGGCGCCGTCGAGCTCGGCCTGAAACAGAGTCAGCAGCCGGGCGGATTCGATCGCGGCGGCGTAAGGCTCCTGTTTGTCCAGCCCCCGTTTTTCCGCCAGCTTGGCCATGTGGCGAACCATGGCCCATTCGTGAAAGAACTCCTTGGTGTCCTTATTTACCGCTTGTTGCAGCGGCGGCGGCAGCACGGGATACAGCTTGCGCAAGTCTCCCGCCGTAAACTGCACGCTGTCATCGGAAAACACGGCGATAACCGCGGTATCGGGCACGTTGGCAGGCAGCACGAGCGGCTGCGTGGCGGGTGGCGCCGTCTGGGCCCACACCACGCCCCCGGCCAGTAGAACAAGAACCAATGATTTCATGACGAGGCTCTGCGACTTTCCACAGTGTAACATGTCACTCCCGCCGGCGACCGCTCCCTGACGGTCGCGGCTCGGTAAGTGACTGCAAGCACGCGGCGTCCGTAACCGAGCCGCGACCGTCAGGGAGCGGTCGCCGCGCCTGAGCTGCGAAATCCCGAGATCGTTTAAGCCCCCCGATCAGCCCATGGAATCCGCTATCATCGTGGCATCGTGAGGCCAGGATATTGGCTCGCCTGTCTTGCCATGGCGGCAATGCCGGCCTGGCCGCGGGGCGGCGAAGTTCGCGGTTCGGTCGTGGATGCGAGCGCGGCGAGTCTCTCGGCAACGTTCAGGTGTTGCTGATCGGCGGTCCGTTTCGCGCCACCACCGATTCCCACGGCAGCTTCCGCATCACAGCCGTGAAGCCGGGCGATTATGGTTGTCAAAGGCACAGTGCGGATCGGATAATGACTGTTTCCTATGAAATTCTCCCTGTGCCGACGAATTCTCCCACTGCTTGCGCTGGCCATGCTCCCGGCCGTCTTCCCCGCCTCGGCTCCGGTGATCGCGATTCGCGGAGCGCGGGTCATCGACGGCAGCGGGGCGGAGGCGCGAGTGGAAACCGTGATCGTGCGCAACGGGCGCATTGCGGCGGTGGGCGAAGACCTGGCGGTTCCGGAAGGTGCGCGCGTAATCGACGCTTCCGGCGACACGCTGCTGCCCGGCCTGTTCGACCTGCATACCCACCTGACGGCCTCGGCCGCCAATGGCGTGCCGGGCGATTGGGGCAAAAGCGTTCGCGCGTATCTGGCTTGCGGCGTGACGACGGTCAACGATTTTTCCACTTACGGCGAGATGTTCGCGCCGCTGCGGCAATGGCTGGCGGCCGGCGTGGCTCCGGGGCTTCGGGTCCACTTCGCGGCCCGGCTCAGCACTCCCGGCGGGCACGGAACCGAATCGGGCTGGGGCGATTTCATGACTCTCACCGCGGCTACGCCGGAAGAGGCCCACGCTCGCATGAAAACCGTGCTGGCGTACCGGCCGGATGTGATTAAGGTGTTCAGCGACGGCTGGCGCTACGGCGCCGCTCCCAACCTTTCCAGCATGAACGTGGAGACGCTCGGCGCCATGGTGGCGGACGCGCACGCCGCCGGCATCAAGGTCTTCACCCATACGGTCACGGTGGAGGGGGACAAGATCGCCGCGCGCGCCGGCGTGGACGTGCTGGCGCACGGCGCGGGCGATGCCGAGGCCGACGAGGAACTGGTCGCCCTGCTCAAGGCGAAAGGCACATTCTACGTTCCAACCCTGGCGGTCTACGAACCGCGCCGGCCGGAGAGCGTCCCGGATCGGTTGGCCAGCGTGGTTTGGCCGCGGGTGCGCGCGGCTATGGCCGCAGCCGCTCCAGCCGCAATCTCGCCGGCGCGGAGCAAGCGCTGGCAGATCATGCTCGCCAACGTGCGCCGGCTGTGCCAGGCCGGCGTGCCGGTAGCGGTGGGCACGGACGCGGGCATGCCCGGCACCTACCACGGCTACGCCACGCTGCATGAACTGGAACTGCTGGTGGAGGCCGGCCTCACCCCGCTTGAAGCGCTCACGGCGGCTACCGGCGTGAGCGCCCGCGCGCTGGGCGTGGATGCCGATCTGGGCCGCATCGAGCCGGGGAAAATCGCCGACCTGCTGCTGGTCTCCGGCCGCCCCGACGAGAACATCGCGGATATCGAGAAGACCCACCGTGTCTTCCTGGGCGGCGCCCAACTCGATCTGAAGGCAATACAAGGCGAGATTCAGTCCGCCTCGCTCAGCACCGTGCCCGCGCATCCGGTTCCCACGCTGGTGGACGACATGGAAACCGCCGATGGCCGCACTTCGCTGGGCACGCTGCGCGTCGACAGCACCGACGCGGGCGTGGATCACTCCACCCTGATGTTTCTACCGGTCGAGCGCGCTCCCGGCAATCACGCCCTCATGGTGGAGGCGCGCATGGCACCGCGGCCGCATCCTTTTGTGCGGGTGGAATTGCCGCTCTCACCCGGCGCGGTGGATGCGGCCGACCTCCGCGGCTATCGCGGCGTGGCGTTCGATGTCCGCGGCCATGGGGTCTTCCGGCTGCTGCTTTACGGCCTCGGCGATGAAGGAGCCGATCGCTTCGAGCGCCCATTCTCCACCAGCGGCGAATGGGAGACGCTCGCAGTGCCCTTCACCGAAATCAAGGGCAGGAAACCCTGGGACCCGCGCGCGGTGCGAGCGCTGGCGTTTGAGCTGTCCGGACCGGCGGGAAGCGAAACGTGGCTGGAGCTGGGCAACGTGCGGTTTTACACGCACCAGGTACACTAACTCGGGTCAGAGCCGCGACCGTAAAGGGAGCGGTTGCCAAATACGTCACCATAATTGCGAAACAGGGAGCTAATGCGCAACCTAAAAATGGGGTCCGAACGCCGACAAACTGTTAGCTTTTTTACTTAGTGCCGGTTCGAATGCTTGTTTCTTCTTGACTTCTAATAGGGTCAATCTATAATTCATTTCAAAGAACTCGTTATAAGCTTCTAGATCCAAGCTGGGACATTGTAGGTCTCCAGGCATCAAGGAACCGGCTCCGCCTGGCGTGGATGGCGGGCACGCGTCCACGGTGCGGAGCAGCGCCTAAGTTCGCGCGCGATTGCAACTTGCTTCCATTCGAATCTTGAAGGAGGGGTATGCCCAAACCACTGGGAGTTGCCGTTCTGCTGTTGACCTGCGCGGCTCGGTTCGCATTCGCGCAAGCCGCGATCACGGGAAAAGTTACGGGGACCATAACGGACGCGTCCGGAGCGGTCGTTCCAAACGCAAAGGTGACGGCCAAAGGAAGCGCCCTGATGAGCCCACGAAGCACGCTGGCGCAAAGCGATGGAAGCTATCTTTTCGACCTGCTGCCGCCGGGGACTTATGAGGTCACGGCGGAAGCGGTCGGGTTCAAGCTTTTCTCCGAAGGCGGGGTCGTGCTGACGGCGGGCTTTACGGCGACTATCAACGCGAAGTTGGAAGTAGGCGCCGCGACGGACGTCGTCAACGTGACGTCGGAAGCGCCGGCCGTGGATGTGAAGGGAACGGAGGGGTCGACCACCTTCGACCAGAGTCTGTTACAGAACATACCGAGCGGCCGGGATCCGTGGTCCACCGTGGCCCAGGTGCCCGGCGCGGCTATCAGCACCTTCGACGTGGGCGGCAACCAAAGCTATCAGCAATCCACCATGCAGGTTCATGGGAGCACGCCTGGCGAACAGTCGTTCAGTTTCAACGGCCTGGACCTGAACTGGCCGGGTTCCAACGGCGGTTACACGCAGTTCTATACCGATCACGATTCGTTCGACGAATTCCAACTGGTTTCCGACAACGCCCCGGCTTCGGTGCCGATCGGCGGAGTCTACATGAACATGGTGACCAAGTCGGGATCGAACGAACTGCACGGCCAGGTGGCGGCATACTACGCGACGGCCGGGATGCAGGCAGGTTCGCAGCCGCTGATGTTCAACGGCGCGGCGGTCACTCCCGGATCGCCGATCGTGATCGATGGCGACGTGTCGGGCGACGTGGGCGGCGCCATCATCAAGAACCGATGGTGGCTTTTCCAATCTTACCGGCGCTACGATCTGCGCGAAGACGTGCTTTCGGTGCGCCAACAGGACGGGCAGCCCACGGTGGACGCCAACCACCAGACCAATACTTCCACCCGCAGCGATTGGCAAGTCAACGGCCGCAACCGCGCCAGCTTCGTGTGGCTCTATAACGAAGAGAACCGCTTCTTTCGCCGCGACACCTCCTATGCCTTTGTCAACCAGAATGCAAGCTGGCTGCAGATTGAGCCGGCTTATATACTGCAGGGCCTGTGGACCAGCCAGATTACCAGCAACCTGCTGCTGGACTTCCGCTTCGGCTACAACAAGGAAGTGTTCCCGCTGGCTTATCAGCCTACCACCGCGGCGGGAGCGATTACGGTGCAGGACGTAACGCTTTCCACCGAATCCGGCGCGGCCCCCTACGACCGCGTCAACCCGGCCTGGGTGCGGAAGTTCGCTCCGACGTTCTCATGGTTCAAGGGCGGAATGGGAGGCAGCCACGATATCAAGTTCGGCTTCGAAATCGGCAAGAACAGCAACCCGTACATTTACTCGATGACCGGCGGCATCCACGAACAGTACTCGAGCGGCGTGCCGCTGGACGTGGTGGTATATAACACCCCCTTTTCCGAATACACTTACTTCAACGACGCCAGTATCTTCCTACAGGACGCCTGGACCATCAAGCGGCGGCTGACACTCAATCTGGGCATACGCTACGACCGGTTCACCTCTTATTATCCGCAGGAATCGACCAGCCAGAATCCGACCTGGCCCCAGATCTACCCGGTGACGACTTATCAAGCGTCGGGCAACCTGGTCGATTGGAACAATCTCTCTCCGCGGCTCGGCGCCGCTTACGATCCGACCGGCAAAGGGAACACGGTGCTTCGTTTCGGTTATAGCCGGTTCTATCTGATGGAGGGGACGCAACTGGTCGAAGCCGTTAATCCGAACGGGCTCGACTCACAGACGTACACCTGGAACGGAGCGATCGGCGCCAATGGAATCCCCACCGGGTTTCTCAGCCCTTCCAACCTCATCGCTCAGAGCGGCGGTGTGGTCACCCATCTCGATCCGAATCTGAAGCGGCCGTATTCCACCGAGACCACCGTGGGTATCCAAAGGCTGATATGGCAGAACCTGGTAGTGAGCGCATCTTACTACCATCGGCACAAGAGCGACTTAATTGGGCGGGAAAACCTGGACCACTCGGCTTCCGATTACACGCCGATTACGGTCCTGAACGGTAACCCGATTACCAACCCGCTCACCGGTCAGGCGATGAACTTATATAGCTTGTCGCCTTCCCTGGTGGGAAAGACGAATTACTTGATCACGAACATTCCCGCTCTGGATACGGAAGCTTATAACGGGATCGAGCTTACCGCAACCAAGCGGATGTCGCAGCATTGGATGTTGTTGGCCGGGTTCACCGCGCAGCGCGAGAAGGGAACCTATGGATTGGGCAGCTCGGACGAGGCCCTCAGCGACGATTTCAACGACCCCAACCTGAACATAAACCGGCAGAACAACTATTTGAATATGGATGCGACGTACGTTTTCAAAGCCGACAGTACGTACAACCTGCCGTTTGGTTTCCGCGCCAGCGTCAATTTCCAGCACTTGACCGGCTACCCCATCCGGCCCACGGAAGTCTTCCGGGGTCCCGAACTGGCGCAGACAACGGAGACGGTGGCGCTGGCGCCCGCCGGGATGATTCGTCTGCCGAGCGTGAAGCTGCTGGATCTGCGGGTCGCGCGCACCTTCACCTGGAAGGAACACTACCATTTAGAGCCGATGCTCGACCTGTTCAACATCACCAACAGCCAGACTGTGGTTTCGGAAGTGACCACTTACGGGTCGAACTATCTGCGCCCCAGCGCCACCATCAACCCCTTTCTGGCGAGAATCGGGATGAAATTCAGCTTTTGACGAGAGGACGCTCATGAATCGCCGAATTTTTCTCTGTGCGACCCTGGCAATCGCCGCTTGGGCGGTCCCTCCGGCGATCCTGGAGACAGCCGGCCTGACCATTGAAAACCTGATCGGAATCAGGCATCCTTCCGACCCGATCTGGTCGCCGGATGGGCGTCGCATCGCCTTTACCTGGGATTTGGCCGGAGTGAGCAACTTATATGTTGCCGACGCGGACCGGCGAGAGGTGAAACCGGCGGCGGTAACGTCGTTTTCGGAAGGACAGATCGCCGGCGCATTCTGGGAGCGCGATGGCAAGTCTCTCTACTTTCCTCGCAATGGCGATCTTTGGGAGGTTTCCGCAACGGGCGGGCAGGCCCAGCCGGTTTGGACTACGCCGGAGCGGGAGAGCGACATGGCGTTGTCGCCCGACGGTGCGCGCGTGGCGTTTGTTCGCTCGAGCGGGGCGGCCGGCCACGATCTTTATGTACGCTTGCTTGCCGGCGGCGCGGAAACGCACCTGGTACACGACGCATCCGGTATCAGCGGGCTCGCCTGGTCTCCCGACGGAGCGCATTTGGCTTACTCGGCCGGGTCGCGCACCATTCCTCACAATGAGGCGCCGGAGTATTCCGGAGCGAAGATTATCTACACGATTACCGAGCGCACGCCGGGGGAGTTATTCGTGGTTCCATCCGGCGGCGGCAAGCCTGTGCCTCTCAACGTTCGGGCGGGCTTCGGAGGAGCGCGCTGGGCTGGCAATTCTCAGCTGGTTTTCGAACGGGAGTCGGACGATTTCAAGCGGCGTACGATCCTGGTGGCGGACATCGCGAGCGGCGTGTCACACGCTATCCACGAGGACGTGGAAGAACAGTTCTGGAGCATTCCGGGCAACGCCGGATCGGCCGGGCAACCGTCGCCCGACGGCAAGTGGGTAGCGTTTCTGAGCGACCGCGACGGCTGGGATCAGCTTTACGTGGTGGCCGCCGCGGGCGGCGAAGCGATACAGATTACCAGGGGCCGGTACGAAGCGTGGCGGCCGGCGTGGTCGCACGACAGCAGGAAAATCGCGTTCGACGCGAACGAGCCGGACAAGCCTGGCGATCGCCGCCTGGGCGTGGCCGACCTCAGCGATGGACCGGCGCACGCCGCGGTCACTTATCTCACCGCCGGCCGCGGCACCGACACGGCGCCGGTGTGGTCGCCCGACGATAGCCGACTGGCGTACCAGCACACCGACTGGCAAAACTCAGCCGACCTGTTCGCTGTTGGCGCGAGGCCGGCAGCCACGCCGGTGCGGCTGTCCGATTCCATGCCCGCTGGCATCCACCGCGAGGCCCTGGTCGAGCCGGAGTATGTTCACTTTCCGGGACCGGACGGCCAGCCCGTGCCGGGGTGGCTGTTCGTCCCCAGGAACCTCGATCGAACCAAAAAGCACGCCGCCATTGTCTGGTTCCACGGCGACGGCATCAACCAGAACTACGACGGCTGGCACGTGCAACGGAATTATGCCGTGTACTACAGCTTTCACCAGTATTTGCTGCAGAAGGGATATGTGGTGTTCGCGCCGGATTATCGCGGCAGCATCGGCTACGGCCGCGCCTGGCGAAACGGGGTTTACATGGACGTCGGCGGCAAGGACGCCAAGGATGCCTGGATGTCCGCCAATTATCTGAAGGCTCTTCCCTACGTGGACCCGGAACGGATCGGCGTCTGGGGGCTGAGTTACGGCGGGTTCTTCACCTTGATCGCGATGACGGACCAACCGAACTTGTTTCGCGCGGGGGTAGATGTGGCTGGAGTGGTGGACTACGCGATGTACTACAGCGACCCGTATCATGGGGCGTGGACGGCAAGCCGCATCGGCACTCCGGAACAGAACCCGCAAGTATACGCGAACGCTTCGCCCATTTCGCATGTCGACCGGCTGGCACACCCGCTGCTGGTGCTGCACGGCACGGCCGACGTGAACGTGCCATACCTGGAATCCGTGCGGCTGATCGACCAGGTGTTGAAGCTGGGCAAGGGCGACCTGGTCACCTTCATGGTTTACCCTGGCGAGTTTCATTACTTCACGCGGGCGCACGTGCTGCGCGACGCCTGGCGGAGGGTGGACGATTTCTTCGCCGAAAATCTACATCCGGAAGAAGTGAGATAAGAGAAGCGCCGTTATCCCTGGCGGAAGACGGCGGCATTTATGGCGGCCGTGGGGAAGGTGCGCGAGATGTGGTCGGGCACGCTCAGGCTCTCTTCGTCGCACAACGGCCACGCCATGCCAAACACCGTCGACAGGCTGAGGCACGAGCCCAGGAAGCGATAGATCCGCTGCCGCAGACTAGGGCGGAAACCTTCAAACGTGGTCAGGCGCAAGTGGGTCCAGTTCATGCCGGGAGTTTCCTTGCCGGCCAGCGCAAACAGAAAGCCATAGGTGAAGGCCACCACGCCCAGCATACCGGCGAACACCGTTGTGTTCAGCCGGTTGATCTGAAACCCGCCACCGAGCAGGCCATAAGCGGTCAGCAGTAGAGCGTAGCCCAGTAAAACCATGCTCCAATCGAGCGCGGCCGATACGGCACGGTGTACCCTGGCGGCCACCGGCACGTCGCAATAAATCTTGGCCTCCACCGTGGTGGTCAAAGTTCGCGGCGGCAGTTCTTTCGCGGGAGCCCATTCGGGGTTCAGCCACGCCTGCTTCTCCGTCGTTCGGCGGGCGGGCGGGCGCGCCGGCTTGCGAGGCGCTTCCTGCGTACCGGTGCTGGCGCGAGGCTGCCGGACAGGCTTGCCCATGGCTGCGGCGAAATAGGAGTCGAAAGGAATCACCTTGGAATCGGGCCTCTTGGGAAACAACAGGCCCTGCACGGCGCGGGAAAGGTTGCGATGCTCGGCGGGTTGGGTTGCGACCGCCTGGGGCACGGCCACCGCCGCCAGCGCTCCTTCGGTCCGCAGTTGCGAGGCCTGACCGGAAAGCGTGTCGCCGGGCTTACGGCCGCAGCGTTCACAGCGCCGGTTGTCGTCCATATTATGGGCACCACAATAGATGCAGGTCATATCCCTCGGTTTTGTGCGTAAGCACCCGCTTCAGGCCGACAAATCATGTTACCGTTGCGGCTTGGGGCCCTCTCCGCAAACCCACCTTCTTTCTCTTAACATATCGGCAGATTTTTGTCAGCAAGAATCTTCTAGTTTTACATATATTTTATTGGCTGGCGTGTTGGGATTGCTGAGTTTAACTCAACTAATGCCGGCTCAGACCCCACCCGTTCTCGTGCGCGCCGCGGATGCCGGCCAGGTTACGGCCGTTCCCCAGCAGCAGGTTACCGCCGCTCCCCTACCCGCCCCCAGCACGCTGTCCCGCGGCATGTGGGTGATGCATGCCATTCAAATGGATAGCAACGGGCCGGTCAAGATCTTGCGCGGACATGCGGAAATGGAAGACAACACCTTGCTGCTGCGTGCCGACGAAATCGAATACAACGAAGACACCAAGCTGGTCCGCGCCACCGGAAGCGTTTACTATCACGGGTTTGCCAAGAACGAGCAGATCTGGTGCGACAGCCTGGAATACGACACCGAGAACGAGCGCGGGAAGTTTTGGGACGTACGCGGCGAGGCCATGCCGCGGATCGTGGTGCGGCGGGGCATTTTGAGCGGCAATAGCCCGTTTCATTTCGAAGGCGAATGGGCCGAACGGCTGGGCGCCAAATACATCCTTTATAACGGCTGGATTACCAACTGCAAGATGCCCAAACCGTGGTGGCGGATGAACGGTCCCAAGTTCGATATCATCCCCGGAGACCGCGCCATCGCCTATGACAGCACCTTCCTGCTTCACTCGATTCCGATTTTCTACACGCCCTATTTTTATCACTCGCTCGAAAAGCAGCCGCGGCACAGCGGTTTTCTGATTCCCAACCTGGTCCCCCGTTCGCAGCGCGGTTTCATGGTGGGGCTGGGCTACTTTTGGGCCATCAACCGCAGTTACGACCTCACCTACCTGTTTCAGGACTACAACACCAACGCGTTCGGCCACAACGTGAACTTCCGAGGCAAGCCGCGGCCAGGCAGCGATTTCAACCTGATTTTCTACGGCGTGCAGGACGAAGGGGGAGTTGTGGGCAAGCCTCCGGCCGCCAAGTATCCCGGCTTCAGTCTCAACCTGGTGGCCCACAGCGAGCTGGGCAAGGGCTGGACCGCCAACGGATTCGTCAACTACATCAGCTCCTTCGATTTTCGCCAGTATTGGTCGGGGTCGTATAACGAAGCGGTCAGCTCGGAAATTCACGCGGTGGGGTTTGTCGACAAACGCTGGGATGGCTACGTCTTCGACATCGCGCTGAGCCGGCTCGAGAATTTCCAGAGTGACGAAGTGCCGGTGCTCCAGGCTGACGGCAGCACGGTGAACGAACGCAACGCGATCCTGATCCACAAACTGCCCGAGGCCAGCTTTTCCTCCGCCGACCGTCCGCTGTTTCAGAACCTGCCGATCTGGCTCTCGTTTTACTCCGCGGCCGGCCTGCTCTACCGGTCCGAGCCGATCCTGAATTCGAACCTCAATTCGAGCGGCAACATCGTCAACTATAGCTTGCTCGAGGATTTCACCACCCGCCAGTTCACGCCCCGGCTCGACTTTGCCCCGCACCTCACCACGGCGGCGCATTTCTGGCACATGGATTTCGTCCCCAGCATCGGCTTGGACGAAACCTATTACGGCGGCAGCCAGGTGATCTCGCCACTGAGCACGCCGACCGACCCGGTGATCTTCCAGGCCGTCAGCACCAGCCTGATGCGCAGCGAGCGGGATTTTTCGATGGATGTGCTGCTGCCCTCCATCGAACGGGTTTTCAACCGCAGAACGATCTTCGGCGACAAGCTGAAGCACGTTGTCGAGCCGCGCCTGACTTACAAGTACGTGACCGGCATCGACGGCCAGTTTTACCGGGCCCTTCGGTTCGACCAGACCGACATCCTGGCCAATACCAACGAAGTCGAGGCTTCGATCACCAACCGGCTCTACGCCAAACGCGGCAACGATACGCAGGAGATTCTTTCCTGGGAACTGGCGGCCAAGCGCTACTTCGACCCGACTTTCGGCGGCGCGGTGCTCTCCGGCCAGCCGAATGTTTATGCGGCTACCGAGGATTTGACCGGCTACGCCTTCCTGGTGGGGCCTCGCAAGTATTCGCCCATCGTCTCAAACCTGCGCGCGACGCCGATACCGGGGTTGTCGGTGAACTGGCAAGCGGAGTACGACACCACCTATCACCGCATCGTGGATGAATACATTCAGGGGGACTACCGCTGGAAAAACTTCTTTCTCTCGGCGGGCGATGGCTATCTGCATGTCAACCCCATTCTGTTGCCGCCTACGGGTCTGGCCAACCAGCCCAATTTCCGGGTAGGATTCGGCAATCAGCAGCATCGCGGATGGAGTGGGGCGTATAGCGAAGTGTACGACATCCATTTCGGCTACACGCTGGCGTCCAGCTTTCAGGTCACCTACAACACCGATTGCTGCGGATTCAGCGTGGAGGAGCGCCGCTTACACTATGGGATACGCGACGAAACCCAGTTCATGTTCGCCTTTTCGATTGCAAACATTGGGACTTTCGGGACGCTGCGGACGCAGGATCGGCTGTTCTGAGTAGCAATCAGCGGTCGGCTAACGCGACCGCGCAAGGCAGTTCGAAAGCTGAGTGCTGAACGCTGATAGCTTTGAAAAAAGAAAAAGCCCCGAGTGGATCACTCGGGGCTCTTGCACTCAGAGGGGTTGGCGGCGGGAGGGGACTCGCCGCCAGGGATGCTGTCTGTGTTGATTTAATATTAGCAATTTAAGACCTTGTTGTCCAGTAATTTTTGCAAAATATTTTCCCCCCGGAAAACGACCCGTTGCCGGCCGTCCCCATTAACCGCCATCCCACGCGTAAGTTATTACAAACATGTAACTTATGCAATTGCCGCTGGAACCACGGTACTGGGCCAGTACGGAAAACCTGCCTAACCAAAGACATATTGAGGGATTCGGCTCCGGCAAGGTATCTTGCAAACAGGTGACGCCCGTGATCGAAATACAGGATGAGCGGTCAATGACCAACGGCGAGCGTGAGCGGCGAGTGAAACGCCGCTTCCAGATCGAACAGGAAGTGCGGTACAAGATGCTGTACGGCCAGCGGATCGCCGAAACCGGCACGGGTCGTACGCTCAATATTTCCAGTGGCGGAGTTTGGTTCACCACGGATAGCATGCTTGCCACCGGCATGCCCATTGAACTGTCTATGACGTGGCCAGTCCTGCTCAACGACTCCTGCGCCATGAAGCTCATGATTTACGGCTGCGTCGTTCGTAGCAACGAGAAAGGCGCCGCCGTGGCCATCGAGCGTTACGAATTCCGCACCATGGGCCGCCAGCCGCAACCGCAGCTCAGCCACGCCGGGGCGGATCTCCGTCTGCACGTTTAGTCTCCGGCTCCCTGTCGGCCTATACGATTGCGCGCAGCATTCGAAGTGGCAGGGTGATTAACGCCACTACCAGTCCCAGCGCCCCTTCGACGGCGATTCCCACCAGCCGAAACGGCAGCAACAGTAACCAAATCAACGGATAGAGCACCAGCGCGACCAGCGCCAACGGCCAGCACAGCACCGCCAAGATACACCAGAGCAAGAGCTTCACCATATCGAGATCTCTACCTAAATAACGCATTGCCGGCGGTTGCTGTTCCGAAAATGGCCAACGAATAGCCAACGGCGGCCGAGCCGATGGGCCGGCTTGAGTTGGTCACTTTTGTGCATTCTTGTGCAGCGTGACCATAGGTTGGGGCGTGGCGCGTGCTTAACCGATCTGGGGATTTCACAGTTTAGGCGCGAAAACCGCTCCCTCGCGGTCGCAGCTCGGTTACGAGTGCCACGTGTTTTCAGTCACTTACCGAGCCGCGACCGCGAGGGAGCGGTTTCCCGGGACGAATTTCCCCCAGATCGAAAAGGGCGGGCAGGTTGCTTGTAACCCGTTGAAGCGAATTGGGTAAGTAAAATTCGAAAGTTCACCAATCTTCCGCAACGAAACCGGCCGGGCCTTACCGGGGGAGCCTCCACGAAATAGGTGGGCAGCTGCGCGAAGGAAAGAGCCGCCTGAAAGGCGGCTGCAGCCATGATTGGCTGCCCCGCAGCGCAGCGTCGCCGCAACCAAGGGCGCCGGGATGAGTCCCGGCGTGGCAGACCGAGGGTCCGCTCCACGTCTTTGTGCATTTTTGTGCGCCTTTCGAGCGTTCTCGGTACGGCCATGGCCACGCCTTTGTGCATGGTGCCTCGGAGCGGCTCCGTAGCTGGGGATTCGGTACCACTATCGATGAAGGGGAGTGAAGGGTCGCATGGCGGCGTTCGGTATCGAATAAATCGTATCCGATCCGATTCGGACGGTCTTGGCTGGACCAGAGAAATAGCGCGCGGCGGGAGATCCGTTCGGTACTACCGCGTACCTGACGCCATAGCCGGTGAGTAGAGCGTTCGCCGCGCTCGGGTCCAGCGCCCCACTGTAAAACCCATCCGACAGGCGTATCTGCTCGTCGTAGGTGAGGCTGAACAGCCAGTGGCTGGCAAAACTGTGCATGGGCACCATCGCGAACAATCCGGCGCTGGCTTTGGGCGAGAGAACCAAGTCGCTATCGGCGGCGTGCTCCCGAAGCCAGGTCAGGACATCGCGGTCGGTGGTCGACACCACTGCCGTGCCGCCCGGCACATTGGCGCCCGCTAAAGCATCCGCCAAAGAAACTCCGTGCGCCGCCAGGGAGAGGGTAACCCAGGCTCCAATCGAGAGGCTGACAAGAAGCCGGCGCTCGACCCAAAGGCGCCGCAGGACATGGGAACGGGCCGCCTGGCGTACCAGCAGTATGGCGGCCGCATAAAAGAAACCGTCGAGCAGATGGTGAGCCCAGGGCACCCAGGGAATGTAAAAAGCCACCAGCACCCCGATGAACCAGCAATGGAGTAGAGGATCGGTGACGGATCGCTTCCCGAGTGGCATCGCATAGGATATGAGACAGAACAGGGTGGGAAGGCCGAGCAACGCCAGGAGCATGGGTGGCGAAAACGGTATCCAGTGGCTCTGCACGGCGGCCTCTCTGATCCAGGCGTGGTGGAGAGGCGCGTACAGGTGTGGCGCCAGGCCGGCCAGGCCCGGAAGAACGAAGCGCGCCACTTCTGCGATCGACTGAGCCAAGGGCCGATCCCTGCGCATCAGAAGCGCCAGCCCGCCGGCTCCCACAATAATGAAAATCTCGAAGGGGTGGAGAAACGCGCCGACGGCGCCAACCAGGCCGGCCCACCATAGGTACTTTGGCGAGTTCGTTCGGAGATGGCCCGCCAGCAGGCCCATGCACAGGAGGATTGAGACGGTGCCGAACAGCAGCAGTGGGCTTCCCGAAATGCCATTGAAAAAGGAGTCGGAGTTATAGCGGCCGTGGACCCTGGTGGCAAACCAGAGAAGATCGTGCAAGGGACCGGATTTGGCGAGCGGAAAGGTCGCAATCGCCAGCACCGACGCGATGGGGACCGAGCAGAAGGAAACCAGGAGCGCCAGCCGCGCTTCGAGCCGCGAGTCGGTAAATCCGCGCAAGGCGAAGAACAGCGCGTACCCAGCGGCGATGTGGAGGGCCAGATAAAGAAAATGATAGATCCAGAGAGGATCGATCCCGAGTATTGCACTCGTCCGGCCGATGAACCAGAAGTATGGATTCGACAGGGCTGGTTCGGTCACCCAAGGAGCATGGTAGTCGGGAAGCAGCCAGACATTGGCGCGGCGGTAGGCGCTGACCCAGGTTTGGTACTGAAAACAATCCAGGTTCTGTGGAATGAAGCCTGCGACGTACCCGGGAGGGGGCGCCAGGTACCCGCGCAGAACCGGCGCCTCATTCACGGCAAAAAAGGAAAGGCCTAATAGGAGAGGGGCGGCATGGGACCTCCATGGAAAACTCCGCGGCCAGGCGTTAGTTTGGAAGCGCTCCACGCAGTCGAGAGTAGCACCCGGCGAAGCCGGATCTGACCGGCATTTCTCACAGAGGCTATGGTGCCGTGTCGTGGCGCAGGCAGTCATGCCGACGTCTGCCTCCGACACTGTGTCGCAGCCCGGAAGAAGTGTCGAGACGAATCTCCGAACTCCTGAATTCGGGGAAATTTAGGTTGACCCAAGTTTCGTACCGGCCAGCGCACGGCCGGGCTGACGCCCGGCGGGACCGATTGACAATCGGTCCGCAGGTTGGACAACCTGCCCCACAAAAATTGGGTCACCTTATTTTCCTTTCAGGGCGCGAAATGCAGGGGCACGAATGCCTGCGCCACGGTGGCTACATTAGCTGGTGCACAAACCGGGGCCGTCGAGGGCGGTGGTGTAGAGGTAGCCGTCTTTGACCTGGAAAATGCCGGGAAATTTCTTTTCCCACCCGCGATTGGCGGCGGGAACGTATTCGCGGGCGTTGGCTTCGAGAGCGGTAACGCCGGGGATGTGGGCGGCAATGCCGGCGGAATCGACCAGGGCAGCGCCGGGGCAGGTGAGGTCCTGGACGCAGCGGAACATTTTGTACTTTTGCGCGGCGGCGGCCAGCAGCACGGTTTGGGACTGGCCTTTGCAGGCCTTGAGGGCGACGCCGGTGTAGCCCATCTCGCGGGCGAGTAGAAGGGCATCCAGGCCGGTGAGGGATTCATCGATGACGATGGGCTTGAGCCGGGCGGCTTCGAACATAGTGTTCTGGCGGTCGGAGGCCAGGTCGCGGGCGGTGGGCTGCTCGATGTACTGGACACGGCCGAAAGCAGCCGGGGCTTTGGCTTTGAGGCCGCGCTCGAAATCGAGCAGGTACTGGACGTTGGGGCAACGCTCGTTGAAATCGAGGGAATAGAGCCAGCCGGAGAGGCCGCGGCGGGCTTCGGCGGCGGCGGCGGCGCGGTCGATGGCGGCCACGCGGTCCACGTCCCAGGCGAGGTCGTTGCCGTTGAGCTTGATCTTGATGGCGCGAACGCCGTTGTAGGGAATCCAATCTTCCAGGGTTTCGGGCAAGCCGTCGCCGATGGGACGGCTTCGGTCGGCCGCGGTGAGGGGGTCGGACGCGCCTACGGAATGATACATGAGGATGCGCGGGGTGGGGCTGGGCAGGAGGTAATTGTCCAGGAATTCGCCGCGAAATTCGCGATTGAGGTAGTGGGCCAGGTCGAAGCGTACGAACTCGCGGCCGCAGACGCGAAAGCTGTTGCGGCCGTGGAGGCGGCCGAAGGCGTCGTGGAGAGCGGCATCGAAAGGGCTCGCCGTGACCAGGGTACAGAGCTTGGGGATGGGCCGCGGCAGGCGGAGCTCGCGGGTGGCATCGGCGGCGGCTTTCAGGTATTCGGGCTCCAGGGCGAGGTTGAAGTCGAGCGGATGGCCGTACTCGCGGTAGCCGAGGGTGATGCGGGCGATCTTGCCGGCCAGCGATTGCATGGCGGCCAGGGTATCGCCGTAGGAGATGTCCGGAGCGGGAAAGGACCAGACGTTGCCGAGGGGCATGGAGGCGAAACCGGCGGCGGATTTGCCGGCCCTGGTTTCGAGGCGGCAGTGTACGTTAAGGAGGGTGACGCGATCCACCTCCTTACCGCCGAATTTGTAGGGCGCCCTGTAGCGATAATCCTCAAAGGCGATTTGGATTTCGGTAACGCGCGCGTCGGTGGCTAGCGGGGCGGCCAGAACGGCGGGCAAGGCGAGGAATTCGCGGCGCCGCATTTTCAGAGCTTAGCCTGGGCGAGATAGCGGCGGAGCTGGGCGAGGTCGCGTTTCATGGCTGGGTAGACTTCCTCCGGCTGCTCGCTGAGGGGATATTCGAAGTGAACCTGGACGGGGCCGTCGAAATTCGCCGCGGCCACCATCGCGAAGAACTCGGCAAACGGGACCATGCCCTGGCCCAGAGGTACCCATTGCGGATTCCAGTTGTGGCCAGGTTCCTGGGCCCAGACGAAGTCTTTGACGGCAATGCCGCGGAGGCGTGGGCCGGTGATGCGGAAGGAGTTGATCCAGCCGCCGAGACCGCCCTCGATCACGGCGTGGCCAATATCGAAATTGACGGCGACGGCGGCGGGGTCGTAATCCTTGAGCAATATATAAAGATCCCAGATGGAAGCGCCCACCAGGTTCCTGCCGGAATGAGTGTGATACATGGCGCAGGCCCGGTAGCGGGAGTTGAGAGCGGCGAGGCGGGCAATGCGCGGCTTCATGCGATCGAGCTGGGCGGGGTAGGGCTGGCCGGGCGCGTAGGTGAGACCGCCCCAGCGGTAGCGATGGATGCCGAGGTCGGCCATGGTGGCCAGGACGTCTTCGGCGTGGGGGGTATCGGCATCCACGATATCGGTGGTGATCATGGGCACATCGAGAGCATGGCGGCGGAGGATGGCGACGAGCGGGGGCAGATCCTGGCGGACGCGGACCGGGTCCACGTGGCCGCCCTTGCGGACGGTGATATCGACGGCATCGAAGCCCAGGCTGGCGGCGGCTTGGGCGAGGTCTTCACCCTGGACGAACTGGAGGTGCTTGGAGAAAATGGCCACCTTGAGCTTGGGACGGGTGGTGTGCTGGTCGGGAGGGGCCGGCGCGGCATGGGCAAGAAGGGCAGCGCCGGCCGAGGCGGCGGAAACCAGGACGGCGCGGCGGGAAGGGGTTTCAGGCACTTTGAATTCCTTGGATTTAATTCGCAATTGTCCCACAACTTTCGGGGCGGCGCGGGGGCGGGGAGGGGCCGAGGCTTGAGGGACCGATTTGGGGGATTCGGCAGTTCAGGTGCGTACAACCGCTCCCTGGCGGTCGCGGCTCGGTTACAGGCGCCGCGTGTTTTCAATCACTTACCGAGCCGCCCGGTTAAGCACCCGAGGCTTGACAGGCCAGGAGGCCTGTCCCACGAAAACCCCGGCATCAAGGATCCGACAAATTCTGCCGATAAGGTTTTGGGAGGGCAGCAGCTTGGGTACGAGCCAGCCGGACGGCGCGGGGTTGCAGGTGCTAGTTGCCGACGACAATCCCGTTTTCCGGTGCATGTTGCGGACCATGCTCGGGAAATGGGGATACCAGGCGGTGGAGGTATCCGATGGGATATCGGCATGCAGCGTCCTGGAATCGGCCGATCCGCCGCGGCTGGCGGTCATGGATTGGATGATGCCGGGCATCGATGGGGTGGAGGTTTGCCGAAGGGTCCGCGCGGCGGCACGGGAGCCATACATTTACATAGTGCTTCTGACGGCGCGAACCGAATCGCAGGATCTGGTACACGGAATGGATGCGGGCGCGGACGATTACCTAACCAAGCCGTTCCACCCGCAGGAGTTGCGGGTAAGGATGCGGGCCGGATGGAGGATTTTGGAATTACAGCGGGAATTGCTGGATGCGCGCGAGGAGTTGCGGGTGCAAGCCACCCACGACAGCCTGACCGGGCTGTGGAACCGGGCGTCGATTCTGGAGACGCTGGATAAGGAGCTGGTGCGGGCGAAGCGCGAGGGGCATCCGCTGGCGATGCTCATGATCGACGTGGACCACTTCAAGCTGGTGAACGACACGCACGGGCACCAGGCGGGCGACGCGGTACTACGGGATGTGGCGCACCATATCCGGTCGGCTATCCGGCGGTACGACACGGTCGGGCGTTATGGCGGAGAGGAATTCCTAGTGGTGTTGCCGGCGACCGACCTGGCCGGCGGGATGGTGCAAGCGGAGCGAATCCGGCAGACGATTGAAGGCGCGGAGGTAGCGGCAGGGGACAAATTGGTGGAAGTGACCTGCAGCACGGGTGTTTGCGCCTGGTCCGCATCGGGAGCCGGCGATGCGCCGGGGTTGATCCACGGCGCCGACGAAGCGCTGTACGAGGCCAAGCGCACGGGCCGAAACCGGGTGTGCGCGAACGGCGCCGCCGCCCTGGACCAAACTCTGGTGCGGCTGGACGCGGAGATCAAGTCACTGGGATAAAGACGGCACCCACGGCTCACGCCATGGGCTACTATCTATCGCCGTTCGGGCTCTAGGTCTCTGACCGCATGATTTTGTGCGCTAGCGTGAAACCACTCCCTTACGGTCGTGGCTCGTAACCGAGCCGCGCGCGTCAGCAAGCGGTTGCTGATTGGCACCGGATCTCCCGGTCATGGTGCTAGGTCAGTTCTTCGTCGAAACAGACGGCCACTTTGCCGCACTTCCCGCCGGCCATCAGGGTATAGGCTTCCGAGACGCGATCGAGCGGGAAGCGGTTGGTCACCAGATCGGCCGGGTGGAGTTTCCACGCCACCAGGCGTTCGACGAGTTCTTCCATGCGCCAGGTGGAGGTTACCCAGGAGCCGAAGATGGTTTTCTGGTCGTGGATGATGTCGGGCGAGGGGTTGAACTCGACGCGGCCGCCTTCGCCCAGAAAGACTATACGGCCCCATTTGCGAGTGGCGCGAATGGCGGTGGCGCGGGCGCCATCGTGGGCGGAGCAATCCACGGCGCGTTCGACGCCGGCGCCGCCGGTCAAGCGGAGGACGTCGGCGACGTTGTCGGGGCCGCTGAGAAGGACCTCGTCGCAAAGGCCGAGGTCGCGGGCCAGGTTGATGCGCTCCATCACCACGTCGATGCCGATGATTTTGCGTGCCCCCAACTTGCGGCAGAGAGCGCCGGTGGCCAGGCCGACGGGGCCGAGTCCGGTAATCAGCACGGCGTCGTTGCCGCCGATGCCGATCTTTTCCAGTCCCTCGTAGACGGTGCCAAAGCCGCAAGCCACCTGGGCGCCGTCGGTGAAGCTGAGCTCGGGCGGGAGCCAGATGAGGTCCTTCTCTTCGGCCAGCAGAAAGTCGGCCATGCCGCCATCGCGCTGCCAGCCGTAGGCGCGCCGGTAGCGGGCGCTGGTGCAGGAGATCATGTAACCGCGCCGGCAATCGTTGCAGAGGCCGCAGCCGGAAATGTGATAGACGATGACGCGATCGCCCACCCCGAAGCGGCGGCAGCCGGGGCCGGCGCGGACGATCTCGCCGGAGGGTTCATGGCCGGCGACCACTCCCTGGTAGCCTTCCGGGCCCTTACCCAGGTGCTGGTGGTAAATGCAGCGGATGTCGGAGCCGCAGATGGTGGAGGCCTTCATGCGGAGGAGCACTTCACCATGGCCGGGCGCGGGAACGGGCACCTGCTTGAGCTGGGTGGTGCTATCGCCGGGCAGGTAGGCGCCCAGCATCACGGCGGCTGAACTCATGACTCGATCGCTCCATTGAGGTCCCACAGGGCTTCCCACGATTGCTCCGCCTTCCAGAGGAATACCTGGCCTTTGATAAGGCGGCAATTGCGGTCGATGGCGCCGATGTCGCGCATGTCGCCGATGGTGAGCGGCTGGCTCACCACCCCCCGCAGGTTGGCGAGGAAGTTATTGGGATTGACGGAAAAGGGAATCGGCGTCTGGCCGCGCTGAACCGCCCATTTGACACAGATTACCGCCGGGTGCACGCCGAGACGCCGGGCAATGCGCACGATGACCGGGTCCGCGGTATCGACGGTATCCTGTGGGGTGCGATCGCGGTCGGGACGGCCGGGCGAGCCGACCGGGCAAAAGCCCACCGGTTCTATGCCGTGGCGGCGAACATAGTCGAACAGTTCGGGCTGCTGGAAGTGGGGGTGCAACTCCATTTCGTTAACGGCCGGCCGGATGCGGGCGTCGCCGAGCAGCAGTTCCAGCTTGGGGATGGTCATGTTGGAAGTGCCGATGTGGCGGGTGAGCCCCAACTCCACCAGCTTTTCCATTTGCCGCCAGGTTTTTATGAACTCCTGATGGACATACGGGCGGGCATTGGGGCTGCGCGAGGAAACGTCGCAGCCGGGCGGATGGAAATTGGGAAAGGGCCAGTGGACCAGGTACATGTCCAGATAGTCGAGGCCCAGGTGCTGGAGCGATTGGCGGCAGGCGGGAACGACGTCGGATTCGGCGTGCTTGTCGTTCCATAGCTTAGAGGCGACCCACAATTCGCGGCGCCCGATGCCGCTGGCCATGATCTGGCGGAAGGATTCCCCGATACGGGCTTCGTTACCGTAGACGGAAGCGCAATCGAAGTGACGGTAACCGATGGCGGCCGCGGCGTTGACGGCTTCGGCTACCTGTTCGGCGCTAACGTGGTCGGAACCGAAGGTACCCAGTCCGATGGCCGGCATCTGCGCACCGGTATGGAGGATGCGTCTGGGCACCAGGTTCGGGTCGACTGTCTCGCGACCGTCGAGGACGGGTTTTAGTGGATGGCTCACGGCGTTGGCTCGGGCAACCGCTAACCTTTAGCACGTTGAAAGTTGGGAAGTCAACGAAGGGCGGCCGGCTCCGGGCGGCCGCGGTGCGATATATTTGGATCTGGCTGGAAAGGAAGAGGGCGCGATGCGCGACAAGATTGTTTACTTGGCGGGCGCGGCGGCAATCGTCATTTTTGCCCGCGATATTTACGTGATTGCGGGGCTGCCGGAAGAAGCGAGTCAGGGAATCATCTTCAAAATCATTTTCTTTCATGTGCCGATGGCGATTGCGGCGATGCTGGGCTCGTTCGTCGCGCTGGTCGCGAGCGTGCTTTTCCTGGCGACGAGAAACTTTCGTTACGACGCGCTGGCGGTTTCGGCGACCGAAGTGGGATTGGTGCTGCTGGCGGGAAATCTTGTGACCGGGTCGATCTGGGGCCGAGTCGCCTGGGGCGTATGGTGGGCGTGGGACGCGCGGCTGACGTCGGCGTTGGTGTGTTGGCTGCTTTACGCCGGCTACATGATGCTGCGCCGGGCGATCGAGGAGCCGACGCAGCGGGCCACTTTCGCCGCGGTATTTTCTATTTTGGCGTTTATCGACGTGCCAATCGTGATTTTCTCGATCAAATGGTGGCGGACCCAGCACCCGCAGCCGGTTTTCTGGGGCGGTGGCAGTTTTCCGGCCGAGTGGCTCGGGGTGTTTCTGTGGAACATGGCTGCCATGGTTCTGCTAGGCGCGGTTCTGACCATGGTTCGTTTACGGCAGGAGGACGCGCAGCGGGAACTGGACGCGATGCGGCGCATGGCGCACGCGTTTTGAAGAAAGCGTTCAGCGATCAGCGGTCGGCGATCAGCTCTTTCGGTTTAGCTGAGAGCTGATCGCCGGATGCTAAGTTACTTTCGAAATACTTATGCCATACCTGTTTGCTCAACTTACTTCCGACGATGTTGCGCGCGAGATCGCCCGGCTACAGCACGGCTACCGATTTCTGAGCGCCGCCATGATCGTGGCTTGGGCGATTGTGGTGGTCTATGTTTTGCTGCTGGTGGGGAGGGAGAAAAGACTGAAGCGCGAAATTGCCGGACTGAAGGTAATGCTGGAGGAAAAGCAGAAATAAACCGCGGGCACACGCGGCGGCCAGCGAACGCCTGCCGCGCGTGTCCGCGCTCGAGAACTTGTAAGTTAGTAGCTGAAGTCGAGCTGGGTCGTGGAGCCGCCTAACTTGATCGACTCGACACGGTCCGCAGCGCCGTCCTTAATCGAATCCACTATTGTGTTGGAGAATTTCTTGGCATTGGTTTCCAACTTCACGGCGGTCGACACCGACTTATCGGTGCGCGCGTTGGTGAAGATGGCCGTGCTGCCATCGAGCTTCAGTCTGTAGTTGCCAGCCGGCAGTTGCGCCGTGCCCACCTGGGAGGTTGAAACCAGAGTCAACTCGTAGATTTTCGTTCCGGCGAAGCTGAGGCTCGAAAGAGACACTAATCCAATCAAAAGCAGCGATTTCTTCATAGGTTTTGTCATTCCTTGCGGTTTTTTGTAGAACCTGCAATCGGCGTCCGGGACGTTTGCCGTTTCTAAATTCATGATACGTCAGATGGGATTTCAAACCAAATCGAAGTTTTTTATTGTGTGGATTGTTAATGGATCTTAACTCAATTACTTGCAATACTTACGAGGATTCTTACATAGATTTACAATCCCTGACGGAACTGTAAAGAACCGACCAATTCAGTTACGCTACGGAGTCTTTCGCGGCGACAAAATGCGCCTAATTGGCGGGCAATGGCGACGGTTGCGGCGGGATTCCAGAAGGATGCGGTACCAACCTCGACGGCGGTAGCGCCCGCGACCAGGAATTCGGCGGCATCTTCTCCCGAGGCGATGCCGCCCAAACCGACCACGGGAATCTTGACGGCGTTAGCGGCCAGGTAAACCAGGCGGAGGGCTAAAGGCTTGATAGCGGGGCCGGAAAGACCGCCGAAACCGGCTCCGATGCGGGGCCGGCGGGTGCGGGCGTCGACCGAAAGGGACAGGAAGGTGTTGACCAGCGAGAGAGCGTCGGCGCCGTGCTGTTCGGCGGCGCGAGCCAGTGGTTCGATGGCGGCCACATTGGGAGACAGCTTGACGATCAGAGGCCGGTGCGCCACCCGTCTCGCCGCCTGGACCACCTCGGCCAGCAGGCTGGGATCGCTGGAGAAAAACATGCCGCCGTGGCTGGTATTGGGGCAGGAGACGTTGAGCTCGTAGCCGGCCAGGCCGTGGTGGTCTTCGAGCACCCGAATCGTTTCGCAGTAGTCGGCGATTTCGTAGCCGAAGACGTTGGCGAAGACGGCGGTATCGATCCTGGCCAATTGGGGAAGCTTGTCCTTGACGAAGGCCCGCACGCCGATGTTCTGGAGGCCGATGGAGTTGATCATGCCGGCGGAAGATTCAACCACGCGGGGCGGCGGATTGCCCTCGATGGGCTCGCGGGACAGTCCTTTGACGACCAGGCCGCCCAGGGCCTCCAGGTTCACCATGCCGGCGAATTCGACGCCATAGGCAAAGGTACCGGAGGCAGCCAGGATGGGGTTGCGGAGGGGGATGCCGCAGAGGCTGGTGGAGAGAAGGGAATCGGGAGCGCTCATAGGGGTTCAGGCGAGGGCGCGCCCGGAGTGGTGTGTCCGCAACCAAAAAACACCGGCGACAAGATCGCCGGCGCTACGAAAGAAGAAGGGCGGCGGGTCATTCGATGAGGGCCTCGCTCAAGACCCTGCCGGCGGCGGAGGAGGGCGAGGCCACGCCGAGGGCGCGGGCCAGAGTGGGCGCCAGATCGACGCTTTCGACCGGCTGATCGAAGACGCCGGAGACAAACTGCGGCCCATAGAGGCACAGCGGGGTGCGAGCGTCGTAGTTATAGAGAGAGCCGTAGGAAATGCCGCGCTTCTGGCCGTAGTCTTCGACGTACTCGGGCTGGTAGGAGAGCATCAGGTCGCCGGAGCGCTTGGGATGGAAACTGTTGCGAAAGCGTTCTTCCCATTGATTATGGACCGAGCAGGCGCCGGAAGCGGTGAACGCGGCGGCGACGGCCGGGTGGGTCATGGCGGCCGAGGCGGCGCGGTCGCGTACGGTGTCGAGATTCGCGGCCGGGTCCGGATCGAGGTAGACAAAGGGGTAAAGGTAAGCGGCCACGTGCCCCAGTTTGGCCGCCGCCAGGGCTTTTTCGATGGTCTGGGCCACGGATTCGCCGTTGACGGCCAGGCGGGTTCGGGCGGCGTCGGAGGGCAGCGGCGGGGCGCCGTGGCCACCGGCGAGAATCAGGTTGAAGCCGGCATCGCCAAATTCGCGGCTCAGAAGGTCCACCAGGCTGGCCAGATCCCGGTCCAGGCGCAGAATCATTTGTTGCAGCAAGGGGGATCGCGATCCGGTTTCGTAGCCGAGGAGGGCGGAGGAGGAAACCACCAGATACACCAGGTCGAAGATGCCGTTGCGGCCCAGGCCCTCGCGCAGGATCGCCTCGGAGGCCAGTTCAATCTGGGTGTTCTGGGCGAACGGCGACGCCCGGTACAGTTCCAGGAACTCCCTGGGGCGGGCGGCATCATAGCGCAGGACGCGGAGGGGAGGCGCCTCGGGGCGGGCGCCCTGAGCCATCCAACGGGCGTCGCGCAGAGCGTCGGGCGAATGGCTGCGGTTGAACGGGTCGAGCCAATCGGGCTCGGAACCGGAAGCGGCAAAGCGGCCGCTGTCGTCCATCCAGTAGCGGCTGGCCGGGGTGAAGCCGGTAACGAGCCGGGCATGCAATGGATCGAGCGTCACCGCGGTGACACGGGTGCGATCCTGCGCCGCCACCTGTTCGGCGAGGGTGGTGGCCAGCAGTTCCTCGTAGCCGAGACGCAGCGGTTTCCTGGTGGCGCGGTCGTAACACCAATCCGCCACGATGCCGTGCTGCGTGGGCCAGGCACCGGTGGCCAGAGTGGCCAGGGTGGTGGAAGAAAAGGTACTGGCCAGGTGGCGGCAATCGGGGAAGTAAGCGCCATGCTCGAGCAGCCGGCGGAAACCGCCGGGAGCGAGGCGCTGCCATGCGGAATCCACCAGATCGGGCTGGAAATGCTCCAGCAGAATGCAGACCGTCAGTTGGGGCCGGCGTGGAATGGCGCGCGCGGCAACGCCCGCGAGGGCGCCCGCCATCGCGGCGCCGAACGCTCTGCGGTTCAGGGCCATTAGACAGGAGTGTAACCTATCCTTACTGCTCGCGTTCGGAACTACGGTGACGTACTTGGTGGGACAGGCCTGCCGGCCTGTCGTAGCCGCCAAACGGCTCTTCCAGCCGCCGACAGGCCAGGAGGCCTGTCCCACTCGGCGGTGCGGCTCGGTAAACAAGCGGCGACGGGCCGTGTATTTAGCGGCTTTGCCCCGCGGTGCCGCCTGCGTTGGCCGACGTTCCCGGCCGGGGTCGCACGGGCGGCGCGGCTTTAGGGGCGATATTGGCGGAGCGCGCGGCGCCACGCGGTTCGCTGCGGGGCTCTCCGCGGCTGATCTGCGCCCGCCGGCGGCCTTCCGCCAGGTTGGCGGACGCGCGCTGTCTGGCGGCGTCGCTCAACTGGACCCGGTTGCGGACGCTCAACGCGCCCGCGGACTTCGCCATGCGCGTGGCCGCGCCTTTGTGCTGCAACACATCGGTTTTCCCATCGATCGTCGCCACCCCGCCTTGCACATGGACCTGGAATTTATCCGCGCCGATTTTCGACCGCGCCAGCCGGGCGTGAATCTCGGCCTCCAATTGCGCATCGGTCAGGTGATCCATCGCCGCTGGCCGGGCGGGCGCCACGCGGGCTCGCATCGGAGTTTGCGCGCAGCCTAGGGGCGCCCATGCGGTCGAAATTGCGGCGAGCGCCAGCCAAATCCCCAAACCGGCGGCAAGGGAACGGCGCTGTACCCGGCGTCCCTCTTCTTTACGGTTTCGCGCGGCGGGTCTATCTCTCATACAAGTAGAGTCGGCCGAAAGCGCCTTCCCTCTCAAGATTCTGTGCTACAGTTAGCATTCAAAAGGCCCCGGTTAGATGGCGGAACAAATCCTGCTGCAAGGCAAAATCCTGGGAACGGAAGAGTTTCTGTTGGCCGGCGCGGCCGAGGCGCGCCCCGCCCGTTCGGCGGGTGAAGACCTTGTTACCGGCCGCTCCCAGTGGATCTCTTTGCTATGCGAAGTGTTGCCTAGGGCGCTGCTGGCCGATCTCGGTCTGGCCCGCATTCTGCTTGGTTCGAGCGGAGGCGGGCAGTTCCTGGTGGTGCTGCCCGGAGAAGCGCGCACGGCCGCCGAAGCGTTTTTATCCGCCGCCGCGGCGCAAATCGCGGATTGGAGCGCCGGCGTGGTGCGCCTGATCTGGGGCATCACCGACAATCTGGGGGATTGGGCGGTGATCCGCAAACGGCTCAACGAAGAGCTGCACCGGAAGCGCAACGCACCGCTGGGGGCCTCGGCGGCCGGCGCCTTCGATCCCCGCGCGCGTGCCTCCAACACCACCGGCGACGCTTATTTCGCCAAAGAGCTCGGGGCCAAGCTCCGCGAAGCGTCCGAAGTCGGCTGGTCGCCGGAGGAACCCGGCAAAGTCACGCCTGGTCCGGGTAAGTATAGCTGGAGCATCACGCCCAATCTGTCGCCGGACGGGATCCTGCTGGCTCGCCATGCCGCGCCCTCCGACGACGGCAAAGCCGCCGCACCGGTGCAAACCCTGGCGCGCCGCGCCCAAGGCCGTTCGGCGTGGGGTGTGCTTCGCGGCGACGTGGACAATTTCGGGTTGCGGCTCCGCCGCGTGCATTCTATCGAAGAGCACGTGCCGCTGTCGGTTCTGTATAAGCAGTTTTTCGCAGGCGAATTGGAAGTGATCTGTTCCCTGCCCGAATTCTGGAAGAAGGTCAGCATTATTTATTGCGGGGGCGACGATTTCGCGGTATACGGCGCGTGGGACTCGCTGATCGCGCTGGCCCGCGAGGTGCAGCGCCTCTTCCATCGCTTTACCGAAGAGAACCTGAAGGACTATCCCGGCCCCGAGGGTAAGACAATTTCCATGGCGATCGCGCTGGCGCCGGAGACCTACTACCCGCTGGCTTCGGTTTACGAGGAGGCCGGCCGCAACCTGGAGCTGGCCAAGAGCGCGGACAAGGATTGCATTTATCTGCTGGGGCGGGTGCTGGAATGGCGCCGCCTCTCCGACGCGTCGGAGCTGAAGGATACCGTCACCCGCCTGGTGCGGGATTTCCGCATGTCCAAACAGCTTCTGTACCAGTTGCGCGCCTTCTACCGGCGCGACGCCGACGACAGCGAGACCCAGCATAGCTGGCAATTTCAGCGGCGTTTCAACCGTATTTTGAGCGGCACGCGCGACCGCGAATTTCAAAAACTGCGTTCCCACCTGATCAGCGAGCTGGCGGGACGCAAGACGGCCGAAATCAAGCTTCGCCCGGCCGGCCTGGTGGCTCTCGAATGGGCCCGCCTGGTGACGGAGGTTTAACCGAGCCGCGACATTGGGGAACGGACCCTCGGCTCGTTCCAAGAGGTTTAGCAGATGGCACAGGAAACGGAACAACGCAATCGGGAAAGCCGTCCGCCGCGCGAAGGGCGCGGTCCTGGCGGTGAACGGGGCGGCGGCGAGCGGGGTGGTGAACGCGGAGACCGGGGAGACCGGCGCGGCTTCGACCGCGGACGCCCTGAGGGGCCTCCCGAAATCGACCTGGACAAGCTTATCCAGGACAGTCTTTATCTCGACAACCAGGCGCACGCGGTGGTCAGCCGCATGCGCGATATGGATTCCGGCACCAAGACTCAGTTGCGCCGCCTCTACAGTGCGGTTCGCCGCGCCGTGCGCGCGCCGGAAGGCGAGCGCCAGCATGAGTTCGTGATGTTGCGCGCGCGTTTGGCCTACACCATCGCGCGTCACGGCCTGCGCAGTCTCGACCAGCTTGAAAAGCTGCTGCTGCAGGTCACCCGCAAGAACGATTCCCGCGGCTACGAGCGGTTCAAGGATTTGTTCGAGGCCATTGTGGCCTACAACGAGTAAAGCATGAGCGCACATACCTCTCAAACCGAGTTGAAACTCATCGGTAAGCTGATTCTGGAAGGCGTTCTGGCGTGCGAGACGGGCCTGCACGTGGGCGCCGGCAAGGGCTCGCTCGAAATCGGCGGCTCGGACAATCCCGTGGTGAAAGACGCGTTTGGGCGTCCCTACGTGCCCGGCAGTTCGCTGCGCGGCAAGATCCGCTCCCTGCTCGAACAAAGTTCCGGCCTGGCGGTCCCCGCCGAACTGGTCTACCTTTCCCGCCGCAAAGGCCAGGAAGTGCGCATTCACCAGAGCGACCGGCCCGACGACGAAATCTGCCTGCTGTTCGGCCGCAGTCCCGGCCGGATGGAACGCGTGCAGGGGGAAACGCTGGAAACCTCGCAGGCGACTCCCGCCCGGCTGAGCGTATTCGACGCGCCGCTCGATCCGGAAAGCATCACCCCGCAGATGCGCGAGAACCTGGACGACGAGCTGACCGAGGTCAAGAGCGAAAACGCCATCGACCGCATCACCTCCCAGGCTAACCCGCGCACTCTCGAGCGGGTTCCCGCGGGGGCGCGCTTCAAGGTTCGCCTGGTGATGGACGTGCTTTGCGAGGAGGATGCGCCGCTATTCCTGCGCGTGCTCGAAGGCTTGCGTTTGCTGGAAGACGATTCTCTGGGCGGCGGCGGTTCGCGCGGCAGCGGACGGATCGGCTTCTCCGGCCTGCGGCTGGCGTGGCGCGGCAGGAATTATTACGCCTCCGGCGCGGCCGAAAAGGAAATCGCGGCGGGCGCGACCCTGGCCGCGGTGCAATCCGCCGTACAGGAATCCGCCTTCGCCTTCCTGCGCGAGGAATAAGGAATCCGGGTTTTCATGCAACCAGGTTCGAACAAGCCGGCTATCAAACCGGGCATGATCGTGCGGCTAACCCCTGCCGGCCCGTGGCGGATCGGTCCCGATTCCGGCGCGCGCAATCACGTCGATGCGGTGTATCACAGCGATTCGCTGTACGGCGCCGTTTCGGCGGCCATGGAACGGCTCGGCACCTTCGACGAGTGGCTGGGAGCGACCGCCCGCAGCAGCGTCGCGGCTGTGGCGTTCAGCTCATGCTACCCGTTCGTGGAAGAGGTGAACCTGGTGGTTCCTCCGCGCACCTTGTGGCCGCCGTCGTCGCCCGCGCTGCTGTCTTCCCGGGTGCGTTGGAAGAGCGCCCGCTTCGTGCCGCTGAGCTTGATCCCGTCGCTGGTTGCCGCGGCACCGCTGGTGGATTCGGCGTGGACCGTGGATGGCGCCAGCCAGTGCCTGCTGCCGGTTGGCAAGACGGGTCCGTTCCGTTCCAGCCTGCGCTTTCATGCCGCCGTGGACCGTCTCACCGGCCTGGGCGAGCGGCACTCGGTGGCGTGCCTGGAATTTCGCCCGGGCGCCGGCTTGTGGACCCTGGTTTCCTTCGCCGATGAAGCCTCCCGCGAGCGCTGGAGCGATCGGGTGAAGGCAGCTTTTCGCCTGTTGGCCGATAGCGGCTTCGGAGGCGAACGCTCGCAAGGATGGGGCCACGCCGCGCCGCCGGAATTCACCGAAGGCTGGTTGCCGGAAATGATCTTGCCCGCTCCGGCGCCGAAATCCGCCGAAGCCTCGGTCCGCCAAAAGATCGAGGTGGCGCCGCTGGTTGCACCAATTCCGGTACCGCCCGCGCCCTCCCAGGTGCCCGAAAGCCCGAGCGAGAGCGACCGTGAGGAAGCGGTCGAGCCGTCACCTGCGCCCGAACCACCGGAATCCCCGAATCCGGCCCCCAACTCCGAGGGAGCCGTCGAATCGTCGTCCGCGCCCGACCCCGGGTCCCCCGAGCCGGTCCCATCGCCGGTCCCCGAGGCCGCCAGTCAGAGCCGCGACCGTGAGGGAGTGGTCGAGCCGTCGCCCACGCCCGAACCACCCGAATCCGCGAATCCGGCTCCCAACTCCGAGGGAGCCGTCGAGCCGTCACCCACGCCCACGCCCGAACCACCCGAGTCGCCTGCTCCGGCACTTAAGCCCAAGGGATCGCTCGAACGCCCCGCCCCGGCCACCGCGCACTGGCTGCTTTCCCTTTTCACGCCCGCGCCCGCCGACACCGTGGATTGGACGCGCGGCAATTATATGCTGGTAACCCGCGCCGGCCGCGTGGTGAGTTCCGGAGAACTCAAGAAGACCGCGCAACTGGTCGCCGAAGGCTCGGTGCTTTTCGCCGCTTCGGCTCCGAGCGGCGGCGCGCGGGACGTGGCCCCGGATGGCGCCGCCCACCCCGTTTTCCGCGCCGGATTCGCCGTTTCCGTTCCGCTTCCGGAGGTGGGTTGATGCGTTACCGCCTGACCTGTCTTACCCCGCTGCTGGTAGGCGATGGCCGCAAGCTCAGCCCCATCGACTACATGGTGTGGAAGGACCATGTGAATGTGCTCGACCAGTGGCGCATCTTCCGCCTGCTGGCCAAGGGCCCGCGCCTGGAGGGCTATCTGGCGCAATTGAAAAAGGCCGAAAAACTCGATTTTGCGTCCTGGGGCGGGTTCGCGCAGAATTTTGCCGGCCGCCGCATTCCCTTCGAAAACGCCGCCTATTCACAGTATTGGAACCGCGCCGCCGGCGATAGCCTCCACATTCCGACGTTTGCCGCCGGCCCATCGGGACCGTATTTGCCCGGGGCCGCCATCAAAGGCGCGCTGCGCACCGGCATGCTGTTCGCCAGTTGGCGCGCCGGCCTGCTGGAAGATACGGTAAAGCGCATGCAGGGCGAGCGTCCGCCGCGCCATCCGGCCGAAGCCGTGGAAGAACATGCGCTCGGGCCGGCCGGCTCGAACCGCATGCGTTTCGTGGGAACCGGCGATTCGGCTACCGTCGCCACCGGCCAGTTCAAGGTCCACCTGCTGCGTACTTCGACGCTGGCGGCACGCGGCGCCGGCTATGCGCTGGGGTGGAAGCAAAGCCCGCGCGGCGCGGTGGATGGCAACCGCCCCGACGACAGTACGCCGTTCTTCGCCGAAATGGCCGTTCCCGGTTCCACGTTCACCGGCCGCTGGGACGAACGGGCGTTCTTTCTGCAGCCTGAAATTCGCCGTGCCGTGCGCTGGCCCGACGGCTTCGGCCGCGCCAAAATCTTCGAAGCCGCCAATATCTACGCCGCCGGCCTGCTGGCCCTGCAGCGCCAGTACGCTTCCTGGTCTGGTCTCGGATTGCTGGACAAGAGCCTGACAGAACTGGAGCAACACCTGGCTGCCGCCCGCGAAAAAGGCGCTTGCGTGATCTCGATAGGCTGGGGCGGCGGCTTGCCCGCCAAGAGTTCCTGGCTCGACACCACCAATCCCGAGTATCGCCAGATTCTGAACGCCTACAATCTGTATAACCGCGCGCTCGCGACCAATTTGCCCTTCCCCAAGACGCGGAAGATTGTGTTTCTGAACAATCGGCCGGCAACGCTGCCGGGTTGGGCGGAGTTGGCAGTAGAAGAAACCACAGCCTAAAGCGGCGCCCGCCCGACTTCCGATCGTGGCGCAGGCGCTTTCGCCAGCAGCATGCTCCTGCGGTCTCGTCTCCTCCCACTCTTGACAACATGCTCTCATTTTGAGAGCATATGGTCGTGCGCGTCATCAGCCGCAAGGCGCTTCGCGAGTTCGCCGACGCGCACAAGGACGCGGAGACGCCGCTCGATGACTGGTATCGGATAGCGAAGCGATTGCGATGGACTAGTATCGTGGATGTGCGCAGGACATATCCGCACGCCGATGCGGTCGGTGAGTTCACGATCTTCAACATTGGGGGGGACAAGTACCGGCTGGCCACGCGCATCAACTTTCAAACTGGCAAGGTCTACATTCGCCACATGTTGACGCACGAGGAATACAGCAGGGAGGATTGGAAGAAGCGATGAAGAATTCCGTGCTCGAAGTAGATCCAAAGCGCTACGGCCGTCTGCTGGCGCGCAAGGTGCCGGCTGTCATTCGTACCGAGGAAGAGAATGCGCGCCTAATCGCCGAGCTGGAGCAACTCGACAATCGCCATGACCAGCTCACGCCGGAAGAGCGGGAATACTCCGAGCTCCTGACAGTGCTGATCGAAGCCTTCGAGGACGCCAACTACGCCCTCGAAGGATCGACGCCCGACAGCCGGTTGCGCAGCCTCATGGAAGAACACGACCTGCGCCAGCGCGACCTGCTCGACGTGTTTAGTTCCCGCGGCATAGCCTCCGAGGTTGTGAGTGGAAAGCGGGCCATCAGCAAGGCGCAGGCGAAGAAGCTCGCCGAGCTGTTCCACGTGCCTGCCGACCTCTTCCTTTGAGAGGCCGTACGGCCCGGGTTACTCGACCCGGATCAACAGTATCCTACGCACGGTAATGGAGAGGGCTCGAGAGCTCCAAGCGGGCAGGCTAAAGCATATCCCACCGTCAGGGCTTGGGCTGGCGTTGGCGAATACCCTCTCCCACCGGGCCCTGGTGGCGCAGGGTCCGGTTTAGCCACTCGGTCATTTGGCGTTCCCAATCGGGGACGTTCGGGATCGTGTGCCAGGCGCCGGTACCGTGGGTGCCATTGGGAATTCGGATAATGTCGCAAACCACGCCGGCATGCCGCAGCGCGGTTTGGAGATTGGTCGCCTCGGTAAACGGAATGTACTCGTCCTTGTCGCCCAGGATAAGGAGAAACGGCGGCGCGTTCCCGGTCACGTAGGTAATCGGAGACGCTTCTTTGAGAGCTTCGGTCTCGCCTTTTTGCCGGATCAAGGGATCGAGCAGGGCATGCACATCCGCATTTAAGGGGACGGTGGCGAAGCTGCTCTGCGCAAACAGAGTGACCACGGCCTGGGCTTTGGCGCTTTCCCGGTCCACCGGATCGGCGGCTTTGGGATCGCCGGGCGCGCCGACCAGACCCACCATGTTGCTGAGGAATCCGCCGGCGGAGCCTCCCACCAAGGCGATCCTGGCCGAGTCCGCATTCCAGTTGGCGGCATGATGACGAAGATAGCGGACGGCGCGTTCGACGTCGTAGACCATATACGGATAGGGGTACAGGGGCGCAAGGCGGTAATTGATGGAGAACACGGCGTATCCGGCCGGCGCCAGGAAGTCCGCGCAATAGGCCTCGCTGCCGCTCTTGCTATCGCCGCGCCGATAGCCGCCGCCGTGGATGACAATGGCGATGGGATGGATGCCGGGCCCCTTCGGAGCGTAATAGTCCATGGTGAGCCGCTGGCCATCGGCCTCGCCATAGACCAGCCCATCCTGGGTGGGCTGGCGTGAATCGGCGGCAGAAGCCGAAAGCGCCAGAAGGGTCGCGGCAAGCATGAATCTGGTTGGGTAGGGCGCCATAGAGGAATGCACGAAGCTCAGCATCAACTTCTCGCGGTCGCGGCTCGGTGAGCGACAGGAAACACGCAACGCCCGTTGCCGAGCCGCGACCGCGATGAGGAGCGGTTGCCGATGACTGGCGCGGATGTCTCCTGACAGTCCCCAGGAAAAGCCCCACAAAAAGAAAATGGTTCCAAG
>PLRS01000031.1 GCA_003164035.1 Bryobacterales bacterium | reverse complement strand
GCCGTCGCCGGTCATGGCGACGAGGCGTCCGCCGGCCTGCTCTTTCTTGATCAGGTCCATCTTATCTTTAGGAGTGGCCTGGGCCAGGAAATCGTCGACACCGGCTTCGGCGGCAATGGCGGCGGCGGTGAGCGGATTGTCGCCGGTGATCATGATGGTCTTGATGCCCATGGCGCGAAGCTGCTGGAAGCGCTCGCGCATGCCGCCCTTGACCACGTCCTTGAGATGGACGACGCCGAGGGCGCGGCCACGGTCGGCCACTACCAGGGGCGTCCCGCCAGAGCGGGAGATGCGGTCGGTGACGTCCATGAGTTCGGTGGGAACGGTGCCGCCGTTTTCGGTGACGAACTCCACCACCGATTCGGTGGCGCCTTTGCGGACGGCGCGGCCGTCGATATCGACGCCGCTCATGCGGGTCTGGGCGGTGAAGGGAATGAAGTGGGCTTCGTGTTCGCCCACTTCGCGGCCGCGGATGTTGTAGCGCTGCTTGGCCAGCACGACGATGGAGCGGCCTTCGGGGGTTTCGTCGGCGAGAGAGGAAAGCTGAGCGGCGTCGGCGAGTTCGGCCTCGGTGACGTCGCCGATGGGAATGAACTCGACGGCCTGGCGGTTGCCGAGGGTGATGGTGCCGGTCTTATCGAGCAGCAGCGAGTTGACGTCGCCGGCGGCTTCCACGGCTTTGCCGCTCATGGCGAGCACGTTGTGCTGCATGACGCGATCCATCCCGGCGATGCCGATGGCGGAGAGCAAGCCGCCGATGGTGGTGGGGATGAGGCAGACCAGCAGCGAAATCAGCACCGTGACCGACGGCGCGGAGCCGCTGCCGGAAGCCTTGACACTGTACTGGGCGAAAGGCAGCAGCGTGACGACAGCCAGCAGGAAGATGAGGGTGAGGCCGGCAATCACGATGTTGAGGGCGATTTCGTTGGGAGTTTTCTGGCGTTCGGCGCCCTCCACCAGGGCGATCATGCGGTCCAGGAAAGTTTCGCCGGGGTTGGAGGTGATCTTGACTTTGATCCAGTCGGAGAGCACTTTGGTGCCGCCGGTGACGGCGCTGCGGTCGCCGCCGGACTCGCGGATGACGGGGGCGCTTTCGCCGGTAATCGCGCTTTCATCTACGCTGGCGATGCCTTCGATCACGTCGCCGTCGCCGGGGATGGTTTCACCGATTTCGACCAGCACGACGTCGCCCGAGCGCAGCACGGTGGCCGGCACGGTTTCGGTTCGCCCGTTCAGAACGCGGCGGGCGGTAGTTTCGGTTTTGGTCTTGCGGAGGGTATCGGCCTGGGCCTTGCCGCGGCCTTCCGCCATGGCTTCGGCGAAATTGGCGAACAGCACGGTGAACCACAGCCAAAGGGTGATCTGGAAAGTGAAGCCGGCAATGGCCGTGCCCTGCGCGACGTCGCGCACCGCCAGCACGGTAGTCATGGCGGCGCCCACTTCCACCACGAACATGACCGGGTTCTTCATCATCAGGCGCGGGCTAAGCTTGCGGAAGGAATCGACGATAGCGCGCCGGACGATGGGCGGGTCGAGCAGCGGCCGGGCCCGGGAGCCTTTCTTTGGCAGGAGTGAAGTGACGTCGTTAGAGGAAGAGGTAGCCGAAGACGGCGGGATTGCGGTTGCCAGCGACATAAAGTTAGCTCCAAAGCCTCCCTTGCCACATCAGGAAATGTTCCACCACCGGACCGAGCGAAAGCGCCGGGAAAAAGGTTAGCGCGCCCACGATCACCACCACCCCGACCAGCAGGCCGACGAACAGCGGCCCGTGGGTGGGGAAGGTTCCGGCCGAAAGGGGCACCTGTTTCTTGGCGGCCAGGCTGCCGGCCGCGGCCAGCAGCGGAATCAACATCAGGAAGCGGCCGAACAACATGGCCAGACCCAGGGTGGTATTCAGGTACGGCGTATTGGCGCTGAGGCCGCCGAAGGCGCTGCCGTTGTTGCCCACCGCGCTGGTAAACCCGTAGAGCACTTCCGACAGACCGTGCGGCCCGTTGTTGCCCAGGCTCTTGCCGACGGTTGCAAGGTTGACCGAGGCGGCCGCGAAGCCGAGGATGGTGAAGGCCAGCACCATCACCGCCAGCATCATCATTTTGACTTCCTTCTGCTCGATCTTCTTGCCCAGGTATTCCGGCGTTCGCCCGACCATGAGGCCGGCGATGAATACCGCCAGCACGGCGAACAGCAGCATGCCGTAAAGGCCCGATCCGACTCCGCCGAAGATGATCTCACCGAGCTCGATATTGATGAGCGGCACCAGCCCGGCCAAGGGCGTCAAGCTATCGTGCATGTTGTTTACGGCGCCGCAACTGGCGTCGGTGGTGACTACCGTAAACAGCGCGGAATTGGCGATGCCGAAGCGAACTTCCTTGCCTTCCATGTTGCCGCCGGACTGCGCGGCGGTGGCGCGGGTCTCGATACCCAGCCTGGCCAGGTTGGGGTTACCGGCCTGCTCTGAGGGATAGGCGACGAAAACGCCCGCCAGGAATAGAATGCTCATGGCGGCGAAAAGGGCCCAGCCCTGGCGCGTATCCTTGACCATCTTGCCGAAGGTATAAGTGAGGCCGGCGGGGATCAGGAAGATCGAGACCATTTCGAGGAAGTCGCTGAGCGGGGTTGGGTTCTCGTAAGGGTGCGCGCCGTTGGCGTTGAGAAACCCGCCTCCGTTGGTGCCCAGGTACTTGATGGCTTCCTGCGAGGCGATGGGCCCCTGCGGGATGGTTTGGACGGCGCCTTCCACGGTGGCGGCCTTGGTGTAAGCGGAGAAGTTCTGAATCACGCCTTGGGAGCAAAGCGCCAGCGCGACGACGATCGAGATCGGCAGCAGGACGTAAAGAATGGAGCGGGTGAAGTCCACCCAGAAGTTGCCCAGGGTCTTGACCGAGTGGCGCGAAAAGCCGCGTACGAAGGCGATCGCCACCGCGATGCCCACCGCCGCCGAAAAGAAATTGTGGGTCGCCAGAGCCATCATTTCGGTGAAGTAGCTCATGGTGGTTTCCGGCGTGTACGCTTGCCAGTTGGTGTTGGTGGTGAAACTGGCGGCGGTATTGAACGAGAGGAACTGCTCCACATTGGCGAGGCCCTGCGGGTTCCACGGCAGCCATTGCTGCACCCGCATGATCAGATAGGTAAGCAGGAGGCTCACCAGACTGAAGACCAGGACGCCGCCGGCGTAAGCCGTCCAGCGTTGTTCTTGGGCTTCGTCGATGCCGCAGACGCGGTAGGCGGCCTTCTCGATCGGGCGCAGCGCCGGGTGCAGCAAGGTGCGCTCGCCGGCGAAGACCTTGGCCATATACGCGCCCATGGGCTTGGTAAGAGCGAGAACGACGAGGAAAAACAGCGCGATTTGCAGAATTCCGTTGGCGGTCACAGGACCCTCCGAAAGCGGGAAAAGGGGAGACAGAAGTCAGAAGTGAGAAGGGAACGCATCATCGCTAAAAGCGCTCCGGGCGCAACAGCGCCACGAACAGATACACGCCGAGCGCCACGGCGATGGCAAGAGCAATGGCATATTCCATGGAGGTTTCCTCGGAGCCGGCCTTAGAGCCGGTCACAGCCTTTGACAAAGCCCCAACTGGCGACGAAAAAGGCGACAGCGGCGGCGACGAGAATGACATCTAACATAATGTTGTCTCTAACAGGCTACAAGCGGCTTCATCAATAAGTCGTAAATAAAGAATCAGGATTGGGTTAGGTTGAGCATGTGGCGCGGAATCAACGGCATCGGGGCGGCTAGGGCGAGATTTTTCCCTTTCGATACGCATCCAGTATCCGTGCGGCCACCGGGGCCGCGTCGGCGCCGCCGGATCGGCCGTGCCGCATCACGCATACTACCACCCGCGGGGCGTCGGCGGGAAGCCAGCCGCCAAACCAAGCCACCGGGTCACCGTTTTCCGCCAAGGCGCTGCCAGTCTTGCCGGCGACCGTCGCGCCCGGGACGGCGGCAAGTTGGGCGGTGCCGAAATCGACCGCTTCCCGCATGCCGTCCCGGACAGCGCCGAGCGCAGTCGCCGATTCGGGCCGAGTGAGCCGTCGCGCGAGATGCCGGTAGGCCATCGCCAGCCCGGCCGGAGTAACCAGCACGCCCGATTCGCCGAGCGCCTGCAGGCATTGCGCGTCAGCTCGGGTCGCGCGGTCCACCCGGCCGGGAACTTCACTGGCGGCCAGGCCGCTGGCCGAGGCGAGTCCCGCGCGGGCCAATTCCGCCGCCAACTCGCCCGGGCCGAACCGTTGGGCGGCGTGCACCACGAAGCAGTTGCAGGAGTACGCCAGAGCCGTATCCAGGCGCATGGGAGCCGACATGGGCGGATGCACGCAATCGAACGAGCGCCCGGCAATGCGCAGGCGGCCAGGGCAAAAGAAGGTTTCGGATGCGCGCCACTTGCCGCCCGCGAGCAATGCAGCCATCGCCAGCGGCTTGAGCGTGGAACCGGGCGGCAACAGGAGGCGGCCGGCGACGGAGGGATTCGCGACCGCCAGCAAGCGGGCGGGGTCCACTTCGACGAGCAGGGCGCAAGCGCCGGGGGAATCGAGGAAGCGATCGAGGCTGGCGGGCTGTCGAGCCACGGAGGGCCCGGAAGCCGCCGCCAGGAGAGAGATCGCGCGCCGTCGGAGCACGATTCAAGTGTACAGGGACGGCGCGGCGAGTTGAATCGAATATGATAGGGGTAAACTGGACAGGCGGGTACAATTGCGTCTCTGTCACAATGAACTCATGTCCGTGGCTTCCGAGTTCCTGGATTATTCCGCCGAAAAACTGGAGTTGTATCTGGATCGCATCGAAACCTGCGTCGGCAAGGTTACACCGGAACAGGTGTGGGCCCGTCAATCGGAGAACGAAAACGCGATGGGCAACCTCATCCTGCATCTCGATGGCAATATTCGCCAATGGATCATAGGCGGCGTGGGCGGCGAGGTGGATATCCGCGACCGCAACGCCGAGTTCGATGCCCGCGGCGGCTCTTTGCCGGACCAACTGAGAGCCAGGCTGCGCGCCACCATCGAGCAGGCCGTCGCCATCGTCCGCAACGTGCCCCCCGAACGCCTGACCGAACGCATCCACCCGCAGGGGTACGATGCCAGCGTGCTCGAAGCGATCTACCAGGTCGTACAACACCTGGCCGGCCACGCCTTTCAGATCATGCTGCTGACGAAGGTCCACACCAGCCAGGACCTTGGGTTTTTCGCGCACCTGCGGCAAGCCTCGAAAACGCAATCCGGCCGGCCATAGGTTGTAGGACAGGCCTCCCGGCCTGTCGGCGCCGCAGCGCGGCTTTTCGGTCCCGCGACAGGCCAGGAGGCCTGTCCCACTAATTCTCCGTCGGCACTTTCTCGGCGTGGTCGATCACCAGAGTCTCAACCGGGCCCTTCCTCGATTCCAACTTCAGGCCGAGTTGCTCCTGGACAGCGGTCATAAGAGTCGGACCGCCTTCCTGGGATTCTCCGGCCGGGGCAGGCATCCCGGATCCAGCGATCGCGCCGCCTCCCGGCGGAGGCATGGGCATCGGCATTCCTCTCATCGGTCCTTGCCCCGGTTCGGGCGCAAAGTCGAGCGTGAAATCGTACTTGCCTTTCAAGCCCGTTTCATCCCGTACCGGCCTGCCCACCTGGTCGCCCAGCATCTTCGCCAGCTCGGAAATAGGCTGCCGGCTGCCTGCCATGCGCAAGCGTCCGGGCTGCATCGTCGTCACCAGACCTGGCCGCCCTTTTGGAAACTGCGGGAAGCCGTCCGGCCCAGGTTTTGGGGGCGGCGGAGGCCCATCGGGTGGCCCGGCATCGCTCGTCCCGCCGGTTGCCGGCGCGGTTTCCTCCGATGGCTTCACCTTCGGGCCGCCCTTTCCTACCACCAGCGCGTAAGTCGGCAGTTCTTTGGTTTCCCGATGCAGCTTCACCTGAAACCGCTCGGCCAGCAGGTTTTGCAGCATCAGGTTCAACTGCTCTTTGGTGGCGCCGTCCGCCACTTTGGCGGTAATGTCGAAACGCTCCGAATTGAACCAGTCGGGACTAGTGATCTGATACGACTGCACTCCGTAAGCCCGCATCATGAGCATGCCGAGATTGGCGTTGGTGCAGGTAAGCCGCCCAGGATCGGCAGTGCCCGGACCACCCCGGCATCCAAACATCATCGGGCCCGGCGTCTGCGCCGCCGGCTTAATCGAAGCCACATCGAACTGCGGCTGCGCGGCCGTGTCCTGTCCGAAAACCGACAGGCAGAAAACCGCCGCCAGGATGCACGCCGGAATCGTCAATCGCATTTTCGATCTTCCCCTTGTGGTCACTCTACCGCATTTGAGAATAGCGGTCAGTGCTCAGCTTTCAGCGGTCAGCTAGCAGCGCCGGCGCGGTAGCGGAACGCTGATCGCCGAACCCTGAACGCTTTATTTCAGACCCATGAATCCCGCTTGCCGGTTGCCGCCGGAAGTGCAAGCCTGATATCCTTTGAGTTAAATTCCATCCTCGACTAAATACAGGAGACAAAATGGCAATAAAAGTGGGTATCAACGGCTTCGGCCGCATNNAAGGTTGGTATCAACGGCTTCGGCCGCATTGGCCGGAATATCGTCCGGGCGGCATTGCACCGGAGCGACGTGGAATTCGTCGCGGTCAACGATCTGACCGATACGAAAACACTGGCGCACTTGCTCAAGTACGACTCGGTGCTCGGAACGCTCGACGCCGAAATCACGCACGATGCCGATTCCATCACCTTGAACGGCAAGAAGATCAAGGTCTTCGCCATCAAGGACCCGGCCGAGCTCGATTGGGCCAGCGTGGGCGCTGAGATAGTGGTGGAGTCCACCGGCCGATTCACCGATGCCAAGGACGCTTCCAAGCATCTGCGCGGTCCCGTCAAGAAGGTCATCATCTCCGCACCGGCCAAGAACGAAGACGTCACACTGGTGTTGGGCGTGAACGATGCGGCCTACGATCCGGCTAAGCACAAGATCATCTCAAATGCCTCCTGCACAACCAACTGTCTGGCTCCGGTGGTGAAGGTGCTCAATGATTCTTTCGGCGTTCTGAAGGGCCAGATGACTACTATCCACAGCTATACCAACGACCAGAACGTGCTGGATTTCCCGCATAAGGATCTGCGCCGCGCTCGTGCCGCCGCTCTCAATATGATTCCCACCACCACCGGTGCCGCAAAGGCTATCGGCTTGGTCCTGCCTCAGTTAAAGGGAAAGCTGGACGGCTTCTCGATGCGCGTCCCCACCCCCGACGTCTCGGTTGTCGACTTTGTGGCGATCCTCGACAAACCCACTACTACCGAAGCCGTCAATGCCGCGCTGAAAGCTGCCTCGGAAGGTTCGCTGAAGGGCATTCTGGGATACACCGAAGACCCGGTGGTATCGACCGATATGCTTCACAATCCCAATAGCTCGATCGTCGACGCCCAGTTGACCAAAGTATTGGATGGCAACCTGGTGAAGGTAGTAGCCTGGTACGACAACGAGTGGGGCTATTCCACGCGGGTTGTCGACCTGATCGCGTTCATGGCCGCCAAGGGCCTGTAAGCGCGCCAAGAAAACCGGGTGCTTAACCGATTTGGGGGTAGTTCCGGGAATGGTGGCTGACGACGGTAACCCGATTTAAGTTCTGGCCCTATAAAACATATTGAGCAAATAATGTTCCATGCCTGGGGCGCCGTCGTTGCCGCCGGGGCGGCCGATGTTGGCGGACCATCCGTCACAGTTTCTCTTGCTGGAGCGCGCGGTGGAAGACGAGTATCGCCCGCGCAGGTTGCAGGAACTTCAACGGCTAGTGAGCGATCTGGCGGAAACGACG
>PLRS01000070.1 GCA_003164035.1 Bryobacterales bacterium | reverse complement strand
GATGACGACCCATCCGGCATCGCGACCTATTCGGTTACCGGCGCCGCGTTCGGCTACTCGCTCTTGTGGACCGCGATCCTCTCTTTCCCATTGATGGCGGCGGTCCAAATCATGTGTGCCCGTCTCGGCATGGTCACCGGGCTCGGGTTGGCCGGCGTGATTCGAGTACGCTATCCGCGGTGGATATTATGGGGCGCCTGTGCGCTGCTCCTCGTCGCCAATATCGTCAACATCGCCGCGGATCTCGGCGGTATGGCTGACGTCATGCAACTTCTCACCGGGGTTAGGTCGCTCTACTGGACGCCCGCGTACGCGCTCCTGCTGGTATGCCTGCTGTTCTGGACCAGTTATCGTGTCATCGCCCGGATTTTCAAATGGCTCACGCTCGCCTTGTTTGCCTACATCGCCGCGGCATTCTTCGCGCACCCGAACTGGTCCGCCGTGGTTCGGGCGACCCTGATTCCCCATGTGCAATGGACCGGTGCGTATTGGGCGACACTGGTCGGCATCCTGGGAACTACCATCTCGCCATACCTCTTCTTTTGGCAGGCCGCGCAGGAAGTTGAGGAGGATATCGCCGCGGGCAAATCGATCGTCGCACAGCGCGAAGGCGCGTCCCACCGGGATCTTCGCGGCTTGCGGAACGATGTCCTTACCGGCATGTTCTTTTCGAACCTGGTGATGTACTTCATCATTCTCACGGCAGCCGCCACCCTGCACGCGCACGGCAACACGACCATATCCACAGCACGCGAGGCCGCCGAGGCGCTGCGGCCTTTGGCAGGCGCCGGCGCGTACTGGCTCTTCAGCCTGGGTTTGCTCGGCGCCGGCATGCTGGGAGTCCCCGTCTTAGCCGGATCTTGTGCTTACGCGATCGCCGAAGCGGCCGATTGGGTTGGCTCGCTGGAGGTGCATCCTCCTCTGGCTCACGGCTTCTATGGTGTGATTGCGGTTGCCATGGCGCTTGGCCTCGGCCTGGATTACGCGGGCCTGAACGCCGTCAAAATGCTCTTCTGGTCCGCTGTGCTCAATGGAGCGTTGGCGCCGCCTCTGCTGGTTCTGGTTGTGCTGCTCACCAGCAGGGCCGACGTCATGGGTGAACACCGAAACGGGGCCCTGCTTCGCTGGCTTGGATGGACGTGCGCTGGTGTGATGCTGATCGCCTCCGTCATCATGCTAGTGACGGCGGTGGCGGCATAAGGCAACGCCTGTTAGCCGATTCGATGAAGCGCCTCGAAACCGTTGACAACTGCATCCGTAACCAAATGGCCGTCGAAGGTGGCCAACTGCCCGCCATGGGCGCGGTCGTGCTGGACGTGCGCCGGATCGATGAGGGCGATCAGCACGTTCACATCGAGCGGAAAGCGAATCAAGGCAACTCCTCACGGAGCTGATGTACCAGCTCGGAGGTCACCGGCGGGGCACCGGGACGGACCGGCAGGAGAGGCACGCCGTTGCGAGTCCGGCGGCCGGATTCCGCCGGACGCAAGGCCCGCCTGGCCAGCGAAGAGATCACCGTTCCCACGCTTTTCCGCTCGGCCGCCGCCAATTCCTTGGCGGCAGCCAGTACGTCGTCGTCGATCACAAGGGTGGTCCGCATAGCATCACGCATCATACATCACAGCCGCGGCTCTCGGGTCGACGGTAGTTCCGGCGCGACAAACCGCTCCCTCGCGGTCGCGGCTCGGTTACGGGCGCCACGTGTTTTCAATCGCTTACCTAGACGAAACCGTGACGGAGCGGTTTCCAGGCCGGCCCGGCCTGTTGTATGGTAGGAATCTGTGATCTACATCGAGCGCACGCCGGCCGCTCCGTTGAGCGAGTGTGTTCGCCTGCTCTGGTATGCCCGCGCGCCGCGGGTGGGGCACCGGCGCGAACGGGTTCTGCCCGGCGGCTCGGTGGAGGTGATCGTCAACCTGGCGCGGGACTTCGTTTGGGAGTGTCCGGAGAATGGCCCGGAGCGCGCGTTACCGCCTTCTCTGGTGGTGGGGGCGCGATCGGCCTATGAAATCATAGACACCTCCGACATGGCGGACCTGATCGGAATTAACTTCAGGCCCGGCGGGTTTGCGGCTTTCTCGCCCGACGCCGTCGACGTTTTCAGCGAGCATTCCGTGTCATTGGAAGATGCCTGGGGATCTGCGGCAAGAACGCTGCGCGACCGGTTGCGCGAGATCCCCGATCCGGGCACGAAGCTTGGTGCATTGGAAGGCTTCTTACTGGAGACTTTTCGAGCCCGACTTTTCCGGAACGAGGCGGTGAAATTCGCGCTGCACCGGTTGGGGCGGGGCCCGGTGCCTGCCAGCGTCCAACGGGTGGCGGAGGAGGCGGGTTGGAGCGTGCGCCGCTTCTCGCAGGTTTTCCGCGAACAGGTGGGCCTTGCGCCCAAGGTGTGGTGCCGTATCCGGCGTTTTCAGCGCGCGGTCCGGCAATTGCATGAAGGCGCGGATATGCGCTGGGCGGAGTTGGCGGTGGAGTGCGGCTACTACGACCAGTCGCACTTCGCCAACGAATTCCGGGCATTTTCCGGCATTGATGCGACTACCTATTCGGCGCGGCGGAGCCGGTGGGCGAATCATATCCCTATCGAATAGAGCCCGGGCGGCAGTTCCGATTTTTCCAAGGCAAGGGGCGTGAGGTTGCGCGAGAATGGACGGGTTGGATCTCAGCGAGGAGGATGTCTTATGTCGACGTTTGCAAAAGAGTGCCGATCGACGGTGATTCCGGGGTTGCGGTATCGGGATGCGCCGGCAGCCATCGAGTGGCTATGCCGGGCGTTCGGTTTTGAGAAACATGCGGTGTATCCCAACCCCGATGGGAGCATTGCGCACGCGCAGCTCGTGTTCGGCAACGGCATGGTGATGTTGGGCTCGGTGAACAAGGGGACACCTAACGCCGAGCGGATACGGCAACCGGACGAGGTGGGGGGAGTGGAGACACAGGCGCCGTGTTTGATCGTCTCCGATTGCGACGGCATTTACGCCATGGCCAAAGCCGCCGGCGCGGAGATGGTGATGGAGATCGCCGATATGGGTTACGGAGGACGGGCCTTTGCGTGCCGCGATCCGGAAGGACACCTGTGGAGCGTGGGCAGCTACGATCCGTGGGCGGACCACGCCTGAGGGCGCTTCGCGTGCCCATTGAATCTCTACAGACCACGAAGGCAGCATGCTTGGGGGCCACGCCAAGACGTGAAGGACTGATAAAGGGAGGGCAAGAAAAGCCGGGGCGACTCTCAGAACTCCCGCGGGGCGGTATATGATGAATTTCGTGACCGATCGCGAAGTGGCCTGGAAGATCCTATGTGAATTCACGCAGTCCGACAGCCTGCGGAAGCATGCGCTGGCGGTGGAGACTTGCGTGGCGGCGTATGCCAGAAAGCTGGGCGAGGACGAGCGGCAGTGGTCGGTGACGGCGCTGCTGCACGACTTCGACTGGGAGATTCATCCGACGCTGGAAGAGCATCCGCGGAAGGGGGAGCCGATTCTGGCCGAGCGCGGGGTGGAGGAGGAAATCCGGCGGGCCATCCTGTCGCATTCCAACCACACCGGGGTTCCGAGACAATCGGCGCTGGAAAAGACCCTGTACGCCTGCGATGAGCTGGCCGGTTTCATCACCGCCATCTCTTACGTGAAGCCGCACCGGAGCGTGTTCGAGGTGGACGTGGCGTCGGTGAAGAAGAAGATGAAGGACAAGGCGTTTGCCCGGTCGGTGAACCGCCAGGATATCGTCGAGAGCGCGGCGGAACTGGGGGTACCTCTGGACGACCACATCGATTTCTGCGTGAAAGCGATGCAGGGGCGGGCGGAGGAGCTGGGGTTGAAAGGCGGATTATGAGAGGCTGGCCGCAGCAAAGAATGAGTGCGTAACCGATCTGGGGATTTCGCAGTTAGCTCCCCCAAATCGGTTAAGCCGCCCCAAGAAATCCGCCGCTCCGAAACACGGGCCTGATAAAATGGAGTCGGGAATGGCTTCTACGACGGCCGCGGCGGGTTTAGGACGCGCTTTGCAGGAACATGTTTCCTTCGTCATGGGCGAAGTGGATCGTTTGACGGCCGAGGCACGCGCCCGGGCCCTGAGCGACACGGCCAGCCGGCTCAACCAGATTGTGCGCGGCATCCGGCAAGCCGTCAGCCGCGAAGAGCTGTATCTGACCCTGGTGGATGCCGCCGCTGCCTTCGCATCCGGCGCCGCCCTGCTGGTGGTGGAAGGCGAGAGCGCCCGGGCGGCGAAGGTGCGCGGTTTGGACGAAGCGCGGGAGCAGGCGTTGTCGGCTCCGATTGCGCTGGCGGACGCCGCCGCGCTGGCGGACGCGGTGGAACACCGCGAGCCGGTGATCGCGTCCTCGATCCCTTCCCAGGTTTCGGCGCCCTTGGCCGCGGCGGCCGGCGACGGGCCCGAAGCGCGTGTGGCGATATTTCCTATTGTGGAAAAATCGGCCGATAAGGAAGATTCGGCGCCAGCGCTATTGTGCGCCTGGGGCGCGGTGGAAATGGCGGCCCTGGAATTGGTGGCTCAAGTGGCTTCGCCCGTCTGGACGGCGACCGCCGCGCCGCCGGAAAATCCGGCTAGCGACGCCGCCCGCCGATGGGAAGATCTTTCCGACGAGGAACGGCGGATTCACCTGCGGGCGCAGCGCTTCGCTCGCGTGAAGGCGGCGGAAATCCGCCTGTTCGAGGCCGACGCCGTGCAGTTAGGGCGCGCGCGCCGCAACTTATACGCCGCGATGAAGGACGCCATCGATCGGGCGCGCGCGGAATTTCAGGCGACATTTTTTGGCGCCACGGCCACCATGGTCGACTATTTACATTTGGAGCTGGTACGCACACTCGCCAATGACGACCCGCAACTTATGGGCCGCGACTATCCCGGCCCTCTGGCTTAGCGCCACGATTTGCGCGTGTGTTGGCGCGGCTGCCAGCCGTCCGCGCGCGGCGCACCCATCCGCCCCGGTTACCGGCAACGATCTTCCCGGCCTGGTGCGCGCGTATCGCGAATCCGGGAGCGCGGCGCGGCGGGGTGCCATTGAGCGCTACGCCGCGGCCCACCCGGCGGAAGCGCCGCTGGCCGCACTGGCGCTGGGGGTGGCGGCGTACGAGCAGAGGGATTGGCCGGGAGCCGTCGCCTGGCTGCGCAAAGCCGAGCCCAAACTGGCACCCATCGCCGATTATTCGGCTACTTACCGGGCGGCCGCGCGGCTGGAAATGGGCGACGCCGCCGCGGCCGTAATCGGCGAACTGGCGCCGGTCCACGCCGCCGTTCCCACGCCGGTATCCGGCAAAGCCTGGCTGGTGGAAGCGCGCGCCAGGAAAGCGGCCGACCCCGCCGCCGCGGTGCGCCTGCTGCGCGACCACTACGCCGAACTGCCCCAGCCGGACGGCGACATCACCCTGGCCGATTGTTATCAGGCCGCCAATGAGTTGGCCAGCGCCGTGGAATTCTACCAGCGCACCTACGACCAATACCTTTCGGGCGAAGCCGCCGAGCGCGCCGCCGCGGCCCTGGTGACCCTGCGCGACGCCATGGGTGCGGCGTTTCCGCAGCCTTTGCCGCAGCAGCTCTTGCGCCGCGCCGACCGGCTGCTGGAGGCGCGCCGCTACCGCGATGCCGAAGACGCCTACCGGTCGCTGGAAGCTGCGGCGCCGGGCCTCGAACGGGAGCAGGCCGAAGTGCGCGCCGCAGCCATCCCCTTCTTCCGGGGCGATGCCGGCACAGCCGACGACGCTCTGCGCGCGCTTCATCCCTCCCAGCCGGAAGCCGAGGCCGAGCGCTTATACGACATGGTGGAATGCGCTCGCCGCCTGCACAACGACGACGACATGATGGCCGAGGTGAAGACCCTGGGCCAGTTCCACGGTGGCTCCCGGTGGCGATTGAAAGCCCTGGTGGCGGCCGGCAACCGGTACCTGGTCGACAACCGCGCCGAAGAGTACGTGCCCCTCTACCGGGCCGCGGCGGAAGAGTTTCCGACGGCGCCCGACACGGCGCTGTATCACTGGAAGGTCGCCTTCTACGAATATCTTCATGAGAAGAGCGACGCCGGGGCGCTGCTGCGGGAGCAGGTGAGCCGCTACCCGGGTCAGTCGAACGCCGCCAGCGCCGTCTATTTTCTCGGGCGGCAGGCCGAGGCGGAGCACGATCTTTCCTCCGCGCGGGCGTACTACGAATGGCTGGCGGCAGAGCGCTCGAACTATTACTACGGCATGTTGGCCCGCGGTTGCCTGGCCCGCGCGGAGGTCGGCAACGCCAAACCGAGTCAGGCGGCGCAGCAGTTTCTGAGATCGGCCGGTCTGGCCGCGCCCCAGCCGTTGCCGGCGGAACCCACCGCCGCCACCGCGCTGCGCATCCGCCGCTCCCGGTTGCTGCGCTCGGCGGGGTTGGCGGATCTGGCGGACGGGGAATTGCGTTTCGGCGCGCGCACCGACGGCCAGCCCGCGCTGCTCGGTTTGGAATTGGCCGAGGCCGCCCCCGTGCCGTTTCAAGCCGTGCATGTTCTCAAGACGATCGTGCCGGAGCACCTCAGCCTGGCCATCGATCAAGCGCCTCGTAAGTTCTGGGAGCTGCTTTTTCCCTTGCCGTATCGCGGCGATCTGGAAGCCGCCGCGGCGCGCCACGGGCTCGACCCGTTTCTGGTCGCCGGACTGATTCGCCAGGAATCCGAGTTTAACCCGGCCGCTCGTTCCGGCGCCCCCGCCTATGGCTTGACCCAGGTGCTGCCGGCCACCGGAAGGCGATTCGCGCGCAAGGAAGGAATTCCGCGCTTCACCCCGGCCGTGCTGCTGCAGCCGGCCGCGAACCTGCGCATCGGTACGTCGATCATTCGCTCCATGCTCGATCAGACCAATGGCAGCATCGAGCAAACCCTGGCGGCTTACAATGCCGGCCCCAACCGCGTGGCCGAATGGCTGACCTGGGCCAATTATCGCGAGCCGGCCGAGTTCGTCGAATCCATCCCCTTTACCGAGACCCGCGATTATGTTCAGGCGGTGATGCGGAACGCGGATATGTACCGAAGACTGTACGGGAAGTAGGGCGGGCGGGACGGTCGCGGGCGCCAAGCCCCGCCCAAGGGCCGGCGCCGCTCGCGACAGCGGGAGAAAGGCCGATCCAAGCCTCTCTCCCTTGACCAAACTTGTACCATTCCGGCCCTGGCGAGCCGGCCCCGCCAGGGCGTCGAATTTGAGTTAAGAGCCATCCCGTCAGTCGCTTAAGAATATTCGAAAGTCTTGTGACCGATAACGGTTTCGCCGTGTCCGCCGTCGCGTCACTCCCGTCAAACGCCGGTTCCGGCCTGAAGGCTCCGCCAAAGCTTCTTCAGGCTGCTGCCCGCCCTTGCCCGGCATCTTTCCAAGCGTGGAGACCCTTGACGAGTACGGCAATTTGCCGTAAAATGTCAATTATCATGGGGGAAGAGACGCCAGCCACAGCTCGGCTTGAGGCGCGTTTACCGAACGAGGTTCACGCGTTGCTGAAGCGCGCGGCAGAGATCGAAGGGCGCACGCTCACGGATTTTGTCGTGTCGGCGGCGCGCGAGGCCGCCTGCCGGACCATCGAGGAGGCGGAAATCATCCGGCTCTCCCTCGAGGACCAGAGGCGAGTCGCTGAAGCGCTCCTTAGTCCGCCGGAGCCTGCGCCTGCCCTCAAGAGAGCTTTTCAGCGCCGTCGTGAACTATTCGGCGCGGAATGACGTTTCCGTTTCGTCTGGAGCCGCTCGGCGAGAAGCACGAGCGCCTCTCGTTCCGTTGCGGCGAAGACGCGCTTGATCGGTATTTCCAGACGCAGGTGGGCCAGGATATTCGCCGCCGTATTGCCAATTGCTTCGTAGCGGTCGAAGCCATCACAAGCCAGGTTGCCGCATATTACACGATCTCGGCGGCGAGTATTCCCCTGATTGACCTTCCTCCCGACGAAGCGAGGCGCTTGCCCCGTTATGCGACGGTGCCGGCCATTCGTATTGGACGGCTCGCCGTGGACCTGGCCTTTCAGGGACGCGGCTTAGGCGCGGCGCTGTTGGCTGACGCCGCCGCCCGTGCTTTGAGAGCCGAAGCTGCCGCGTTCACGCTTCTGGTCGACGCTACGAACGATCAAGCCGTTGCTTTCTACCAGCGATACGGATTTCGTATCCTTGCCAGCCAGCCTCGAACACTGTTCCTTCCGCTGGCAACGGCCCGAAAGGTTTTCCCGAACAAGAGGCTCAGCGATTGATTGCGGACCTCGGCGTCCCGACCGGTAGCCGCTCGCCAGTCTCATCGCAGATTCCATCTTTCAATCACTCTGGTATCGCGTTCGTAGCTCAGCACGCTGATCGAGCCGGTTTCGAGGGCGAAACGGCGGGCGGCGATGGGCGGCATTTCGAGCCAGCGCGCGGTGAGGATGCGCAATAAGTGGCCGTGGGCGAAGAGGGCTACGTCGCCGTCACCCGCCAAGGCGCGGGCGATGACTGAGTCGGCGCGGGCCGCTACCTCGTCGATGGTCTCGCCGCCGAGCGGTCCATCGTCCCAGATCGTCCAGCCCGGACGCTCAACCTGGATCTGGGCCGAGGTGCGGCCTTCGTAACTCCCGTACCACCATTCGGCTAAATTGGGATCGACGATGGCGTGGTCCGCGTAGCCCGCCAGCCGGCAGGTCTCCCGAGCGCGATCAAGCGGGCTCACCAGCACCAGGGCGAAGGCGCGGCCGGCGAGCTCGTCGCGCACCGCCAGGGCTTGCCGTTTTCCGTTTTCGGTCAGCGGCAAATTGGTGCGGCCGGTATGCGCGCCGGAAAGGGTCCACTCGGTTTCGCCGTGCCGGATCAGCCAGAGATCGCCGCGGGTTTGGGGCATATCGGGTCTTTCGCGGGGCAGTTAGTCTTGGGTGCAACCGCTCCCTGACGGTCGCAGCTCGGTTAAGTTACTAGACCGTCGTTAGGAGCGGTTGTCACTCCAAGACTGCCCCACAATTCAACATCCGCTACTGCACGTCCTTCGGCAGCGAGCCCGCCACGAATTCGCTGAAGTCGTGTTTCAGCTTGGCGTGGGAATCGCTGTCGATGTACAGCATGTGGCCGGCGGGGTAGAAGTCCCAAGTGATGCGCTTGTGCATGTCCGGCAGAAGGCCCATGTGATTGAAGGTGTATTCCACTGCGTAATATGGCGTGGCCAGGTCGAAGTACCCGGCCGCGATCATGACCTTCATATAGGGGTTCTTGGTCATGGCATCGCGCAGCAGCGCGGTGGTGTCGCCGAAACTGTTGCCCTCGCCGAAATCCCACGGCTGGACACCACCGCTGGGATAGTAATACAGGTCGGTCTTGTAACCCAGCTCGTCGCGAATGTAATGGGTGAAGATCGCGGTGAAGGGCGGAGTGATGAGCGAGCTCGAAGGATCGTACTCGCTGGTTTCGCCGGCGTTCATGCCGGTCGGCCCCGCCAGCCGCCCATCGTAACGGCCGATCACCTCATGCCGGTCGCGCAATAGCTCGCGAGTGAAGTGCGACACATCCCAGCGAAGGTTGGTATCTTCCAGATACTTCGGGTCGAGCCCGGTGAAGCGAACCAGCTTGTCCAGGACGGCCTTCCTTTCGGCGGCCGGCAGTTCGTCGCCTTTGGCCAGCGCCGCCGCGTACTCGCCCATGGCGAACGTTTCGGCCTCTTTCATGAAGCTCTTCAGGTCTTTCTTTTGCAGGTCGGCGGCCACTTTCTTGTGGTACCAGGCGTCGTTGGCGTAAGTGGGAAACTCGAGCTCGTAGACCAGGTCGTCGCTGCGGCTCCAGATGGTTTCCAGGTTGAGCGTGGTGCCGATCAGCACGATGCCATTGAAGGCCAGGCCGCGTTCGATGAGATATCCGGCGAGGCCCGCCGTGCGGAAGGTGCCATAGCTTTCCCCGGCGATGAATAGCGGCGAAAGCTCGCGGCTGTTGCGCTCCACGTATGTCTGGATGAACTCGCCCACCGACTGGATATCGCCCCGCACGCCGTTCATGCGGCGCGCCACTTCGAGCGTCTTGGCGCGGCTGTAGCCGGTGCCCACCGGGTCGATGAACACCAGGTCGGTCGCGTCCAGCCAGGTATCCTGATTATCCTTGGCCTGGTACGGGGGCGGGGGCATGCTACCGTTGGGCAACAGCTTGGGACTGCGCGGCCCCATGCCGCCCATGTGTACCCAGAGCGACGCCGAGCCCGGTCCGCCGTTGAAGCAGAACGTCAGCGGGCGTTTGGCCGTATCGGTAACGCCATCGAGCGTGTAGGCCATATAGAAGATATGCGCCTCGGTCTCGCCCGAGGTGTTCTTCAGCGGCATCTGGGCCACGGTAGCGGTGTAGTTCAGCGTCTTGCCGTCGACCGTGATGGTGTGGTGTGTGACCACGGGCGTTTCGTCGATGTCGCCGCCGATCGCCGGTCCGGGGCCGGGAATGCCGCGCCCCCCTCTTCCGCCGGGAGCCGGAGCGGGCGGCGGCGTGGGCGCCGTGGCGGGAGTTTGAGCCGGAGCCTGAGCCGGAGTTTGCGCTTGAGACCTTCCCTGGGCCATGGCCGGCGGCGCCTGCGCCAGCGATAGCAAAAGACCGGAAGCCACCAAAATATACGAACTGCGAAATTGAGATTTGACCATTGGGTCAATGATATTCCAAATCCGCGGGACGGCGCACGGCCACGGCAAGAAATCCCCCTGGCAGTCGCGGGACGGATCCACCGGGACCCGCCGCGCGAGGGATGACATCAGCCTCAATTCCGATTGCGATCTTACTTGGCTCGCTTCAGCGTCATCGAACCGCCGCCAGGGCCGCCTGGACCACCGTCCGGACCGCCTTCCATCTTGGTGCTCAGGGTGATTTCGTCGCCCTTGATGGTGCCCTCGTGGGTAATCTTCATTTCGCCGCGATCGCCACTGAAGCTGAGCGTGAAAGAAATTTTGTCGCCGTCCACTTTGCCGTCCTTGATTTGGAGCGGCTCTCCCCCAGGTCCGTCCACGGTGCCTGTCAGCTTCGTGCCGTCCTGTTTGAAGTTGAATACCATCGAAGGGCCGTCGCCGTCCGGACCGCCCATCTGGCCGGTCCATTTCCCGGAGATATCCGCGGCAAGAGCGACCGCGGTTGCCAGCGCCAGCAGTACCGCGCAGCGGATCGTTACCGATCTTCTCATGAGCAATCACACCTCCCTGGTAACGATATCACCACGCTCCGCGAAGGACCGTTAAGTTCTGTAAACCGGCCCTTCGCGTCGCGGAAAGAAGTCACGCCGGCTCACTGGCCGAAAACCCAATCGTCGAAACGCCTACTCCGGTTTGCGCAGCGCCTCGCGCCACCGCTCCAACTCCGTCAGCAATTCGTCGACGAGATTCGCGTGCTGCCGGCGCAGATTGCGGGTCTCACCCGGATCTTCATCGAGATTGGAAAGCCAGACGGCGTCTTCTCCTTCGAGCGGCTTGTCGCCGTCCGGGCGGCGATCGTAAAGCCGGCCGTTCACCACCAGCTTCCACGGCCCGCGGCGGGTCGCCAGTTGGCCGCCCTGCGACCAGTACAGGGCCTTGTGCGGCGAAGGCGCGCCGCTCACGATCGTGTCCAGGATGTCGGACCCGTCCACCCGCGGCGGCACGTCCGCGCCGGTCGCCTTGCAAATGGTCGGCAGGATGTCCATGGACATCGCCAACTGGTCCATCCACGCGCCCCGCGGAATCCGGGCCGGCCAGGAAACGAAGCCGGGCACGTGCATCCCGCCTTCAAAAAGACTGAATTTGAATCCTTTGAAGATGCCGTTACTGCCCGCCGTGGCGAAATTCCCATCCAGGCCCGCGCGCTTTTCCACCGTGGCTCCGTTGTCTCCGATGAAGAACATCAGGGTGTTCTCGGCCAGGCCGGCGGCCTCGAGCGCGCCCCGGATCCGTCCCACGCCGTCATCCACGGCGGCGATCATGGCGGCGTAGGTCAGCCGCTCCGGCGCCAGGCCCGGAAACCACGCCTTGTATTTGTCCGGCGCGTGCATCGGATAGTGCGGCGCGTTATAGGCGATGTAAGCGAAGAACGGGTTGTTCCGGTTGCGCCCGATGTAGTCGACCGCCTCCTCGGTGATGCGTTCGGTCAGGTAACGGCCGTCTTCGAATATCTCGGTTCGGTTGCGCCAGAGGTCATGATAGTTGGGGACGCGCGGTTCGCCCCAATAGTAGCGGTGAGAGTAGTAGTCCACGCAGCCGCTGTGAAATCCGTGGAAATAGTCGAAGCCGTGCCCGGTGGGCGCGGTCCGATCGGTGTTGCCCAGGTGCCATTTACCGAAACAGGCGGTCCGATAAGCGGCGCTCTTAACCGCCGAAGCGATGGTCGCAATACCGTTCGCCAGCGCGCTGCCGTTATCCGGAACTCCCGCCGACGCGGGGAATCGGCCCGTCAGGATCGACGATCGCGCCGGAGCGCAGACGGGCGCGTTCGAATACCAGTTGCGGAACTTGAGCCCGCGTTCGGCGATGGCGTCGATGTTCGGGGTCTTTAAGTCGTCCGCGCCAAGGTACCCCAGGTCGTGACAACCGAGATCGTCGAGCACGACAACCAGAACGTTCGGCCGGCCCGGGGCGGCGGCGCTCGCGAGCATCGGCGAAGCCAGGCCGCCGGCGATGAAATTGCGGCGGGTGGTATCCATGGTGATTCCTTCTCAGCCCGGACCCAGGACCGGAAGCGTATGGGCCGGTCCGTCCAGTTCCAGTTTGACGATGGTATCCACCGCTTGCCGGCTCGCGGCGGGTACGCTCACGCTGATCCCCGCCTCGCTCTGCTGCACGGTGGCCCTGCCGCCTGCCAGCAGGCCGTGGCGTACGATCCTTCGCGCCATCGCGGGCAGGTGGATGGTTTCCGCGGGCCAGCGCAGAATATGCAGGTAGATGGCGTTGCCCTTGCGGGTGCTGCCGCCCCACCAGTTGCCTTCCGCCAGAACGAAGCTCTCCGCGTCGGCGGGCCGCTTCTTCTCGTCGGGCGCGACGAACGGGCCGCCGCGAGTCCCGTAGATGCTCTCTCCGTATTTGTCGAGAAACGCGCCCATCTCGCGCAGGCGCGCGGCGTGGGATTCCTCGATCCGGCCGTCGGGCCGCGGGCCGACGTTAAACAGCAGGTTGCCGTCGCCGATGGCGCAGCAGACCAATCCGCGCAGGCACTCCTCGATCGGCCGCAGCGTATCTTCCGGCTTGTAGGCCCACTGCGTTCCGACGGTGGCGCAGGTTTCCCAGGGACGGTTGATCTGGAACATGCCGATGCGCTGTTCGGGCGTATCCAGGTCGGCCGCGAGGCCGGCGCGGTCGTTGATGATCAGATCCGGCTCGAGCTGCCGCATCATGCCGAGCAGCCGCGGCGCATCCCAATCCGCCGCCGTCCCGTCCAATCCGTCGAAGAACCACTCCCTGGTCGGACCGTAGCCGGTCAAAAGCTCCCGCACCTGGCCATGCAGATATTCGATGTACTTCGCGTGCGCTGCCCCGTTGCGATAATCCGGGTGATGCCAGTCGGGCTGCGAATAGTAGACGCCCCAGTCGAGCCCGGCGCGGTGGCAGGCACTCGAAAGCAGCCGGACGATGTCCTTGCGGTACGGCGATTTCTCGCTGGTAATCTTGTAGCCGGTGAGCTTTGAATCGAACTCGCAGAAGCCGTCGTGGTGCTTGGTGGTGAACACCAGGTACTTCATGCCCGAATCTTTCGCCAGTTGCACCCATTCATCGGGGTCGAACTTCACCGGATTGAACATGCGGTACAGGTTGTCGTAGACCTCCACCGGGACATTGCCGGTGCCGGTCCGGCCGCGCCGTTCGCCGCCCCGCGACCAACTGATCTCGGTGCCCACGATGCTCACCGGGCCCCAGTGGATAAACATGCCGAAGCGCAAATCCTTCCAGCGCTCGATGGCCGATTTCGGTGCGCCCGGATCGGCGCCGGGCGGGTCGCTCGCGGCCTCCAGCGGGACCGCCGCGGCCAACGGAAGGGAGCAGAATGTTCGCCGGTTCATCTCACCTCAATCTTTAAGGGGCTTTGGGCTTAGTTCGACGTCCTCTATTATAGGTTGCATCGGAATGCCAGATCCGTTCCAGTCAACCACTCCCTCGCGGTCGCGGCTCGGTAATTGACCGCGGACGCGCGGCGCCCATAACCGAGCCGCGACCGGAAGGGAGCGGTTGCCGCACCTAAACTGTGAAATCCCCACATCGGCTAATCGCCCCTGTTCCACGATCGCTATCGCCGCGTGCCCAGATAGACGTCGTGCAGCCGCAGCAGTCCCAGCGCGCGGCCATTTGAGTCTACCACCGGCAGCACGGAAAGCTGCGAGGGGCGCCGCTCCATGCGGTCGAGCGCCTCGGCCAGGCTGGCTTCGGGCGCGATCGCGACGGGAGTCCTGGTCATCACGTCGCCGGCGCTGAGAGTGCGGATATCGTCGTGCGTGGTCAGGGCGCGGCGCAGGTCGCCATCGGTGAGCAACCCGGCCAGCGCGCCCTCGGGCGTCACCACCAGCGCCCCGCCCAGCGGCCGCCGCGTCATGGCGATGATCACCTCTTTCAGCCTGGCGTCCGGCATCACCACCGCGGCCTCCGCCACCGGGTGCATCGTCTCGCCCACCGAAAGACGCAGGTTGCGCCCCAACTGCCCGCCGGGGTGATAGCGGCCGAACTCTTCGGCGGTGAAGCGCCGCGCCCGCATCAGCGCCGCGGCCAGCGCATGGCCCACCGCCAGCGCGGTTACCGTACTGGCCGTCGGTGCCAGGTTGTTGGGGTCGGCCTCGCGCTCCACCGAGGCATCCAGCAGCACGTCCACCCGCGCCGCCACCGGCGAAGACGCGCTGCCCAGAATCCCAATCAGGGGCGAACGGAAATCGCGCAGCAGCGGAATCAAATCCTGCAGCTCGGAGGACGCCCCGTTTTTCGAGATCAGCACGGTGGGGTCGCCCGGCATGTAGACGCCCAGGTCGCCGTGTGCCGCTTCGGCCGGGTGCAGAAACACCGCCGCGGTTCCGGTGCTGCACAGAGTCGCCACGAGGCTACGCGCCACGTGACCCGACTTGCCGATGCCGGTAACTACGACCTTGCCGGGATGGCCGACAATCAGGTCCACGGCGCGAATCAATTCGTCGCCTAAGCGCGCCGCCGCCGCCGCAACCGCGCCCGCTTCGATTTCGAGCGCCGCGCGCCCGGCTTTCAGCCACTCCCGCTCCTCTTGCCCCATGGGAAATCTCATCATCGCACGGGATAGAATGATTCGAGTGAAGCGAAATTCCTATGGTGGGGCGGACCTCCTGGTCTGCAGCCGGCCGCCTGGCCGGCTTATCGCCGATGACAAGTGCCCGATGTTTCGACGGGAAAGCGGGCAGAGGGGGACACGACTGGGAAAAGCAGGCTCCATTGCCCTGCTGTTCGTAGCCGCCGTCTGCCCATTGAGCGGCGAGATTCGCCCGCTCACCATCCTGCACATCAACGACATCCACGCCCACCTCTCGCCGCTCGATAACGGCGACGGCGGATTTGCCGCGCTGGCCACCGTGATCCGGCGGGAGCGCGAAGGCTGCGCCGCCTGCATTCTGCTAAACGCCGGCGACCTGGCGCAGGGCACCCCGGTTTCGACCATTTTTCAGGGCCTGCCGGTGTTCGAGCTATCGAATCTGCTCGGGATCGATGCCGCCACCATCGGCAATCACGATTTCGATTACGGCTGGATGCAAACGCGCAAGTTCATCTCTACCGTCAATTACCCCATGGTCAGCGCCAACATGGTGGGCAAAGACGGCCAGCCGTTCGCCAAACCGTACGTCATCCTGCGGGTGAACGGACTGCGCGTGGCGGTGATCGGCGAAATGACCGAGACGTTGCCCACGCTCACCTTTCCGAGAGCGCTGGGCGAGTGGCATGCCGTTTCCGTCGTCGAAACCGCGCGCCGTTATGCGGCGGAACTGCGTCCCCAGGTCGACCTGGTTGTGCTGCTGGCCCACATCGATGGCCGCGAAGAGACCGCCGTGCTGGAACAGGTGCCGCGGGTGGCCGTACTGGTCTCCGGCCATATTCACAGCGGGATCGCGGAGCCGCGCGTGGTCGATGGCCGCATCATGGTGCGGGTGAAGAGCTACACCGGGGAGCTGGGCCGGCTGGATCTCGAGGTCGACACCGAAAAGAAAGCCCCGGTTTCCTGGAATTGGAAAATCGTTCCCATCGCGGCCGGCACGCCGCCGGCGCCGGACGTGGCTACAAAGGTCGCATATTGGGAAGACCAGGTGAAGGAGCGCGTCGACCGGCCGCTGGCGATCGCGCGGCGCGCGTTCAACACCAGGGACGAGATCAAGGCGCTAATGGAGCGGGCGATCCGCGACCAGACCGGCGCCAATTTCGCCTTCATCAACCGGGGCGGCGTGCGCGACGTTCTACCCGCGGGCCAATTGCTGGAGCGGAACATCTGGAATATCATGCCGTTCGACAATCGCGTGCTGGTGGGCACCTTCAAGGGCCGCGACTTGCCGCCCGTGGTCCTGGGCGGAAAGCCGGTCGAGCCGGATCGCGAATACACCCTCGCCGTGTCCGATTTCACCGCCGCCAACCAGGGCACCGCCGAGAATTTTGGCACCACCGGCCTCCAGTTCCCCAACGGCGTGGGCTTGCTGCGCGATATTCTGATCGATTGGTTCCGCAAGCAGAAGGTGATCGAGTAATTGTTCCATGATTCCGAGAAGCGCTCTCGCGGTGGCGCTGGCGCTCGCCGCCGCCCTGGCACAAAACGAACCGAAGCCGGAAAAACCGGATTTGCCGTACCTGAAACACGCCTCCACGCTGATTGCGACCGAGGCCGCAGTCGTAAAACAGGAAAAACACGGCAGCAATACACGTTATATTATCGCCGGCGCCAATTCGCCCGCGCGGACGCCGCTGGCCGCGCCCATCTTTCTATTCCAGAGCGATAAAATCGCCGCCGACAGCCTGGAATTCTACCGCCTGGAATCGAAAGGCGACCATCGCGAAATCGAGTATTCGAAGAGCGGTCCCGAGCCGCTGCGCCTGATCGTCACCCGCCTGCCCGGCAGCCTCTACCGCGTCGAAGCCTATGAAGGCCAGGAGGAAGGCGAATACGCCCTTCGTTCGCGCGATTCCGGCACCTTCTTCTGTTTCGCGATTTATTGACGGGACGAAAGCCGTGTCGAGATCCCGAACTCCCGGTGTCGTGGACAGTTTCGGCGGCGAGAGGGTGGGACAGACCATCGTCTTTCGTGGTCTGTCGGCGCCGCCCACGAAAGCAAGCATCGGATCCCGTCGAGCTTGCGGCCGGGCTGTCGTCGGGCACGGAGTCCACGATGGGCGGCTACTCACCGGCATACATGCCGCTACTCTCCGGGTCCGACACTGGCATCGTGACGAGGTTCGAAAGTACTTCTTGGGACTCGTGTCGATCCTTGGATAGAGACCGTGGAGCGGGACCGGCGGAAGCCCTCACCTGAAGCGAACAGCCACCGATTCAGGCGTGTGCCGCTTGCGTCCTTTTCGGTCTTATGATCGTCGCCGCCGCCTTGAACGCCGCTAGGCATCTGTCTTCCGCCTCCAGCCGTTCCCGGCACTGAGAGCAGATCAACAGGTGCTCCTCCACCTTAGGAAGAGCGGCCTTCGGGAGCCGCCGCATGGCATACTGTTCGAGGTGGTTTTCGCTGATGTGGTTCATAATTTGACGGCGCATCTCCGTTGCCTTACCCTCGCCGTCCTGGTACATGCCTAAAAACCGTATCCGTCGCAAGTCGGCGACCCCTGAAGTGGACCAATCTAGTGTCATTTGAATTCATTGTGGCGCTCAACAGCGATTTCTCTCATGGATTCTTTGCTGAAAACGGTTGGACGTTCGAGCCGACCTGCTCTCAATCTACCGTCTGGAAACTCATTGTCTGTGTTGCTATTTCCCACCGTCTTTGACAGTCGGAAAGACATATCCCTTGATCTTGTCATCGGTATAGTCCCGACGTATCCCAACCCCTGCCAATGACCTCTCGGCATTGTGCGGCGGGTAAAACCAAGTCCCCCAATCCTCGTCTTTCGGGTCGGGTGCATCATTTTCGACGAACCCAAGATGAACCCTGGTACCTTCGTGGTCACGCAGCAGGATCATGGGCCTATCTTTGACACCGACACGTGGAGATAGCCGAAATATGACCCGATCCTCGCCGTCGCCGCCCTTCATTACCAGCGTGGGAATGTAAGCGCCATACCACAATCCAAACTTCGCACGTTCCCGCCCCCTGTCATCCAAGAAGACCAGTGCCGTGTCCCGTTCGCTGTCAGTGCCGATGAATGCCTTTGCGCTTCGCCATCTCTCCGCAAACCCCTTGCGCCTCTTGGGTTTGCAAAGAGCCCTCCGAAAACCCATCCCCGGCCAAACGTCAGTCACAGGTTTTCCAAATATTCCCTTCCCCTTCATTCCAAGCCACTTCCGCCCAACCCGCCCCCTCCGGGCACCCGCTTCTCCCACGCTCGCAGGCTATCGTAATGGCCGAAAGGTAGCTCCCATGCCCGATTCCGCCCTCGACGCTCCTCAGCTCCAGGTTGTCGACGCCCTGTTGAACGGCGCCAACCTCAACGCCGCCGCCGCCCAGGCCGGCGTTCACCGCAACACCATCGCCAATTGGCGCCACACCTCGCCGGCCTTTGAGGCGGCCCTCCGCGACGCCCAAACCGACCGCGCCGACCTGCTGCGCGAAGGCGCCGTAGCCCGCGCCGAGCTGGCCTTCCAAGCCCTCGAGCAGATCCTCCAAGACCCGAAATCCTCCACCTCTGCTCGTCTCCGCGCCGCCATCTTTATCCTAAGCCACGCGTTACCCTCTCCCGCGAAGGAGCGCCGCGTCACTCCCACCCTGCCAAAACCCGCTCAGGAACCCGCCACCCAAAATCCCGATTTCATGCACAAAAATGCACAAATGCCCAACGAACCTGCACAACCGCCCCAACCCTACCGCCGTCCCGAACCCAAAATTGGCCGTAACGACATGTGCCCCTGTGGCAGCGGCAAGAAGTACAAATACTGCTGCCTCGGTAAGTCCTCAGCCGCTGCCTGAAGTCGTGGAACCTGGTTGAGCCAGGTTTCCGAATTTGTGGGGCAGGCCCTTTGGCCTGCGGCGGCCTCCCAGGCCGCCCGCCGCAACGCCCTATCCAAACGTGGTCCCGAAAGGAGCACCGCCGCAAGTCCGGTCGTACCTCTCCGCTTGCTTGATCGGCCAGCAGGTCTCAGCCGTGAGCAGGTGGGACAGACCATCGCCTCTTGTGGTCTGTCGGGCAGTTGCCAGGTCGCAACAGCCTGACGGACGGCAAGAAACGATCGTTTGTCCCACCTCTGGGTCAGTGAGCGGCGGGCAGCATGCGGATTGTCCGCAGCCAGGTTTCCACCAGCCGCGGCCATTGGGTGACGGGCAGCTCGGTCCGGCGCAGGCCGTAGCCGTGTCCGCCATTGGCGTAGACGTGCAGTTCGGCCGGAACCTTGGCGTTCTTCAGCGCCTGAAAGTATACGGTGGCGTTTTCGACGTGTACCGGATCGTCTTCGGCTTGCAGAACGAAGGAGGGCGGCGTCTTTTCGGTGACGTGGATATCGGCATTGGGTGCGAAGCTCTGCTCGGCAATGGCCAGGTAGCCCGGATAGACGATTACGGCGAAATCGGGCCGGCAACTGAGTTGGTCGGCGGCGTCGGTGGGTTCGTACAGACGCTGGTCGAAGTGGGTGCTGAGGGCGGCGGCAAGGTGCGCCCCGGCGGAAAAACCGAGCACGCCGACGCGCTGCGGATCGATGTGCCACTCGGCGGCATGGGAGCGAACCATGCCGAGGGCGCGCTGGGCATCCTGCAGTGCGGCGGAGGACTTGGGGTAAGGGCCGGAATCGGGCACGCGGTATTTGACCAGTACGCAATTGACGCCGGCCGAGTTCAGCCAGTCGCACACTTCGGTGCCTTCGAGGTCGATTGCCAGGATGCGGTAGCCGCCGCCGGGAAAGACGACCACGGCGGCACCGGTGTTTGTGCCCTTGGCGGCGTAGAGAGTGAGGGTCGGCGCGGCAACGTTGCCGAGGCGGATGACGGGCTTGCCGGCAACGAGGTTATCCTTGGCGGTGGTGGTGTCGACCTCGGGGGCCGCGTTGGTCGGCGCGCCGGGCGCCCCGTTCGGCCAGAGGGCAAGAGTAGTGTGACCAGGTGCGGGCTGCCAGGCCGGCGTCTGAGCGAACAGGCTCATGGATATGGCCGCGCCCGCGGCGAGAAGTAGCAAGTGCTTACGCATGATTGTGCCTGGTTCCACTGTACCAGCGCGCCATAGGGGTATAATTTTCGCTACCGCGTCAATTGCGGCAATTCACCAGGCGTATCCCTCGAGACGGAGCGACCGTATGGATTTTCGCAGCAGCCTCCAGATATCGGACGATCGGAAAGTAGAAATCGTTCTGAAGCTCCTCGAATCGTCCAGGTCGCAGATTATGACATGGCACAACCAGGCGTACGTGGCCACCACTGCATCCCTGGGGCTGGTCTTTCTTGTCACCAAGGTCTGGATGAGCGCGTCGCCGGAGACGCTGGCTGGGCTCCTCGCATGCGAAGTCGCCATAACCGCCTTCGCCGTCTTGACCCAATTTTACCTGCGATCCGCGCGGGATAACTACAACGGTAACGAGGAAAACAAGCTCAAGTGCGAATACGCCTTGAGACTTAAAGACGAGAACGCATATTTCGACGGGGCCAGGTTCTACTGGGCGGAGAGTGGGGAGAAGGACAGAGGCATGCCCTTCCGGGACATGCCGGTCTTGCGATGGGCGCACGCCATCGCTTCGTTCCTCTCCGGAGTCATTTGTCTAATCGCGTTCCTATCACCCAAGATGTAACCACCGGCGCCGGCTCGGCGGGACGCGACGGGGGCACTCGTTTCAGGGAGGCTACAATGTCGCGGGGGGCGTGGGAACGCATGGAGACAATTTCGCCGGAGACAATCCCCATCGTTCTAGGTCGGGAAGACGACGACGGGCCGATATTGAATCCATGCCCGGAGTGGTGGCTTATGGCCCGACCCGCGAGGCCGCAATATGGGCCGCCCGGGCGCTGGCCCTGCGTGTTGCCGCCGACTGTATTGAACACGGAGAGGAAGTCCCGCCGCAGTTCGACAAAGTATTCTCCGCCGGCATGAGCCGCTGAAACGGGCTGCGCCCGGAGATTGGTATGCCGGAACGAATAGACGGATTTGATGCGTCGATCAGGGACGAGAGGGCGAAAGTCGGTTCCGCGGGAATCCACATCGCCTACCACCGCCTTGGGCAACCGGATGCCCCCGCGGTGCTGCTGATCATGGGGGTTGCAGCGCAATCCATTCATTGGCCGGACGAATTCTGCCATGCCCTCGTCGAGCGCGGCCTGCAGGCGATCCGGTTCGACAATCGCGACGCCGGACTGTCGACACACCTGACAGATGCTCCGCCTCCGAACCTGCCGGCGGCGCTTGGTGGAGACCTTTCGTCGGCGTCGTACACGCTATCGGATATGGCGGCGGACACGGTAGGCTTGCTGGACGTGCTCGGCATTCAGAAAGCGCACGTGGTGGGCGCGTCCATGGGCGGCTACATTGCGCAAACCATGGCCATCGAGCATCCGGAGCGCGTCCGGCCGCTGGTTTCGATGATGTCGACGACTGGCGGCATGCGCGTCGGACGCCCCGCGCCGGAGGTGCTCCGCGAAGTGTTCAGCGGCCCTCCCGCGACCACACGCGAGGAGGTAATTCAAATGATGCTTCGGGCTGCCCGCGCGGTCGGCTCACCCGGATATCCGGTGAATGAACGGGAAGTCGCCGCGCGGGCCGGCCGCGCCTACGATCGCTGCCACGATCCGGCCGGAGCCGCCCGGCAGGGAGTTGCGGCGATTGCGTCCGGAGACCGCACGGAAAGACTACGGCGTCTCGCGGTCCCCGCGCTGGTCATCCACGGCCTGGCCGATCGCATGTGTGACGTCAGCGGCGGGCGCGCGACCGCGGACGCGATTCCCGGAGCGGACCTTGTCCTGATCGAAGGAATGGGACATGATCTGCCGCCCGGGTTGCGGCTCCAATTGGCGGAGCGCATCACAGAATTCGTATGGCGGGTGGAGCGCACAATGCCAGCCTAAACGGCCCTACGGGGATACCGGCCGCTTCTCGCTTCGGGGCCGCACACGGTGACGCTGGCGCTTTGCGGTCCCAAGTCAAAAGCGCGCTATGCGCAAACTTGTGCGGTGGGCCGCCGGACGCGGACGGGACGTTTCCTCCCAGGAAACTCCGGGGCCGTCTGTCACCGGCTTTGTCTATCGGAGCCGGCCCTCTCCATCGAGCTCCGCAAAAGGGCGTTGATTCGCGTCCGATAATCGTCGCCTTGTCCTTTGAGCCAGGCCAGAACGTCCTCGTCCAACCGGATCGTAAGGGGTTTCTTCTTTGGCCTATAAAACTTACCGACAACTGCCTTGCTCCAATCGAGCACCGGCGGAATGTCGGTGGTGTCGATTTCCCGCTCCTTCATCCGCTCGAGCGCTCGGATTTCATCCGCTTGAGCGCCCTTGACCCTTTGCATATTCTCGCCTTTCACGTGCCACTGCCTTTCGTGCCGAAATCAACCGGATCACTTCATCGCTAGCCTCCTCCCGATAGGTGTGGGCTACCAACAGTACCGTGCCGGACACCATTCCCATCGTCTGCCATCGCTCTTCCCCCTCAACCACGCGATCCTGAACGCTGCGCAGGAGGGGATCGTTGAAAACCAAACGGGCGGTTTCGAGGCTGACCTTGTGCTTGGCGAGATTGCGACGGCTCTTGTCCTCATCCCATTCGAAGCGCATCAACTGTACTTCACATATTGCACCTACATTTTAGTACACGCCCAAATAGAAGGATTGCGGCGGGTCGGACAGTGGCTCCTCCGCCCCCTCGTCCGCCCCTTCCGCACCGCTTGCTACACTGTAGTTTCCTTATGGCCGTCAGCAAAGAGTTGTTGGAAATTCTGGTGTGCCCGATCTGCAAGGCCGCCCTCGACCTGAAGCCCGACGGGAGCGGCTTGAAGTGCGTGGAATGCCGGCGCGTCTACCCGATTCGCGACGACATCCCGGTGATGCTGGTGGATGAAGCCAGGATCGAAGATTAGGCCGTCGTGGCGAGTGTTTTGGACGATGTCGAACCGGGCGGCCGGGTAGCCGTGGTGCGGTTGCGATCGCTGGGCGACTCGGTACTGACGACGCCCGCCCTGCGCATCCTGAAGCGCGCCCGTCCCGACGTGCGCGTCGGGGTGATGGTGGAAGACCGGTACCGCGCGGTCTTCGAAGACCAGCCGGACACCGACGTTATCCTGCCGGCGAGGCTCGCCGCCCTGCGCCGCTTCCGGCCGCGATTGTGCCTGAATCTGCACGGCGGCACGCGCAGCGCGTGGATCACCCGCGCCTCGGGAGCCCGCTGGCGCGCCGGCTTCGGCCACTACCGCATGCAGTGGGCGTACAACCTGCGCATTCCACGGGCGCAGCAAATCCTGGGCGCCGAACGCATCGTGCATACCGCCGAGCACCTGGCCAGCGCCATGTTCTGGCTGGGCGCGCCGGTGATGGAGATTCCCCGCGCCAGCTTGGGATGCCGCGTCCCGCGCGGGCCGTCAATCGCCACCGCCGTGCTGCATCCCTTCGCCGCCGCGCCGGAAAAAACCTGGCCGGCGGCGGGCTTCCAAGCCATAGCCGGGCATCTGGAACGCTCCGGCATGGAAGTGGTCGTCATCGGCGGCGCGGGCGACGATTTCGCCCCGTTTCGCGCCTGGCGGACCCTGCCCGGCGCACCGCTGGCGGAAGTGAAAGACCTGCTGGCAACGGCCGCTCTGTTCGTCGGCAACGATAGCGGGCCGGCTCACCTGGCCGCCGCCTTCGGGCTGCCCGTGGTTGCCATCTTCGGCGCGTCCGACCCGGCTATTTGGGGACCCTGGCGCACCCAATCCGAAGTGGTCGCCGCACCTGCCGGCATCGCCTCGGTTCACGTGGATAGCGTCCTCGAAGCGCTGGCACGGCTGGGGGTGCGGGCGTGAAGGAACTGGGAAGGCTGCTCGCCTACGCCCGCCGCTACGCGCCGCATTTGGCCGGATCGTTCCTGCTGATGGCCGTCGCCGGCGCCGCGCAGGGCACCATGGCCCTGCTCACCAAGCCGATTTTCGATAAGGTGCTCAGTTCCCATCCGGCCGCCGGTCTCACTCCCCTGCTGCCCCACAAATTCTTCGGGCACCAGATTTTCCTGGAACAGATCGTACCCCTGCACAAGCCGGTCTGGACGCTGGTCGCCATTGCCATCGTGGCGGTTTTTCTGATTAAGGGCCTGTGCGACTACCTGGGCAACTATCTGGTCAGCTACGCCGGCCTTTCGGCGGTCACCGACCTTCGCAACGCGGTGTTCGACAAGATTCAGCGCCAGGGCGCCCAGTTTTTCGAGGCCCACTCCACCGGCCAGCTCATGTCGTCCATCATGAACGACGTGGACAAGGTGCAACTGGCCACCTCCCAGATGCTGGCCGATTTCCTGCGCCAATCCTTCAGCGCCATCGCCTTCAGCCTGGTCGTCCTCACCAGCGATTGGCGGCTGGCGGTGGTAAGCCTCACCGTATTGCCCTTCGTGATGCTGCCCACGCGCCAGATCGGGCGGCGCATTCGCCGCATCAGCCGCGGCACCCAGGACCGCCAGGCCGAGCTCAACCAGATCCTGCAGGAAACCCTGAGCGGCCACATGGTGGTGAAGGCGTTCGGGGCCGAGGATTACGAACTGCGCCGCTTCCGCACCGCCGCGCGCCGGCTGCTGAAGAGCAACGTGCGCTATACCCTGCAGCAGGCCATTTCCTCGCCCCTGATCGAGCTGTTCGGCGCCTTCACCATCGTGGCCCTGCTGACCTACGCGGTGGACCAGATCAAGTCCGGAGCGATGACGCCGGGCGATTTCACCGCCTTCGTCACGGCCCTGCTGCTGCTCTACGAGCCCGTCAAGCGCCTGGTGGGCATCCACAACATTTTCGAGCAGGCCCTGGGCGCGTCGCAGAAAGTCTTCGAGTATCTCGACCACCGCGAAGAGATACCTGTCCGTCCGGACGCGGTGAAGCTGGAAGCGTGTCGACAGGGCATCGCGTTCGATGGCATCGCGTTTTGCTATCCGTCCGCCGAGGGCGGTTTCCATCTCGGCCCGCTCACGCTCGAAGTAGAGGCCGGGACGGTGGTGGCGCTAGTCGGCCCCAGCGGCGCCGGCAAGACCACGCTCGCCGACCTGGTGCCGCGGTTCTACGACGTTACCGCCGGCGCGGTGCGCGTGGACGGAGTGGATGTGCGCGACCTGGACCTGGCCTCGCTGCGGGCCCACATTGGCATCGTGGCGCAGGACACTTTCCTGTTCAACGATACGGTGGCGCGCAATATCGCCTACGGCCGGCCCGATACGCCGCCGGAGGCGATCCGCCGCGCGGCCGAAACCGCCCTGGCGCACGATTTCATCGAGCAACTGCCGGGAGGCTACCAGACCGTGGTGGGGGACCGCGGCTTCCGCCTGAGCGGCGGCGAGCGGCAGCGGCTGGCCATTGCCCGCGCCCTGCTCAAGAACGCGCCCATCCTGATCCTGGACGAGGCCACCTCGCACCTGGACAGCGAAAGCGAGATGCTGGTGCAGAAGGCCCTGGCCAACCTGATGGAGGATCGCACCGTGATCGTGATCGCGCACCGGTTGTCCACCATCCGGCGGGCCGATAAGATCGTAGTTCTGGAAAAAGGCGGGATCGCCGAAATGGGAACGCACGAAGAGTTGGTGAATCGCGGCGGCGTGTATCAACGGCTGCATGAACTGCAGTTTGCGAGCGCCGGATCGGCGGTGGACCTATGAGTTTACGCAGCATGACCGGCTTTGCCAGGGTGACCAGGCCGGTGGGGACCGGCGAGGTGGTGGTCAGCCTGAAGAGCGTGAACCATCGCGGCCTGGACGTGCATTTTCATCTGCCGCCGGAGCTGGACGCGCTCGAAAGCGAGCTGCGCGTGGTGCTGAAGGCTGGCGTGGTGCGCGGCCACTTGCAGGTGCATGTCGATACCGGTACGGCCGCGGGCGCCGCCATCGGCCTGAACCGGCCGCTCCTCGACGCCTACATGCGGGCGTTCCAGGAGGCGGCGGCAGCCTGCCAGATCGCCAGCCAGCAGCCCGACCTGAACGCGGCCCTGCGCCTGCCCGGCATGCTGAACGCCTGCCAGGGCCAGGATCCGGGCCCGGAAACCAGCCGCGCCGTGCTCGAAGCCGCCGCCGAAGCGGTCGCGGCGCTCAATGAGTTCCGCGAGTGCGAGGGCGCCGCCATGGTCCGCGAAATGTGCCAGCGCACCCAGGGCCTGGTCAAACTGGTGGACCGCATGGAACAGATCCGCGGAGGCGCCACCGCGGCCTTTCAAAAGCGATTGAGAGAGAGGCTGGCCGATCTGCTGCACGGCGCCGGCATCGACCCGCAGCGCCTGGTCCAGGAAGCGGCCCTGGCGGCCGACCGCAGCGATATCTCCGAGGAGTTGGTGCGTTTGCGCACCCACGCCGGGCAGCTCGAGCGCCTGCTGGGCGGCGACGGCGAAGTGGGGAAACGACTGGATTTCCTGCTGCAGGAAATGAACCGGGAAGCCAACACGGTTCTGTCCAAAACCGGCGGCTTGGGCGACCTGGGGCTCACCATCACCGAGCTGGCGCTGGCGGCCAAGTCGGAAATCGACAAAATCCGCGAGCAGGCGCTCAATCTGGAATAGAACGAACCACCCATGACCACCGTGTTCATTATCTCCGCGCCCTCCGGGTCGGGTAAATCGACCCTGGTCGACCGCCTCCTGGCCCGCGTCGAGAACCTCATGTTTTCGGTTTCCTTCACCACCCGCGCCCGGCGAGGCCAGGAAGTGGACGGCGAGAATTACCGCTTCGTGAGCCGGGCGGATTTCGAAGCCATGATCGGGCGCGGCGAGTTCCTGGAGTGGGCGGAGGTTTTCGGCAACTATTACGGCACGCACCAATCCATTCTGGAGGAGGCCCGGCGGCAAGCCAAGGACTTGGTACTCGACATCGACGTACAAGGTGCGAGACAATTAAAGGGCCGGATTCCCGGGGCGGTTTCCGTCTTCATTCTCGCTCCCTCCCGCCAGGTCCTGGAACATCGCCTGCGCGCCCGTGGGGAAGATGGGGATGAAGTGATCGAGAGGCGCCTGGGGGAAGCGGCCGATGAGATCCGGAACTACAAGGACTACGACTATATCCTGATTAATCGGGACCTGGACGAGTCCGACCGGGTATTGAGCGGCATCGTAATCGCGGAAAGAGCGCGGCGAGCCAGGATCGAGGACCGGATTCCGGCGATCCTGGCGACATTTGAACGTTGAAGAGGTATCGAGGTTTATGGACAAGCCACCACGCAACAACGCCCATTGCACCATTCCGGACGATCCGGATCTGAGCACCTACCGGTTCATCATCGTGGCCGCCAAGCGTGCCCGCCAGTTGCAGGGCGGGGCGCGGCCGGTGCTGCCGACATCGTCGAAAAAATCCACCATCATCGCCATGGAGGAAGTGCGGCGCGGCCTGGTGAAATACAGCCTGACGGGCCCGGCGCCCGAAAAGCCTCTGGTGGAACCCGAGCCGGTCCTCTAGCATTCGCGGGCAACCGCTCCGTTGCGGTCGCGTTCGGGCTCGCGTGTTTCCGAGCCGCGACCGGGAGGGAGCGGTTGCCGGACATTGCGGCAAATCTTTGAGCTATGAAAATCGTACTCGGTGTTGGTGGCGGCATCGCAGCCTATAAATCGGCCGAGTTGGCCAGGCTGCTGATGCAGGAAGGGCACCAGGTGCAGGCGGTGATGACCGCGGCTGCGCAGGAGTTCCTTCGGCCCATGACGCTGGCGGCCCTTACCGGGCGGCGTGTGCTGGCCGATCTGTTCGCCATCGAAAACGCCATCGACCACATTCGCGCGGCGCAGGAAAACGAGCTGATGGTGGTCGCCCCGGCCACGGCCGATCTGCTCGGACGCATGGCCAACGGTCTCGCCGACGACTTTCTCACTACCCTTTATCTCGCCTTCACCGGTCCGGTGCTGCTGGCGCCCAGCATGAACGTGAATATGCTGGCGCATCCGGCGGTGGTGGCGAACCTGGAAACCCTGAAGCGGCGCGGCCACCGCATCGTCGAGCCGGGGGTTGGCTATCTCGCCTGCGGCATGACCGGGCCGGGACGCATGGCCGAACCCGAAGAAATCGCCGCGGCGGTGGGGCGGGAGGCGCACCGGCGTCGCGATCTGGAAGGCGAAGTGGTCTTGATCACCGCCGGTCCCACCCAGGAGCCGCTCGACCCGGTGCGTTACATTACCAACCGTTCCAGCGGCAAGATGGGGTACGCGATGGCCGAAGAGGCCGCGGCGCGGGGTGCCGCGGTGGTGCTGATTTCCGGGCCGGTGGCGCTTCGTCCGCCGTTCGGCGTGGAACTGGTTACGGTGCACACGGCGGCCGAGATGCGCCGCGAAGTGCTGGACCGGTTGGGTCCGGCGACCATTGTGATTAAGGCCGCCGCCGTAGCCGATTTTCACCTGAGCCGCGTTCCGCCCCAGAAAATGAAAAAGACCGCGGCGCGGTTATCGCTCGAGCTCGATCCCACCCCCGACATCCTGGCCGAACTGGGCGGCAGGAAGGGCGACCGCCTGCTGATCGGTTTCGCCGCCGAGACCGAGAACCTGGTGGAAGAGGCGCGCCGCAAACTGCGCGTCAAGAATTGCGACATGGTGGTGGGCAACCTGGTCGGGTCGGCCGAAGTGGGTTTTGAAGCGGACCTGAACGAAGTGGTGCTGGTGACTTCCACCGGCGAAACCGTAACCGTGCCGCGCGCGCCTAAACGCGAGGTGGCCGAGCGCATTTTCGACGAAGTGCTGAAACTCCGCCTGGCCCTGCACGCCGCCCAATGACGCACAATGACGCACCATGACGCCCGACCGGCTTCGCCAATACCTGGAATTCTACCGCGACCTCGGCGTGGGCGACCTGTATCGGCGTGAGGCGCGGGTGGCCGCGGCGGCGCCCGAGCCTCCCCCGCCGCCCGTCCGAATCGAGGTCGAATTGCCACCCATGGCGCCTACCGCCGAGACTCTGCTCCAGATTCTGGAGGACATCGGCGATTGCCAACGCTGCCGCCTGCACGAAGGCCGCAACAAACTGGTCTTCGGCGTGGGCAACGAGCGCTCGCCGCTGGTCTTCGTAGGCGAGGGTCCGGGAGCGGACGAAGACGAGCAGGGCATCCCGTTCGTCGGCCGCGCCGGCCAGTTGCTGACCCAGATGATCGAAAACACCGCCCGCAAGGAAGGCATGCCGCTGCGGCGGGAAGACGTCTACATCTGCAACGTGGTGAAGTGCCGCCCGCCGCAAAACCGCACTCCCGAACCGGACGAGATGGAAATCTGCGGCCAGTTCCTCTACCGCCAGCTTTCCACCATCCGCCCGAAAGCCATCTGCGCCCTGGGAGGCACGGCGGCGCGCGCCGTCACCGGACACAAAGAAGGCGTCACCAAGATGCGCGGCCGCTGGTTCCAGTGGCGCGATATCCCGGTGCTGGTCACCTACCATCCCTCCTATCTTTTGCGCCCCTACAACCAGACCGCCAAACGCGAAGCCTGGGAAGATTTGAAAAAGGTGCTGCACTTCGTCTACGACTGAAGCCGTGGCGCGGGCTGTCCAGCCTGCGGAGCCGAGAGCCATCCCGGCTCTTCTTCTGTTTGCAAGGATGTATTTTCCGGGCGCTTGCGAGGCGCCTACGGGTGCTTAACCGATTTGGGGGAGTTAGTTCCTGGCAACCGCTCCCTGGCGGTCGCGGCTCGGTAAATGACTGGAAACACGCGGCGCCCGTTACCGAGCCGCGACCGCCAGGGAGCGGTTGCCAGGCCTAAACTGCGAAAACCCCCAGATCGGTTACGCACCCGGCCCCTACAGGGAATTGTTGCGGCCGCCGATAGAGTGTATGGTGCCGCCTTGGATTTAGAGTTTCTGCAGGATTACCTGATCGAGTCGCGAGAACTGTTGGTAAAGGCTCAGCGAGACATCCTGAGCCTTGAAACGGAGCCCGGCAACGACGAAACGCTCGCATCGATCTTCCGCGCCTTTCACACCCTCAAGGGCGGAGCGGGGTTTCTGGACGCGAAACACGTGGTCAGTTGGGCTCACGATCTCGAAAACCTCCTGGACAAGCTTCGCTCGCATAACCTGCCGGTAACTTCCACCCGCATCGACGCCATCCTCAACGCGCTCGACGTTCTGAATGACATGTTGCAAACACTTGCGGAGGAAGAGTATCCCGGTCCTGGCCCGGCCGATTTGGGCCGGACTATCCAGATGCTCTCCCGCCCGGAGTCTGAATCCGGCGGCTCCCTGGCCGCGATCGCATCCGCCATCACCGATGCACAGGCCGCACCGGTTATAGCGGCTCCCGCCGCTCCCGTAGAGGCAGCCGCCGCAGTCGCTCCACCGCCGTCCGCGCCCGCCGAGGCGAACGTCCCCGCGGCGGATGCCGGCTCATCCGCTCATGCCTCTCCTACCCGATCCGCTTCCAGGCGTACGGAAGCGGTTGAGGGCTCGCTGCGCGTGGAGGCAGGCCGGCTCGATGCGGTGATGAATCAGGTTGGAGAATTGGTTCTGCTGCGCAACCGCCTCACCTCCGCGGTTGGTGAACTGGACAAGGAAAACGAAACCATGTCCCGGATCGCGCGGGAGATGGACCTGAGGGTGAGCGATCTCCAGCGCACCGTGATGCGCTTGCGCATGCAGCCATGCAGGCGCCTGTTCCAGCAGTTGCCCCGGGTGGTGCGCGACCTTTCGCATCTGCTCGGCAAAGAGGTCACCCTGGAGATTGCCGGCGAGGACGTGGAAATCGACAAGACGGTGGTGGACGCCCTTTCCGGGCCGATGACGCACCTGGTGCGCAACAGCCTCGATCATGGCATCGAGTTGCCGGAAGTCCGGAAGAACGCCAACAAATCCCCCACCGCCCTGTTGCGAGTTGCGGCGGTTCATCTGGGCGATAGGGTGCGGATCGAGGTTTCCGACGACGGCAAGGGAATCGATCGCCGGGCGATCGTGCAGAAGGCAGTCGAGAAGCAGGTGATCACGCCGGAGCAGGCTGCCCGGCTTTCGGATCAGGAGGCGCTTGAGTTGATCTTTCGTCCCGGCTTCTCCACCAAAGACCAGGCGACGGATCTGTCCGGACGCGGTGTGGGCATGGACGTGGTCAGGGAGACGACTAACAAGCTGCGGGGGCGCCTCTCGGTCGACACCACTCTGGGCCAAGGCACGCATATCGCCATGGAGTTTCCGCTCACCCTGGCCGTGCTGCCCGTGATCTACCTGCGGGTTCGCCAGGACGTCTATGCGCTGCCTATTTCCGCTATCGACAGCTTGACGGACATTGAAGAGCACCGCGTGCATCGGTTTGCCGGCCGGGTAACCTACCGCGTGGATGGCATGCAAACGGTGCCGGTGGCGGACCTGGGTGCGATCCTGCAGGACCGGCCGTTGCGCCTCGGCCGCGAGAGTGTCGAGGGAGTATTGACCGAACGCGGTATGTTTATTGTCTCCGAAGTCTTGGGCAACGAGGACTCCGTAGTAAAGCCCATTGATTTCTTGGCGGGCCCCAACCTGTACCAGGGCGCCACGATTTCCGGACGCGGCAGCGTGGTTCTGATTCTGGATGCGGCCGCCCTGAGCGCCGCCGCCGCCGCGCTCGAAGGAGGGCATTGATGGATATTCAACGCATTATGCGGATCATGGACGCGTCCTCCGGCACGCGGCGCATTATCGAACGCTCTTTGCATGAGATCGACCGTCGCGCTCTCAATGCGATGGTTCTGGTCAAGCGGCACGGGAACAAGCTGGCGAGCTATGGCGTGGTGGCGCAGGCCTTCCGGGAGCAGGCGGTGCATCTGAAAAACGCGGCGGCTCCCCTGCAGCAATCGGTCGCGCCGCTGGTCCGGGTGCAGATGCGCGTTTTGCAGCACGCCCGCTTTACCGAGGTGTTCCGCCGCACGGCGGAGCTGGCGAATGCGAACCGCCATTCCAGCGCCTTTCTTTCCCAAGCGGAAGCGATCTGGCGGCGCAATACCGAAACCGAAGAGGCGGAAGGCATAGCCATTCTGCGCCGCTTGCTGGAGACGGTCACCCGGCTGCAGGAGGGTATCACGGAACAGGAATACGTCGTGACCAACGGCCGGATCGAGGCCGCGCTCTCCGAACAGAGCGGCGCGCCGCTGATGCGAGTCTCGCACGAGATGGGCCTTGCGGTCGCCAAGGTTAGAGATGCGATCTGGAGATATCGCTCTGAACTAGAGGAGGTACTGCATGAAAGCGGCGCCGGTATTTGAAGCGGGAAACCACCGTTGGTGGGTGTTGTACGACCAGGAAGAGCGTCGGGTCATCGATTCCAACGTGTATATCGTGGAGTCCAACGGACAGAGCGCCATTCTGGACCCGGGAGGTTTCGAGATCTTTCCGCAAGTCCTCGCGGCCGTAGCCGAGGTCGTGCCACCCACGTCGGTGGCCAAGGCGTTTGTTTCACACCAGGATCCGGACATTGCCTCTAGCCTGCCTTTGTGGAACGCCTGCAACGATAAGGTGCAATGGCACATACCCAGCCTGTGGGAAGGCTTTATCCGGCACTATGGCGCGCTCGATGCGGAACTGATCGGTATTCCGGATGAAGGCGGGGAAATGGTTGTCGGCGGTCACAAGCTGGAACTCATCCCGGCGCATTATTTGCACGCCTCGGCAAACTTCCATGTTTATGACCCGGAGGCGAAGGTCTACTTCAGCGGCGATGTGGGAACGGCCCTCTTGCAAGCCAGCCACAGCGTCTGGGTCGGCGGTCACCAGGGAGCGGATTCCGCCAGGGACTTTGACGAGCATATTCAGAACGCCATGTTCTTTCATCAACGATGGATGCCGTCTAACGCCGCTAAAAAGGACTGGATCGACCGCGTTCGCCAGTTGGACATCGATTACCTCTGTCCTCAGCACGGAGCGATTTATGCGGGCAAGAACGTGGCACGTTTCCTGGACTGGTTCGACGAACTGACCGTCGGAACCGTAATCTCTCGATAAAAAGGACTCTTCAATGGCAAGCATGGTCATCCCCAATCGCCGTAAGGCCAAGAAGGATACGATTCCGGAAGCAAAGACGAAGCCTTCCAAAGCGGCGCACCCTCGCCGGAGCCGTGTGAGCTCCGCCGTGCGCGCCGCAACCGCCTCGCCGGAGCGGCGCGAAGCGAACTGGGAACGGGAGCGCCTGCTGGAGTATGCACGGTTGCTGCTGGAGCCGCTATCGAGCCTCGAGATGTTGTGCGATGCCGACGAGAATATGGAGAACCCCATTCTCTATATGAACCGGGCCGCGCTGGAAGCGATGAGCCTGAATCACCGGCGGCTCAATCCTCTCCTCAGAGGGGCGGACGTGCGCAAGGCATTCGGCGCCTCGATCCATCAGTTTCACCGGGATCCGGAGCGCATTCGCAACATCTTGCGCACGCTGGTGGACGATCCGGCGCGGGAGCACAGCACGGAATTGCTCCTGGGCGGGGTAACCTTCACGTTGAGCTTCACGCCCGTCTGCAATCGGGCCGGGAAGGTCATCGCCTTCCATGCCTCCTGGCGCAACGTCAGCGACGGGAAACTTGCCGAGCAAGTGATCGCCAGCATGAGCAAGGCTGCCTCCGAGCATGCGGAATCGCTGATGGGGCTGGCTGGAGAGACCGATAGCGCCATGAAGGCCGTCGGCGGCAAGCTGAATGGGCTGGCGCAGTCGGTGGCGGACAGCCGGAAAGCTTCCAAAGGACTGATTGCACAGGTCGGCGCGATCGGACGAATTGCACAGACGATTCGGGAGATCGCCTATCAGACCAACCTGCTCGCACTCAACGCCGCCATCGAGGCGGCGCGGGCCGGAGAACATGGCCGCGGTTTTGCCGTGGTCGCCGACGAAGTACGCAACCTGTCGAAGCGCGTGCAGAAGGCCACCGAGGAAGTGCAAAGTAACATCCTCGATATCGACGGCTCGGCCAGGTCCATCGAAAAAACCAGTCACTCGGCCGAACAGACCGCGCACGGCGCGGAGTCCGTCACGCTTTCGCTGGGCGAGCGGGTCCGGACGCTTCATAACATGGTAGCGGTAATGAACATCGAATCGGCCCGGAACGACATCAAGATTTTCGTTCGTAACATCCTGGCTGAGATTGCTCACCGGGCGGGTTCGCAAGTTCTGGGCGAGCTGCCCGATCATCGTCAATCCAGTTTTGGCCGCTGGTACGAGGATGCGGGCAAGGTGTCTTTCGGACAGATCCCGGCCTTTCAGGAGATCGCCAATCCGTACGCCGCGCTCTATCTTACCTCCCGTGGAATCCGCGCGGCCGTGCAGTCGGGGGACAGGGACGAAGCTCTGCGCCAGGGGGCGGATCTGTCGCGCATCGAGCAGGAATTGCTGGGCAAGCTGGATGAACTCAGTACCGCGATCGATCAAAAGAAGAATTAAGGAGTTGCGCCATGAGTGACGTAATGCGGGAAGTGGACGAGCGCTCGAAATTAGCCGGCACAAACAAATTCGAACTCCTGATCTTCCGACTCGGCGAGGACCGCAACTCGAACACGCGAGAGGTCTTCGGCATGAACGTCTTCAAAGTGCGGGAAGCGCTGATCATGCCCTCGATCACGCCGATGCCGGGATCTCCGAAACATGTTCTGGGCGTGGCCAATATCCGCGGTCAGATCATCCCCGTGATCGATCTGCCCTCCGTGGTGGGTTGTACGCCCTCGGCGCGCAACATTCTCCTCGTCACCGAGTACGAACGTTCGGTCCAGGGATTCGCCGTGGAGGAAGTCGAAGAGATCGTGCGCCTGGAGTGGAATCGGGTGGTCTCCGCCGAGAAATCCGCGGCTGGTGCGCTCGTAACCAGCCTCGCTCGCCTGGACGACAACGAGGAGAACGCTCGCTTGGCTCTGATCCTGGATGTGGAATCGATCCTGCGAGAAACCCTGCCGTCCCGCTTCAACAGCGGCGAGGAGATGGGTAATGTCCCGCCGATGCAGATTCCCGAGGGATCGAGGATCGTCTATGCGGACGACTCGAGCGCTGCGCGTCGACAGATCGAGGCGGTTCTGACCCGGTGCAAGCTTCCCTTTGTGGGCGCGAAAACGGGCAAAGAGGCTTGGGACCATCTAAAGAGCATGGCGCAAGAGGCCCGGAGTGCCGGATTGCCGATCTGTCAGAAAGTCGCGTTGCTGCTGACTGACCTGGAGATGCCGGAGATGGACGGGTTCACATTGACGCGCCAGTTGAAGGAAGACGATTTATTGAAAAGTGTTCCGGTGGTGATTCATTCCTCTCTGTCCGGTTCGGCCAACGAATCCCATGCCAAGAGGGTCGGAGCGGATGGCTTCGTGGCGAAGTTCGTTCCCGATGAGCTGGTCCGCGAAATTGGGAAAGGGCTCTCGCTCCTCCCGGCCCGATAGGGCTGGTGTGATTATCCGTCGGGTGGAACTTACTCTTCGCGCAAAGTGCGTGCGGGATCGATGCGGATAGCGCGCGCGGCGGGGCTCCAGCACGCCAGCAGAGCGACCAGCGACATCAGCAGAATGGCCGTGGCGTAGGTGACCGGATCGCGCGGGCTGACGCCGTAGAGGACCCCCGCGAGGAGCCGGCCGGCGGCGAGCGTGACGAGCGCGCCCAACGACACGCCGACGGCGCACAGCACCAGCGTACGCTTGAGCACGGAAGAAAGAACCCGGCCTGGGCGCGCGCCGAGCGCCATCCGAATCCCGATCTCGCGCGTCCGCCGCGCCACCGCGTAGGCCATCAGCGCGAACAGGCCCGTCGCCGCCAGCACCATGGCGAGGAACCCGAAGACTCCCAGCACGATGGCCGCGGCACGGGCGGGAAACAGCGGGAATGACAATTGATCTTTGAGGCCGCCCACGCTGTACAGGGTCAGTTCCGGGTCCAGATCGAGGATGGTCTTGCGCAGCATCTCCACCGCCTGCTGCGGCGGCAAGGAAGTGCGAGCCACCAGCGTCATCCCCTCCGTTCCGGTCTGCTCGATAGGCAGAAACACCGCCGGCTTGGGGTCCTCGCCGAGCGATTCATACTTGCCGGTTTCGGCCACCCCGACGATTTCGATTCCGGGGTCGGACGGTCTGATCGTGATGCGAAAGTACTTGCCTACCGGGTTTTCCTTCGCAAAGAGCAGCTCGGTGAAAGCCTGGTTGACGATGGCGACGGCGGGCGCGCCTTCGCGGTCGCGACTGTCGAGGTCGCGTCCCAGAACGAGCTTTGTCCCGGCCGCGCGGAGGTAGCCCGGGGATATTCTATATACGATCGCGCCGTGCCGTTCCGAAGGAGGGGGAATGGGGCGGTCGACGCGCGAAACAATAGAGTTGTCTTCGCCGATGCGCAGCGGGAAATTGTCGATGATTCCCGCCGCCTGGATACCGGGCAGGGCGGATGCCTTGGCAAGCAGCGCCGCATCGAACGTCCGGCTGTGTCCCTTGTCGTAGCCCTGCAGCCACAAATCGAAAGAAGCCGAAACGGCACCGGCCGGCTCAAAGCCGAGGTTCAGCGCCAGCGCGTGCTGCAAGCTGCGCACCGCCAGCACCGAACAGATCACCAGGATGACGGAGAGCGCGATCTGTCCGGTAACAATAAGGTCGCGAACACCCCAGCGGCGGAAGCGGCTTCCGGGGGCGTTCTTGAGGCTGGGAATCAAATCGGTCCGGATGGCCTGGAGCGCGGGCATCAAGCCGAACAATAGCGTGGTAGCCACCGCCGCCGCGGCCGTAAAGCCCAACACGAGCGCATCCGGCCGAAGGGAGGTTTCAAGAGGGAGATCGATGTTGACGCGCCAGGAGCTGAAGAGTTTGCACGCACCGAACGCAATCGCAAACCCCGCCAGACCGCCCATGGCGGCCAACAACAGGCTTTCGGTCATGAGCTGACGCAGAAGGCGGCCCTTGCTGGCGCCGAGGGCGAGGCGGATGCCGATTTCGCGCCGCCGGTCGGCCGCGCGCGCCGTCACCATACCGGCCAGATTGACGCAGGCGAGCAGCAGCACCAGCCCGCCGATACCCATCAGCACCACGCCGAACCCGGTAATCGGCCCGCGCAACGCTTCGCCGATCAGGCCGGGCGGGGAAAGATGGAACCGCGACTTACGATCGAGCACGTCGGGATAGGTCTCGGCGAGTTGCCGCGCGATCCGGTTGAGATCGGCTTCGGCCTGGGCGCGCGTAACGCCCGGACGGAGGCGGCCCATGGCCCAGATGTTCGACGCGTAGCGGGAGTGGGGCCAGTCGTTGCCCGGCTCGATGCGGGGCTCCATGGACATGGGGGCCCAATAATCGGCCGACACAATCAACTCCGTGCCTCCGAAGCCGGGCGGCGCGACGCCGATGACGGTGAAGGGATAGCCGTTGATTTTGACCCGGCGGCCAACGACGTTCGGGTCGGCCGCGAAACGGTTGCGCCAGAGGCGGTGGCTGATCACCAGGACGGGATGGCCATCCGGCTTGTCGTCTTCCGCGGGCCCGAAAAAGCGGCCCAGGAACGGCCTCACGCCCAGTGTCTCGAAATAATTGCCGCTGGCCTCGTTACCCCAAATGCGGTAGTTTTCGCGCGCCTGAACGCTCATGCTGACGGGTATGTAGCGGTACGCGATGAGATTGGAAAAAACGCGGTTGCGGTCGCGCAGGTCGGTGTAGTTGGGATAGGAAATGGTGACGGAGCGGGCGCTCCAGCTCAGAAAGGCCAACTGCTGGGGATCGCGAACGGGAATTGGGCGGAGCAGGACGTTGTCGACGAAAGTGAAGACGGTGGTGTTGGCGCCGACGCCCAGCGCCAGGGTGAGAACCGCCGCCGCGGTGAGGAGCGGAGTGCGGCGGAGCATGTGGACGGCGTATCGCAGATCGCGCGCACAGGTTTCGAGGTATGCAGTGCCGCGCCAATCCCGGCATGCTTCCTGGTGAAAAGCAATCGGGCCGATCAGGCGGAGTGCCGCCAGCCGCGCCTCCGCCGGCGGCATGCCGGCCCGGATGTTGCTCTCGATCTCCCGTTCCAGGTGATCTTGAAACTCATCTTCGAGCTCGGCTTCGGCCCGCCGGCGCTGAAAAAGCGATCGAAGCGTGTTCCCAACGATTGTCAGCCAACGCATCGTCCCTCCCTAAACCGCCTCGATCACCAGCCCGATCGCGTTCGAAAGCCGGTGCCAGTTGTCGAGCTCCGATTGCAGTCGCTTGCGGCCGGCGGCCGTCAGCGAATAGAATTTGGCGCGGCGACGATTCTCGGAATCGCGCCATTCCGCCATGATCCAGCCCTGGTGCTCCAGGCGGTGCAAAGCGGGATAGAGCGACCCTTGCTGCACCTGGAGCACGCTGCCGGATACCTGGACGATGCGTTTGGCAATCGCCCACCCGTTCATCGGTTCCAGCGAAATCGTTTTCAGAATCAAAAGGTCGAGGGTGCCCTGGACGAGGTCCGTAGGTTTGCCCAAACGAAAGCTCCTCTCGACTAGCTACAATACGAGCATGTTTGTAGATAGTCAAGGGGAAAGTAATCACTGCGGCAACCACTCCCTCGCGGTCGCGGCTCGGTTACGGGCGCCGCTGGTTTGCAGGCACTTACCGAGCCGCGACCGCGACAGAGCGGTTGCCGGCGATTGGGCTGAACGCTTCGCGCTAGATCAGATCCGCCGTAGTGAAGAAGAAGGCCAGTTCGGCGGCGGCGGTTTCGGGGGCGTCGGAACCGTGGATGGCGTTGCGTTCGATGTTGGTGGCGAAGCGCTTGCGGATGGTTCCTTCGGCGGCGTTGGCGGGGTTGGTGGCGCCCATCACTTCGCGGAGTCTGGCGACCGCGTCCTCTCGCTCCAGCGCCATCACCACGATGGGGCCTTCGGTCATGAACTTCACCAGGCCTTCGAAAAACGGCTTCTGGCTATGCACGGCGTAAAACCCGCGCGCCTGAGCTTCGGACAGACGGGTCAACCGCAATCCCAGAATCTTAAATTCAGCCTCCTGGATCGATGCCAGAATGGCCCCAATGCGGCCCGCGGCAACGGCGTCCGGCTTGATGATCGAAAACGTTCTTTCGAGCTTCATAAACGGCTTTTTACTTTGGCTCCCATTTCGGCGGGCGATCCGCACACGTCGATGCCCGCGTCCTTCATGGCTTGAATCTTGTCCCTGGCTTTGCCCGAGCCGCCCGCGACGATGGCGCCGGCGTGCCCCATGCGCCGCCCCGCAGGGGCCGTCTGCCCGGCCACAAAGCCGATCACCGGCTTGGTCACGTGGGCTTTCACATAGGCCGCCGCGGTTTCTTCGGCATTGCCGCCGATCTCGCCAATCATCACGATGGCGTGGGTGTCGGGATCGGCATTGAACAGTTCCAGTGCGTCTAGAAAGGTAGTGCCGACCACCGGATCGCCGCCGATGCCGATACAGGTCGACTGGCCGATGCCAAGGCCGGTCAACTGGCCCACCGCTTCGTAGGTGAGGGTGCCCGAGCGCGAAACCACGCCCACGTGGCCCTCCAGATGAATGCGCCCCGGCATGATGCCGATCTTGCATTTGCCCGGCGAGATGATGCCGGGACAGTTGGGGCCGATCAGCCGCGTGCTCTTACCCTTCAGGAATTGCCACGCCTTCACCATATCGAGCGCGGGGATGCCTTCGGTGATGGCGACCACCAGCGCGACGCCGGCATCGGCCGCTTCCATGATGGCGTCGGCCGCAAACGGAGGCGGCACGAAGATCACACTGGCGTTGGCCCCGGTGGCGCGGACGGCCTGGGCCACGGTGTCGAAGACCGGCAGCCCGAGATGCTTGCCGCCGCCCTTGCCGGGAGTCACGCCGCCCACCACGCTCGTGCCGTACTCGATGGCCTGCCCGGCGTGGAACGTACCTTCCCTGCCGGTGAATCCCTGCACCAGCAGGCGCGTGTTGCGATCGACCAGTACACTCATTGTTTTTCCCGTGAGGCGCCGCCAACCCTCAGGCCGCGGCCAGCTTGACTACCTTTTCGGCGGCATCCGCCATGTCCGCCCCAACCGTGAAGTTCAGCCCGGATTCCAGCAGAATCTTGCGGCCCAGCTCGACGTTAGTCCCTTCCATCCGCACCACGATCGGCAATTTGATTTGCAGATCGCGGGCGGCGCCGACCACCCCGCTGGCCAACGTGTCGCAGCGCAGAATGCCGCCAAAGACGTTGATCAGCACGGCCTTGACGTGCTTATCGCTGAGCAGAATACGAAACGCATTCTTGACCTGCTCGGCGCTGGCGCCGCCGCCCACGTCGAGAAAGTTGGCCGGGCTGCCGCCGGAGTACTTGATGATGTCCATGGTGGCCATGGCCAGGCCGGCGCCATTCACCATGCAGCCCACCGAACCATCCAGCTTGACGTAATTCAAACCGTGGCGGGAGGCTTCCACTTCGAGCGGATCTTCCTCGCTGAGGTCACGCAGTTCCAGCAATTCCTTGTGCCGGTAGAGGGCGTTGTCGTCGAAGTTGATCTTGGCGTCCAGGGCGAAGACTTTGCCGTCCTTAGTCAGGATAAACGGGTTGATTTCGGCCAGCGACATATCCTTGTCGAGATACGCCTTGGCCAGCGCCATCATGGCGGCCGCGGCGGCATTTACGCTGGCGGCCGGGACGCCGATGCCGAAGGCGAGGTTGCGGGCCTGATAGGGCGCCAGACCGAAGCCGGGGTCGATGGTTTCCTTGAGGATGGCTTCCGGAGTCTTGGCGGCAACTTCTTCGATTTCCATGCCGCCCGCGGCCGAGGCCATGAAGACCGGTTTGCCCTGGACGCGGTCGAGCACGATCCCGAGGTAGAGCTCGCGTTCGATGGGCAGGGTTTCTTCGATCAGCAGGCGCTGCACCAGCTTGCCCTCGGGCCCGGTCTGGTGCGTGACCAGGGTCATGCCGAGGATCTTGCGCGCCCACTCCAGGGCTTCTTCGGCAGTGCGGGCAACTTTGACGCCGCCGCCCTTGCCTCGGCCCCCGGCGTGGATTTGCGCCTTGACCACCACGCTCCCGCCCAGCCGCTTGGCCGCGGTCTCCGCCTCCTCGACGGTGAACGCCACTTCGCCGCGAGGCACAGGGACGTGGTACTGGGCCAGGATGTCCTTGGCCTGATACTCGTGAATTTTCATGAAATTCTGCTAGTGTTTAAGATGGCGGAAACGCCGAATCCTCAAATATATCATGTCGCTACTGCCTTTTATCGGCCGCATCGTGGAGTACCAAGACCTGAACGCCGAGGAGGCGGAAGCCGCCATGCGGGTCATACTGGAAGGCCGCGCCAGCCATCCCCAAATCGCGGCGTTTTTGACTGCCATGCGGATGAAGGGCCCGGTGGTGGCCGAGATGGTTGGTCTGGCGCGGGCCATGCGGCAGATGGCCGCGAAGGTTGAGCCGGACTTGCCGCCCGGACAGGCGCTGCTCGACACCTGCGGCACCGGAGGCGACGGGGCGGGAACGTTCAACATTTCAACCCTGGCGGCATTTGTAGCGGCCGGCGCCGGGGTACACGTGGCCAAGCACGGCAACCGGTCGATATCCAATTCCGCCGCGGGCAGCGCCGATCTGCTGGAGGCGCTGGGGATCGAAATCGCGCTCGCGCCGGAGGCGACCGCCCGCGCCATCGGCGAAGTCGGGATTGGCTTTCTGTTCGCGCCGGCAGTACACGCCGCCATGCGCCATGCGCACCCGGTGCGGGCCGAGCTGAAGCTGCGCACGGTATTCAACCTGCTTGGCCCGTTGACCAATCCGGCCGGGGCGGACGCTCAGCTCGTAGGCGCACCCAGCGCCGGAGCGGCCGAACTGTTGGCCGGAGCGCTGGCGAAGCTGGGTCTGCGGCGCGGTTTCGTGGTGCACGGTTCCGATGGTCTGGATGAAATCACCACCACCGGGCCGACCCTGGCGTTCGAGATCTCGGGCGGCGCCGTGACGCGGCGGACACTGCAGCCGGGCGATTTCGGAGTTCCGGTGGCAACGGCCGGTCAGCTCAAAGGCGGCGATGCGGCGCGCAACCTGGAGATTGCCAAGTCCGTTCTGGCGGGCGCACCGGGCGCGGCGCGGGATATCGTCGTCGTTAATGCCTCGGCCGCGCTGGTGGCCGCTGGTGTGGCCGCGGGTTGGGAGGAAGGCTCCGCCATGGCCGCCGGTTCGATCGATAGCGGCGCGGCATGGAGCCGGGTAGAAGCCCTGGCCGCCTTTTCGCGGTCGGCGGCCGTTAGCAGAAAGCCGTAAGCAGCAGATCCCGCACGGCGCCGAGGCGGGCGCAATCCGGACAATCGGGAGCGCAGCTACCGCTACCGTGAGCGATCAGGAAGTTGAATTGTTCGCGCATCACCTCCACGGCGGGAGCGGGCTCAACCAGGCTTGCCCGGAGAGCCTTCTGTGCGGGCCCGGACACGCCCGCGAGCGCGGGCCGCTCCGGAGCGCGACTGGAAAGACCGATGTACCGTCTGGCCACGTTGAAATTATCGGCGGACAGGGCCAAAGGGTTTAGTGGGCTGCCGAAAAGGTTTCGACGGGAGCGCGGCGCGCCGCACAGTCCAAGGGAATTCTCAACCGGAGTCGACTCCTCATGTCCGGGCAGATGCCGCCGATAAGCAAATGGGGACGGCGGGCTTTCGCCGCGTCTCGACAGGTCCGGAGCCGGTGACTCTCGCAAGGTCAACCCAAGCCAGGCGCAGGGGCTTTTGGCAGTGCTTTCCGCGCATTTGGCGGCGAGCCCAATTTCAGGTCAGTGGAAACCGAGCCCAGTTCCCCCCCGGTTGGCGGATCGCGCATCGAGAGAGGAATCGCGCATGCATTGCACCCATTGCGGTGAGCAAAACTCCGATAAAGATCGCTTCTGTGTCAAGTGCGGGTTCGGCATCATCCCAACCCGGCAGCCTCCCCCAGTCGAAGTGGTATCTCCGGCCGCACCACCCCCGATATCACAACCGGCCGTCGTCGTAAACAGCCCAGCCGCAACAGAGGGGCTGGTGCAACCGTACTGCGGAGGTTGCGGCGCCAGGCTCTCCGGTCCGGCTCGCTTCTGCTCCCAATGCGGCGCCGGCGTCGTCACCGTTGCGGTTGTGCCACCTCCCGTTTTGCCGCCGATGGCCGAGACCCCGGCTCCAGCAATCGAGATACCCGGAAAAATGTGGCTTCGCCTGGGGGCGTACTTTGTCGACGGCTCGCTCGCTTCCGTGGCGGCGATTCGCGATTTGGTACGCACTGACAACGGCCGGATACTTGCAGGCAGGGGAATCCGAGGCTCTCGACCGGCTGCAGAACAATCTGCTGTATACGGGCATCCTGCTCGGATATATGGTTTTCGCCCAGACCTTCTATCACACAACCATCGGGAAGTATGTCTTCGGGCTCGAAATCGCATCCGCCAGAAACGGCGGCCGGCATCCCGGATTCGGCGTAATTCTGCTGCGCGAGACGATCGGCAAGTTCTGTTCGGCGATCGTCTTCGGCATCGGTTATTGGCGAGCGATTCGCGATCCCCGAAAGCAAACGTGGCACGACCAAATGGCCGACACGGTAGTGCGAAAAGGTGCGACCAATCCTGCCTTGCGCAAGCAACTGGCCGCATTGGCGGTGATGGCGGTCGTCGTCTGTCTTGGAATTGGCGTCTACGCCGGTTGGATAGCCAATGCGCAACGAGTGCAACAGGATCGCGAATCGGCGGCAGAGGAATTTAAGCGCGCCGTGCAGGAATGCGACGCCGCCAGAGAGAGCATGCTGTCCGTCTCCAAGCTCCCGTGGGATACCTGGGCAGCGCTGCAGGAAAGAGACCGGACTCTGCTGACTCGCGCCGACGAGTACGGAACGGAACTGCAAACCGTAAGCGATCTCACCCACCGGGTTCTACGAAAAGCACTCTACCTGGACTATGCGGACTTCAAAGCTTATGTGTTCCTGCAGAAAGTCTATAAGCTGCGGCAGGATCAGAACAAGAAATTGCAAGACGAGATACATATAATCCTTGCCACATCGCAAGACGCGCCCGACTTCGAGGCGAAAGTGTCGGCAGTCAAAATGATGGACAGCGAAATAACGAACATCGACAACGAGGTCGTCAGTCTCAACGGCCAGTTTCAGCAGGCGAGCGCAAGCCCGCGATCGCCAACCCGTCGATAGGCGGCGCCCGCACCGTCGCTAGAGCTAGAAACCTGCACATCTTAGCCGATAAGGAGAGCGTATGTCGTTCCCCTCGTGTCACCGAGAAATATGGTTCTCCACGGCGGGCCGCCTGAAGCTCTGGGACATTTCCCGTGCCTACCGCTGCGTCGAGCGGTTCTTCCACCAGGATCGTGAGAGTAACTGCGTCAGTTACAGGATTTCCGATCCGACACTGGGGTTCTGCCATCAACGTGGCATGCCGACGCGCGTGATGATGCTGTGCCTGATGCTTACTTTCACCGCGAGGGCAGGCGCGCCCCCTGGCGCGTGGACTGGGCCGTATTCCCCGTGTGACGGGCACGCCGAGATTTTGAAGCCAGGCCCCATGAACCTTGGCGTGCGGTTCTCTACGTCAAGCCCGACACTGAAAACGGAGTTTGCGCATGCCATGAGCTACTGGGCCAGTGTCCTCGACATGAATTGGCACGAGGAGAATAGCCGGGCTTGTGCGATTCAAGCCGTCGACGGAGTTCCCGACCTTTTCGTGCCAGGCGCAGTCGCCCGCGCCCAGTTCCCTGGGCTGCCTGAATATCAGGGCTGGATCGCCTTTAATCCAAGAAGATCCTTGCCCGCGAATGAGCTGTTCTTGACCGCCGTCCACGAGTTGGGACACGTGCTGGGGTTGCCGCATAGTGCCAACGCCTCATCGGCTATGTATTTCCTGGCTCTCGATGGTCCGGTGTTTCTCGATAGCGCCGACCTCGCGGCCCTGGCGGCTCGGCACCACTTGCGCGCTGAGGCTGGCAAAGGCGACGTCCCCCAATTGTCCCTTCAGGACTGGAGACGCATGTGGCGGTGAAGGTTCGCAAAATTCGAGAGTGCCGACGTTGTTCCGGAGTCCGGTTGTGGAAGCTAAGGCCGCACCGAGAATGCTGACGGGAATCAATCTGGACGTGTAGCCGACTCGTACTTTGGGCCCCGGCCGGTCCCCGGGCCGACGGTCGGAGCGATAGGGTCCTGCCTTGTCGCCAAGCGTTTGCCGATTCCCCAGTTCCGGCCGCTCGCCCCTCTCGGAGACTGGTCGGCACGGGCAAGTCGGCTGTGTGCTTGGGGAACCGGTGGCGGCGCGGATGCTCCCGGTTCCGGCTGGGGCCCGGAGCTATCGGGGAACTTCAGTTCGAAATCAAACTGGCCGGCGATGCCGGTTTTGTCGATGAAGCTCCGACGATCCAATTTCAGCGGCACTCCGGAGAGCGCCACGCAGAAGCCGGCCAGGGTGGAACCGTGAACCGCGAACCCCTCGGCATCTCTTTTGCCTTTCCCGCATATGGGCGGAAAAGGTTGCCCCTGCTGCCGGTGGGGGAACGGTTTCCCGGAGCCCTGGGCAAAGCACGCCACCTTCGCGGGCGAAAGCCTGGCGCCGCGCTTACTCACCACCGACGCGTACACCGGAACCTGCCTGGGCTCTCTATAGATTTTCAATCGAAACCGCTCTTCGAGGAGCGCTTGCATCATGGGGCCGCCTAACGTGCTCGTACCGGGATCGCCTTGGGCTTTCGCGACGATCTCGTATCGTTCCTTGCTGATCCACGCCGGACCACCCTCAATTTCGATCGTGCCGATGGTGTTGAACTGGCCGTTGGCGAAACGGCCATACGCCAGACGGATATAATCCATGAGCGACTGGCAACGGAAGGAGACTCCGCCGCGATCGATGCTCCCGCCGTCGGTGCCCTCGTCGAGATCGCGAGGACAAGGCTTGACGGAGGCGACCTCAAATCGCGGTGCGACCCGGTTGGCGGATGAGGATTGTGCCGCGGCAGGCCCGATCGACGCAGCAACGGCCAGGGATGTGCAAGCGATCATCCCAAAATCCCGGTACACCGTCACGGCCGTGACCCTCACCTTCGGCAGAATTCACTTTATCATGACGGGAAGCCGGTGACAGGGAGGCTGGTGACAGACTACGTGTTTCCATTGTCCTTGCTGTCAGGGCCACGGCAACTCAACTGGAATCACAGCAGCGGACCCAGTTGGCGGCTTTCTGAGGAAACGGGAAATATTGTAGCCTGATACCGGGTTTTTGGCGTTATGCGACGCGGTCGGGCAAGGGCAGGAGTCGCAACTCAGGCATCGGAAAATGTTTCCGGTTGTCGGTGAGAAGCGCGATGCTATCGCCCAGGGCGACGGCGGCGATAGTCACATCCGTGTAGGAAAGGGTCTGACCTTTCTTCCGCCAGTCGCGCCGCAATAGACCGGCTTGCCGGGCGATTTCTGGGTGACGGGCAGGAACTCCAGGGCGTTTAGAAATGTCTCTGTTTTGTCCTCCTCGCCAGGCTGGAGGCCGGCATATACCTCGGTGAGGTTTACCGGACAGCAGGCAAGGATATACCCTTGCTCGATGAGTTGACAAAGAAATTCGGTGCGGCCAAAGCGCCCGTTGAGGTGGTCGAAAATGACGGAAGAATCCAGTAGCAGGAGAGCCATCAGAAGGTCTGGCTTCGGCGAATGGCATCGAATCGTTCATCGGGTTCGGAACGGATTTCTTCGACATAGGCCGCGCCGCCTTGCGCCAGTTCCGGGTGATGGTCCGGATTCCATGCGCCAGAGGAAAGCTTGAGGGCCCGAAGCTGTTTGCTGCGCCGAACATCCTGCCATAGCAGATCGACGACGTAAGGCGTCCGCCGCTTGTGCTCGGCCTCTGCCAACAGGTCCAACTCGTGCGCCAGCTCTTCCGGTATCTTGATGACGTTCGGCATGGGGTTCCTCCGGTCGGTTCCTTGGCTGGTTACGGCCTTGGCACCTCATCCTAGATCCTAGCAAGCCGAGAGGCGGCCATGGCCGCGTTCGGCCGCCCTTGGGGCTCGCTCAAGTTCTAACTGGGTATGCCTCTAGTTCCCGCCCTCCATGCTGAACTCCATTACGTCAACCGCATACAGCTTGACGGCGGAGTGCAGTCTGTCACGCGAGCACTTGGTGTGGCAGAAGTTCTCCTGGCTGTGTTGCATCTCGGGTTTTCCGTCGATGCAGGTCGTGTAGAGGAGAGACGCCACATCCGGGGGGGGGCAGATTCTATTGTAAGCCCGCAGAAGCAGCACTGATACCGTTGCTGTGCCGTACCTATCGCCACGCGTGCCACCAAGCTGGTCGTCTAATCTCGCGGCTGTATCTTTCATTCATTGCCAAAATCCAGGCGCACCGCAGACGGGGCACTCCACCTCCAACGCCACGTTACCTCCCCATCCCCCCTACGCCAGGTCGAATTTTTCCTGATGGAGCTGGCTGTCGGCTTTGACGAAGACCGGGCGGCCGAGGGTTTCTTCCAACTCCTGAAGGTAGCTGTTCTGGTTCGATTTCAGCAGGCGGGCGACGTCGGGAGAGACGCGCAGCAGCACATCCTTGCCCTCGATGGTTCCGGCCAGCTTGCGGGCTTCCTGAAGGACCTCGGTGACTATGGTTTGCGGGCTCTTCACATAGCCGGCGCCTTCGCAATAGGCGCAGGGAACGCACAGGGTCCGTTCGAGGCTCTGCTTGACCCGCTTGCGGGTGATGGCGACCAG
>PLRS01000166.1:14124-14314 GCA_003164035.1 Bryobacterales bacterium | reverse complement strand
ACTCCGTAGCCGTTTTCGTACATGTACCCAAGTCCGTTCTGTGCGTCCGCATTCCCCTGGTCAGCGGCCTTACGAAACCACTTCATGGCCTCGGCGTAGTCCTTGGGTACCCCTTCGCCGATGCCGTACATGTACCCAAGTTCGTACTGCGCACCCGCATCCCCTTGGTCAGCGGCCTTACGATACCACT
>PLRS01000166.1:0-14110 GCA_003164035.1 Bryobacterales bacterium | reverse complement strand
TTCGTACATGTACCCAAGTCCGTACTGCCCGTCCGCATTCCCCTGGTTAACGGCCTTACGATACCACTTCATGGCCTCGGCGTAGTCCTTAGGTACCCCTTCGCCGTTATAGTACAGGCTCCCAAGTCCGTTCTGTGCGTCCGCATTCCCCTGGTCAGCGGCCTTACGAAACCACTTCATGGCCTCGGCGTAGTCCTTGGGTACTCCGTGGCCGTTTTCGTACATGTACCCAAGTCCGTACTGCGCACCCGCATTCCCCTGGTTAACGGCCTTGCGAAACCACTTCATGGCCTCTGCGTAGTCCACGGGTACTCCATATCCGTTAAAGTACATATGCCCAACTTTGTCCTGCGCGTCCGCATTCCCCTGGTCAGCGGCCTTGCGATACCACTTCATGGACTCGGCGTAGTCCTTTGGTACTCCGTGGCCGTTTTCGTACATGGTCCCAAGAGCGTACTGCGCACCCGCATCCCCTTGGTCAGCGGACTTACGATACTTCATGGCCTCCGCATAGTCCTTGGGTGCCCCTGTTTGCGCCGATGCTTCGCCGGATGCCGCCATGACCAAGGCGGATACCAACAACATTTGTCCGATGTTCGTTTTGTTGATCATCACAACCCTCCGTGATCCGACTTGGGAAACTAAGCCGACCTGCGGGGCTGAGTTTATGCGAGTATAGCTCAAGTGGTGCTCGTCAAGCAAGTTGTTGTCGCGAAAACTGGCCGGGCCCGGTAAGAGCAGACGGACGAGTGCATCGCCGAGGATGGCGGCAACCTCGGGAATGGCACCGTTGAGAGCGGCGTCGCGATTCGCGCATGAGCGGTCTCCTTGGAAGACCACCCACGACGATCTCCGCTTGGCGGTCGACGCGTCGTCTGGTGGGTGTGATTGACGCGGCGTTGTGCCGTGTCCGTTAACTATATACGCCGCGCAGGTTCGAGTTGTCCGGCTTGAGGCTGGACATGTTTGGCCAGCCGTTAACCCACTCCTGGTTTCCGGGTGGAGACGGGGAGAAAAGACCTCCGGTGACCGCCGCCGGCGTGCACATTTGGCCCGCCATGGCGAACGCGGAGACAAACGGAGAGACGGAGAACGCGCGAAAACCTGCGGAATGTGGCGGATACAGGTGAGGCTGGCGGCGGGCGCTCCTGTCAACAGAACAGACGTTCTGGGTTGGGGCAGAAAGGTGTTGGCTCCCAAAAACCAGGGGCCGAACGGGTCAGGGGCCGAACGGGTCAGCCTGACGTGAGCCCTTGGCGATTTGCAAGTCGCTAATTATCATGCAGATGCGAGTCGGAACGGGAACGAACGGCCGCCGCCAGGACATGGCGATCGGCAGCGTCGTTTGTCATTGAATCGATCAATGTTTCAAATCCTTCGACCGACGCTTCGGGAAAGTGCCGCCGGATCTCCCGCTCCCGGCGGCGCGCCTTCTCGATGGGCATATTCCATTTTGAGGTAAGGTTCCGGGTCACCTCGTCCATGATCATGTGCGACCACTTCGGCAGATACAGCCGAGGCGCCTCCGCCATGCGCAGAAGCGTGTCCGCCAGGGGCATCGGAATGAGGACGCACGCGTCAAGGACGACGCGATAGTCAGCTCTCATTCGTCTTCGCCACCTTCGGGGATGCCGGTGCGATCGTACAAGCCGGATTCAAAGGCTTCCTTTGCGATCCGATTGAGCGCCGCCTTGCGCTCCGCGTCGCGACGTTTTTGATAGGCAATCAGGTCCTTAAGATAGACCCGACGATGGCTGCCGGCTTTGTGAAATGGCAGATCGCCGGCCTCAAGCAGTTTGATGAGGTACGGGCGCGAAACGCCAAGGAGGTCGGCGGCACGCTGCGTGGTCAACTGCCGATTCTCGGGAATCAGGACAATGGCCCTACCGAGTTGCATGTTGCGAGCGATGTCCTTGAGCAACCGGAAGACGGTGTCTGGCAGTTCCACGCGCTCACCATCGGCGCTGACTAGAGCCGGCGATCCGAGCTGGAGCATCCGATTCAGATCCCGAATCCTCAATTCCTCCGCCTCGGGCAATGTGACAGGCTCGTGCAGCATGGTTGCTTACCTCCGGCCACCAGTATACGCCGCAAACGAAATATTCGCAATATATAAGAAATAAACGAATGGGTGCTTCTCAGCCCTTTACCTCACCCCCGGCCGCCCACGATCAGGAACGATTTCGTCCAGCCGCAGAAGCGCTCCCGCAGGATTTGCGCGCCGGGGAACAGCAGGCGCAGGTCGTCCGCCCCGAGCAGGCGCACGTCGCGCAGATAGTGATCGATAAAGAATCGGCGCTGGTCGGGCTGGGCCGGGACCAGCACGCTCCAGAGATTCCAGTGCGGAACCAGGCGTTCCTGCCAGGGCTTGGGCAGCCAGTGCACCAGCGGCGTCAGCAGGTGCTGCTCCACCGGAAACCAGCGATTGGGCGTCTGGACCCAGTACGCCCGCCCCACGCGGCGAACCTCGGCTGCGAAGCGCCGCTGGCGGTCGAGGTCGCCGACGTGCTCGATCACCGAGTTGCTGAAGACCACGTCGAAGGCGCCATCGCGGAACGGCAGCGCGCAGCCATCGGCCGCCACCCATTGTGCGCCCAGAGCTTCGCCCGCCCTCGGCATGTTGACCAGCGTCACCCGCGGCTTCACTCCCAACAGTTCCCAGCAGTCCGGAGTGCCGCCGACGTCGAGCACGCGCGTCGCGGCGGTAATGCCCATCCGGCGCGCGAAAGCGGCCATGCGGCGGCGGCGAAAATGGAGCGAAACGCGGGAGATGTTCACCGGGCGCTAGGAGACGATCCAGCCATCGGCAAGCTGGATGGTGCGATGGCCGCGGGCGGCGTTGGCTTCCGAGTGAGTCACCTGGATGATGGTGGTGCCTTCCTCGTTGAGCTTCTGAAACAGATCCATGATCTCCTTGCCCTGGGTCGAATGCAGGTTGCCGGTGGGCTCGTCGGCCAGAATCAGCTTGGGGCTGGCGATCACGGCGCGGGCCACAGCCACCAGTTGCTGCTGCCCGCCGGAAAGCTGGCTGGGATAGAGATCCCGTTTGCCGACGATGTGGAAACGGTCGAGCGCGTCGCACACCAGCGCCGCCCGCTCCGCGCTTTTCACGTTGCGGTAAGAGAGCGGGATGTCCAGGTTCTCGTACACCGTCAGGTTGTCGATCAGGTGGTAGCTCTGAAACACGAAGCCGATGTAGCGCTTGTTCAGCTCCACCCGGTCCTTCGGTTTCATGCGGTGAACAGCGTGGCCGAAGAATTCGAATTCCCCGGTCCAGGCCGCGTCCAGCATGCCCAATATGCTGAGCAAGGTGGATTTGCCCGCGCCCGACGGTCCCATAAAGGTGAGGAACTCGCCCTCTTTCACATCGAGGCTGATGCGGCGCAGCACGTAAGTGCGGCCATAGCCGGCTTCGTAAAACTTTTCTAAATTTCGCAGACTAATCATGATGTCTTTATTCGTGCCGCAAAGCGGCCGAGGGCGCCAGCGCCAGGGCGCGCCGCGCCGGAATATAACACGCGGCCAGCGCCACCGCCGCCAGCAGCACAGGCACGGCGGCAAAAGTCGTGAGATCGCGCGGCTGGACGGTATAGAGCATCGACGCCAGCACACTTGCGAGCAGATACGATGCCACTATTCCCGCCAGGATTCCAATCCCCGCCAGTCGGGCTCCTTCGCCCACCACCATCCGCAGCAGATCGCCCGGCCGGGCGCCCAGGGCGGAGCGGATCGCCAGCTCGCGCGTGCGGCGGCCCACGTCGAACGAGATCACGCCGTAAATGCCCACCGCCGCCAGCGAAAACGCCACCACGCCGAAGCCGGTCAGCAACAGCGTATTGAAGCGCGCCCCCGAGACCGCGCGATCCACGATTTGCGCCATGGTGCGGCGCTCGGCCAGCGGCTGATCCGGGTCGAGATCGTGAACGCGGCGCTCGATGGCCGCCGCCAGACTCTCCGGCGGCCCTTCGGTGCGCACCACCAGCACCATGGTGGAAGCGGGCATCTGGGGGAAAGGAACGTAAATGGTCGGCCAGTCGTCGCGCTCCACCCGGTCGGGCTTCACGTCGCCCACCACGCCCACGATCCCGGCCGTGCGCGGCGGAACGGTTTCCATCGCCACGCGTTGGCCGAGCGGACTGGCGCCGGGCCAAAAGCGGCGTGCCAGGGCGCGGTTCACCACCACCACGGGCGGCGCTTCGGCGGTATCGGAATCGGCAAATTCGCGGCCGGCTTCGAGCGGAATGCCCATGGCGCGGAAATAATCGCGGGTGACGAAGCGGGCCAGCACGATCGGCCGCTCGCCGGGAGGGGGGGCGGGACGGCCTTCGATGGTGAAAATCACCCCGGTGCCGAGGCCGGTCAGCGGCAGGGCGTTGGCGGCCGCGGCCGTGCGCACGCCCGGCAGCCCGCCGATGTGCGCCAGCACCTGGTCGAGAAAGGCGGTGGCACGGGCCGGCGTCGAATTGCGTCCGCCGGCCATGGGCATGCGGTAAGTGAGCACCCCATCCGCCCCGAACCCCAGGTGGGTGGCGCGCAGCCGCACGAAGCTGCGCAGCAGCAGGCCGGCGCCAATCAACACCACAAAAGCCAAGGCCACCTCCACTACCACCAGCGCGTTGCGCACCCAGCGCCCCGCGCGCCCGGCGCTGGCTCCGCGGGCGCCCTCCGCCATGGCGGCGCTCAAATCCACCCGCGAGGCGGTCAGCGCCGGCGCCAGCCCGAACAGAACCCCGCTCGCGAGCGAAACTGCCAAGGCGAACAGCAGCACCCGCCAATCCATAGCGACGAATTCCAGCCGCGGGATGGCGGCCGGTCCGAAATACTTCAGCAGCGAAATCGCCACCCGCGCCAGCAGCGTGCCCAGCACACCCCCGGCCAGGCCCAGTACTACGCTTTCGCCCACCAGGCTGAGCGCGATCTCCATCCGGGTGGCGCCGAGGGCGGTGCGAATGGCGATTTCCTTCCGCCGGCCGGAAGCGCGCGCCAGCAGCAGGTTGGCGACGTTGGCGCAGGCGATCCCGAGCAGCAGCGCGACCGCCCCCAGCAGCACCAGCAGCGGCTGCCGGACGTCGCCCACCAGCTCGTCCTGGAGCGAAAACAGAGACGGCCCCCAGCCGCGATCGAGCGCCGGATTGGATTGCTCCAACTCGCGACCAATGGCAGTCAGCTCCCCGCGGGCCGCCGCCAGAGAGGTTCCCCGCCGCAATCGCGCGACCCCGGTCAAATTCCGCGCGCGACCCGAACGGGGGTCGGCGGGATTCAGAACCAGGGGAAGAAAAATCTCCACTCCCGGCTCTTTCACCTCGAATCCCGGCGGCAACACGCCCACCACCACGTAGCTCTGGTCGCGCAGCCGGATCGACTTGCCGGAGATGGCCTGGTCGGCGCCGAAACGGCGTTGCCAGAGCGAATAGGCGAGCACGGCCACATTGGCGCGTCCCGGCTGGTCTTCTTCCTGGCGAAAAACCCGGCCCACAACCGCCTCCACACCGAGGAGCTGGAACAGAGCGGCGGAAACCCGCTCGGCTTTTAGCTCTTCGGGTTCGACCCGGCCGTTGGGACCCCCGGTCAGATTGATGTGGGTATCGGAAAGGGCCGCCATGACTTCCAGCGATCGGCTTCGGTCGCGCCAGGCGGCGAAATTGGCCGGCGCGACGAATAGCTTCTCCTTCTTGGCGACGGGATTGCGCTCATAAAGCAGCAGCAGCCGGCCGGGATCGCGAAAGGGCAAGGGTTTGAGCAATACGGCATCCACAAAACTGAAAATCGCGGTGGTGGCTCCAATCCCCAGGGCGAGAGCCAGCAAACTGGCGGAGGCGAAGCCTGGCGCGCCCGTCAACACACGCAGGGCGCGCCGCACATCCAAGTTCAAGCGGCTCATGGCCTGACAGGTTAGCAAATGTCAGCCAGCCGCGTCAGCTCACCCCCTCAGACGCCGCACGCTTTTCCCGCTGAACAAATGAAAATACCCCCGTTGACGTTATCCAGGCGAATCGGCGCGCCGCCGCGGTCGAGCTCCACTTTCAGCGTGTGCCCACCCTGTCCGCGGCAGGCCCTGCCGAACGCCGAAACGATGCCGCCGCTGCGGTTGTGGGCATAAACGCTGGCTCCGGCGCCGGCGGGCAGCGAGAGCCGGATGGCGCCGTTCACCGACGCCAGCAGTATCGGGCGCCGGCGGTCGAGCCGCGCAAAGCCGGCATCCACCGTTCCGTTGACGGTGGAAAGCTCCACCGCGCCGCCCAGACGCTCGGCCCGAATCGTTCCGTTTACGGCCGAAGCTTTCACCGGCCCGTCCACGCCGCGGATATCCAGCCCGCCGTTTACCAGCCGAACGTCTTCCAGGCGCGCCGAACGCGGCACCATCAGGCGGTATTCCACCCGCACCGGCTGCTGGGAATCGCCATCGTTATATATGGTCCGGATCGAAAGCGTTCCGCTGCCCGGTTCCACCACAATCCGGACGTCGGCGAGTTGCCGCGCCCCGGCGCCGCGCTTGAACGCCTCGACCAGCACATCGTCGCGGTCCCAGGCGGTGATGGTGACATCGCCATAGAGGTTCTGAATGGCCACCCGGCCGCCCGGGCCGAGCGAATACAGTTGGCGGAACGCCACCTCCGGAACGGGCAGGGTTCGCGCCGAAATTATGGCGCTGGCAGCCAAAACGCCCATAGCCAGCCTGAGGGACTTGCGCGGTCGCGCCATCGGTCCTCCCTTGTTCGCTCGCGCCCGGCCGCGAGGTCAGACGCCCTGTCCGGCGGGCTCCATTTTCTCTTCCACGATGCGCCCGTCGAAGAGGTGAATGGTGCGGTCCGCATACAAGGCGTAGCGGGGATCGTGGGTGACCATGCAGATAGTCGCCCCGGATTGGTGCAATTCCTGTAGCAGCTTGATCACGGCTTCGCCGTTGGCCGAGTCCAGGTTGCCGGTCGGCTCGTCCGCCAGCAGAATCAACGGATCGCCTCCCAGTGCCCGCGCCACCGCCACGCGCTGCTGCTGGCCGCCGGAAAGCTGGGAGGGGTAATGTTTCATACGGTGCGACATCCCCACCCGCTCCAGGGCTTCCTGCACGCGGCGCTTGCGCTCGCTCGAAGGCATCCCGCGATAAGTCAGCGGCAGCTCGACGTTCTCGTAGACGGTGAGGTCTCCGATCAGGTTGAACGCCTGAAAAATAAAGCCGATTTCGCGGTTGCGAATGCGCGCCCGCTCGCTCAGTTTCAAGCCGGTTACCGGCTTACCGTTCAAGTAATATATTCCGTCGCTGGGGGTGTCGAGCAGCCCCAGGATGGCCAGCAAAGTCGACTTGCCGCACCCGGACGGGCCGGCAATCGAAAGGTATTCTCCTTTCTTTACTTCAAAGTGGATGCCCGCCAGGGCGTGCGTTTCCACTTCGTCGGTCACGAATACCTTGCTGACCTGGTCCAATCGAATTAGCGGCTGAGAGCCATTTTCCATAGCGTTTCCTTGTACGACGAGAGTTGCAGCCTTTTCGTTCAATTCAATTTGATGCGGTCCGTATTATCGTAATTCGACATATCGGACAGAATTACCCGGTCGCCCACCTTGAGGCCCTCTTTTACTTCGATGGTATTTACCGAGCTGCGCCCGAACGTCACTTTCACTTTGTTGGCGTACTTGCCATCGGGTTCCAACTTGAACAATTGCACGGTGGAATTTTCCTGGCCGTAAGCCGGGCGGCCCACGTAGAGGACGTCGGGCAGCCGTTCGAGCTGAATGGTGCCGTCCACGCTCAAATCCGGCCGGGCGCCGTTCGGCAGCGCTCCAATGAGTGCCACGTCCACCGTAACCGTGCCGTTCAAGATGGAGGGATCGATGCGCGATACCCGCCCTTCAATCAAGCCGTTCGATGTGCCGCCCGACAGCCGGGTATCGATCTCCGCCGGCAGGCCGATGGTGACGTCCTTGGCCTGAGTCTCGGGAATCTTCAGTTCCGCCTTCAAGTGAGTCTGCTGGGCGACTTTGCCCAGGGGCGAACCGGCCAGCACCTTCTGGCCTTCTTCGACCTGGGTCAGCGGCGCGGGCAGGGCCTCCAGCGTGCCATCGAATCCAGCCCGGACCTTGAGCTGGTCCACCTGGCTTTTTGTAAGATCGTATTCGCCTTGAAGCTGATCCACCTTGACCTTCGCGGCGGCAAGTTGTGCCACATCGGCCTGCGAGTTGATTTCCAGGCGCTTCTTTTCGATTTGTGCCTGTTCGCCCAGTTGCTCCGCCTTGGTGGCGGAAATTTTCGCGTCGATATCGGAGACCAGCCCGTCCTTGGCCAGCTTGGCGTCGCGGTCCGCCTGCAGCTTGGCGTTTTGGTAGTCGGCCCCCACTTCGGCGCCTTTGGATTGCATATCGAGCAGCCCTTTTTGCAGCGTGACCTTCAGATTGTCGTAATCGGCCTGCGCCGCCTTCAATGTGTACTGGGCGCTCAAAAGCTTGGTTTCCAGTTCCGGACTGGTCATCACCATGACCAGCGAATCGGCGCGTACCGGCGTACCGGGACGGATCAGAATGCGCTCGATGCGTCCGTCGGTGGTGGCGGTGATCAGCATGGTGTCGACCGGTACCAGCGTGCCCAGGCCGTTGACCTGGCGCACCATCGGGCCGCGGTGCACGCTATCGGGCCACAGGGTGGACATATCCACGCTCTGCGCAGCCGGCTTCAAGCGCCGGACGCCGAAGCTGATTCCGGTTACAGCGGCCAGGGTGATGAAGCCGGTAACGGTCCAGCGGATCAGTTTTCTTCTACCGACGTTCTTGCGAGCGATGTCCATGTAAGCTTGTCCCGGAGATGGAGAAGGCATGGCGCCTGCCATTCCGGAGCAACCGTAACACTATGACGCCATAGGGGCGAAAAAGGTTAGGCGGATGGGTCTGTGTCCGCTTTTGGGACGGCATGTGCCGCGGTGGGACGGGGGGCGGTAGGCCGTCCCCGTCCCGGTGCCGGTGCCGGAGGCGAAAGCTTCCGAACTTCTGCCCCCGTGGAATTCAGGTTGAGCCGTGTACTGGAATTTGTGGGGCTGGCGCTCGGCCTGCGGCGCCCTCCCAGGCCGCCCCGCCGCGCCACAATATCCGAACGTGATCCTGAAGGAACCTCCTTGTACAGCACGCCCGGCCCGCTTGGCCGGCTTGGCCGCGACCAAGCGGCCTGGGAGGCCTCCGCAGGCCGGAACCTACCCCCGAATCGACGGTCAATGCTAACGTATATGTTATTATCAAATCGTGCTCGACGTTCGGGAATACATCGACGCCGCCGGGCGAAGCCCATTTACGAAGTGGCTGCGCGCACTCAACGTTCAGGCCGCGGCGAAATTGGCAACGGCGCTTGAACGCATTGCGGACGGCAACCTGTCCAACGTTAAAGCGGCCGGTAACGGAGTTCTCGAATACAAGGTCGATTTTGGTCCAGGCTACCGCATTTACTTCGGGCGGGACGGGGATCGGCTTGTCATTTTGCTCGCTGGCGGCACAAAGAAGCACCAGCGGGAAGACATCCGCCAGGCAAAGGCGAATTGGGAAGACTACAGGAATAGGAAGGCTCAGGAAAAAGCACGATGCCACTGACTAAGGATTTTCGCGAGACGATCCGAGAGCGTGCCCAACAGGAACCGCGATTCCGAAAGGCGTTGCTTCGCGAAGCGATCGAGCTGATGCTCTCAGGCGACGAGAAGACGGGCCGCGCGATCCTGCGCAACTACATCAACGCCACAATCGGCTTTCGGCGGCTGGAGGAGGCGACATCCATCCCGGCCAACAGCCTCATGCGGATGTTTGGGCCGAATGGCAACCCTTCGGCCAAGAACCTGTTTGGCGTCCTCGCCCATCTTCAGGCGCAGGAGGGCGTGAACTTTGAGATCCGCCCCCACCGCGGCTGACACTCACTCACGGCGCGCGTCGTCGGCCGCTTTGCTCCACTGACGCGACACCGAGAGGAATTTCCGATTCGAGGCACGCGGCTCCGTCCCTGCAGGGATTTTATCGCTCCAGCGCGCCTCTTCGAGCAAATGCCTGCCGTGCCGGTTCCCCCTTGCCGCCCCAATGTTCGCGCGGGGGCTCTCCGGAGCGCCGACCTCCACGAAAATGACGTTTCGCAGCCTGCCTCGCGCTCGCAACGGGGCGAGCGGAGGCGCTCGCTCCGAAAATGGAGCTCCGCAGGGCAGAAATTCTTGGCGTGGGACACACGGCTCCGTCCCAAAGTGAGATTTTCGGTCGGTGTCGCTTCAGTCTGTCCCGCGCGTCCGTCGTCCCGCGCGTCCCCTTCCGATGGCCATCATTCGCGGAATTCAGTCGGCGGCAGAAAAGTCATTGAGAGGTATCATAAATGCCAGTTCATTGTTAGTCATAGGCTTCCTATTCCTGTCCGAGCCAGTTGACGTGAATGTCACCCGAATCGTTGACCGTCTTTCAGCTTTAGTGTCAGTGTTTGGGTGCCGAAGAAGCACACAGGACTAACTCGGCCCTTGATGCTCTGAAGGCTGGGTAGAGTGGCCGACCCGGTGCTAAGAGTGGCTGGAACAGGTACTTCGTTTTGACCGACCTGAATTTCGTACTTCACTTTGGCCTGTTCTCCATTGCTGGCTAGAACGGTGCCGCTGTCTTTAACTGTCTCAATGTGTCGCATATCCACAGCCGAGAACGGCGCTCGTCACGAGTTGGATATCCACGACGTTGACCATGCCGTCGCCATTCATATCGGCGTCTGGCGGTGCAGCGGCGAAGGACCTAAACGACAGAGCCGCCATGTCGGAACGTTCCCGACATGGCGGCTCCTTGCAATCCGCCTCACTTAGCTTCGAGGGATACGTCCAAGACGCTCCCTGGAGTTCCGAATCGCTTCTTGAACCTCTTCCTCAGACATCCCTGGAATCTGGCCCTCAGAGATCAGTTGTGCGCTTTCTTGGGTTGGAAGATCCCGCCCACAGAAGCGGCAGACACGAGCTTCGGCCTTGATGAGTTCAGCACAGAACGGGCACTTTTGGGAAGTTCCCGATTCGAGTTGTTCACGTTCGATCTGTTTCACATCCGGCTTGATGAGCAATGAATGCGGTAATGCGACAATGAACAGCGCCGCTCCGTACAACCACCAGCCAACGAAGCTGCGGCCCTTCGATTGGGCGATGGCAGCAGGGATGAGACCCAGACAAATTGCAATTATGATGAATCCCATTATCTTTCTCCTATTTTAACTCGGCCCGATGTTTGGTAATCAAAACTAGGGAGACCGGCGGGAGACCGGGGACAGACGGAACGTTTCCGCCGGGGTCACCTGCTTGGCCATTCATCGAACCCGCCTGGCGAGGCGGAGTCCTTTGGCGTCCGCCCCGATCAACGGCCCGCGCGGGCAGGCCGGTCCCCTTGAGGTCCCGCGAGCGCGGAGGTAACCATATACGCCGAGCGTGTCATTCCTTCCATCTTTGCGCGCCGACCGATCTCCGCCATCCGGCTCTTGCGCGCCGTGATGTTAAACCGCCCCGCATTCTCCGCGACATCTACGCTCACCAGAAATGCGACCGCACCCCCCATGGCGGGATCGTCTGCCAGAGCGTCGAGGTCGAAGCCTCCGGGATCGCCTCTCCGCCCTCCACCATCCCCCTGAAATGCAGGCTCAGCGCCTCGACCGCCATCCCGCGCGCTTCATCGAGCGTCTTGCCGGCCGCCACACAGGGAAAATCGGTGCGGGCTACCGGGCGTAATGCCGCTCCTCGGATGTGCGTCAATCGATGCACAAGAATGCACAAAAGCTGGCCAACGATCCCCGGCGGCTGGTCGCGGCTCGGTTGGCCGGCATGCACAAAAATGCACAAGCGTGCACAACCGAAAAAAGCCCCCGGAAGCGCCAGTGAAGAAATTAAAAGGCTTGTGCAACGGCACGGTCGCGCGCAGCCGGGCGCGCTCGCCTTCCGGATGCCGCCCGCCTTCCCGGTTATAATCAACCTTGTGATATTACGCTGCACACTCGCGCTGATCCTGTGCCTGGCTGCCTGCAATCGCAGCAACGTGGATAAGGAAGCGGTTCGACAGGGAATCGTCGACCACGTCAGTAAAGCCGGTCTCAACATGGGGGCCATGGAGCTGACGGTCGGGTCGGTGGAATTCAACGGCGACAAGGCCAACGCCACCGTCAGCTTCGCGGCCAAAGGCTCGCCTGCCTCGGCGGGAATGTCCATCCAGTACCAGCTCGAACGGCAGGCCGGCAAGTGGGTGGTGGTGGGCCGCAAGGATGCGGGCGGGTCGCCCCACGGCGGCGGCGCGATGCCGGGCGGAGCGAATCCGCACGGCGGGATGGCACCTCCCGCGGGCGGCGGACCGGCTTCCATGCCCTCGCCGCGAGATCTGCCTCCTACCGGGAAACCAAAATGATTCGGCGCGTCGCCATCCTCGGTGGGGGCCCGGCGGGTTCTTTCGCCGCCGCGCAACTGGCTTCCGCTGGCCTGGCGGTGCAACTGTTCGACGAAAAACTGGCTTGGGAGAAGCCTTGTGGGGGCGGCTTGACCTTCAAAGCCTACCACCAATATCCGTTTCTGCTCCATAACGCCACGCCCAAGCGCCTCGTCACCGAAACCACGCTGGGCGCGTCCGGCGGCGGCCAGGCGCGGCTCAAGCTGCACGATCCGCTGGTGATCTATTCCCGCCTCGACCTGAACCGCATGCTGCTCGACCGCGCCGAGCGGGCGGGAGCCCAACTCGAAAAAACCCGCGTGCTCGAAATGTCCCGCGCCGGCTCCGGTTGGCGCCTCCGCACCAGCGCGGGCACGGCGGAGGCCGATTACTGTGTCCTGGCTACTGGCGCGCGCAATTCGCTGCGCGATTTCGGCACCCAACTGCATCCCCGGGACACCATGGCGGCGCTGGGCTACTACGTCGACGGCGACCGGGAAAACATCGACATTCAGTTCCTCGATGGGCTGGAGGGTTACATCTGGGTTTTTCCGCGCTGCGGCCATCTTTCGGTGGGCATCTGCGGCAAGGGCGTCCCCGCCTTCGAGCTGCGAAAGCGGCTGGATCTTTACATGAACGAACGCGGCATATCGACGGCCGGCGCGCGTTTCTATTCGCACCTGCTGCCGTGTCTCGACAAAGGTTCGTGGCGCCATAACCGCGTGGCCGGCGACGGCTGGATGGCGGTGGGCGACGCCGCCGGCCTGGTCGACCCCATCACCGGCGAAGGCATCTACTACGCCATCCGCTCAGGCGACCTGGCGGCGCAGGCGTTGCTCGCCGAATCCTCCGCCGCCGAACCCGCCGCCCAATACCGCCGCCTGCTGCGGCGCGATTTCACTGCCGATCTGGAGTTCGGCGCGCGGCTCGCCAAGCGCGTGTTCCAAGGCCGCTTTCTCTGCGCGCCGCTGCCCCGGCGCATGGTGGAGTTTACCCGCCACAGCCCGCGCTTCGCCGCCGTAATGGAAGATCTGTTCGCCGGCCGCCAGCCCTACACCGGCCTGAAGCGCCGCCTGCTCTCCAACCTCAACGGCAGCCTCTATGAGATCGGCATGAACCTCGGTTTCAGCCGCGTCGTGCCTTGGCGCTTCTCCCAACCGCGGCTGTGACCTATATACTTGGGTACCTGGCGTGAAACATTCTCAATCGGAAACTCTGATGCGCCGCGCGGAAGCTCTCATTCCCGGCGGCGTCAACTCCCCGGTGCGGGCCTTTCGCGGCGTGGGCGGCAATCCGGTCTTCATTGCCCGTGGTGAAGGCGCCTATCTGTTCGACGCCGACGGCAACCGCTACATCGATTACGTCGGCTCCTGGGGACCGCTGTTGCTGGGCCATCGCCATCCCGCCATCATTCAGGCCCTGCAAGAAGCCCTGACCATCGGCACCAGTTTCGGCGCACCCACGGAGCAGGAAATCGAGCTGGCGGAGGCCATCATCGACGCCGCGCCGTCCATCGAGATGGTGCGCCTGGTCAACTCCGGCACCGAAGCNNTGGTGAAGGCCGGCTCGGGCGTAGCTACCTTGGGCATCGCCGATACCCAGGGCGTGCCCAAGGCTTTCTGCGATACCACCCTCGCCCTGCCTTACAATTCGCTCGACGCCGTGGAGACGGCTTTCCGCATACACGGCCACGCCATCGCGGCCGTGATCGTGGAGCCGGTGGTGGGCA
>PLRS01000164.1 GCA_003164035.1 Bryobacterales bacterium | reverse complement strand
AACCAGATTTTCAAAGATCTGCGCGGCGCCACGCCGACATCATCGAAATGCCGGCCTACGCCGCAGGCCTCGAAACTTGCGCTGACGCGACCGCTCGTTAAAAGCCGTCACAGCAGCAAACTTGTATGAGAGCTAAAAAAGAACCAACCAGGAAGGCCGTATTCCGCTCGACCGGTGGCCCGGCCGAGTTTTGTTACCATTCCTTACTGAGGACCCTTCACACTTCATCGCACCCTCCGTGCTGGGACAGAACCCAGTCGAAGTTTGCTTCAAGTCCTCGTTTCGGCGACTTCCTCAGAATATCAGAGCGCCCCATCATGCGCAAGGGGTTTTTATAAAAAAATGAAATAGACCACTAACGGCTTTATTTATCAATACGATAAATATCGCTAACCAAGTTCGGCACCGCCCCACGGCCCGGTTTTCATATTGGCTGAGCGTAGAATTACGGTAGATGTTCCGCGCGCTGCTGATCTTTTCATTTTGTGCCGGCGTTTTGGCCCAGACCGGCAGCCAGGCGCTACGCCGCACGGCGGAAGAGGCCGATGCCCTGGAGCGGAACATCACCCGCACCATCACTCAAGAGTCGCTAGAACAGCGCGCGCAGCTGCCACCGTCGCGTTTTAGACCGCGGATCGGCAAAGACGCCACCGTCGCGCCCAGGCCCCGCCTGCAGGTACGCAGGATCGTCTCCGAGTACAGCGTAGGCACCCTGCAGGAAACTGGCTCGTCCGACTTGCACGAATTCCGCCAGGTGATTTCGGTCGACGGCCGCACGGTTCAGTCCGTGGAAAGCGCGCGGCATGCCCTTTCGCTCGGAATTCAGTCTCGTGACGACCGTGCCCGCAAACGCATGCTCGAGGACTTCGCCAAACATGGATTGGTCGACGTCGCCACCGATTACGGCCTGATATTGCTCGATTTCACTCCGCGCGGCATGGGTAACCTGGACATCGCACCTATCGCCGAGGCGCGGATCGGGGCCGATGCCGTGCAGGTTTTCGCCTGGCGGCAGAAGACCACTGCCGGCGGAGAGTTGGAATTTCATGGACGGCAGGTGGTTCACCAGGCCCTGGAGGGGCGCCTTTGGGTCCGCAAGTCGGACGGCCTGCCGTTGCGGGTGGATGCCTGGGCACAGTATACCGATGGCCAGCACCGCATTCGGGACGAAGCCACCGTCGACTACGTCCAGTCTTCGCACGGCTTTCTCACGCCCATATCCGTGTTGCACCGCCACCTGGTGGACGCTCAGCCCATCACCGAAAACCTGTATCGCTACGAACCGTTTCGCATGTTCAGCTCCGACGCGGAAATCAAATTTACCGAGATTCCCGACCAGCCGGCGCCCGCTCCGGTGAAGAAATGACCAGGTTCATTACCTGCACGGCTTCGCTTAGAGTTCAAGCTCCAAGGTGGGGCACTTCGACCGAAGCTCCTGGAAACCGGTGCCTGACGGCCATGAAGGGATGAAGGCGCTCGATTCCATCGGGCCGCTCGCCGGATTTGCCCATTTGTTGACGGGACGCTACGCTAACGGATGGAAGCCTGTAGTCTTGGATCATTAGCCCCGCATGGATCTTTCCACCCCGTTGACTTATGTGAAAGGCGTCGGGCCGGCCCGCGCGGCCATGCTCGAAGCCAAAGGCCTGACCGCGGTCGAAGACTTGCTGGGCTACGTGCCGTTTCGCTACGAAGACCGCAGCAACGTCAAGACCATCGCGCAGCTTGCGCCGGGCGAAATGGCGACGGTGATGGCGGAAGTAGTTTCGTCCATGGCTTCGGGATTCAAGCGCCGTAAGCTGGGGCTGTTCGAGGCGCGCTTTTCCGACGCTTCGCGCGCCATCCTGGTGGGCAAATGGTTCCACGGCGATTATCTGGCCAAGGTGCTGACCGACGGGCTGCGGGTGGCGTTGTTCGGCAAGGTGGAATTCGACAACTACACCGGAGAGCTGCAGATGCTGCATCCGGAGTTCGAGGTCCTTTCCGAAGACGGCGAAGGGGGCGAAGCCGGCGAATCCGCGCTCCACGTGGGCCGTGTGGTGCCTATCTATGAAGCCACCGGCAAGCTCACCACGCGCATCCTGCGCACGCTGATCCACCGCGTGCTGGCGGAACTGGAGCCGCTCGAAGATCCGCTGCCGCGCTTTCTGCTGGAGCCGCTCAAGCTGCCCAACCGCTGGACGGCCATCCGCCAGACGCATTTCCCGCCGCCCGACAGCGACTTGCGCCTGCTCAACAATTTTCGCTCGCCGGCGCAGTTTCGTCTGATCTTCGAAGAGTTCTTCTGGCTGGAATGCGGCATCGCGCTGAAACGGGCCAAGGCGCGCTCCCTGCCGGGGATCGCCTTCACGCTGGACGATCGGGTCCGGGAACAAATTAAGGCCATGCTGCCGTTCAAGCCCACCGGGGCGCAACGGCGGGTGATCCAGGAAATCGCCAACGACATGAAGCAGCCCCGCCCGATGAACCGGCTGCTGCAGGGCGACGTCGGCAGCGGCAAGACCATCGTGGCGGCGGAAGCGGCGGTGATCGCCGTCGAAAACGGCTACCAGGTGGCCGTGCTGGCGCCCACCGAGATCCTGGCCGCGCAGCACGCCGTCTACTTCAAACAGATTCTCTCCAAGTTGGGCTACGTCACGCTGCTGCTGACCGGCTCCTCCAGCAGCCGCGAGAAAACGCAACTTAAGAAGCTACTCGCCGAAGGGCTGGCCCACGTGGCGCTGGGCACGCACGCGCTGCTCGAGAAGGACGTGGAGTTTCACAAGCTCGGCCTCGCCATCATCGACGAGCAGCATCGCTTCGGCGTGCTGCAGCGGCTGGGGATGGTGCAAAAGGGCGTTCACCCGGACGTGCTGGTGATGACGGCCACACCGATTCCACGCACGCTGTCGATGACTTTATATGGCGATCTGGATGTCTCGACGATCGACGAGCTGCCGCCCGGGCGCAAGCCGATCGTTACCAAACATGCCACCGCCGACGCCGTGGAACAAGTCTACAGTTTTCTGAAACGGCAGGTGGACGAGGGGCGCCAGGCGTACGTGGTCTATCCGGTAATCGAGGAATCAGAAAGCCAGGCTATGAAAGCGGCCGAGCAAATGTACGACCACCTTTCGCGGCTTGTCTTCCCGGATCTCGCCATCGGGCTGATGCACGGCCGGCTTGGCGCCGACGAGAAGGAAGCTGCGATGCAGCGTTTCAAACAGGGGCAGACGCAAATCCTGGTTTCGACCACCGTGATCGAGGTGGGTGTGGACGTACCGAACGCTTCGGTGATGGTGGTGGAGCAGGCGGAGCGCTTCGGGCTGGCGCAACTGCATCAATTGCGCGGGAGGGTGGGGCGCGGCGCGGCGCAAAGCTACTGCATCCTGGTCACCGAGAAAATGAACGACGCCGCGCGCCAGCGCATCCGCACCCTGGTGGATTCCACCGACGGCTTCTATATCGCGGAGATGGATTTGAAACTGCGCGGGCCGGGCGAATTCTTCGGGACCAAGCAATCCGGCCTGCCGTCGCTGCGGGTGGCGAATATCCTGCGCGATACCGAAATTCTGGAAATCGCGCGGAGGGAAGCGGTGAGCTTCGTAGCCGGGCCGGCCGGCGACGAACTGCGCAACGCCGTGGCCTACATTCGCGATCACTGGCAGCGCCGCTACGGGCTGGTGATGGTGGGCTGATGCGGGTGATCGCGGGGGAATTTCGTTCGCGCCGGCTGAAGAGCCTTCCCGGCAACGATACGCGGCCCACGCCCGACAAGCTGCGCGAGACCCTGTTCAACGTCCTGGCCCCGCGCATCGAAGGCGCCGTGTTTCTAGACGCCTACGCCGGCACCGGCGCGGTGGGAATCGAAGCGCTGAGCCGCGGTGCCGCGCACGTCTATCTGCTGGAACGCAGCCGCGCCGCGCTCGAAGTAATCCGCCAGAACCTGGCCGCGCTCGACCTGGAACGGCGCGCGACGGTTGTGGCCGGCCCGGTGCTCGTGACGCTCGCGCGCTGCCCGGCCGATATCGTTTTCCTCGACCCGCCCTATAGCCAGGAGCGGGAGTACGCTGAGATGCTGGAGCGGCTGGGAGAAGCGCCGCCGTCCCTCGTCGTCGCACAGCATTCGGTGCGGTTGAAACTGGCGGAAAGCTACGGAGCGTTAGGACTCACGCGCGTGGTGAAACAAGGCGACAATGCCCTGAGTTTTTATGGAGGACAATGAAGACGTGACGCGGGCCATCACAAGAGATCCGGAGACGATGCACGGCGTACCGGTGTTCCAAGGGGCACGCTCAGTCTCCCGGTTTCACCGCCGGGCGTTGAGTCCTTATAATCTCGCCAACGAGAAACATGTCCGTGAGCAGCGCGCGCAGATGGATGGACGCGTTCAGATTGTCGATCAACTGAGAACTGATGACCGGCTGGGCTAGTACCAGCTCAATGGCCGCGAGCGAGTCGCGAGCGTCGCGGTCCAGGACATCGAGGAACGCGTGGTACTTCCCGGCGGGCTCCATCCCTTCCTCTTTCACCGCCGTGCGAAAGCTCACGGCCAGCCCGGTCAACGCATTGACGGCGCGATTCAGGAATTCGCGCACTTGTCCACCCGCGCGGCTGCCTTCGTCGCTGGGGAGTCCCTGCGCGGCATAGGCAAGCATGAACTCGTAGCACTCCTCGATGGTTTCACCACGCTTCAAGATGTTGACGAACATATCTTAAATCTTAAGCCTGAGTATTCCTTCCGTCGGATTTCGATGATGGCGTGGAGGCTTCGACGGCCCATCGTTGCTGGTCGTAGTGTTTCAGATAAAACTCGCGCTTCATCGATCCGAACACCATGGATTTCGTAATTTCCAGTTTTTCCGGCCGAACCGCAAAGTAAACATGCACCATGACCAGCGTGATGAGTCCCACTCCCGCCAGTCCGTGGAGCACATACATCAGCCCCCATGTCGTGTCGCCGAACAAATAGGGGTTACGAGGAAAGAAGACGGTTCGCACGCGGAACATCATAAAAACGCCGGTCAGAATCACCGATAAACCCGTGGCGACGATCGCACCATGGTACAGCTTGTTTTCCAGCGGATACTTTGCGAACTTTCGCGGCGGGGGCGCGGGATGTCCCATAAACCGCCGAACCCTTTTCAGCGCATCCTCAAGGTCGGCTTTGTCCGGCCAGATCGACCAGAAATCCATCCCGAAGATGGCGTGGATCACGTGAAAAACAATGGAAATGGTCAACACCGTTCCAGCGATCCAATGGTAAGCGACCCAGTTAAACCGAACACCAACCTTCGGCAGGAACGCCGTAAACAACAACGTAAACATGGAGGCTGCCATGATCCAGTGAAACATTCGCGCGGCCAGGGAGTGTCTGGGAACGCGCTCGGGGACGTGGACCGCGAGTTCGGGCGTCACTGCACCCGCGAACTCTTCAGCCCGGGCGAAGTACCTCAGGTAGATGACATGCACAACGAAAAACACGAGTCCCGCGATGGCAGCAACCCATATTAAGAACCACGCGATGTGAATGGGGACATGCTGGCCCCACGGACTCGTGGCCCACTCTAGGATGCCCATTTTGGCTCCTCGACTCCACCGATGGCGCGCTTCACCAGATTCCTCATCAGCGGGATTTTGTAAGCATTGAACTGTAGCGGGACTGCACCCTCGACCGCCAGCCTTCCCGCCATCAGGCCCGTCGTGGCGTCAGGGGCTTTGCCACGAACCGCGTCTTCTACCGCCTTTAACCGTAACGGGCGGGCGGCAGCGCCGTTCACCGCCAGACGGATTCGCGCGATTCTACCGTCCGACACCACCAT
>PLRS01000131.1 GCA_003164035.1 Bryobacterales bacterium | reverse complement strand
GCGCGGGCCGTTTGGTTCTAGGCAATCTCCATTCGTGCAGCTTCTCGCGCCTGCACGATGCGCTCAAACGTGTCGCGATCCCCACCTTGATCGGGGTGGTGCGTTTTCACGAGGGCGCGAAAGCGATCTTCCACCTCCCGAGCGTCGGGGTTGTGGGTGTCGAATCCCAACACTTCACGCCACGGCTGTGAGGCTTTTTCCGGCAGCGCCGCGAATCCGAGAAAGGCCCGCTCAAAAATCACCGCTCCGCCATGACGTTCGATCGCGCGCATCGCTTCGAGGGTAGCGGCGATGGCGGCGAGATTGTCGGCCACGCGCCGGTATTGATCGATGGCCATCGTGCGCGCGATCGGCCAGCCTTTCTTCTGCCAGTAAACGGCGGCTCCGGGATCGCTCGGTTCCTCGTCGCTGCGCGGTGAGCCATCGAGTCGCAACCGAACATTCGTCGAGATGATGATGTCGTCATCCCGGACGCCCATACGGGATAGCTCACCGAAGACGCGCTGCACCGCGTCGGCAACCGAGAGACGAGTTTTACCTTGATAACTGCGAACCGTCGCGCCGGTTCCGTTCTGCACATATTTCGGCTCACGCTTTTTATTGAATTGCGCGGTCACTCGCGTCTGTGTTCGCTTCCAGCCTTCGGGCCACGACAGCGGGTAGGCTTTCCGTGCGCTCACGCCGCCTCCGAATTCATCCGCGAGTAGAGAATCACTCGCTCGTCGCCGCAGCCCATGCACCGGGCCAGCAGCCCCAATCCGCCGACGACAAACAGTTCCTGCGCGTCGCAGATTTCGCAGTAGTCGATGAAGCACTTCAACCGGACGACCGGGCGCGGATGGCGGGCGAGCAGCGGGGAAGTCATAGCCGTGCGCTCCTCGGGAAATTGTGCGGCTCCGGAAATGGCAAACTCTGCGCCTTGCAACGCTTCGCGAATGCCGGAGCGGAGAGCACTTCGCCCATTTCGTTCAGCACTTCGTCGAGCAGTTCTTTCAGAACATCGTGCTGCCAGCGCCGGTGCTCGGCCATCCTGCGTTCAAGAAAAGCGGCGTCGAATTTTACGGTCATGCGGCCTCCTGCCGATCTCGCGCATCTTCGGCGATTCGTTGCAGCCGCGCCTGCTCGTAGCGTTCACGCAGTGGCGCGGCCAGCAAGGGAATCCACTGTTCGAGCGAGAGCAGCTCTTCGTCCGACGGGTAAGACGTGAACCCGGCGAAGTGGTAGCCCTCGGCCTGAATTGCCGCCGCGATTTTTTTCCGGTAGCAGCGAGCCCGCTCGACGATCCGCTGGTTGGGCGGTAGCGAGAGCAGCAGGCAGAAGTTCCAGAGCGGAACCAGCAAGTACATGGGCCGCACGAAGTGATTGAAGTCGCGTGCATCCATGGTGGCGCGGAGCCGTTCCTTCGCCCGCCTCCAGGCATTGAATGCCGCCGCTCTGTTTAGCGATGCTTCCTTCGCCCTTGCATTTTGCGCTGTCATTTCCGCCCTCCGACCACGTACACGTCTCTCGCGCGCGGCTTCAGCGGCGGGGGCATTTCGACGCGCTCGAATTCAACTTGCTGATTCCACGCCAGCCAGGGTGTGTTCCGGAGATCGTCTTCGTGCACGAAGACTTCGGGGCCGCCCTTGGCCGGGATGATGAATCCCAGGCGTCTCTTGCGGTCGAAAAATTTGACGGTGCCGGTTTGCCGCGCCGGAGAGGGGGGCCGATTTTCCACACGCCGCGAATGTTCCAGGTGTAAGTCGCTGAAAACAGGACGCAAAATTTCTCTTTGCGCGGGGACCGGATTGTGGGATGCTAGTGCTGTTGATGGCGGCATGGCTGTTGTCTGTCAACGAGTTTTGAGAGCGGCGCTGGACTTCAGGTCCCGCGCCGTTTTTGTTTCAGTCCGGCCAGCCCCTCAGGCTGCCCGCCAGTCTCGTTGAACGAACAGCCGAACCGACCGGACTGGCTTTTTCGGCGGCAACTGCGCGCCGAGAACTTTTTCATGGTTTTGAAAATAGGCCGCACCGAGCAGGAACTTCCTGCGCTCGACAATCGCGGGCCAAACTTTTTCGGGATGCAATCCGAGAACTGCGTAGGTCGCCGTGACGTGGGGAATCGCCCAGCCGCGCGCTGCGCGCAGCACGGCGATCCAGGCGATGCGGTAGTCGTCCCGGAAGTGGGGATTGGGCTCGTGCACTCGGCACGCTCTAACCGGGAGAGAACGCGGGAACTGAATTGGGGCAGGGCCGACGGCAGGCTGGATGGCATCCGCCGCTTTTACCAGAAACGGGCTGGAAGGCGTCATGCGGCCCTCCGGAGTCCGTGAGGCCGGATCGACGCCGGACGCTTCGCAGGAACCTCGGGCGTCCGATAACAGGTATCGGGTGCATAAATCGCCTGCGAATCTTGCGGGATGATCTCGTCGAACAGCGTGGGGGCTCCGCCGCTTCCCCCGGGGCCTCCGCCGCCTTTGCGACGCTTGGCCCGCAATCTACGCATGCGCGCCAGGTTCGCGTGCTGGCGCGAGCAGTGCGTCTTGCGGGAGATGTCGGTCTGAAACACGTTGTTGCAGCTATCGAGGGCACAGGTGCGGGTGAACATGCACACCACTGTGACCGTTCACGCGTGACCCTGTCAAGCAGATTCTGTTCGCCCTCTGTGGAAAAGTTGCCAATTTTGGTACACAGGGGCGAAAATCCGCGCCGCGCCAAAAAGCAAAAAAGCGAAAGCAAGAGACCCCTAGAACATAACGCGTGCGCGCGCGTTCAAAGAACCTTTGCTTTTAAAGCAGGAAAGCAGGAAAGCAAGAAAGAACCTAGGAGCAGGAGGAGGAAATGAAGCAAGAGGAAAGCAAAAAACAACACTGAAGCGCGCCAAAAACGCGCGCCTATTTTCTCAAAATCAGGACAACAGGAACCCCGCCTGTTAAAGCGGCGAAGCAATCGAGATGCCAACAGGCTGGACGAGGAGAGAGAGCGGAAAAGTAGGCGGGGCGAACAACGGCAACGGCAAAACCGTGAGATCAGACCGGCGCAACGTCGACGCGGTACGAGTAAGTCGTGGGGGTATCAGCGGAGATCGCAGCGGCGGCGGTTTCGCCCAGCTCGTCGATGTAGAGCTGCTTCCAGGCGGGGTAAGAGCCTTCACTGGTTTTTGTGAAGGTGAACTCCGGGGCGCCGCGCTCGGCGCGCCAGTCCCCTGCCTCGAGCCGCCGGGCTTGGAGTTTCGAGACTTTTTCGGGCGAGAGTTTTTTCAGGTCGGCGGATGACTTCAACCCGAGAACTTTTTCGACCAGGCTCTGCCGGCGGAAGTCCAGCTCTTTCTCGGCGGCGCTAACTTTCTTTTTCGCGGCGGCACACTTCCGCTCCCAGTCGGCAAGCTCGGCGAGTTCGTCCTTGGTGACGATGGCGGTCGTGAGAGCGGGCTGGGCGGCGGCGGTCATTGCAATTGCGGTAGGTTTCAGATTCCACCTCAGCCTGTTGACTGACAAGGTTCCCGTGGTAACGTCGCTGTGAGATAGTGGGTTGGCCGCGTTTCCAAAACGGTTTCCAAAACGCAATTCGGGAGGGAAAATGGGCGCTCGTCAAGCCGCACCGTGCATCCGCTGCAATGAAATCGTCGAGATCAACGAAGCCGCGCTGGTGGCCGACATCCGGCTGCGCACCGTGGGGATCGAAGAGGCAATCCGTTCCCCGCAAGCCTCGGTGTGTATCTGCGTGACTTGCGCCGATCTCATGTCGAAGGGCGACGAACCGCCGCAGCGCACCCGGCCCCTCGATCATGTCGTCTACGAGCTACTACAGGAGCTGGTGACGAACGATCCGAGCTTCACCTTCCTGAGTTGGATTCAGATGAGGAAGTCGCGCGGCCTGCCCGTCGCGAACTTCATCGAGCCAAAGTTCTTAAAGGCATGGGACGACTTCCGCAAGGCGATGAAACTCCCGGCCCTCGTCGAACAAACGGATGAAGAATCGAGCGGGGCAGGGAAGCGGCTAAAGGCCAGTTAGACCTTTTCGATCGCGGCGATCGCAGCCTTCACGTCGGCAACCAGCGCCGAGTCGAGCGAGACACTCAGGCCGTTGGCCGAAGCTGCGTCGCCCGCGCCTTTCACGGCGGTGATGACGACGTTTAAGAGGTTCAGGGCCACGGTCGTGACCGAGGTCGCGCCAGGGCCTGCGAGGGCGGCCAGGCCCGTGATCTCACTGGCATTGTTTTCGACAAACGAGGCAACCTTCACGGCGTCCCCTTCGGCGGCTTCAAGGCCGGCTTTCACGTGCTTTGCGAAGTCGAGCAGATTGGTTTCGAGCGTTGCAGTTTTCATGGTTTCACTTCTCCGGTTTCTGAATGGTTTGCAGGTCGGTGGCGATCTCCTGCGCTGCTTCGGCCGAGGGAAGTACCACCAGCATCCCTTTGGTGAGCTTGTTTTTCTCGCGGCGGAAAAGAGTTGTCATCGCGATCGCCGCCATCACCATGCCCGAGCCGATCGCGACTGAAGGCGATCGCGTCGTCGCGAGCACTGAGCCGCAAATAAAGAGAAACGAGACGACAGCCGAGAACAGCAGCTCGAATAAAAACTTGAGCCACTGCGACCAGACGCCCTGCTCGATCCGGCCCAGGACAAACGTCGCGAGTGCGTCGAGCGGATTCACTTCGCGGAGTCAGCGGCCTTGATCAGGCCGATGCCCGTCATGATGCCGGCGAGAGTTGCGGCCGTGTTGATCGGCTGCTTGTTGAGGTAGGCGAGCCCCGCAGCCGTCAGTGTTCCGACGATCGTGAGCACGCCAGCGAGAGTTGTTTTCCAGTCCTTCATGTTGCCCTCCTAAGAATTTGTCGCGTCCCAGTCGCCCGCGCACTCGTCGTAGATCGCGAGCACCTTTTCCCCGCGTTCGGGATCGGTCGACCAGCTCCGCGAAACCTCCATCACGTAAGTGGTCCCAGACCCCGCTCCCAGTGCGGTTTTGTAATGGGGATAGACTGACGCCAGGCGTTGCAGCGTGGCCATGCGGTCGGCAAAGCAGCTCTGCCAGTCGGGATACACAATCCAATTGGTATTGATCGTCACCCACTGATCGCTCAAGAATTCTCGCGTGGGCAGCGAGTGCGTCCCATAGATCGGGTGCAGGTGCTGCTTCATGCCGAACAGGTTCCGGTCCTGCGTCGCGAGCTGCGAGTGTCCGAAGCCGGATTCGAGCGCCGCCTCGCAGGCCGCCATCTCTGGAAAGACGTGCCCCGCCTGCCTTGCGGCGAGGTAAGCCCGTTGCAGGAAATCGTGCTGCTGTGGTGTCATGGGAATTCGCCTTGGTCGGGGGGGGATACAGGGTGAATCGCGGAGCCGCTCATGCTTTCCGAGGGCGACCAGTCCAGCCCGGCGCAGCGGGCGGCCCCGCGAACTTAGTAAGTCGAATTAGTCCCGGCGCCAGACCTCGTGCGCGGAGTACATCCAAGATTTCTCGTAGCGTCCGGCAGGGCAAGAGAGGTGCGCCGTGACCGCATCGTTGCCGGGGTTCGGCCAGTACGTCGAGCCGTGATTCACGAAGCGTCGATCGTCAAAATACTTCAGCGCGGGGCCGCGGCCGAGAATGTTTCCGACCCAGAGATCCTCGGCGTAAGTTGTGATCTCGTCGCGCCAGACCCCAGTCACCGGAGCCCGGAGGAGTAAGTCAAAGGCTTTGCGGCTCAGCCAGTAGCCTGCGCCGCCCGAGGCATAGTTCTGCGCCTGTTGCAGCGTCGGCATCTGTTTGCCGGTGCCGCCCTCGGTACGGCCGCCCTCTTCACGCCGGAAATCGCCATAGTAATCGTAATCCTGGAACGGACACGTCATCATGCGATCCACGCGCACGTAGGTGTCCGGGAAGCAGCGAAAAACAAAACTGTAATTCTGCTCCGCCGCCCAGCGCAGCGAGGCCTGCGTCTTGTAGGTCAGGGAGCCGTAGCCGTCGTCTACGTCGGGCAAGATGATCGAGTCTTCGAGTTGCGGTTCGCCCTGGCCGGTGCCGAAAAAGAATTTATATTCAAGATCGGGGAAGTGGCGTAGGTCTTTCAGCCAGGTGTCGCGCAGAGCCTGGTTATTGCCGTTCGACTCGAAGTCGCCGCAACTCGAAATTGCAACGAGGAGCTTCATGCTTAGTTGTGAACCACCAAAATCTCCGGCACCTTCCCGTGGCGCACCTTGCGCTGCTCGACCAGCTCGTTCGCCATCTCGCCGTCGCACGTCGAGGCCACCTTCTCGCTTGCTTTGTTCGGAAAGCCGATCCAGGCGTCGCGATGGATCAGGAAGCCCGTCTTGTCGATCGCGCCGCGCCACGGCGCCACGTCGAGCTTCTGGTAGCGGCCGCCGATCCGGCGATCGTAGAGCATGTCCGAGTAGACAAACTTCCAGCCGCGCTTCGTTGCCGCCTCCAGCATCGCTTCCTGGAAGATGGGCACATAGTACGAGTCGTCATTCGGCAGGCAGAGCCAGTCGCCGCGCGCGTGGCCGTTCTTCACGATCCACTCGGCCGACCAGTAACAGTCCCAGCCGGGTACGGGATAGAACGCCGTGTTGCGATGGGAGAAACGAACGTCGCGCATCGAGTCAACGATCTTGCGGTGCTCTTCCTGTAGATCGAGCGTGTGTGAATTGTCGGCGACGATCACTTCGAAGTCTGGATCGGTTTGCACCTTCAGCGACCAGAGGCAACAGGGAAGGGAAGCGGGCCGATCGAAGGCGCCCACGATGTAAGTCACTTTAGGCCGATTCATCCTGGCCCGCGTTTCTCCGGGCGTCCGTCGGGCGTCCAGCCGTGCCACGAGATCAGCTTCGATTTGTCGGCCGGCCCGAGGTCGAAGTTCCAGAGTAGATCGCTGTTCACTGGTTTGAGTCCGGCATCGGCGAGCGTGAGCGAGAGCGCCCAGTCGTCCCACTGGTGCATCTTTCCGGCCGGCATCTTGGGGTAGTGATCGAGGAAGGTTTGCATCGCCTTGCGACTGAGCCAGATTCCCACGCCGCCCGAAGTGCAGTGTCCGACGCCGCCCGATGCGCCTTTGTCGCCCATCAGCCCGACCCAGTCGTGTTGCTCGAATCCGGCCGCTAGCAGCTTCGGAACATCGAGCCAGGTGTCGGCATCGATCTTGAAAACATAGTCGTATCCGCGCGCCAGCGCCCACTCGAAGATCGCACAGACTTTGTGGACCAGGACGTGATAGCCGTCGTCAACGTCGAGTTCGATCTCGTCCGGCGCTTCGGTTCGCGCTTGCGCCTGGCGGCCGAAGAAAAAACGCACGTCCGCGCCTTTACCCGAGAGCATCTCCCGGTGCG
>PLRS01000125.1 GCA_003164035.1 Bryobacterales bacterium | reverse complement strand
CAGCTTGGTATGAACTCCGTATTCATGCGCCATTTGCCCTCCTTGCATACTCCGCGCCCCGCATGAGCGAGGTGAGGATTTTGTCATAGTCCTGGCAGCGGCAGAGGTTCCCCGAGATGCCGTGCGCCAACTCTTCCCGGGTAGGGTTTGGATTTATCTTCAGGAATCCCACGGTCGCCATCATAAAGCCCGACATGCAGAAGGCGCACTGGAACCCCTGCTCGTCGACAACGCCCTGTTGGACCGGATGCAGCGTCCCATCGGCTGCCGCCAGGCCCTCCACCGTCGTGACCTTCCGGTTGCGCACGGTGTGCGTGAGCATGGAGCACGAATAATGCGGCAGATCGTCGATCAGCACGGTGCAGGCCCCGCATTCGGAGCGATCGCATCCCAGTTTCGTGCCCGTGAGGCCCAGTTTGTAGCGCAACGTCCAGGCTAGGGTTTCCTGTTTCATGACGTCGACATGCCTCAGTTGCCCGTTGACATTCAAGGTGATGAGTCGCTCGCTCGCGCCGGTTACGGGCGCCTGCCCCACCAGCGTGGAGGCGCGGAACAGATAGCCCGCGGACGAGACCGCTGCGCCGCCGGCAATGACACCTCTGATGAACCTGCGTCTCGATACCGCTTTCGCCGTGTCTTCAGTCACATTCGGGTCCGCCATTTCAGCCATGCTGAGTTACCTCTCGTTTAACCCGGATTTCCATTCTGGACTCCCTGCCGCCAACAGTTTACATCCATCCGCCGTCTTTAGCACGTTGGAGGCCATTCCTGGAAGCAACTCTTGCACCCGACCATCCCCGGTGCGGCGCCGCCATCAATAGTGGTAGCGCGCCTGGAGGAAGTCTACGCTTTCGTCGCTAACGCGGTAAACCAGCCGGTGTTCCTGCGTAATCCGTCTCGACCAGCATCCCGCGAGCAGATATCGGAGGGGCTCGGGCTTGCCGGGGCCTTGGAACGGATCGCGCAACACTGCCTCGACCAGGTCCAGTACCCGGATCGCAACGCTTCTCTCGGACCGGACCCAGTAGCGTAGGTCCTCCCGAAATTCGGCATGAAAGACTGCGACCCGTTTAACGTCCCGCGTCACCGAGGATCTCTCGCCGCAGTTGGGCGACGGTCGCGGGCCTGCCTTTGCCACGCTTCGCTCGACCCAAAGCCGTAAGCAAGCGCCGCGCATTCCGTGGCGACCGGAGCAGGTGAGCGGTCTCGATCAAACCGGCGAGTTCGGCAGCCGGAATGAGCGCAACATCTCGCGCCCCTTTACGTCGGACGATGACGGCTTCCTGCCGGTCGACAACCTGGTCCAGAAGGCTGGCCAGATTCTGACGCAAGCTGGTGTAGGTGGTTTCTGTGGCCATCCACTCTATTGTACAGGGATGCTGTACGGGTCGGGAATCCGCACGGGATCGAACCGATACCCTGCTCCCCTTTAGACCGCGACCGCCCGCCTGCTTCACGCTCGCGTTCCGCTGCTGACTTTGTGCCGCGTATCTTGCTCGGTGCCCCCCAACGCGGCCAGCAGATTCTCGCCCGATGGCGACCCCAATCCGGTGCACGCGTCCCATCCGGGACCCGCCGAAAACGCGCCGTTCGAGCCTTGGGTGATGTCGTGGAACGCCTTCTTCGAGCTGGCGAGCCCATAAAGGGCCGGCTGGAGAAGCCCCAACGGTTTCCCGAGCTTCTCGTTGAGCAGCGCAATCAGCCCGCTCCATAGCGGCGCGACCGCGCTGGTGCCTCCGATCACCATGGAATCCCCGTCCACCAGCACCTGGTATCCGGTTTCCGGGTCGGCATCCCCCGCCACATCCGGAACGCCCCGCCCACCGCCGGAAGGGGGTTTCACGCCGGTCTGCCACGTGGGTAATGGAAATACCGCGCTGTACCCTCCGCCCGTGGCGCCGCCTTGCGCGCCGTCGTTCCATACCGTCTCGCTCGTAATCGCCCCGTTGGCGCTCTGCAGGCTGGTGCCGCCACAGGCTAAAATGTGCGGGCTGGATGCGGGGAAATCCACGTGGTTTTTCCCGTCAGTCACCCCGTCGCTCGAACCGTTATCGCCCGCCGCCGCGCAAATGCTCACACCTAGCAAAGCCCCGGCTTGCGCTGCCGTATCAAAAGCCGTCATGGCCTGGTGTGTCCAGGTCGATTCCGCCCCTCCCCAACTGATCGAAATCACCGAAGGCTTGTTGGTCGCGTCGTGAATCGCCGTGGTCAGCGCGTCCTGAAACCCGCTGGTGGTGTTGGGCGCGAAGTACACCGCAATACGCGCGCCCGGCGCCACCGACCCGGACACCTCGATGTCCAGCAGCACCTCTCCATCGGCGCCGTTGGGATTCGTCGGTTTGTTCTTCGCTTTATCCACCAATACCGCGACCACCGTGGGTTCCTTCAGCCCGACCGAAGCGAAGTAGGTTTTCAGATCCGCCGGACGATAGCCGCCGCCGAGTTCCAGAATGCCGATGGTCTGCCCGGTCCCGTCGGCATCGAGCGGGAGCTGGTAGAGTTGCGCGACCTGCCGCGGCGTATAGGAAACCGCCGCCGCGGCTTTGGGCGTCGGCGTGCGCGGCTTCACGTGGCGAAAATGCGCCTTCGCCTGAGGCCGGTTGTCCAGCCCCAGCACCGCCTCGATCGACCCCGCTATCTCCTCCGGCACCTGGATGGCGCCGGTGCGCGCCCGGTACCGGGTTCCCTCGTGTTCGTAACGCTCGAAGGGGACCTCGAAGGCCTTCGTCATGTTCTCCGCGGTTCCTTCCAGCTTCACCGTGCGGCGCTCGGGCGCCACTTCGGTCACCGTAAGCGCGTAATCCTTGGCGAACGCTCTGACCCGCTCGATAGCGTCCGGGTCGGCGCCGTACCTGGCGGCAAACTCTTCCCGCGAGAGCGCGGGGCCGCCTGTCTGGACACCCTCCATGCTCGTCTTCGGCTTGAGAATCACGGAAACTTCCACGACTTCGTCCTTCGGCACTTCTCCTACGCGCGTGCCGACCGGGCGCCGCTCGCTACCTGGGAGTTGAACTTTCCTGCTGGCCATTGGCTTCCTCCTGCGCTCCATATGGGAGCAACCGTAAGTATAGCCGTCCTGGGAGCGGCTGGCCGCGGTCTCCTTGCCGCATCTGTACAGCGCCGCACCAAAACCACAGTAGTTTGGTGGGATATTGGCTGAATGAAGTTTTCGCTGCTGTTGCTTGTACCGTCGATCCTGCTTGCGCAGAGCTATGACTTGGTGATCCGCAACGGGAAAATCGTCGATGGTACCGGCTCACCGTGGTACGGAGCCGATACCGGCATCCGCGACGGCCATATCGCGGCCATCGGCCGTCTCGATTCATTCGCCGCCAAACAAACCATCGATGCCGCCGGCATGGTGGTCGCTCCGGGCTTTATCGACATGCTGGGGCAGTCGGAAGAATCCATCCTCGTCAATCCGCACCTTCCGTCGAAAATCTACCAGGGCATCACCACCGAAATTACCGGCGAAGGTGGATCGGCCGCCCCGCTCACCGATGCCATTCGCGCCGCCGACCGCGCCGCCTATGAACACTACCGAATCAACCCCTCCTGGAATACCTTCCGCGAGTTCTTCGCCCGCCTCGAAAAGCAGGGAATGGGCATTAACCTGGCCAGTTACGTGGGCGCGACCCAGGTACGCCGGGCCGTCATCGGCGATGGCGACCGCGCCCCGATTCCGGCGGAGCTCGCCCGCATGAAAGCCTTGGTGCGTGAGGCCATGCTGGACGGCGCCGTCGGCGTGTCCACTTCACTGCAATACGCGCCCGCGCCGTACGCCACCACCGAAGAGTTGATCGCCCTCGCGTCCGAGGGAGCCAGGCTCGGCGGCATCTACGCGACGCACATGCGCAGCGAAGGCGATACCATCATCCCCGCCCTCGACGAAGCCATCCGCATCGGCCGCGAAGCTCACGTGCCCGTCGAAATCTGGCATCTCAAAGCCGCCGGGCGTCGCAATTGGGGGCGCATGGAAGAGATCGTCGCGCATATCGACCGGGCGCGCCGGTCCGGCGTCGAAATCGGCGCCGATACTTACGCCTATCCCGCCTGGTTCAACAGCTTCTCGGCGTTCATTCCGCCATGGGCCCACGACGGCGGCGACGCTAAACTCATCGAGCGTCTCAAGGATCCCGCCGCGCGCGCCCGCATTCGCAAAGACATCGAAACCCCCAGCACTGCCTGGGACAACGAATGGGATGAGATCGCGGGCCCCGAGGCAATCCTGCTCGGTGTCGTCCAGAATCCCCAATTACTGCCTCTCCAAGGCAAAACCATCGCGGAAATCGCCAAGCTCTGGAACAAAGACCCCATCGATACCATTTTCGACATCCTCATCGAGGACAACGCCGCTACCCAGGTGGCCGTCTTCGGCATGTCCGAACCCGATGTGCGCCTGGCGCTCCAGCAGCCGTGGGTCAGCGTGTGCAACGATTCTCAAGGCACCGCGCCCGATGGCTTGCTGGGCCGGGAGCACCCGCACCCACGCGCCTATGGAACCTTCCCGCGCATCCTGCGTAAGTACGTGCGGGAGGACGGCGCGCTCACCCTGCCCGACGCCATTCGCAAGTTCAGCGCGCTGCCGGCCTCCCGCCTGCGCCTCGCCGACCGCGGCGTCATCAAGACTGGTATGTGGGCCGATATCGTGGTTTTCGATCCGGACCGGATCGCCGACCTCGCCACTTTCGAAAAGCCCAATCAACTGGCCGAAGGAATGCAATATGTGCTGGTGAACGGCGTGCCGGTCATCGAACACGGCAGCATGACCAACCGGCTGCCCGGCAAAGTGATCCGCGGACCGGGATGGAAACCGTGACTGGTGCCTGAGTCCGAGCCGCGACCGTGAGGGAGCGGTTGCCGAGGTTTGGAACAGCTATTCCCTGAAAAAACAAATTCAGGCCGCAGAACCTTAGCTCTTGAATTCCACCACGATCGCCTCGAACGCATGGTCCAGATGGTTCTGCTCCATGTGCTTGGTTGGAGGGCCCCAACTGAATTCCCCGGCTTTGTGCTGCGCCGTAGTGGTCTGTCCATCGGGCGTCGTCATGCTGCCGTTCTGGTCGCTCAAGTACACCACCACGCGGTTGAGAAGGTGCTCGTGCAGCGGGATCTTTCTCCCCGCCGCCATCTTCACCCGGACCACCCGCACCTGGCTGTTCTCAAACTCCAGCTTGTAGTCTTTCGGGTCCACCTTCAGCGGATCGAGCGGCGTGTTCCCGGTCTTCGCGGGGTCGCCGGCCTTTTTCACTTCCACTTCGATGATGGTGACCGGCTTGTCGCTGACCGTTTCAGTGGTGTGCATGCCGCGCGCCGGGCTCCATTTCACCTCGCCCGCCTTGAATTCCAGCGTTTCCGGCTGGCCGCCCTGCGGCGTGATGATCTGGCGGCCTGCCTCGAGGTAGATCATGACGCGGTTCAGTTTGTGGTCGTGCAGCGCTCCTTTCTTATGTGGCTGGTCGACGGCCCTGACCACCTTCGCCTGGTCGTTATCGATCGCGGGCGGTGCCGTCTGTGCCAAGAGGCTCAACCCGATCGCAAGCGCAACGCAAAAAACTGGGATTCGCATGAAGCTTATGATATAGCACGGCCACCGATTGAAGCTTGCTATCATAATTCCCCGATGGAATTTCGAAAATCAGCGCTCCTCGTCCTATTCGTCCCCGTCGTTTTAGCCGCCCAACCCGCCGCCGCGCCTCTCACCGATACCGCGGCCTCCCAACTCGCCTACACCCTGGCGCACTACACCAAATACGAATACCGGATTCCCATGCGCGATGGCGTCCGCCTGTTCGCCGCCGTCTACGTCCCCAAAGACACGGCCCAGGCCTACCCCATCATCATGCAGCGAACGCCTTACAACGTCGGACCCTACGGCGCCGATAACTACAAAACGCAAGTCGGCCCATCCGTCGCCGCCGAAAAAGAGGGCTTCATCTTTGTATATGAAGATGTGCGCGGCCGCTACATGTCCGAAGGAGTGTTCGTGGACGTGCGCCCCCACAAGACGCATTACGACGGTCCCCGCGACACCGATGAGAGCACCGACACCTACGACACCGTGGATTGGCTGGTCAAACACGTCCCCAATAACAACGGGAAGGTGGGCATGTGGGGCATCTCCTACCCCGGTTTCTTCGCCGCCCACGGCCTGATGGATTCGCACCCGGCCCTGAAGGCCGTCTCCCCGCAAGCCCCCATGGGCGACGTCGGCAACGGCGACGACGGCTACCACAACGGCGCCTTCCACCTGGCCGCGAACTTCCGCTTTTACTCCGCCTTCCTGCCCCGCCAGGCCGAACTGGAGCGCCCCCGGGCAACCGTCCCCTTCGACCCCGGAACCATGGACGCCTATCAGTTCTTCCTCCGCATGGGCCCCGTGTCGAATGCCAACGAGAAGTACCTCAAACACCAGAGCGTTTACTGGGACGACACCATCCGGCACACCTCTTACGACGAGTACTGGCAAACCCGCGCCCAGGCGCCGCACATGAAGCACGTCACCCCGGCGGTGATGTGGGTCGGCGGCTGGTTCGATGCCGAGGATCTCGCCGGCCCTTTGAAGTTGTTCTATGCGCTCGAAAAAAATGGCCCCATTGCTCCCGACACTCTGGTGATGGGCCCGTGGCGCCACGGCGGTTGGGCTCGCGACCTCGGAGACACCCTCGGCAATTTGAATTTCAAATCCAATACGGCCGAGTACTTCCAGGAGAACATCGAGCTTCCCTTCTTCGTTCAAAACCTAAAGGGTAAAGGCGACGGACTAAAAGCCGCCTCCGACGCCAAAATTCCCAAGGCTTTCGTTTTCGAGACCGGCCGCAACCAGTGGCACCGCTTCGACGCCTGGCCGCCGGCGAGCGCCGTGGCTCGCTCGCTCTTTTTCGATGCCGATGGCAAGCTTTCCTGGACCGCGCCCGGATCCACCGGCTTTGACGAGTACCTGAGCGATCCCGGCAAACCCGTGCCTTCAACCGGCGAACTGGCTCCGGGGATGGGCATGCCCGTGGATTACATGACCTTCGACCAGCGCTTCGCCTCCACCCGGCCCGATGTCTTAACTTACGAGACCGAACCGCTCGACCAGGACGTGACCATCGCCGGTTCCATCACCCCCGTGCTGCGCGTATCCACCTCCGGCACGGATTCGGACTTCGTGGTCAAGTTGATCGACGTTTACCCGGACGATTATCCCGATCCGAATCCCAATCCAAAGGGCGTTTACATGGGCGGCTATCAGCAGTTGGTGCGCGGCGAGCCATTCCGCGGTAAGTTCCGCAACAGCCTGTCCAAGCCCGAACCATTCACCCCCGGCAAGGAGGAGAAGATCGAGTTCTGGATGCCCGACGTGTTGCACACCTTCCGCTCGGGTCACCGCATCATGGTGCAGATTCAGAGTACCTGGTTTCCGCTGGTGGATCGCAATCCGCAGCAATTCCTGGATATTCCGAATGCCAAGCCCGCCGATTTCAAGAAGGCCACGGAGCGCGTCTTTCGCGGCGGCGCCGAAGGTTCGCACCTGCGCGTGCTGGTGATGCCCTAAGCGGCGGTCCGTTTACTTCCAAATCTCTTCCAGCTTTACCAGCGCTGCCTCCAGCCGTTGCGGTTTGTGGAGCACGCCGGCGAACAGGTCGCCTTTTCCGGCGAAGCGCTCGCGCGCATTGCGCAGGTGGAATTGCAGCGGATGGAGACCGCGTTTGACTTCATTCCATTCGAGCGGCGTGGCCACCGGAGCGCCGGGGTAGGCGCGCAGCACGTAGGGCGCGGCGATGGTCTTCGAGCTCGCGTTCTGCAGGTAGTCGAAATAGACGCGGTCTTTTTCGCGCTTCGCGACCGTGCGCGGCGCGGTAAACAGCTTCGGCTCGTGGCGCGCGGCCAGCCGCGAGATCAGGTCGGCGAAGTTGCGGGTTTCCTCGAAGCTGTAACCCGGCTCGACGGGGACGTAGATGTGCATGCCGTCGCCACCGGTCGTCTTGGGATAGCCGGTGAGGCCGATGCGGTCGAGAATCTTCTTGACCACGAGAGCAGCCTCGACAATTTTGTCGAAATCGCACTCCTGCGGGTCCAGATCGATCAGCATGAAATCGGGCTGGTCGAGGTGCGGCGAGCGGCTCATCCAGGGATTGTGGTCGATGCATCCCAGGTTGACCAGGTAGAGCAGGCTGGCGCGGTTTTCCGCAAACACGTACGAAATCGGCGCCTGATTGTGCTCGGAGTGGATGGCTTCGGTGCGCAGCCAGGGGGCGAAGCTTTCCCCGGCGCGCTTCTGAAAGAAATACTCGCCACGGATGCCGTTGGGGTAGCGTTTGAGCGACAGCGGGCGGTCTTTCAGATGGGGTAGGATCAGGCCGGCGACGTCGCTGTAATAGCTGAGAACGTCGCCTTTGGTGTAGCCTTCGTCGGGGTAGTAAACCTTGTGGAGATTGGTCAGCTTGAGGGTACGGCCATCCACCTCGATAGTGGCCTCCTTGGCGTCGTCCTTCACCAGTTCGCGCACCACCGCGCCCGCCGGTTTGTCTTGCCTCAAACCGAGATAGACCGGCGCGCGGAGACGGCGGTCGGGGGTCCAGTTGGCGAACTTTACCTGGCAGACCAGTTCGGGTTTTACCCAGGTCATGCCTTTATCGGGCGAAGGGCGGGGGGAAAACGGGCAGGCGGAAGTTTCGAGCGGCTTCAGGCGCGACGCCAGGGCGTCGAGCGTGCGCTGGTCGAAACCGGTGCCAACGTTGCCCACCCATTGGAGCGACTCTTGTTCCTGCACTCCCAGCACCAACGCGCCGAAATGCGACCGCCCGCCCTGCGGCGCGGTGAACCCTCCGATCACAAATTCCTGCTCGTGAACCAGCTTGATCTTTTGCCAGTCGCTGGAGCGCCGCGATTCGTAGACGCTGGCGGCGCGCTTAGCCATGACGCCTTCGAGACCATTTTCGCGGGCGGCTTCGAGCAGCGCTTCGCCGGCGTCGGCCGGAAACGCCTCCGAAATCCGCAGCACGCCTCCGGGCGTCAGGATTTTTTCGAGCAGGGCGCGGCGATCGGCAAGGGCGGCTCCGCGCAGGTCGTAGCCATCCAAATAGAGCAGGTCGAAAACGAAATACACTACCGGCGCCGTATGCGCCATGCGCGCCACCGCGCTCTCATCGGCGTTGGTGATACGGGGTTGGATCAGGTGGAAGCGGGCCACGCCCTTCTCGTCGAGAGCGGCGATCTCGCCATCCAGCACGGCTTGGCGCGCCGCGATTTGGTGGGGGACGATCGCCAACTCAGGGTACTGGCGCTCGGAGCGGATGCCGTTGCGCGAAACCAGCCGCAGTTCCTCGTTATCGACGAAAGCAATGGCGCGCACGCCGTCCCACTTCACCTCCAGCAGCCAGTCGTCACCGAGGGGCGGATGGTCGGCCAGTACGGCAGTCATCGGCTCGATGGCATCGGGCATGGCTGCCGCGTGCGCGCCTGGAATGCGGCTGAGGTTGGTTTTCGCAATGGCGCCGGGCTTCCTTGCTTTGGCCGTTTTCGGCGCGGCGGGCTGGCGCTTTGGGCTGGCGCGGCCGGCCGGACGGCTCTCCCAAACCCGATCCGCCGCGCCGGCGGTGGGACGCTTGCTCGAGCGCGCCGGCAGGTTTTGCGCGATTTCTTCCTGGGTGCGGCCGGAAAGTACGCTGTGCGCCTGCGCCTCCAGGTCCCATCCGGATACCGCAAACTCGTCGCGCTTTTTGAGCAGCAGCCATTCGTTGCCTTTGCCGCGCCCTTTCATGCGCACCAGGCCAAAGTTGCCGCGCAGCTTCTCGCCGTGCAGGTAGAACTTGAAATCGCCACGGGCCAATTGTTCGTCGGCGGAAGCGTCGCCCGCGAGGTCGAACGTTCCGCGGTCCCACAACATCACGCTGCCAGCGCCGTAATTGCCGGCGGGAATGGTGCCCTCGAAATCGCCGTACTCGATGGGGTGGTCTTCCACCTGCGCCGCCAGGTGCTTCACGTCAGCATCGAGCGTCGGCCCCTTGGGGACGGCCCACGACTTCAGCACGCCGCCGATCTCCAGCCGGAAATCGTAGTGCAGGCGGGTAGCGTCGTGCCGCTGCACGCAGAAATAATGAGGCGGAAACCGCGTGTCGCGCTCTTTGGCCGGCTCCGGTTCCGGCGTCTTCTCAAAGCGGCGTTTGGCCGCGTACTCTTCAAGCGGCATAAATCCCTTTACATCCTAGCATTTACAACCGCAAGCCCGATGTTGTATCTTAGAGGTCGGCTGTTATGGCTGCAAGCGTCTGGAAAGGTCAACTGACTTTCGGGCTGGTATCGTTCCCCATCCGTCTGTTCAGCGCCGCCCGCAGCGAAACCATCAGCTTCAACCAACTGCACAAGGGCGACAATTCGCGCATTCGCCAGGTGACGTATTGCCAGGCGGAAGACAAGCCGGTACCGCGCACGGAACTCGTAAAGGGCTACGAGTACGAGAAAGATCGCTACGTGGTAATCGACGACGAGGACATCAAGAAGGTGGCGCCCAAGACCGCCAGGGTGATGGAGATCCTCGAGTTCGTTAAAGCCGAACAGGTGGACCCTGTCTACCTGGAAAGCTCCTACTACGTGGCGCCGGACGAAGGCGGCGAGAAGCCCTACGCGCTCCTGTTCCAGGCCCTGCGCGAGTCGAAGTTCTACGCCGTCGCCAAGGTAGCCATGCACAGCCGCGAGCACATCATTGTGCTTCGCCCTGGGGCCAAGGGCATCCTTTCCCACACCATGTATTATCAGGACGAAATCCGCCAGGTGGAGGAATTCCGCACCGATACGACGCTGGTGAAGGAAAAGGAACTGGAAATGGCGAAGATGCTGATTTCCACGCTCGAAGCCGATTTTGAGCCGCGGAAATATCGCGACGAGTACCGCGAGAACCTGCGCACGATGATCGAAGCCAAGATCGCCGGCCGCGGAGTGGTGGAAACCCCGGCCGCGCACGTGGCGCCGGTGATCGACATCATGGAAGCGCTCAAAAAAAGCCTGGCCGAGAAGCGCAAGCCGGCGCAGGTGGCGACCGAAAGCGTACCGGCCGAAGTTACGGCTGAACCCGAATCTCCGAAGAAACGTATGCGAAAGAGCTCGGCGGGCTAGCCTCGGCCGCCCGCAAGCCTCCGCCACGGTGCGGTATCATCACGTGTCTGTTCACGCGCACTCGCACCGCATACTCCACCGGCGAGGGAGTCGCCATACGCTCGGGCGGGATTCCCTCGGGATAAACCGACGAGCGTCGCTCCACTCCGTCCCGCGGCCGGAACCGGGCGCAGAAACATGCGCGCATTTCGCCCGGTCCGGGCCAGGAGGCGTACAGGCCGCTGGTCATGCGGTCGATCAGCCAGCACGCCTCGCTTTCGTAGCGCGCCATGTCGCACAGCAGCAGAGCCAGCGACTTGCGCGCCTCGTTCCCGCTGGGGAAGGAGCCGAGAGTCGCCAGCCCGGCGATGAGGCGTTTGGCGACGTACGGGCTCAGCGGAAATTCCGTGAGCTGCCGCTTCAGGCGCGGCCGCGTTTCGAAACGGCCAGCAACATACTTGCTTACCGAGATTTTCACGAGCGACTCCATCTCCTGGCCTCTACGGCAACTTATCCGTAAACGGCGCCAGGCCCGATGCGCGCGCCCAGAACAGGCCCGAACCCGAACCGCTGGCGCCGATCGCGATGGCCGTTCCCATCAAGGCGGGATTTAGCGCCGTCGTTGCCGCGTCTCTTTGCAGCGTGGGCAACAGGAGGCCGCAGACCCCGGCCACGGTGGTCGCGCCCACGGAGATTTCGGTGGCTACCCGGTTGGCGGCGAAATTAGCCTGGCCCTTGATATAGGCTCCGATGGCCGCACCGACCGCCGCGTCCGTGCAGCCGCGAAGAATCTTCGACGCCAGGGACTTGCCGGCGGCCGCGGTCACCAGTTGCGCCGCCGTCGAATTCTCGATGTGCCCCAACTGGTGGGCGGCAGCCACCGCCCAGATTTGCGCCGCGGGGACGTCCTGCTTCGCCCCGATGACGTCCGCTTCCCACAAGGTGAGCGTGTTGCCCAGGCTCACCTGCGGGGAGAAGCTGACCGTCTGGGCGTGGACGCCGGCCGCCAGCGCCACACCCAGGAGGATCCACTTGTGCATGTCAGGCCGCCGTGGGAGCCGCGGTTTTGACGGCCCAATAATTGTTTGGCCCAAAAATGGAGTTGATCGAAACCAGCACGTAGACGGCCCCATCGCTGGCCGTATAGGTCTGGCCGGCGGCGGTGTAAACCGTCGGCGCGGCGTTGTCGTAGTAACCGTCGCCCACGGCCGCGCCGACCGGATTCGACACGACCGGCGTGGGCGGAGCGGTGACACTTGGCTGGCTGCTCAGCGGCGTCGGATAAGGCTTGCCGGTCATCTGACAAAGGTATTGCAGGATGGAGCTGAGCAACTGTTGCGGAGTCCATGCGAAGGTTCCGTACAGACAGTTCGCCACGTAGAATGGCACGGTGGGATACTGCGGCGACAAGACCGTGACCTCGTCCACATAGCCCAGCCCGGTATTGGGATCGACGATGCCCCCCAGGTTCATCTGGTTGACCACGGGGACGAGCGTGATTCCGTACTCGGTTTCGGCTAATCCCACCGTCTGCATGACCCAGGCGTATATCTGGTCGTAAATCGTCGACGACGAGGGGTTTACGTTATTGGTAGACACTACTTTTCTCCTTATGAGTTTTGAAATTGTTTTGCCTTTATAGGCTGTTGAATTCGCGGATGACTGCCGGCTTGCCGATGAGTTGGGTGCAGCCGGCGTAAATCTTGAGTTCGGCGATCCCTTGCGGCGAAGTTTCGTATGGCCGTAGCCCCGGGAGGCCGCCCGCCGCCAGCAGCTCCGCGACCAACTCGGAGCACACTTCCTCGTGCGAATTGGGCTTGTACCAGAGCGGCAGGTCCTGCACGATGGGAATCATGCGGGCCACGTAAGCCCCCAGTTCCAGCACGTTGTAGCGGTCGCGGTTCACGCGCGCCATGGCAAACGCCCACAACCGGTCCCAATCGAGAAACCCATGAACCGCACCAGAGAGGCGCAGCACCCAAACCCGCTCGCCCGCGCCGCACATGGCCAGGCGCGCCGCCAGCGGATTGATCTGCACTCCGTTTTGGCCGTTGAGAATGGTGCTCTCGACGATGTTCAGGCAAGTTTGAGCCTTGCCATCCACCGACAACCGCTCGTCGAGCACCATCGCCACATGCGAGAGCTTCGACCCGCTCAGCCACTCAATCGCATCGGAGAGAAACCCTTTTCCCCCAAGCGCGATGATGTCGCCGGCGCAGAAGCCGCCGTCCACCGTCACGACCGGCCGCCCACAAGGCGCAGGGCCATCGCTTCGCCATTCGGATACAGCCGCGCGCCCCGCAACTCTCCGGCCGTGGCGGGCTGCGCGCCGCGGACTTCCCGGCCGGCACCCTTGACGGTAGACGTCGCCGTCCGCTCCAGCCGGATCGCGCCCACCGCCATCCCAACCAACATCATCCCCAGCACGCACCGCAGCACTTGCTCCAGACCTTTCATCGAAGAATCCTTCCTCCAACCGAACGCTACTCCCGCGACTCTCGACTCCACGGGTCCGTTTCGGGGAAGTCGTTGGATCGGTTGGGGAAATAAAATGCAAACTTCCGTGACTGATCCGCTAGCCGTTCCTCCAGGCCGTTTTCATACTCTTCCCACGTCACCCCGCCCACTCCCGCGCCGCCTTCTTTCTCAGGCTGTAGTAACTCCCCCGGAGCAGATCGATGCTCGCATGGTGCAGCAGGGCGGTGAACCGCATCTTCCGGTCTCCCTTGGCTGCTTGACGTACACGTTCCAGCTCGCTTGGCCCGCTTTCCCGGCTCGGTGTCCGGCACGGGTTAGGCTGCCGCGTTCTCCTTGGTCAGCGGCCTTCCCTTCGCGATCTCCTTCTGCCCTCCCCTGCCTTCGTTCGGCTGCTTCGCCGGCGTCGGGTCGGAGGTGGCGCACTTGCGCGCTGGCCACCGTCCGCCGCTCAAACTGGACGTGCAGTCTTCTTGCATACAGCTTTCACGAAGATTCTCGCTTCCGGGATGCAATCGAAGGGATCAACTGAATCAAGTTCACCAGCCCGTACTCGCCGTACAACTTGGTTTCTGGCAGACTGTCGCCAGCCGCCGTTCGGCCACCGCTTGAATCGCTGCGACCGAATGCGCCGCACGATCCAGCCGTCGGGCCGGTGGAAGAGCTTTCGGATGTGAGCGCGCTTGTAGTGATGTCCCCTTCGGATTCCACCTCACGATGGGCACCCTACCCTTCGGGTACTGCGGAGCGACGGCTTCAGGTCCGCCTTGGTCTGTTTCCACACCTTGACGCCGTTTTATTCCGACGCTATCCAGGCTGGCAACCCTCCCCACAGTTTCGAAGGCTCAGCTCACAGCTACGCCGTCGGTCCATCTTGGGCAGGAGGGCGCTGCGCTTCCGCGTCGGCTACAATAGTTGGTAGTGTCCTCCAAGACCTTCTACCTGGAAACTTTCGGCTGCCAGATGAACGTGCACGATTCCGAAAAGGTGATCGGCACGCTCATGGCGAAGGGCTATGCGCAGGTGCCGACGCCGGAAGAAGCCGAGCTGGTGTTATACAACACGTGCAGCATTCGCGACAAAGCGGAGCAGAAGGTTTTCAACCGGCTGCAGCAGTTCAAACGCACGGGGAAGGGGAAGGTTTTCGGCGTTCTGGGGTGCGTGGCGCAGCAGGA
>PLRS01000137.1 GCA_003164035.1 Bryobacterales bacterium | reverse complement strand
GCGCGTTCGCCCCGCGAGGTCTGTTCGACGACCATGGGGACGAGGACCGAATTTTGCATCGTGCCTCCGTCGGATCGAGTTGAAGGGCGATTAAGCCCGTTTGGCGGCGGTAGCCCGCTTTCCGGCCTTGCGCTGTTTGCTGGCGGCTGCCGCCAGGGTCTTTTTCTTTTGCTCCAGCGCCTTGGCCAGGTCGGCGATGGTATTCCGCCCCAGATAATCCATGATACGCGAACGGAGGTTCACCCAGCTATCGTGCATCGGGCACGGCATGTCGTCGTTGCATTCGGAAAGGCCGCTGGCGCATTGCTGGTAGGGCGCCAACCCGTCGAGCGCTTCCACGATATCGAGCAGGCGAACGTCGCCCGCATCGATGCGGAGGGCGAAACCGCCGGTAGGCCCCTTGCTGGAACGCAACAGGCCCTTGCGTGCCAATTGCTGCAGAATCTTCGCCAGGAAATGAGCCGGGATATCCTCCTGCTCCGCAATATTCTTCACCATGGCGTATTTGCCTTCGGGCACCTGCGCGAGGTGTACGAAAGCGCGGATCGCGTACTCGGCCGACCGAGAATAGATCATCTTTTTTTGACTCCCCTGCCGAATTCGGAGTAACGTTACATAGTTATCTTAAATGAGCCGGTCCACACGCGCAAGTTGTCAAGAATGATGGAACCCGGGGGCCTGCGTGATGCAACGCGCTTTCGTATCGTCCGTTTTCGCACCTTCGGGCTGTATCTGTGCTGGGACGGACGCCGGCGGGTCGGCAGGCTGTTGACGCCAGGACCCGTCCCACTGGGTCTGTGCCAAAATCCGGGTTCACTGCGACACTGACGCCGAGCCGGGAAAGCGGGCCGAGCGGGCTGGACCGTGTGCGCGAAGCAGCCAAGCAGGATGGGAAGCAGCGGTTCACGGCCCTGCTGCACCACGTGAGCATCGACCTGCTCCGGGAGAGTTACTACAGCCTGAAAAAGAAGGCGGCGCCGGGAGTGGATGGGGTGACGTGACAGGAGTATGGACAAGACCTGGAGGCGCGCTTGCGCGACTTCGATGGGCGGGTCCATCGTGGGCTTAGTTTTCGCAAGGGGCGGATTCTGCATAAATGGTGGGGCGGACCCCCTTGGTCCGCGCGGGTCCCCCTGGACCCGCTCTTCTCCCGAAAAATCAAACGCTTGCCACCTGCAACAAACCGGCCGGGGGGCCGGCTGCGGACCAGGGGGTCCGCCCCACCGTTGTGCCCGGTGTTCATTGGTGCGAAAACTAAGTGGCATTGCGCAGGAGTGCGTGCGCCACGGTGGCCTCCAGGGCAGCGGGGCCGTTCGCGGGGGATGGTGCGTAAGGCGAACCAAAGGCGCCGGGAGGAGCCCCGGCGTGGCAGACTGAAGAGTCCGCTCCACGGGAAAAAACTGTCAGGGGCGGTGGAGGAGCATGGGCGAAACGAGGCGGGACACCGAAGCGGCGTTCTGGTCGTTATCGTCGTCGTCGGTTTCGCAGCACATGTGGTAGTAGTACGACGCCGCGCCGCAGGCGATGAGCAGCACCAGCAGCAGGCCCAGCCAGCGAAGCACGGGGCCGCTCCAGGCCGAGGGCTGATTGACGGCTGCCTGGGTGGCTTTGACCACCGCGAACGCGGCTCCGCCGCCCAGAAGAACCTTCCAGTACCACGCCATCAGATCGAGATGGCTCTGCCCGCCAATTTCGCTCCAGAGGAAGAAAATGGCGATCAGCGCGATCAGGAATTGCGTTATATAAGCTAGACGAAGAAGTGGCATCGGCGGCAGACGCAATTTCATCTTACGTTATCCTGAAAGAAGATGTCCCAATCCGGAACTGAAATGGCAAGAACCTGGTACCACTTTCCCAACGCGTTTCGACTGGCGATGGAATCGATTCGGGCGCACAAACTGCGCAGCTTCCTGACGCTGCTGGGGGTGATTATCGGGGTGGCCAGCGTGGTGATGGTGGGTGCGGCCATCGAGGGGCTGGGGGTATACGCGGAGCAAAGCACGGCCAAAGCGTTCGGGTCGGAGTCGTTTCTGGTGGCGCAGATTGCCGCCACGGGGCGATTGAGCCGGCGCGAGTACTTCGACAAAATGCGCCACAACAAACCGATTCGCCGCGACGAATACCGCTTTCTGGAAGGGTTCAACGGCGGCGAGGTGATGTACAGCCCGTATCGGAATCACACGTCGGACGTGAAGCGGGAGAACCTGATCTCCGAAGATACGACCATAATCGGAGTTTCCGCGGACATGGCGGACATTCGCGATATTGGGGTGGTGGAGGGACGTTTTTTCACCGCCCAGGAGGACCGGACGCGGGGGTTTGTGGCGGTGATTGGGGAGACGGTGAAGGAGAGCCTGTTCGCCGGGCTTTCGCCGATCGGTAAGATTGTGCGCATCGAGGGAGTGGAATTCACGGTGGTGGGAGTGCAGGAAAAGCTGGGTTCGGCTTTTGGCCGCGACCAGGACAATTCGATGTACATCCCGAATGCCGCATTCGAGCGTTTGTACGGACCGGGGACGGGCTTTGCGCTCTTCGCTCGGCCGCGGCCGGGGAACGGATTGACGCTGGAGGCGGCGCTGGACGAGACGCGGGTCGGCCTGCGCGACCGTTTCCACGACCGGCCGGGGGAAGCCGACAGCTTCGATACGCTGACGCCGGACGCCATCCGCGGGTTCATCGACCAGTTGCTGGGGATGGTGGCGGCGGTGGTGGTGCCGGTGACGTGCATTTCGCTGGTGGTGGGCGGCATCGTAATTATGAACATCATGCTGGTGAGCGTGACGGAGCGGACGCATGAAATCGGAATCAGGAAATCGCTGGGGGCGCGGCATTCCGACATCATGCTGCAGATTCTGATGGAAGCGGTGGCGCTGGCGGTGGCGGGGGGCGCGATGGGGGTGGGGTTGGGAGCTTTGGCGACCGCGATTCTGGGAAGAGTATTCGAGCTGACGCTGCACATCACGATGGGCTACGTGGCGCTGGCGCTGGCGGTATCGACCATTGTGGGGGTGGCTTCGGGATGGTATCCGGCATCGCGGGCGGCCAAGCTGGATCCGGTAGCGGCGCTGCGGGCGGAGTAAGACGTGACGATCAGCGTAGGCGAAAACATGCGCATGGCGATGCAGGCGGTGTGGACGCACCGTTTCCGCTCGCTGTTGACGATACTGGGGATCGTGATCGGCATCACCACGGTGGTAACGGTGGCGTCACTGCTGAGCGGGCTGCGCCAGGGCGTGGTGACGTTCTTCCAGGAGATGGGCCCGGATAACGTATTTCTATACCGGTCGTCGGGCGACCCCAACGCGCCCGATGGGCAATTGCCTCCCAAGGAGCGTAAGCGGCGGCATCTGCGGCCGGAGTATGCCGATTACATCCGGCGCACCTGCCCTTCGGTGGCGGCGGTGGGCCTGACGCTTTACATACCCGCTTCGGTGGACGGCAACCCCATCACGGCGCGCGTACCGGGATACGAATCCGACACGATCAACGTCAGCGGCCTTTCGCCCAACATGGATTCGATTTCGCCGCGCGACCTGGCGGGCGGCAGGTACTTCACCGCCGAGGAAGACCAGCGCGGCGTGCACGTCACCATCATTGGCGCCAGCGTGGCGGAGGCGCTGTTTCCGGCGGGCGACGCCGTGGGCCGTTCGCTGATGATGGACGGCGCCGAGTACACGGTGATCGGGGTGTACGCCAAGGCCAAGGGCGGATTCTTCGGCGAGAATGGCCAGGATAATGCGCTGGACATTCCGCTGCGCACCGCCATGACGCGATATCCGCAGATCGACCGTTTCATGATCGTGGCCAAGGCGCGCACGGGCAAACGGCAGGATGCCTACGACGAAGCCGAAGGCGCGTTGCGGCGGCTGCGGCGCTTGAAGACGGGGCAGGTGGACGATTTCGCCATCTCGACGCCGGACCAGATCATTCAGCAGTTCGACCGCATCACGGGGCTGATCGGCCTGGTGGCCATCGCCATTTCCGGCCTGGGGCTGCTGGTGGGCGGGATCGGGGTCATGAATATCATGCTGGTGAGCGTGACGGAGCGGACCAGGGAGATCGGGGTGCGCAAGGCGCTTGGGGCGCGGCGGCGGGACATCGTCGGCCAGTTCCTGGTGGAGGCGATGACGCTGACCGGCGCGGGCGGCATGCTGGGGATCGCGATTGCGGTGCTGATCACCATGCTGTTGGGCGCGCTGGTGCCGTCGCTGCCTTCGGCCGTGCCCACGTGGGCGCTGGTCACGGGCTTTTCGGTTTCGGTGGCCGTAGGGGTGTTCTTCGGGGTGTGGCCGGCGGTGAAGGCGGCGCAGCTCGACCCGGTGGAAGCGCTGCGGTATGAGTAGGGCTTGACGCGCTCGTCCCACCTGCGATGCCGGTCATTCGCCCGCCAGCGCCCGGCGCACGACGGCCGGCTCCTTCGCGATGACCGTAAGATAGGCTCGCGCGGCCGAATCGGGCTGCCGCCCCCCTTGCTCCCACTCCTGCAAGGCGCGCTTGCTGATGCCGTAGGCTTGCGAGAATTCCGCTTGGGACATCTTCACCAGCTTGCGAATGGCCTTGACATCGATCGGTTTTGGCCGAACCCGCTCCAGTTCGACCTTTCCCCGCTGGTGAGCCAGGACGAGTTTCATTCCCTCAATCAAGTCCGCGCCGAAGGTTGCCCGCTTCGCGCCCGTTTTCCTGGGCATTCTATTGCGCTCCTTTCAGCTGGGCCGCGATTTGCCGCAGTTGTTTCTTCTCGTCCGCTGTCAGATCCGTCTTGACGTTCTTGGCGTAACACCGAATCAGGTAAACGCAGGCGGCAACCACAAGGTACAGGTAGACGATCCGAGCCCCGCCACGCTTTCCCTTGCCCTTCGCCGCCCATCGCAGTTTCCGGACTCCGGCCGACCCGGGTATCACATCGCCGGCATCGGGATGGTCGATCAGATAGACGGCTATTGCCTCAATGCCATCCGCCCCGATCAACTCCGTGGCCTCGACCTTGAACTTCGGCAATTGCAGGACCGTGATTTCGGACGGATCGTCCACTACTTGAAGTATACCGCAATGCGGCATAATCCTCGGCTCGCTGCCGCCATGGGGCGGGGAAACAGTAAACAGTGGGGAAACAGTGGGAAACAGTGGGGGACAGCCTGACGTGAGCCCCTCGCAATCCGCCAGCCTCATATTATCATGCAGATGCCGAGCCGATCTCAAGCGCAAGATATGCGCGCCCTTTTGTTTTCAACGCATCGGGGTTGTCGGCGGACCCCAAAATTGGCCAAGGGGACAGGGCGCTCCGTCCCCACCCCGCATTTCCATACCTGGCGGGTGCCGCGGGGAAACGCGGCTGGCCATCAATCCCGGTCACAGCGTGTAACCCATTGATAACAAAGTCTACGGGAGACCAGCCGCTTGACTGCCGTGGTAACCTGTGCACGGGGGAAGAAAGCTTCTTGGAGGCAGGGAACTAACTCCCCGGTGGCGCTCCCTTTTCCTCGGGCGTTCGAACTGCTTTCGCAGCCGCCCACTGCCGGCTGCCGGGGGCAATGTCGCTACTCGGATGAATCCATGCACAAGAATGCACAAAAGGCCGACGGATCTCCGGCGGTGGGCTACGGCTCGGTTGGCGGGCTTGCACAACAAAAGTGCACAATCCTGCACAACCGAAAAAAGTCCCCCGGCAAGCGCCAGTGAAGAAACTAAATGGCTTATTTGTTTTTTCACGCCCAGGCGGCGCCCAGGAATGCACAATTCCGCACAACGGAGGCCCTAAGCCCCCTCCCTGAAGCTTCCCCCGCCGCACCGACGACCGCTCCCTTTGGTCGCGGCTCGGCTGGGAAATTGTGCCGCCTATCGGCGCCGGATTTTTTTCGAGCGCGGCTCGGCTGCACAATCGTGCACAATTCTGCACCATCGCACCGTCCCCAGCAAAATGCCGGACGAGCCCGATCTTACTGGCAACCTTTAGCAATCAAAGGAATTTATCCACTGAGCCCGCTCCAAGTCGAACGGCTGCCGGACCCGGCGCCCAAAACCGCCGGCGCCGCTCCAGCGCAACCCGACCGGCTGGTACAATTCTGTCAACCCACTTTTTGAGCCATGCCCATTCTGCTAAGTTGCACAAATTTGCACAAAAGCTTCGGCTCCCGACAATTGTTCCGGGGGATTTCGCTGGGGATTTCCGAGGGCGAAAGGCTGGGCTTGATCGGCGCCAATGGATGCGGCAAGTCCACGCTGCTGCAGATTCTGGCCGGCCGGCTGGAAGCCGATTCCGGCCAGATCGCCACCCGCGGCAATACGCGCGTGGGCTACGTGCCACAGGATGCCGAGTTTCCCGAGGGCGGGACGGTGGGCGAGGTGATTGGCGCGGCCCTTGCGGACGAGCACCTGGAAGACGCCGAGCGAGCCGCGCGCTTCAACCTGGCGCTGGGACGGGGCGGGTTCGCCGACGGCGCCGCGCGGGTGGATTCGCTTTCGGGCGGGTGGAAGCGGCGCCTGGCGATCGCCCGCGAGCTGGCCCGGCAGCCGGACCTGCTGTTTTTGGACGAGCCCACCAATCACCTGGACCTGGAGGGCATTCTGTGGCTGGAGAAGCTGCTCGGCTCGGCGGCCTTTGCCAGCGTGGTGGTGAGCCACGACCGGTACTTTCTGGATAACGTGGTGAACGATATGGCCGAGATCGGGCGCGCGTATCCGGAGGGTATTTTCCGGGTGGAGGGAAGCTACAGCCATTTTCTGGAAAAGAAGGAAGAGTTTCTGAGCGCGCAATCGAGCCGACAGGAATCGCTGGCCAACAAGGTGCGGCGCGAGGTGGAGTGGCTGCGGCGGGGGCCCAAGGCGCGCACCGGCAAGTCGAAGGCGCGGATTGATGAAGCGGGGCGGCTGATGGGCGAGCTGCAGGACCTGGAATCGCGTGGCCCTGGAGGCGTGGCGCGCATCGATTTCAGTGCCAGCGACCGGCGCACCAAGAGGCTGGTCGTGGTGGAGTCGGCCAGCCGGACGATGGGCGGGCGAGTGCTGTTCCGCGACCTTAGTTTCGTTCTGGGACCGGGAACGCGGCTGGGGCTGCTGGGCCTGAACGGGTCGGGTAAGACTACCCTGCTGCGATTGCTGGCCGGCGAACTGGCTCCCGATGCGGGAACGGTCGAACGCGCGCCCGGATTGCGAGTGGTTTATTTCGACCAGGCGCGCGAGCAGCTTGACCAAACCGAAACTCTGCGGCAGGGGCTGGGCGCCCACGGCGACACGGTCGAATTCCGCGGGCGGCCGATTCACGTGGCCGGCTGGGCCAAGCGCTTCCTGTTCGACGCCGGGCAGCTCGATCGGCCGATTTCGAGCCTTTCGGGCGGCGAACAGGCGCGCGTGCTGCTGGCGCGGCTGATGCTGGAACCGGCCGATCTGCTGCTGATGGACGAGCCCACCAACGATCTCGACATTCCCACCCTGGAGGTGCTGGAGGACAACCTGACCGAGTTTCCGGGCGCGCTGGTGCTGGTCACTCACGACCGCTACCTGCTGGACCGCGTTTCGACCTCGATTCTGGCACTCGATGGAGAAGGCGGCGCCGAATTCTACGCCGATTACTGGCAATGGGAACAGGCGCAGGCGGATCGCAAGCGAGCCAAGCCGTCCGCCGCCGAGAAGCGGGAAAACGCTTCGGCCGCACGCCCTTCGGCGGCCAAAAAGAAGCTATCGTACCTGGAAGCGCGCGAATGGGAACAGATGGAAGCGCGCATTCTGGAAGCCGAGGAAAAGGCGGGCGCACTGCGCGACGGATTGCAATCGGCCGAAGTTTTCTCCGACGGCGCCCGGCTGCGGCGGCATCACCAGGAACTGGAAGCGGCCGAGCGGGAGGTGGCGGACCTTTACGCCCGCTGGGCCGAGCTGGAATCGAAGCAAGCCTGAGCCGCGCTTCGAGGCATGTTATTCTGGCAGAAGCAGTCGCATTCCGCGACCTCCGCACCAGGACCCGGAGAGATGGCCGAGTGGTTGAAGGCGCACGCTTGGAAAGCGTGTATAGGGGAAACTCTATCGAGGGTTCGAATCCCTCTCTCTCCGCCATGTTTTCTTCCGCAGAATCAGCAAGTTACGGGCACTGGGGTCGCCACGTACGATTGGCGTGCGATGATCGGATCATGCTCACGCTGTACCGCCGCCATTTGACAGCCGGGCTCGGCGAATCGGAGAAAGATCCGTGCCCCTACCACGCCGACCGCTATTACGAGCGCTGCAAATGCCCCATGTGGGTCGAGGGAACGGTCGAAGGCGTTTACCGGCGCCATGCCCTCAAGGTGCGTTCCTGGAACGGCACCGCAAGTTCGAACTCACTGCTCTGCAAGTGGCATCGCGCCCCACCGCATCCGGGATACCTTCTCTCGGTATCGTTGCTCAAGAAGGGCGTGCCCCTTGAGGTGGTGAGCGAGCTTTTGGGTCACGCGAGCACCACGATCACGAAGAAGCACTACGCCCCGTGGGTGAAGGAGCGGCAGGATCTCCTGGAGAGCGCCGTTCAGAAAACATGGGAAGCGCCGAAAGAAACCGCCTCAGTTCCGATTCCGGTATCTGGATCTTCACGTTCTTTCCGCGCCCGCCCATCCTCGGAAACTCGACCGTCCGGAGATGCCCCCCGTGAACAAGTCTGACGACCGAATCACGCGATCATCCCAGAGTTGGGACCTGCGCTGGCGGCAACGCGGTCTCGACAAGAAGTCGGTGTGGCCGGCCGCGCTTTTCCAGGTCAACGGCGCCGTTTTCTTCCTCGAAATGGAGCGCGCCAAGTTAGGCGGCTACAAGGATGGCCGGCCGAACATCATCCGGAAACTCGATGCTTATTGGCAGTACTACGATTCGACCGATTGCGAAAAGGATTTCGGGTTCCGAAAATTCCGGGTGGTGACCGTGATGCGCACGCCAGCCCGCGCCGCAACGCTCCTCGACTCCCTGCGCGCCGCCGGACTCGATAAGGCGACTTTTTGGGTTTCGAGCGAAGCGGACCTGTTCTCGTTCAAAACCCCAAAGGCGCCGGTTTCCTTCGATACCATCCTCGCTTAGAATGAACTGCAGGTACAGCGTCAGAATCGGGTCAAACCACGCCGGGGTAGAAGGCGGGCAGCCAACACGACGCCGAAAGCGCCCTTGTTCCTCTGCCTCAAGAAAGATCCTGACGGAGACCCGAAGGACGCGGGACCGACTGGCGCTGCAAGCTGCCACCCGCTGGGCCACGTGCTGCCGCATAATCTCCGCACTCGGCCCTGGCAACGGCGTGCCTTCGTTTGCATCGAGGCTGAGAGAGAAGCGCAGCCACTCATGACGCGGAACTCACCATAATGAACCCCGGGCCCCGTCTCGAATCGCCGCACGGGCGGCTTCGGTGCATGCGGCCGGAGTGCCCGCAAGGATTCGCGCACGATCGTGTAGTGGCCCTCAAAACCCAGCCTGCGCAGCGCCTCATGCAGGCGCACCGCCGTCAGGTTGGGGCAGCGCTCCAGCAGTTGCTTGATCTGATCCGCAAACGGGTCCAACAGGCTCGGCCGCCGCGACCGCTCCTTTTCCACCGCGCCGGTCCGGCGATTCTGGTGAGCCGCCAACACGCGGCCCACACTCTTGCGATCGACTCCCAGCAGGCGTGGCAATCCGCCGCTGCGAGGTGCCGCCATAGTGCAGCCGGACAATCTCGTTGCGGGTGGACTCGTTCATGCCGGCTCCAGTTCGCCGACGAAGTCCTGGCTCAGCGCCGCCACCGATCCCGCATCCCGCGCCAGCCGCTCGAAGCAGAAGGTGGTGGCGCCGGGCATGCCTTCTTCGCCCGCGCCGCTCCCGCTCCAAAACCCATTCCACGGCACGCTGGCAGGCATGCGAGCAGAACCGCTGCAGCGGCGACCGCGGCCGGCGCGCGAAGCATTCGTAGCAAGCCGGGCCGGTCGCAACAGCCATCGAGATAATTTGGTAGTGATGACCCTCGCTGCCTCTGGAACCGGCTCTTTCTGGGGTGGCTTTCGCTCTTTGACGCGCTTCCGGTAACGCCAGCTTTGCCCGTTCCGTTTTCCGACTCTGGCGCAGTTGCACGACGTGCTGCAAGCCGCGATCGGGTGGCAGGACTGCCACATGCACGAATTCAGCGCTGGCCAGCGGCATTTTATAATAGAAGGCCCAGTCCGGTAGACCGGCTCATGGGAATGCTGCCTTGTCGAAAATGAGCGCACGGTCCGTCTCTCCAGCGTTCTGGGCAGGCTCGGCGCCAAGGCCACCTATACGTACGATATGGGCGACAGTTGGGGAGCGTGGAATCGTGCTGGAGAACCGTCTGCCTATTGCCCCAGGCACGGCATATCCGGTCTGCACGGGCGGCCAACGTGCCCGTCCCCCTGAAGATTGGCGCGGCACCGGCGGATTTTACGACCTGCAGGATACTCTCGGAGATTCCACGCACGAACAGCACGAGGAACTCTAGGATTGGGCTGGCGACGACCATGATCCCGACGCTTTCTCCATCGAGGACGTCAACCAGATGCTCACGCCTTTGCGGCGTCGCCCGGACAAAATCTCACACGGTTGGTCGCCAGCGCGTGGCACAAATACAAGAAAGGGCTCTCCGCACGAATCAGTGAAAGTGTTCAAATGCCACACATCAACATCAATGGATTTGGGGTGTTTCACCAAGTCTCGCGGAGCGCCCAAAAGCGGTCAATTCAGGCGGGCGGTACCACCACTAAAACG
>PLRS01000161.1 GCA_003164035.1 Bryobacterales bacterium | reverse complement strand
GTGTTCCGCTGGTCCACTTGGCGCTTCTGGGCGCAATGCTCGATGCCCCAGCGGTCGCCGAGGATGATCACCGATTCCTTGGCGCGTGTCACCGCCGTGTAGAGCAGATTGCGGTGGTGCATGAAGGAATGCGACTTATGCGCAACGACTACGGCACACGGAAACTCCGAACCCTGCACTTTGTGGATGGAGGTCGCGTAAGCCAACTGGATATTGCCGAGCGCATCGCTGCCGCTTTTGATCTCCACGGGTCGGCCATCAAAATCGACTACCATCCCGTCTTTCGGATCGACGCTCATGACGATACCCATCGAGCCATTCATGACGCCCAGTTCGTAGTCGTTTTTGGTTTGGATCACCTTGTCGCCGGGATAGAGGCGGGGCCTGTGCCCGGCATCGACCTCCGGCACATTGAACTGGAACAGCTTCTTCTGGAGCAGGCGCTGCAGTTCAATGTTGAGCTCGACTGTACCCAGCGATCCCTTGTGCGTCGGCGTCAGGACATGGACGTCGCGGACGAGATCGTACCCGAGCCTCTCGTGTAGCACTTCATCGAACAGAAGGATCAGCATGCGCCGCAAATCGCCGGCGTCGGTGAATTTGTCGATGACGTACCACGGCCGCCGTGCCCCGGCCTTCACCTCCGACGTGGGGCGCACTTCGCCAGCAAGGATCGCAGTGGAGTTCTCCTTCAACTCGCCGGCCTGGCGGATAATCCTGGTGAGAACCGTCGTCGGGATGGCGCGCGATTTCACGAGATCCCGAAGGAGGTTCCCCGGACCCACTGGCGGCAACTGGTTGTGATCACCCACCAGAACCACGGCGGTCTTCTCGCGGTTGACGGCTTGAAACAACCGCCAGGCGAGCGGGACATCCACCATGGAGACTTCGTCGATCACCAGAATGTCCGCCTCGATCGGATTCAGAGCGTCGCGGGAATAAGTGTGGCCGTTGAAGCCAAGAAGCCGGTGGACGGTACTTGCATCGTGCCCCACCACCTCTTCGAGGCGTTTGGCCGCCTTGCCGGTGGGAGCGGCCAGCACGACGCTAAGTTCCAACCGTTCGGCGATGCTGGAGATGGTCGAGACCGCGTACGTTTTTCCGCTGCCGGCGCCCCCGGTCATCAGCGATATGGAATAGGACAGCGCGTTCTTCACCGCCGCCCTCTGTTCCGGGTTCAACCCGGCACCCTCGGCGTCCAGTAAACCGTCCTGTTCCGCGACGGGGTGCGGGTTCGGCGCACACGCCGTCCGCAAAACCTCCGCCAACTCCCGCTCCATCTTGTGGATCTCGGGATCGGCGACCACCAACCGCTCGAAGGGTTGGGAGAAGAGGACGCCCTCGGCGATTAACGCCTCCAGGTGGCCTTCGATCACGTCCCGGCTGTCCATCGTGTCCATGACCAGCAGCGTGTTGGCACGGTCCAGCAGGTCTTCGTACTCGACCCAGCAATCGCCGTCATCGAGCGCGGCCAGCACACAGTAGTGCAACCCCGCGCGAATCCGCGAAGGCAGGTCCTTGGGCGTGCCCATCTTCCGGGCGATCTTATCGACCCGTTTGAAACCGAAGCCAGGGATCTCGCGCACCAGCACGTACGGATCGCGCTCCAGAATGGGCACCACCTGGCTGCCGAACTTGCCGACCAGCGTGGTGACCTGGTAATGGGTCAGCCCAAAGGCTGCCAGGTACGCCATGGCCGTGTTGAAATCGCCGTTTGCGATCCAGATTCGCTGCAAATCGAGTACGATCTCGACCGGCACCTTCGCGACCGCCGCTACTGCTTCCGGCCTGCTCCGTATCGCTCCGTCGAAAGCAGCGCCGAATTCGTCGGCAACGAGACGGGCCTTCACCGGGCCGATTCCCTTCACGTCCGGATGGTTGGCGAGGAAGTGCGCCAGCCCATCCGGATCCAGTTCCAGGTCATGGCCCATGAACTCGGCCTCGAATTGGCGCCCGTACTTCGGATGATTGACCCAGTGGCCGTCCAGCTTGACCGGCTCGCTGATCTTCACGAACACCTTGCCGGCGAATTTCACGAACTCTCCGTCCGCGGTGCGAAGACGGCCGGCGCTGAACGTCGGTCCCGAATAGAAGACCGTCTCCACCACGCCGCGAATGCTGGTGCGCTCCAATGTCATGAATTCCACCTCGCGTGTGCGCCGAGCAGGTATGCCTGCACGAATTGGCAGGAGGCCTGGCGGGTCGTGCAGAAGAAGACCGGGACCCGGTAGTCGAGGATGAGCGAGAGCGCGTTTCCCAACACCGCGTTTGGGTGCGCGTCGCCCCGGTAGCGCTTCTGGAGCACGTCAATGAGGCCGGCCTCCACCACAACGCATGCCGCCTGGTAGCCGGTGAGTTTCCGCAACTCCTCGCGAAACCGCGCCCGGTTGTGGATCACCGTGGAGACGAAATCGTCCAGCGTCTTCCTCTCCACCGCGACACACGCCTCGAGCCCATCTACGGAGTAATCCCCGGCTGGCAATGCCCGCCGCACTGCGGTTGCCAACCGGGGATCGAACGAATACGGTTCCTGTTCGCGCGTGTCGATGATGACGGTGGCCGGCCCCCCGCTAGAACGGGACAAGGGCGTCGCCCGCCTCCTGCCGGAATTTGCCGGGCGTGCGGTCGTTCTCGATGCGGCTGTTGAAGAAGATGTTCTCGTTGTCGCCCTTGGTCTTTTTGGTGACTTCGAGCTTCACGTCGAGCAGTTTTTTCAGGTGCTTCGGCAGTTCAGAAATTTTGTCGAGATCGAGGCCGCACGTGTGCAGGTCGGTCTTCACGTACTTCAGCGTGTTGTGGGTAATCACGCTGTTTCGCCACAGCACGCGATTGATGAATTTAGGCGCGATGACGCGGAGTTTCCACTTCAGCATCGGATTGCCGCTGCTCTGCGCCTCGGTCAGCTCCACCTTCTCCACCGTTACCTGGTATTTGCCGTCGGGCACGCTTTCGAAATCGCCGCGCTCTTCGGGCTGCTCCGAACGGAATTCGTCGTCAAACTGGGAAAGGTCAATCGTGCGTTTGCTCATCGGTTATCTCCTTGAGGTTGTTTTGGTACGGCCCCCGCCGTTTTGCCGGCGGCTGCCTTGAGCGGCGCGATGGCCACGCTGAAGGCATCGAAGAACTTGGCGAAATCCAGGTCGAGCGTCTCCGGGAGGCGGCCGGTCCGATCGCCAGCTTCGTAGTACTTGCTCGGCTTGGTTCGGATCAGCCGGCGGGTGGTCTTATCCTCCCCGTCCTCCAGGTCGCAATATAGAACCATGTCAACCATGCCCAGGACGATCTTGCGGGCCTTGTCGGGCAGGGTCGGGACGGTGCGGGTGTATTTGCCGGTGCGCGTCTCGACTTCGGTCTCCTTCGAGTGTGAGACGAGGAACAGGCCGTATGGCCGAAAGGCCAGCTTCGTTAGCACGCGCTGGAATTCGTTGTTGACAATGGCGTAGCCCTTCCCATAGCCAAGATCCGACTCGTGCTCGACCTTCAACTTTTTCAAGATGTGATCCGTGCAGAATTTGTAGGCGTTGTCGATCGTGTCGATGATGACAGTCTTGAAGGGGTGGCCTCCCTTCTCCAGTTCGGCACAGGCGTTCAGCAGGTCGTCCCAGGACTGGACGGGGACCTGGTACACATCGAGTGCGTTCAGCCCCGGCTCAGTGGCCAGAAAGAGCGCGCCTTCGGACTGAGCGCAAAACGTGGACTTGCCGATCTTCGTTTGCCCGTACACGAGGACGGTTAGGTCCGCGAGGTCGGGCTTGGGTTGCGTCTTTGCGGTTGGCAGGATAGACATGGTTCTCCTTTTCAAAAAACTGGTTCGGGTTCCGCGGCCGGCAGCACGCGCAGTTCCTCGTTGGGCGCGACGCGCTGGTAGAAGTTCTCAATCACGTTGGGGTTGCCGTTGGACCGGCAGAGCGGGAAGTACGCGCAAGGCCGCTGGTAATTGAAGCAGAAGGCCGTGTTCTGGTAAAAGACCCCGCGGCGCCGGGCGTCGAGAAACGCCTGGGTCAGTTCCCAGAGTTCGCTGCGCAGGATGTCGAAGCGGTCGCGCGAGAGATAGAGCATCTCGCGGTGGAACATACTGGGGTCGGCGTACTTCTCGGCCATTCGCTGCTGGAAGTCCTCATCGGATTCGGGCTGCTTCCGTTTCGCCGTGGTCTTGCCCGTCCTCGACTTCGCCAGCAGCTCCGCGCGACGCTCCTGGAACTCCTCTTCCGTCTCCCCCTTGCCCTGCTGCAGCTTGGCCTTCACCAGCACGTTGTAGAGAATGCCGGTGATGGGGATGCCCATCGTCTGCTCGATGTAGTGGGCGTAGATGGTGATCTGGAAGTCGGTCCAGAGTTTCTCCAGGTAGTCCCCGTCGATTTGTGCCGCGGTCTTATGTTCCAGAATGAAGTGCTCGCCGCCGATGCGGACGATGCCATCCACCTTGCCGGCGAGCACGAAGCTGCGCGAGGCCGCGCCGGTCGCCGGGTTGACGATGGGCCCCTCGAAATTCTTCTCCAGCGCAACGACCTCGAGCTCGTCGGCCGCATACCGCGTGGCGTAGGCCGTCATCATCGCGGTGGCGAGATGCCAGTCGCGGCGCTGGTTCTCATCCTGGAGCCGGTTGGGGCAAAGCCGGTCGATCAGGGCGAG
>PLRS01000103.1 GCA_003164035.1 Bryobacterales bacterium | reverse complement strand
GCTAATGCCTCGCGGAAATCGGGGGAAATGCGTTGCCAGTTAGCGATGGTATTGCGATGGATGCCGGCTTGGGCGGCGGCGTCGGTCATGGAGGCGCCATTAGACAGGGCGTCGATGACCCGGAGTTGTGGGGGATTCAGGATAAACATAAGGATGCTTGCGATTACACGATAGCGGGCGAGCGGGAAAAAACGGGGGGGTGGGAAAGGCGCGGATTGGCGGTAAGGGGCTGGGAGGGAAGGGGTAAGAAATATTTTGAAAGTATGTGACGGTTGGTGGATGGGTCACATTTCCGCGGTCCGCCGCTGGTTCCGCGTGGGAGCGCTCTGACTACTTCGCTGGTTTCTGACTCCCCGGCGGTCGGTAAGGCGCTGAAATTAAAAGGGGAGGCGTTCGGGCGCAGATCGAGCCAATTTGTATCCACTTGATAACAGGTGCGTTAGGAATCACGAAGGGCTCACGTCAGGCTGTCCCCTTCGCGCTGTCCCCTTCGCGCTCCCTTCGCGCTCCGTCCCCTTCGCGCTCCTGTCCCCTTCGCGCTCCTTCGCGCTCCCTTCGCGCTCCCTTCGCGCTGTCCCCTTCGCGCTGTCCCCTTCGCGCTAAGACCGCCAAAGTAGCGCATCTCCACAATACGGCTCTTGCGTTCGTCCAATTTGGCCAGGTCGGCCAGGGCGTCATCGAGCGCGATCAACTCCGCGGCGCGCTCGTCGGAAAACACCGGCGCGTCCTCCAGGGAAATATGGTGCGCGCCGCCGCCTCGCCGGAGCCGATTCCGGCCGCGCGCCATGTCGATCAGGATATGTCGCATGGCCTGCGCCGAAACGGCAAAGAAATGCGCGCGGTTCTGCCAGTTTACCGTTTCCTGGTTAACCAGCCGCAGATACGCCTCATGAACCAGGGCAGTGGTATCGAGAGTATGTCCAGGCCCCTCGCGGCGCATCGAGCGGCTCGCCAGCCGGTGCAGTTCCGCATAGATAAGGGGCACGAGCGAATCGAGTGCCGCCCGGCCCCGTTGCTCCACGCCACGAGGAGTTGGGTTACGTCCTTTGGACCTTCGGCTGTCATGACCATCCGCCGGCGGAGCGCTTCTGCCATTATACGAAACCGCAAGCCATGGCTCGCCGCACCCTCCGCTCGCGACGGCACATACGGCCGGACACGAGCGCGGGAGAGCGGGTTAATCGAGATCCATCGCCGCCTTTAGCCCTTCCTCAACCTCATGCAGGGATTCAGACGCCAGAGTGCCGAGCCTCTTGGTCAGCTTGGCGCGGTCGAGTGTAGTTACCTGATGGCACACAGCGTAGCTGGTCTTGGCCAGGCCGCCAGTCCCGCCCGGAAGTTCTATGACGGTGGGTCCGCGCTTAGGCTGGGACGACGAGGTCGAGATGGGGACCACGATTATGGATCTCCATCCAGGGGTTTGGTTGAAACCGTCGTGAGACACCAGGATTACGGGGCGCCGACCGGTTTGCTCCGAGCCGGACCGCGGAACCAGATCGGCCCAATAAACCTCGCCTCGCTTCATTTTGTTGCCTTGCTCGTGTTCAAAAGGTGCTCGATGGCGGCGGACTCCAGGTTGGCGTCGAGATCGAGGCGCGTTCCGGCCATTTCGGTAGCGTAGGCCGCGATTGCGTCGTGCCGTGCCTTTCGGCCTTGTTGTCGGAGCCACCAATCGACGGCCTCGCGCGCCAACGCCGTCGCGGGCACCCCCGTCCGCTCGGCCTCCGCCCTGAGACCTTTGTACGTCTGCTCCGGCAGCGGCAAGTGAAAGTTTTTCATCGCCTCCTCCCGGTCTCATTATGCCACGATTCGATGGCAGCCTCTGATGGCAACAGGACATGCCAGGGAGCCTGGAAAAGTCGTGGTTGATTCGTTTCAACAGGCGGCGGCTTCACGCCGCGTGGCTTCGTGCCTTCCGGAAAACCTCGCGGGCGTTATCCGCGTACACCTTTTTCAATACGTCGTCAGGCAAACCGAAGCCATAGAGGGGCCAGTGGTAGTTGAAGAGCTCAGGTACGTAAAAGTGCTCGTCGTGGGTTTCCAGGATACGGAAAGTCGTGTGGAGCATGCGCTCGTTGTAGGTCATGTCCGTCCCGTAGAGCACCCGGTCCTGGTATTTCTGAATGAACTGCGACACGAATCGCGGGATGGGAGCAAGCTCTCCAAAGCGAGCCGAGATGTCGCCATAGAGATTTGGATTCCGGTCGAAGATCTGGCCCAGCCGCGCCAGATCGTAGTCCAGATTCATGAGGTGGCAGGCGATGAAGGTCGTTTTGGGGTGCTTCTTCACCGCGGCTTCCAGGCTCTCGATCAGCTCGTTGTGCCCCAGCATGCCGGGCGTCACTTTGATCATCCAGGTATAGCCGTTCATGAGGCCGTCATTGTTCCGGTCCATCGGCTGGTAGGACCAGATGGGGTCGGAGACGTGGATATTGACGGGCATGCCCAACTGCGCGCACCTATCCCATAGAGAGTCCATGCGCGGATCATCCGGATGGGGACCGGCAGGGGCGGTGCTGGGCGGCGAGAAGCCGCTCCCTCTTCCCTGGAACCCGCGCCCCGGCGGGTTCGACGAGCCGGCCCGTCCGGCCCCGCCGAAGGACGCGAAGCCCCTGCCCTTGTCGCTGATCTCTCCGACACCCAGAGCACCCAGACGATGGCACTCTTCCAGCGCTTTGACGGCATCGGGCCCAAATCCCGGCTGGTGGACACCCGCCAGATCGAAGCTGCACCACAAATCGAAACGGCCGGGATACTTGAGGTAGGCTTGCCGCACCTCAGTGAACCTTTCCGGCGTCGCCGCACCGGTGAAGATCACGGTTTTTTCCACGCCGGCGGCGTCCATCAACTTAACCATGTCGTCAACCTGCTGCGGGGGACGGGCGCCGTGGCAATGCACATCGATGACCGGATACTTGGCCTTCTTGACCTCGGTTTTCGGGACCCGGTAGATTGACTCCGGGCGGTAATCTTTCAGCAGGAACTTGTCCGGGGTATCCTGCGCTTCGTCAGGGGGGCTGGGCTGCTCCTTTTGCGGGGTCTGAGCGGCGCCCCCGCGCGCTATTGCGGCCCCGGAAAGCATCATCCATCGCCTGCGATTCATGTTTCTTATTCCCGTCCTCGCTGCCAGAATAGTCCGATTCGATTGTATGCCGCACGCCCGCGGGAAACAACCGGTCCGCAGGTGCTTAACCGATTTGGGGGAGTCAGTCGCCGGCAACCGCTCCGTTGAAGACGCTCTCCAGGTTGTTGATTTCGCGCCGTGCCGGAACGCCGGTTGACAACCGGCGGGCAGGCGGAACCGCCTGCCCCACCAGGGAGCGCCGCGTGCGTGTTCATCCCTTTTGGCGGGCCGCAGGCCCATATGGCACTCCCTGACGGTCGCGGTTCGGTAAGCAATTGCAAACACGCGGTGTTCGTAACCGAGCAGCGACCGTAAGGGAGCGGTTGCCGCGCCTAAACCGCGGAATCCCCAGGTCGGTTAAGCGCCCCCGGTCCGCTCACCTCCGGGAATGAGGAGTAGCGATGAGCGCGGGAAAGCGCCCCGCTCATGGGCCCTTCGATCATTGGGAAAACCAGATGATAAACCCCGCTGCGTCCAGGCAGGATCTTGACCGGGTACGGTGAGCGAGTCAGTTGAGACACCAACACGGCAAGAAGCCGGGCTGTCCGCTCGCTCATCGCCCCTCCGGCCCGCGAGAGAGTGTAATGCCGAACCGGCGTTCCCCCTTCGCCCAAACAGCCGCCGGAGATCTGGACTCCCATTTTCGTAACTGCGAGATGGATAGTCTGCGAAACCCCCTGCCGCTGTTCGGCGGCCAGATCGGACGCGAGTTCGAGAGCTTGGGCGAGTTCTTCAATATGGAAGGGATCGATAAGCCCACGAGTGAAGCGCAAGAGTGGATGAAACTGTAAAGCGATGGTCACCAGCGCCATGGCAACTACGGCGAACCTATGCCACATTTCGAACGGCAACTCTCCGTGAGTCTCCAAGCCGACGGTGGCGCAGACGATCGCGAGAGACGTCCATTGCGCCTCGGAGAAACCCCACAGAAAACGGCGGTCCGTGCCGCCCCGGAAGAACTCCAGAAGGAATCGGAGGAAGGCGTATGCGACAAGATACGACGACAGAGCGGAACCCGGTGGGCGGCGGGTGATTACTTGCAGAGTGCCCAGGCAGACAATCCCCAGTACGCCTAGCGATTCCACCGCCTGAACCGGGACAAGCGCTACTTCCACCAAATGCCCGGGAAAACCGGAATCGAGGTAATGTCTGGGGTACCGCACGCCGCGCGGGCATGGGAGACCATGGCAGCATCCTACTTTGAGGCAACCGATCCGGCCAAATACCAGAAAAACGCCGATACCAAGGACTGCAATATCGAGATACGGCAGTAACGGCGCGCGAAGCCCGGAAAGCACCAGCGCAGCCATCAGGAGGACCGCCGTTTGGTGATGATAGTAGGTGAGCGATTCGGCGCCGGTGACGATCTTGGTCACCATGGCCAGCGCGAGGAAAGCGACCGCACCCGAGACGGCAAGCGCCGTAACAATCCACAAGGAGAGACCGGCGTACCGGGCCAGTCCGGCTGCCAGCGCGTACGCCATGGCGAATCCTATCAGCCCGAAGAATCGAAAGGCCGACTGGCCGTTACGCATATATTTTCCTACTGCGCCGGACCTTTCGTCATCACCCAGCCGACGCCCGGCTGGCGCTCGAATCCGAGATCCCCCAACGCCTTGCGCACCGCCGCCGCGTCCGGCCCCGGATCTTCGGTGATGATTCGCCGCGTCTCGGCATTGATCCTGGCCTTCAACTGGGTCGGCGTCAGCCTCTGCGGCTCGGTGACGGAAGCGACCGCCCGGTCGAAAATGCGCTGAAGTTCGTGAACCTCGCTGAATCGCCTGGTGAGCAGAGCATGCGGATCGGTAGTGACCGAAACCGGCTCGCGGGCGGTTCGATTCTGGGGCAATTCGCGCGGGTCGGTGCCCAAGCCCTTGGTTCGCTGGTTCGTATTCGGATCCAGCAACTGGCGGTTCTCCGCACTAGTGGCCCGGCCCACGGCCCGCTGTGGCTTGATATCGGGCGCACCGACGGGAAGCACCTCGTCAACATCGAAGGTCATCCGGCGATCCACCACAAAATTCTGCTCGCCGGACTGAATTCTCGCGGCCCGGTCTTTGCCCACGCCCAGGGTGAATATCGGATCGTCACCCCCGGTTTGCCCGGCGGCCCTGGCGGCATTATTTCGTGCCGCTTGAGCCGTGCGCACCAGGCTGGCCGCCTCCTGCTCCGCTTTGGGCGGATCGGTGGTTCGCAGCTTCTCGATCTGATCTTCCCATTGCTTCAGCTCGGGCGAGCCCGATATTTCCTGGTTATACTCTCCCAGCCTTTCGAGCGCAGGCTTTGGCGGCGCGGTCGACACGGTTGCGGGCTCGTTGACCCGTTCTCCCAAAGCTTCCCTGACCGGTTCCCGCGCCTCGGTCTCAGTGTGTACCGTCTCCCGGATGGCTTCGGGTTCGAGCCCGCGCGTTTCGGGCACACCCGGGGCGTGCCCCCCGCCAGGCATGGGGCCGGTGTAGAGATCGGTGGGGTCGAAACCGGTGGGAACCAGGGCGGAGCTGGTAGACTCCCCGCCTTCGATATCGAGCGGAAGGCAGCCGCATACCTTGGCGCCGGTCATTGGCGTCATATGAGCGCCGTACCCGATTACCTGGCTTGGGGCTTGCTCCTGCCCTTTTTCGACCTTCTGATAATCGTCACCCACGACCTCGACGGGCGGAGGGCCCTCGCAGTAGACGTCCGGCGGACAGGAAATCGTGTCCTGCGCGGGCGGCACGTAGTCTGCCTTGGGAGGCGCGCCGGAAAGGCACTTCCATACACACACGCACCCTACCGATCCAAGACCGAGTCCTTCTCCCACCACGCCCCAGTGTTTGTTGGGAGGGCACTTCTTCACACTGCGCCGGCAGCGTTGCACTTGAAGCCCCGATTTGAGCCGCGGCAGAATGCGGCCGGCGATTCCGCCGATTCCCGAGCGAGCGCGGTCCCACAGCGAAAGTGTGGCGCCGAGCGCGGCGCGGTCGGCATCGGATTCGAGCGAGGCCTCCGGCCCGGAGCCGGCTTCAGGCATGGCGGCGGGCGCTGCGTGGCCTTGCTGCACTACGTGCGCCAGTTCGTGAGCCATCAGCGCGTCGCCCCAGGGTGTGCCGGGCCGGTACTCGCCGGAGGCGAAAGCGATATCGCTGCCGACGGTGAAGGCGCGCGCGCTCAACCGGTCGGAAAGATTGGCGCCGGCGGCATCGGTATGAACGCGCACCGCTGAAAAGTCCATCCCGAATGCGCTCTCCATGCGCGACCGGACGCCGCTTTCCATGGGACTTCCGCCACCGAGTTGAGAGCGAACGGCTGTGGCGTCGGTAGCGGGCGCCTGAGCCCCATCGCGAGTCTTGAACGAAACCTGTTCCGGCGCCGCCGCGGGTTTCTCAGCCGTTTGCCCCGTCGCGGAGCCCGCGGAAAACCCTTCCGGCAGCCCGGTAATCTGTCCCGTTTTGGCCCAAACCGCGGCGGCGCGCCCGACGCGCGCGACGATGAGCGAGATGTAGCCCGCGGCGGACTGGACGGAGGCCGCTTTGGGCACATAGCGCCGGACGGCGGCTTCCACGTCGCTGCCGCTCTGGGACGCGTAGGCGGCGAACAGCCGTTCGATCCAGGGACAGCCGTCGGTGGAGCGGGACGTGCCTTTCAGCGCCTCATCCACGGTCTGGCAAAGGGCGCGGCGCAGCGCGGACAGAAAATCGCTCTTGCGCATCTGCCCGGCAGAGAGCTCGCGGGCGTCATCGTCGACGATTCGCGCCGCCGCCGATTTCTCCTCCGGCGCCGCCTGGAGGGCGACGGTGTCATCGGCCTTGCGATGCACCTCTTCTTCCTCGTCTTCCTTCTCACAAGCGGCGCATTTGCGCTGAACGGCGGACTCCGCCGGCGCGGCGTTCGGCCGCCATCCTCCGGTTCCTGGAAATTGCCGGCCACTCACTACCGCTTCGGCCACCTGGTCGGCTTCCAGTTCCGCGGGGTCTCCGGGCTGACTCAGTTTGAGCTTGGCCTGCAGATTTCCCTCGCCAAGGAGACGGGCGGCTGCCTGGCAGCGTGGGCACCCTCCCCCGCACGGACAGGTCTTCCGCTGCAGAATGGGAGTCTCAACGGCCGAATCGATCGCAGCCACGGCGGCCGGCAATTTCGCCGGACGTACCGCGGCGGACTCTTTCGACGCGGATTGAGCGACAGCCAGCATAACCCTACTTCTTGGCGGGCGGCACCCGAGGGGCTGCGCCGGGTTCACACGGCGGCGTCCCCAGCGGGACTTCGGCCGATAGCACAATGTCGCGATTCACCACCGCGCCCACCGCGATCGACATCGGGGCGGCATCCATGTACATCAGCTTGCACGCCGCATTCGACACTTCGAGATAGGCATTGACGGGCTCCGGCGTTTTTTCTACCGCTTTTTCACTCTCTCTTTCCGCCGCGTGGTGAGGTTTCTTTTCGCCATGCTGGGCCGGCGGAGCGTACGTAAGCGTGAAATAGCCGGTCTGATCGGTGAACGCGAAGGCGTATTTCTGCAGCCACGCCCGGCATTCGTCAGCCAGGAAGACCGTGAGTTGCGGCGCTGCCGTCGAGTCCGCGTGGAACACTCGTCCGTACACCACCCAGCCGTTCGCCGGGGCGGTCGGCGCGGCGGTAGAAGTTGTCGCGCTTGCCATCCCCAGCCGGGTGCCGAATGTCTGTTGGGTGTTGAGAGAAGCTTGAGCGGCCACCGTGCGCGCATCGCTGGCGCCATAGGCTTTCGTAAGCGAGGTCACCTGCCGCTGAAGCTGGTTTGTCCGAGCCTGGCGAATACCTGTAAGCCCGGTGAACTGCTGCGCGGTTTGGGCATCCACCGACGTGGCCCAGGACGTTTGCACGAGCTCGCTTGCGGTGGGTGTGTTGCCGGTCTGACTCGCGCCGGCCGTGCCGCCTTTCGGATTTGGCGGGGGCGAATTGCCGGCGCCGGTCTGCTTATTTTGTGCCATATGCCGATTTCCTCCTCAATCACCATGACAGGTTGTTGCTCGTCACGCTGAGTGACAACGGGCTGACGGCGCCGAACCCGTGGGTTCCCTGGTTTAGTGTGGTGGTATTCATGAGCCCCAGCGTGACCGCCGAAAAATAGACCGTTCCGGGTATCTCCTGGAACCGGCAGCCGGTGACCCGAACCGTGGCACCGATCAAAATCGCGCCCGAATCCACTTCGCGCTCGGATGTCGACATCCAACACTGATTGTCGTGAAACCCTAGATCGTCGAACGTCCAGATCACCACCGATGCGGTCGCGACCGACGCCCGATAATTCTGGTTCAGGGTACACCGGTTTTGGCTGAAATTCACCGGGCCGGGGGCGATTGCGCCGAGAATCGTCGCCGTGGTCCCGAGAACCGACTGAACCGCCTGTGAGAGCGATGCTCCCGTGTTCAACTCCGCGATCAGGGAGAGGAATTCGGCGGCCGTCGAGACGGGGGTCGGGAGTTCCAACATGGTGCCGAAATTGAGAACCAGAATGCTGCGCGCCAGTGTAAGCAGGTCTCCCTGGATTCCGCCGGTGGAGAATTGATTGCCGCGGATCGAAAACGCTCCTAAACCCGCCACCGAAAGCGCCAATCCGATGGGAATATCGACCACGTTCTCCTGGATCGAGAGCGCCGGTGCGCCGTATCCGTACATGGTGCGCTTGTTATAGAGGTAGGCCCCCGTGCTGAGCGATAACTGGGTATCGGTCGCTTCGGGATCGTCCTCGGGAGTCACCATCACCAGGGCGATGCCGGCGCGATAACCGGACAGGGTGTTTGCATCGGCGGTGCTCCAATCGCGCGTATCGAGGATCTGGTTGCGGCTGATCTCCACCAGTTCGCCGTGCAGCACGAAAATGCCGCAGACCGGATCGGCCAGCGACGCGCCGGTGTTTAGGATCAGGTTGTCGCGGACGTAGGTCCCGGTTACATCGGGAAGGCAGATTCCGCCGTAGCCAATCGATGTCACATCGTTGTTAGTGTATTGTGTCAAAGTGCGGCTGAGGCACCGGACGATTTCATTGGCGACGATCCACAGACCGGTCACGGTGACGACTTCCAGCGTGTTCGACAGGTCAAAGAAACCGATGGGCCCGATACCGCACAGCGCCATATTGCGGATCGCGTTGTTCTCGATGCGGACATTGGTCAACTGGCCGTTCACCACCACGTTCACCGTGGCGCCTCCGTATATCACGGTTCGTGGGTAGTAGAAGTTCCCGGTGGCGCAGGGGTTCACCGTTCCCCCGCCCGGATGGTATCCCACGTAGCCGTTCACCCGGATACCGGTGCCATCGACAAGGATGACTTCGCCCAATGTGATCCCGTTGCCGCTGCCTCCGTCGATCTGGTTACCTCGCACCAATATATTGTTCGAAGTCCCGGCGATCTGGATTCCGCAAGGTGGATTTGCCATGGTGGAACCCTGGGGCGCCGTTACGCCCGCGGCGCCTGAGGTACTTAGATCGGAGCCGACGACTGCCGGCAGGACCGCGGAAGTAATCGGACCGACCCAGTTGCCGATGACTTGAATGTCGTCACCGGAAACATAAACCGCGGCCGCCGAGGACGAGACGTCGCGCATGGCGATCAGTGAGTCCTTGAGACAGACATCGATGGCCTGCTCGACCGAGACGGCGCGGCTATCGGACGAGACAACGATCAGGTCGCGCATGGTGACGCCCGTCGTCACATTTCCGGCGGATGGCGAAGTTGGCGGCCAGGCCTGGATCGATCCGGTCAGCGCGATCCCCATATCGCCATCCGCGGCCTCCACGATAAAGGATCGAAGCTCGACATCCTGCGAGTTATTGACGGTGATGACGGCGCCCGTGTTCGCGCCTTGATTCGGCCCGAAGCTGGGGGAGGCGATACGCGTGTGGTGACCGCAACCGTGAATGGAGATATTGGCTTGAGGGCCGATGGCGATCGACTCGAAATAGCGCCCGGCCAGGACGCAGACTTCGCCGCCCGCCGCCGGAAGGCTGTTGATGGCGGCCTGGATGGAAGTGAACTGGGCGAAAGTGGTGAGCCCGTCCCCCACCTGGACCGTGCAGCATCCGCCGCCCGGCGCGGTGAGCGGAGTGATGGTAGCGCGGCAGTCGTCGATGGTTGCTTTGACGTTCGCGTCCCAGGCGATCTCCGCCAGGGGAACGCGGTGATAGACGATTCCTTCAGGCGGCTTTTTGTCGATGAGCGTTTGAGGATTCGAGATGCCGCCGGCGCGGACGGGAAACACCCAATAATCGCGCGGGCGGTAGACGGCAGGTCCGTCGGGATCGAACTGCAGAAAGATTCCGTTTTCGAGCTGATTGGGATTGGCCTGAATGGGGAACGCGGAAAGAGGGCTGATACCCTCCCACAACCGGAAGAAAACGTTTTCCTGGGCGGAGGGGTAAGTGCCATAGGCGGCGGCGCCGGTGAATGTCAGGGTACCGTTATTCAGCGTGGCGTTTCCGCCGCACACCACCTGCCAGTTACCGTGCGTGGTATCCCACTGCTCCATCTCCACGTAGAAAGTGGCTTGATTCGCGGTGGTGATGGCCACCAGGTTGGCGGTGATAGATATGGTGTTCGATCCGCCCGGGTTGAACGTGCCCCGGCCCGTTAGCCCGCCATTCTCGCGCGACCATTTGAACATGCTCGCCGAGCCGCTCGGAACATCGGCGATCTCGATGCGATAGAGCGCATGTTCGAACCCGCTGTATCCGCCGCCGACGGGCAAGGGACAATCGCCGGCGATGGTGGTGACAGGCTGCAGGGAAGCCGTGAGTTTGCCGCGGCCGGAATTGCTGAAGGTGAGGCTCTTGCAGGTCTGCCCGGCGGTAAGCCGAGCCAGCCGGAACGCCATGGCCGTGTGCAGGCGCTCGGCGGTGTCGGGTCCTCCCAGTGCCGGTTCGATGAGGGTGTTCGGCATTTGGTAGCCGTTGATCCCCTCCTGCCACACCTCCAGAACTACGACATCCTGCGACCCGGCGGCGGTGGCGGCCGAACCCTGGGTGGGTACGATCGGCGGCTCGAGCCAGGTCGCGGCGCGTTGCACGCTAGCCGCATCGCCGCCCAGTTCCACCAGCATTCCATCGGCCCAGATGCGGCCGGAACCCACGGTCAACGTGACGCTGCCATCCGCGTTGACGGTTGCGGCGGTGATCGCGAAAGCCGCGGGCTCATTGGCGGGCACCGCGGCCACCGGGCCGACCCAATCGCGCGCGGCCGTCTGCTGCCAATGGTTGGCGATGCGAGTTTGCGCCAGCCCGTCGGCATCGATCAGCAGCTTGCCCTGCTGCGGCAGAATGCCGTTGAAATTATCGCGTTCCTGAAACTGCCAACGTGAAAAATCGCCTCTCACAACGCCTCCGATTTACGTGACCGGCACCAGCACCGGCGTGATTCCCGCGGGCATGAACTCCCGAAATCGAATCTGGAGATTCCGCCACTTGTGGGAATTGAGTAGAAATCCGAAAGCCCCCATCTCATCGCTCGATGGACCCTTCTGCAGCACGGTAATGTCCGAATCGAGCGATACCTGCCCATATCCGGGGGTGCTGAACGTGGTCGCGGTGAACTGCAGCGTCACGCCGGTGACGCAGCCAAAATTCTGCGGCAGCCGGTTGGTTTCTGGCGCGAACCAGCAGAATCGCAGGCAGCCGGTCTGATTGTCCTGCGCTTCCAGGGCGTGGCAGAAGATCGCGCCCGATCCGGTGGCGGAGCGCACCCGCGCGCGGCCGAACACCGTGACGCCGTTGACGCAGAGAACCGGTCCCCAACCGGTCAGCGGGTTGGCCTGAGAGCCGATCGCGATCGCCGTGGAGCCATTCTCGCCTGGCCCGGCGCCGCCGTCCACGATCGAATCCTGAACTTGAAACTGGTAGGCGCTCTCCATTTCGACCGGGCCCGTGATCGATCGGTAGAGCGTGATTTTGGGGTCGGGCTGAAACGCGTCGTACTCGGCGTCGCTGGTGAAGCCGAAGCGTGCGTCGAGGCCGAACGAGGGCACCATGGCATCGCGCGCGCCGTTGAGCCTGATTGTGCCCCCCGGATCGAGTGTGCAGCGGGCGAATTCGAGCGTGGGCAGCGCGGCGCGAGCTACCAGCGGCGTACCCGCCGCCAACCCATCGCCATTAAGGTAGATTCCCTCGAACAGCACTTTGAGCCCGGCCACCTGCGCGTCCACTTGCGGCTGACTTTGGCCGGCGCCCGCTACTACCGAAACGGGCCGGAAAGCCAGCGAATGATTCTGCAGTTTCACCACCGGCCGGTTTCCCGAAGTAGCGTGGATCATCAGCGGAAACTGAAGCTGGAGGCTGGGAATCGCGTCGGCCAGGTTGATGCCGGCAACCAGGCTGAGATCGAGCGTGTGGGTCATGCTGTCGTCGATTTCGATCAGCACGGGCCCGGTTGCGAGGTTGAGATTACCGAGGGCCTTCTGGAGCGCCTGCGGGTCCGTCCGGTAATCCACCGTGATGGTCTGGTAGGTGCTGCCCAGCCAACTGGCGGGCGCGATCAGGTTCGCTCCCGGTTGCGCGCCGACCGGACCGGGTGCGCCGTAAGTCCAGGTAACCAGCATGAAATTCTGGAGCGCGGTCGCTTCCGGAGCCGTCTCCACACCGATCACTACGCGGCCGATGCGCGGGTCGATGACGATTTCGCGGTTGCTTAGCGGAGGGTCCAGCGCGGTTTCCCAGCCGCAAAGGTTCGCTCCGCGGAAGCTCCACGTATCGGCGGGAAAAGTGGCCCGCGGCAGGTGAAATTCGAGCGCGAGCGAAGTATCGGTGACGGGCGCGGGAGGCACTTTGGCGGCGTCGTACGTGTTTACCGAGACGTAACTGGCCGGCGCGCCGGCGGGGGTCTCCTGTGTCAGGCGGGCCATCGGGATGGGACCGGGCACCTGGTCGATGGTCGAAACCATGGGCGCATCGGGGCTTGGGGTAATCTGGGAGACGTTGAAAAGCACCGCCGGTTTGCCGGTGGGCTCGATATCGAAGCGGACCGCCTGCCCAGCCAGGGGAAGCGCCGCGCCGGTCGCGGTGGTGGCGCGCCAGACCGGCATGGATGGACCCACCTGGTTGGCGATCAGCCTCCACAGGAAGACCGCCACGTCCGGTAGATTCCGCCGCAGCACACCCAATTCGACGGGCTTGAAATCGGGGTAATACGAAAAGGGATCGAAGGGCGTGCCGATCAGGCTGAGCAGGGCGGGATCTCGGATTTCCACCGTGCCGCCATACGCGATGCCCTCCATCTGCCGAACCGTCGATTGTATGTCCGGCCGCTGGTGATTCAGATTCTGGTGCCACGCCAGCGTGTCGCGCAATTCCAGGCAGAAGGACGCCCATTCGGTGAGATCGTAAGCCAGCAGCTCCAACGCGTGAATCGTACCCTTGCGGCGGCGCAGCGCGATGGCGTCAGCCACATCGGCGCGCAGGGTCCAGGGATCGCCGGACAGCGGTGAAACGCCCAGCAGATCGCCGATATAAGGGATGATCCAGGCATCGCAGGTTTCGATGAATAGGTCGCGGTATAGTTCACCGATGTTGTCGTACACCGCGCCCAAAGCGTCTTCGACGATCGCGAGGTACGCCTGCAACTGGCCGGGCGGGCTCTGCTCCAGGTCGCGCTGCCGGTAGATCTCCGGCAGCCTGGCGTAAAGCGGTACGCGGGGGGTGGTGCTCATGCGCCCGCTCCCGTGGCCGTCGTGCTGGCCGATGGATTGAATTGCGCCCCGTACAATGCGAGTACCTGGTTCGATGCGCAAGGCACCTGGTCCACGCGGTCCGTATTGGCCGGGACCGACAGGGTGGAAGGATCGTCGGCGGTGCCGAGCCGATCGAATGCCGTCACTTCGACCCAGGCCACGCCGTCGACGTTCTGCACCACTCCTTCGATGCTGCTGGCGTACTCCGGTTCGCCGAGTTGGCGTTGGTCCTGGCTGAAAAGGCCGCCGGAAGGGGCCGTGCCGCCGGGTGGGATTACGCCGAGCGCCGCCTCGATGGCCGCAATCACGTTCGGGGATTGGTACCCCGCGACGAGTCCGAACGTAAGGTTCAGGTAAACATAGAGCAGGCTGGCCGCTACCACCTGCACCTGAAATCGCTGCGGGCCGTAAGTGACGTTGGCCAGGGTCATGGCGGTCTGCACGCTTGCGGTGGCCGCATCGCTGGGATTGGCCAGCAGGACAGTCAGAACCAGCAGCGGCACGCCACCCGCGAGGTCCCACGTGGCCTGCGCCTTTTCAACCCCAGGCAGCGCCAGCGCCTGATATTCAAAATCGGATAGACTCACCAGGCGGTTGAGGCTCTGCACGCGTCCGGGCGCGGTCTGGCGCGCGCTATCGCTCGCTTCCGGCGCGGCGCCGCCGGTAACGGTCTGGTAAAGCCGGATGGCGGTGAGGTTCTGGGCCTGGCCAGCCTGCACCGGGGTGGTCCCCGGAATTCGATCACCGCTGGCGCCCGCTCCGGTTCGATAAGTAAGCAGGACGTTGCCGACACCGGACGGCAGCCGCGACCCATTGACGCCGTCGCCGAATTGAATCCAGGAATTGCCGTTATTGTCGAGCCGAACGATGAAGCTGGTGTCGGCCGGCCCGGCGGCAAATAGCGAATCCACCTCGTTCCACTGGATATTATTCACCAGCACCTGAATTTCGGGCGTGCGCGGCGGCGCCAGAGCCTCGTCGGTGAGCCAGGTGAGCGGCGATTTCGGAATCATGAAAGTCTGATTGATCTGGCGCGCGTCGCCGCTCCCCAAGACCACCTGCGCTTGGGTTTTCCCTTGCGTCACCGCGGCTACGTTGCCAAATACCGTTACCGCCGGTGCAGCCAGCGGAAAATCGCTCCAGCCGAACTGCCGCAGGGCCGGGCTGAGGTAGACGTTCCGAAAACCGACTGACAGATCGCCTGAAACGTACGATGGGTCGATCGCCGCGGTGGTCTGCTCGAGTATCGCCACCGAATCGTCGGGATTGAGTGTCACAAACTGCAGCGTTCGACCATTGAGTTGCCGATAGCTTCCTCCATCGCCGTAGTAGAGCAATTGGCCTACGCCGCTCCCTCCCGGCGCCAGCGCTCGCTGAGCGGTGACCGTAAACCCGGAGCCCACCACTTCCATGCACTGGGCGGTGCGGCGATCGGCCGTGCCCGTGTATCCGGTATTGGCGAACGCCACCGTGGTCACGCTGCCGGCCATCGGGCCAACCGAATCGGAACCTAGAGAGGCGCTGGCGATGGTAGTGGCGAGCAGGAATTCGTACACGTCCAAAAACGGTTCGACGATGCCGCTTGACAGCGACGAATTCAGCGCGAATCTCTCTACCCTCCTGAATCGCGAGATCTCCAGATCCACCAGCATGGTGGCGCCGGTGGAGAGATCGTTCACGGCGCGCTCCAGCGGAAAACCCTCCAGAAGCGTCTCCACGGCGATGCTAGTGTCGACCGCGGCGGAGGACGCCTGGTTGTTACTGATGGTGATCTGGTTGGCGGGCGCGTTGTATCCGAAGGCGTGAAAACCGCGGCCCAGTTTGTATGCCATCAAGTTTCCGCCGGAGGGCGGAGATCCCTGCCAGGAACCGGTAAGAGTGATGACGGTTTGATCCAGAACCACGGCAACGCTGCCGACAATTCCCACTTGCCAGTTGACCGAACTCGGGTCCGCGACCGTGGCCGGATCGACCAGCGCCAGCCGATCCTTGGCCTTAATCGTCACCCTTGCGTTGGCTAGTGTACTGGTCGCGACCGAAAGCACGCTCGTGCCGGCCACAATCGCGGGCGTGTTCCAGGGCGCATACAGGGAAAACCGGCTCAGTTGCGGCAGCGCGCTCAGGTTCTCCGACGTTTCGAAATCCACCGGTGTCGTCTGCCCGGCGATCTGCGCATTGAAGCCAAACCCGGCCGGGACCGTCACCGCCGTTGCGCCGTTGAACTCGAATGCGGCCGCGGATTCTCCGCCGATTCCCGGCGCCGGACGATATCCCAGCAAACGTACCAGCGCCGTCACGCTCTCCGGCCACGTGGCGGTTCCCAGCCAGGCTTCATTGGCGTAGAGTTCCTGGTAAAACGTCAGGATGTCGCCCAGGATCGCGGCGCCTTCCAGAAGCGCTATACCGGGATCGTCGGCTTGCCGGTGAGTCCACGGCACTAGAAGCTGAGTGCGGTCCAAGGCGCTGAACAACGCCTGGCGAAAATCCGAGTAAGTTCCGATTCGAAACGCGATCCGCGAAAGCGAGGGCCGATTGTCGATGGTCCGCGGGAACACTTGCGGGGTGGTGCAGTTATTGGAACAGGCGGGAGTCACTGCCGTCCTCCCTCGAAATCGAAATCGATCCAGCCCTTTTCGATCTCGCTCGGATCGCTCTGTACTTCGATGATCTGATTCGGAGCCACCGTCATGACCTCGGAAGACTGAATCCAGGGGCTCCACCACTGCTGGATGGAAATCGAAATCACGTGTTCGACGCCTTCAATTCCCTGGAGCACGCCTTCGATCTGGCTGGCGTAAAGCGCTTGGCCGAAAGTCCAGTTATCGGGATTGAAAAACGCCGACGCGCCTTCCGCCGTGTAGCCATCCGAAAACGCCTGGATTACCACCGGCGAGACTTGCTCGATCCAGAAATCCGCCGAAACGCACAGCGACACGGAGATTTTCAGCGGCACGTATTCAGGGGCCCGAATTTCCAGGTCTTCGCCGATCAGGTGCAGGGCTTCCAGGCTCTGCTCGACCGCGGCCCGCAGATCCTCGCTCAGCGTGAACCTGCCCTCCGATTCGATGCAAATGCGAACGGTGCGCCAGCTTCCGGTCCAGGCGTAGGAGGCGTAGGCCGCCTGGACGCCGTCCACTTCTTCCGCGCAGGCCACGTAGTCGGCCAGCGTCACGGCTCGCTGCTGCAGGTAAAGGTACGCTTCCGGCACGCGGCGCATGATGGTGGCGGGCGTTTCCGGGGCAAGTCCATTGGTGATGTCGAACGGATTCCAGCAAATGGCCGCCGGTGCGGGGGAGTCGAAATGCGTCAGGCAATCGGCGCCCACGTTGCCATCGGGACCGTAGCCGAAAAGCCAGCTACAGGTGACCACCGCGTTCTCAGGCAGGGCTTCGCCGTTAGTCCCATTTCCAAATCGCACCAGCGAACGCAGGTTCTCATCCGTCTCGACCACGAAATCCTGATCGCTCGATGTACTGTGAATCAGGTCGTGCTCCTCGGTCCAATTCGGACTGCCGACCGATGGCGTCACCGTGACCTGCACCGTGCTCTGGGGCTCGTCGTATCCGCCCGGCGTAGATTGCTGCCAAAGGACAGGGAGATTCGGAAGCCGGCAAATGGTGGTTCCGCTGGTGTAAGTGTCGTAATAGAACGACCACTCATTCGGGAGGGTCGCCCCGGCGGGGTAATACGTCGCGTTCTTAGGCAAGCCTTGCACCATGTCCACTAAGTTGCCGTGAAACATGGAAACGTTCCCTGCCGCGCCGGTGGAGCATTGCACCACGAAGCAGTAATTGGCGGTTAACTGATCCTGCTCCCGCCAATTGACCCGAACCATCCACGCCAGCGTGAGCGGATCCTGGAGGACCGTGGCCTGGTTGGTGAGATGCAGAATCTGCCGCTTCCGCGGGTCGCGATCGGCGGGCAGGCCGGTGGATGGATTCAGCCATTCCTCGATCAACAGCCGGGTCAATGTTCCGTCTTGAATCCAGCCGGCTACCTGATTGGCGGTAGCGGCACTGGAGAAGCTCAGGTCGGCGGAGGTCGATCCCGCTGCCAGCGCCGGAACTACGCCGCTCCAGGTGTACATGGGGATGCGGCTGAGGACGCCGTAAATGGTTTGCCCCGCGCTGGACACAAATACGGCGGCATTCGCCTGCGTGGGGTCCGGGCCGCTCCAGGCGCGGCAGGGAACCGGCAGCGCATAGGTTCCCGTGTCCCGGGTATCGATCGCCAGGGTGGTGGTGGCCTGGCTGCCCTCGTGGATGTAGTAATCCATCAGGCTCGCGTGGCGCCGCAGCGAGACGCGCTTGCGCGCATACGCCAGATAAGCTTCGTTCATCACCCGATCCTGATAATCGCTGAGCTCGTCGGCGGCCGCGGCGAACGTGTCGATGAGGACCTGATCGAAATCGGCCTCGGAAACTGCCTGCCAGTTCGGAACCCGCTGCACCATGGCGCCGATCAGGGTGTGCTGGAACGAAGCGTAATCTTTCGCCAGATAGTCGATCCGCGGATTGACGGCAGCCGCCGTATTGGCCGTCCGGGACGCGCAATCCGAGCTGAAACAGCCCGGACGAAAACGGAAATCGGCGTCGGATAGGATCGGGTCGAACCCGTTTTGTTGCACCGTCAGGGTGTAAACCGAATAATCGCCGACCGGCTGGACCACCAGAGTAACCACCCCCGTCGATGTATAGGTCGCTCCAGTGACCTGTACTTGACCGCTCACTGGACCGGCCAGGATTCGCTCGCCGCCGGAAATCGGCAGCATGGATGAAATCTGGGACGGATTGGCGGTAGCCGCGGCCGCCAGTGCCGCCAGATTCAAATCGTTGAAAAAGTGTACTTCCAGGTTCGCCTGCGTGGGCGACCCGGCCGGAGACAGCGTGACCAGCACGAAATCGATTCCGTTCAGACCGCTGGCCGCCAGATCGCGGGCTCTTGCCTGAAGCGCCGTTTGATTGACGATCGCGCTCATGCCGAGGGTGCGCTCCGCTGAAAGATGGCCTGGCGGACCTGGTCGGTCCCGGCCACCTGGTAGGTGATGGCGATCGTGATGGTGGTATCGTTGACCGTCACCGCGAGTTGGTTCAAGTTCACGCGGTTCGCGAGCCACTGTTGTACCGCCTGGGTAATCATGCTGCGCGCCATGGTCGCGGTGGTGTCGGTGATGCCCTCGAACAGAAGACGCTGCGCGGAGGCCCCGAAATCCGGCAGGAACAGGCGCTCACCCTGGTTCGTCAGGACCAATTGCACCAGCTCTTCCAGGGCTTGGCGTCCCAGGGTGTCGGCGGAGGCCGCCCGGCCGTTCGCGGCGATGCGGAAAGGAAACGAGAGATGGCGGCCGGCGGTGCTGCCTTTCATACTGCGTCCACCTCCGCGGTTGAATCGTTGATTACCGCCGGCCCTTGCGGAGCGCCGGCCGCGTTCGAGCACAGGCCTATGCTGGTTTCGAGCACCACGCCGGCACCGTTGACCGTGAGCGACTCCGCGCCGCCCGTCCATTCGATCAGGACACAAGGGGAAGGGGCTCCGGAAACGTTAAAGACGCATCCGGCGATTTCCGGCGTGTCCGTTTCCAGCAGCGCGAAGCTGCCGTTCACCGTGAAAAGCGAGTTGCTGGTGGTGAGAACAGCCTGGCCTCCGTGCGGGCACTGGATCTGGTTATCGATGGTCAGTATGGCAGGCATGGTTATGTCGCCGGAGAAACATCCACCGTCCCGCCGATGCTGATTCCGTCGTCATCGAGGGTGATGGTAGTGGAATTGAATGACAGTGTAAGGCTATCGTTACTCAAGGAAATACTGGCGCCGCTGGGATGCTCCAGCGTGAGTTCGGTCGCGCCGTCGTCCAGCACGATTTTCAGACCGCCGCTGGTGGCCCAGGTCCGGACATTCGTGTCGGCGGGGGATGGCATGTTGCCATCGGCCCACCAGCAGCCCGTCCAGATGGGGTTCGAGGGGTCGCCTCCTTCAAATTCCACCCAAACGCCATCGCCCTTCTCCGGTAGGGCGACGAACCCGTGCTTCGGGCCGGCATAAGGGACACAGGGCCAGGCCGGCGGCGAATCCTGATTATCGTAAACCTCAGGGAGGGTCACGATCAGCTTCCCCAGGTCGCTGCCGCTCATCACCGTTTTGACGATGCCCCGGTATTTGCCGTAAAACCGGTGCCGATGGTCGGCGGCCAGTTGCGACAATAAACGGTCTTCCGCGCTCATCATGGGCCATCCCTCCTAAAAAACCGGTATCGGCGCGGCGGTGTTGCTACTCCCGTTACCCGCCGATTGGGCGTTTCGCGCCAGAGAAAATGTCTGTCCGTAACTATTGCGCGTCAGCGTGTGAGTCACCTGCCGGATCAGCCAGGACCCGCTTAATTGCCCGTTGACCCCCAACACCTGCACGTTCTGATAAGGCTGCAACACAGCCGAATAGGTATCCTTCAATACTTCTCCATCCGCATGCAACCCATAAGCGTCTTCCTCCGAGGCTGCCAGCACCGCATTCGCCACGTTCATGTCCCGCGATTGCCCCGGCCGCAGCATGCGGTTGACGGGAGTTCCCCCGGGCGGGTTAGTCCCCAGCCGATCGATGTCGCTCAGGTTGGCAGTGCTGGAAGTCACCGTCGCGCTGTTGAGCGACACGGCCGCCCCGCGAAAAGCCGCTGGTAGAGAATTGTTGCTCGTGAATCGAATATTCAGCAGGTTCCGTTGGTTGCCGGTGAGGATCATTTGCGGCAGACCGGAATCGGCCGTGGGAACTTTCTTGAAGCACCCGATACTGGAATGTGGCTGCGGGCCCGGAAGAACGTAGGCGTGCCATTGCTTGAAATTGCGGTTCACCAGTCTTTGTAACAGTTCCATCGCGGTGCCGCGCAAGACAGTAGTGATCGACGACAGGTTATTGGCGGACGGCACCGGGTCGGTCTGGGTCGACTTAATGTCCGGGACGGAGTTATAAATCTGTGTGGCGATTTGGTCGTCTCTAATTCCCTGGTAAAGGTACACGGATTCGTTGCGGTGCAGCCAGAATCCATCGTCCTGCACCTCCACCCGAGCCATGCTTTGACCGGGCTCCATGTGCAGATCGTGATGCACGTTCACGATCGGGCCGTCGATCAATGGTACGTAGGGCCCGCCTTGCAGGCTCACTTCTACCCGCACCCGGTTCAGCGGCTGGAGATAGCTTTCGGTTTCCCCGGTCCAGTTGCCATGGGAATCGGTGCAGAGAGGAATCTCCACCGTACCTGTCCAGTAGCGATCCATCTCCTGATGGACAGTAATCGTCTCGAAGGTGGTGATTTGCCGCGTAGTGGCGTTCTGGTCGCCGAGATAGAATCTGTACTGCGCGCAGCCCATTATTGCTCCGGCACCTCAATGGTGATTTGGCTTGCGCTGGGATCGCCCGGAAGCCACGGCTCCAACAGATCCGGCGCGTAGAGTTCGGTATTGGCGTCGGCAATGTGCCAGAACATCGTGCCATCGCCGTACTCCTGGTTGGCAATCACGTCCAGTTGGTCGTCGGCGGTCATCGGGGTCGCATCGCCGGTTACAACCGGCAGCATCCGCAGTTTCACCGCGTTTGCCGTGGACCCGTCCGCCTGCGTTGTCTGGCACTGTGCGATATTCGCGTATCGGGAGCTGGGAAGAAACATAGAGTTCCTCAGAATGGAATCAGATCCACCACCTCGGCCACGGTATTGGCCAGGTTGACCGTAGCCAGCGTATCCTGCATCAGTTGGGTATACTGCAACGCTCCTTGCGCGATCTGGTCGTTGCAGCAGTAGCATGGCGTGACCACCGCCAGCCCCATCGTCACGCTCGCCTCCTCCGCATTCAGCAGGGAATCGTACTGCACCTCATTGATGGTCATCGATTCGATAATTACCGGGACAATCCGCATCAGCCCCCACACAAACAGAATCTTCGGCGTTTGCACCCGCGGTACCGGCAGCACCGGATTCGGCCCCGAACTTCCGCTTAACAACGACCCGATCGCGTCCACCGCCGCGCCAATCAAGCCTCCCGGAGTCTGCACCGGATAGACCATCGCTTCAAGCGCCGCCAGTTGCGGCCCGACACCCATCGTCAAGCCGATCGGATTGGAACTGTTCCGCTGGTCCGCCGCGCTGAATTGCGCTTCCACCGTGAAGCGCTCGTACGGCGGTTCGCCCGCCTGGCTGGTTTCGCGCGTGGTGGCGTTCACCGGGCGCGGCGGAATCTCGATGGTTCGCGACAGCTTTTCCGGATTGAACTGGAAGATCACCACGTTGGGAATGGGTCCCAGGAAACTGGAGCCATATTCGATCAGCGCCCCTTTGAGTGTGTTCTCCATGGGTTACTCTCCGCCTAATTGACGGCGGATCTGCCCGGTAAGATCGGAATTGCTGCCGCCGGTTCTGAGGCGCACCGAAAGCTTGCCGATTTGGGTCCTTCCGGGGGCGATGCGACCCGCTTGCCGGCCTACCGCGTCGGCGATTTCGCGCGCCATCGAGCCGGCACGCTGCCGCGCTTGCCGCGGCGTCACGCCGCGAAGTCGCAGCGACACCTTATCGATGTGAATGCCGCCTGAATTCATCGCGCCTCCTCCAACACGTCGCTCCATCTGCCGCACTGCTCGCGAGTCAACGTCCGGTCCAGCTTCTGGTACTCGCGCTTCACCGAAAGCATCACCGTCTCCATCGATAGTTTTCGCTCGCTCGACCGGCCCGCGCTCTGCAAACAGGCGTGCAGGACAATCGAGCGGATATGGCCTCCGGAAAGCGCGTACTGGCGCGCCAGAAAGTCGAAATCCAGGCCGGACGCATCCACTTCCGGCGGAATTCCGGTTTGCCAGATTCGCTTTCGTTCGGGGGCGTCGGGAAGCGGAAATTCCATCACGAAGCGAAGCCTCCGCAGAAATGCCTCGTCCAGGTCTTTGCGCCGGTTGGTGGCCAGAATCGCCACGCCGCGAAATCGCTCCATGCGCTGCAGCAGGTAGCTGATTTCCATGTTGGCAAAGCGGTCGTTGGCGTTCCGCGCCTGTATGCGCTGGCCGAAAAGCGACTCGGCTTCATCGAAGAACAGCAGCGAATCGGACTCTTCCATCGAATCGAACAGCCGGCGCAAATTCTTTTCCGTCTCGCCAATGTATTTGTTGACCACCTGCGAAAGGTCGACGCGGAACATCGGGAGGCCGAGCCTGGCCGCAAGCACTTCCGCCGCCATGGTCTTGCCGGTTCCCGGAGCGCCCGCGAACAGCGCCGAAATCCCGGCTTCGTCCCATACACGGCCCGTGCCCCAACGGGCGTGAACGCGCGACAGGGTCCGCATAGCCGTTACGATTTCCTCAAACTGACGCTCCTGCGCCGGGGGCAAAATCAGTTCCCCGCTTTTGAATCGCGGCTTCACTCTCGCGGCCAGGTTGCCGGGCGCGGCTTCGGTCCGTTGACGGCAAGCGGCAACCAGTTCCTCGCCCGTCACCGGCTTCCGGTCGCGCGTCAGGGTTCGGGCGATTTCCTGAATACCCGCGGCATCGAAACGAAACCGAAAGGCGCAGTCCTCGAGCGCGTCGTCGGGCGGCGCGGTGTCCTTGGAAAAACATTGGCGCCAGCAGTTCAAGCGCGATTCCAGATCGGGCGTGGGAATGTCGATCGCCGGCAAAATCCGCCAACCCGGGATTTCCACCTTCTCCTGCTCCCAGAAGCCCAACACGTAAATCGGAATACCGCTGAAAGGCGGGGCCGCACCATCGTGCGGTTCTTTGGGCGCTTGCAGTTGCAAACACAAATCCGCTCCATCCAGCCAGCACAGCGCCGCCGCGGTTTGAAGTTCGGCGCCCGAACGCGACGCATTCCACGCGTATATCGGCCGGCCGGTGACGGCGGAAAAGCTTTCGAGCAAGCTTCTGACGCCGGCGCCCGTCGGGTGCGTCAGGCTGGATGACGCCCGCAGCGGGACGCCGTGCGGTCCGTCGATCGCCTCGCGCGCCCGCAACGCCACCAGTTTCGCCGCCACCGGCAGTTCCGCGGCATCCGCCGTGCCGCCGATTACCGTGAAGGCGTCGCGGCGCCGGTCCGCGGCCGCCAGCAGGCGCCTGGCAGTGAGCGCGGGCATGGTGATGGGCGTGCGCCAGTCGATGGCATCGTGGGCATCCGCGCGGAAAATTCCCAGGCGGAAAAGGGGATGCGAAAGGCTGTTCAGGCTCGCCAGCGCGCCGGGTTCATCCCAGAGCCGCTGCACCAGCCCCAGCGTCGGAATGGACCGCCGGCCATCGCCTTGCGCGGCGCCAATCACTTCGGCGGCGGCGGCGTCCCAGCTATGCACCAGCATCAGCGCGGTGGCAAAAACCTCCGCCGGGGCGAGGCTGAGTTCTCCCGCCAGCCAGGGGAGCGTTCCGCGCACCGCGGATGGCGGGGCCGGCGGCGCATCCTGCCAGAGGATCTCCGTAAGGTGGCGCGCGGTCTCATCGCGCTCGAAAAACTCCAGCCGCTGCTCGTGCAGCCGGGAACGATCGAGCGCATCCGTCAGCGGATCGGGCGTCTGCGACTGTCGCCAGGCCCAGCAAAGCTCCCTGCGCAATCGCAGCACGGCCTGGCGAACCCAATGCGCCGTCCAGGCATCCGGCACGTCGAGGCCAGGGGTAAACCAGACCGCTTCGCCAGCCCGCGCCGCCCTTCCGATATTGGATACTGCCGTTGCCATAATTACGCCATATCGATCTGGAATGCCTGCTTCGATTGCGCTCCATTGACCCTGAAAACCGCGGTATACGTCCCCGGCGGGATGGCTTCCCCACTCAGCATCAGCACCTGTTGCGCGCTTTGGTCCGCGGGCGCCGCGAAGCTCGGATCGGCCCGGTCAATGACCTCAGCGACCCCCGTAGCGTTCAGCAGCCCGAGTTCGACATAGTCGCTCGGCCCACCTAGAAACTGCCCGGTCAGTTTGATCGCGCCGTACACATTGGGATTGGTGGCGGATACTGCCTGCAACCCCACGGCCGTCACGCCGGTCACCAGGGGAATTAGAGCCGTCGATAGCGCATTGCTCAAAAGCGTCTTGCCCGCGGCGATGGTTTGCGCCACCGAAACCGGCTGGCTGCCGGCCGAGAGTTTCGTGGGATCTAGCGCCGCGCCGCCCACCACGCATCGAAGCGTGCCGGATTGCTGCATTGTGACCGGCAATTGCACGGCGCCGAATTGCACCGCCAGTTGGTCGGCGCCGAGCCCCGTGCCCGTTATCGTCAACACATCGCCCGGCTGCACCTGCGCCGGCGTCACGGATTCGATCGATGGCCCCAGGCTCGGCAGCAGGATATTCCGCACCCCGGCCTGGCCAATAATGGTATCGCTGAGGTAATTGACCCCCACTAATTGCATGGACGACGGAGGTTCGGATGTGGCCACCAGCACGGGCCGGATCTGGAACGGCACCGACGTCCGGTAGCGGTCATCGGGGCCTTGCATCAGGCGTGAAAGCAAATCGGGCGTGCCATCGTCAAACGTCACCTTCAGGGATTCCGGGTTATCGGTGAGCGGTCTGTTGCCGCTGAGTTGCTCCAGCACGCCGCTCTCGTTCATCCCCAGCAGCGCCTGCATCGCCAGGCCGAGGATATCGTGCGCTCCATCCGTGTCGCTGTCGCCGTTTTGATCGAACGCGGTCAGCAGGTATCGCAGCACCAGCCACAGCGGCGTCTGCCTGCCGGGAGTGAGCGACACGTTCCGCAAGCTGGCATCTAGTTGGACTTCGTACAGGAACAGGTTGAGTCTCGCGCCCTGCGGAACTACGCCGCTGGTGCCGGGCTCCGGCCGGGAAATGCTGATTGAGGGACTCGGCGATGCGCTCGTAAGCGCGTTCGTCAGGACATTTTTGAGAAGACGGCTGACGCTGCCGATTGCTGTGCCGGTGTCGATCAGTGCCATGGCAAAGTCTCCCGGTCAGCGGTCCAGGTATTGGCGGGCCAGGAGTCCCGCCGCCGGCGCCGGTCGTGGGGGAGCGGCGGCCCGCGGCTCGGCTCGGCGTACGGCGCGCAGCGGCGGCTGCGGCTCGCTCTCGATCGTTACTTCGATCTTGCCAATGCTCACATCGATCGCAGGCGGCAAGTTGCGCCGAGGCGCCGGTTGGGACGCGGGCGCCGGCGATTGCGCTCGCGCCGGAATGGGAGCAGGCCGTTCCGGTGCCGGGCGGAGCCAGGTCCGAACCGGCTCGGGAATCGCGTATTCGGCGATCCTCCGTGGCTCTTTCGGTGCCGGCCGGATGTCATCCGCCACGAACGACTCCGAGTGCACCGTCGTTTCCAGAATCTCGCGATAAATTTCGCGGCTCGCCTGCGAGGGGATAGGCGGGCGAGGCTCGGCTTTGGCCGATACCGGCCGTGAAAGGGGTCGCTCCGGCGATGCGGGCGCGAACCGCCGTTCCGTAATCGGCGAAGCCGACCCATTCCAAGTTTCCCGGCGTTCGATCCGCGCTGCTTCGGTCGCCTTCGGCGAAACTGGTTTCGGCGTGAGCACGGGCGGGGCATCCGCCTTTAGCTCCCTGGCGGGCTGGAAATGGCGATCCTCCACCGGAGGCGCCGTAGGCAGTGTCCGCAGCGGCGGCGGCGAAATCGGAGTCGTGAATTTCTCCGGTAAACGAGCTCGGGCCGGTGCCTGTTCCAGCGCTGGAGAGGCGGTTCTCGCAGGTTCCCAAGCCGCCGGCGCGGGCCCTACCAGCCGCTCTTCGTGAATCTCTTCGACGATGGCCGGAGCGCGCGGCGCCAGCCGGAGACTGGATGGCGGTCTCAGCGTCGAGCGGGTCTGGCGGGCGAGTTGAACCAGATACCGGCTCACAATTCACCGCCGTCCATGTACGCCAGATACGCCTGTCTTCGCCACGACGGCAGTTTGGCGATTTCCTCCTCGGTCCAGTGATAGTAACCGGCCAGGCGATGTACCTGCTCGATGAGATCGAACTGCGCCAGCCACAAGCGTTCGAGCGCGGCCGCCACGAGGTCGGGCGCTTGCGTCGTCTGCCGCCCGCATTCGGCGCATCCCACTTCGAGATGGAAGCCCACCAGAGGGTCGTACTCGTCCATCGCCTGGTCGATCGAATCGCCAATCTCGTCGAGGGCAACGCCCAGATCTTCGAACCGCGGCTCTACAAATAGACTGGCTGCCATGGGCGCGGTGCCCTCCGATAGCCACCGCTGTTGATCGGCCCCGGTGGGACGGCGCAGCCATACGGTGCCCGAGCCGATTTCGATCGGCACCAGCTTTTCCCGATATGCCTCAGCAGCCAGCGCCGCGATTTCCGCCGGGTGCAACTCCAACTCGCCCTCCGCGCCGCAGCCGGCATGACTGCACCGAACCCGCCATTCCAGCGGACGCGCCGCGTCGCCGCCGGCCAATGCCACCATCGCCTCGATGCGGGTGCCCAGCGGCAATTCCCAAAGCACCTCCTCGGATGGCGGGTTGCCGCTGCGCGTTTCCGAGCAGCGCGCCAGCAGACTCGTCACCAGCCGGGGCCTCTCGACATCGGCGAACTCCACCGCAAGATCCCCCATGTCTTTGCCGAAGGTCCGCAGCGCCACCGGCCGGTCCGCCGTTTCGATCGGCAGCCATTCGGGAATCGGCGGAAATGGGACGGTTGGGAACATGGGCCCTTTGCGCACCCGAACTAGGAACTCTGCGGGACGGCCTGGCTTTCGTCTTGCTCGGTCGATTGCGGGTCGCGCTCCCAGCCTTCCAGTTCGATTTTGATGGATTCGATCGCGATGGCGTTGCCGCTGGAGTCCAACTGCGGCGAGGCCGTGTATTCGCTGACCCAGCAGCCATGCAGGAAAAAGCGCCGCGCTACCAGCCCCTTTTCGTCGAGCACTTCCAGCACCAGCTCCTTGCGGAAATTCACCAGGTCCATGGAAGAGTCGCCCGCGTAAGGATGGACCTTGTTGGCCCAGGTTTCAAAATCGAGGTCCCAGGTGATACCGCGTTCGAAGACAACGCCGTCGTACTGGGTGCGTCCCGGCGTTTTGTGATCCGTGCTGTTCGCTCCGCCGGGGCGATGGGTGATCACGTTGGTGGTCCGCTTGAGCGGCCCGGCCTTCATCACGCCGAGCACCGTATGGCCGTCCCACTTCACCTGAAACTTGTAATTCTTATAGGGATCGATGCGCGTGGCGTTCTTGGTAAATCCGGTTCCCATAGATTCTCTCCGGTGCGCGACTAACTCAGGTTTGAAATCTGCTGGATGGTGATGACTACGAACTCCGCCGGTTTGAGCGGCGCAAATCCCACGACGATGTTGACGATTCCGTTGTTCTGGTCGTCGGGCGTGGTGGTGGTGGAATCGCATCGCACGAAAAACGCGGTTTGCGGCGTGGTCCCGGCAAACGCGTTTTGGCTGAACAGGCTCATCATGAACGCCGTTACGTTCATGCGAATCTGCGACCACAGCGGTTCGGCGTTGTTCTGGAACACCACCCACTGAGTGCCGTCGTACAGCGAGTCTTCCAGAAAATAGGCAAACCGGCGCACGTTCAGGTACTTATAATCGTCGTCCGGGGTGTTATCGTAGCCGGCGACGGTACGCGCGCCCCAGTTTACGTATCCCACCGAGAAGCTGCGCAGGCAATTCACCGCCAGCGGATTCAGAATACCGTTCTGTTTGTCGGTGAGGGTCACTTCCAGACCGGTCACCCCGGTCAGCACCGCATTCGTTCCGGCCGGCGCGCTCCAGACGCCCCGCGCCGAATCGGTGGCCGAGCAGAGTCCGGCCATCATTCCGGAAGCGCCCATGTAGCGGAGCGTGCCGTTGTCGTTCACCTGCACGCGTGGATAGAAGACCGTGCACGAATCCTGCGGCGCGCCGATCGCCGCCCGGAAGTTCTGCACATCGGAAGCCTGCGCGTTGAGCAGGCCGTTCTTGGTCCAGCCCACCGGAGCGTCCAACAGCAAAACCGCGCGCCGGCTTTGGCAATATACGGCCGCCGCGCTACGCACGGCCTGCCAGTCCGTCTCATTGTTCAACCCGTCTCCGGGTAGGACCATCAAATTGAAAAGGGGCACCGGATCGAGCGCCCAGAATCCGGTGCGGCTGGCTTCCACTCCGATGTAGTCGCTCGCCTGGATCAGCCCGCCGTCGCTGCCGCCGCTCAAAGGTGTTTGAGCCGTGAGGATGCTGAAACCGGCCCCAAAAGGAGCGGCATTGCTGCCCGCGGCGGCGGCCACGGCGAAAGTGGAATCGGTATCCTGCGGTGCGTTCGGCCGGACTTCGTCGATCGTCAGGCGGTAACCTGCCACCGACGCTTGCCAACCCTGCACTTTGCTGTTGATCAGATTGGCGATGGTTTGCAGATTCTCGCGAATGCCATCGAAATCGGTCGCGGTCGTGCCCTGGTAGAACGGCGTGCCGGCTACGCCCAAACTGATCGGGATGACTTGTCCCCCGACGGTTATCTGGGTCACCTGCTCGACGGCCGCCGCTGCCAACTCGGTCATCAACTGAGCCGTATCGCCTTTGAAAGTGGTCGCGTTGGACGCGGTGAAGGTGGTTCCGTTGGGCGCCGGCCGCAGATCGCTGAATTTCGGAATCTCGATCCCGCCCTGATCCACCCCGGCCATCAGAATCGAGGCCAGATCGTTGGAGTTCCCGCGCGTCACCGCGACGCTGGTTTTCTTGGTGCCGCTCGAAGTCAACCGCAGAAAAAAGATCGGATTCGCTCCTGGCTGATCCGCCCCAACGGTCACGCTGGTGTTGGAGGACACTCCCAACGCGTTATTGATCTGCTGCTCCACATAAGCCGCCAGGCCGCCCGGGCCGCCGAAAGCGGCGTTTACGCCCGTCGCGGTCAGGGTCACCGGCGTCACCGGCCCGCCATCCACGCTGATGTTGATGCTGCCCGTTCCGCCGGGATAAGCGTTGTTAATCAGTTTCGCTATGGCCGGTCCGATAAGGTCGGAATTCGCTACTGCGAATGGGTATCGCATCTGGCTGAATCCGGCGGGAATCGCAGTCGCCGGATTCGGCTGCGCCGTGGGAATCGACAGCAGGGTCGAGGACTGCTCGATGAAAGTGGGCGCATAGCGCGGTGAGCTTGGATCCATCGAAAGGCTGGTGAAGGGTTCCGTCTGCGCCACGGTGCCCTGGTAAATTGCCGTCAAGTTGAAGGTGGCGTCCGGAGTAGGCGTGTCGTAATCGACCACCACCAGCAGGTTGTTGCTCCACGTGCCCTGCGAGGCCGCATTCACCGTCAGCACCGGATTTCCCGCTACGTTGTTGAGTGTCACTGCGGAAGGCGCGGCGGTGCCCCCGTTCGATCCGGCGATTCGTACCACAAAGCAATCCGAGCCGCCGTTGGCGAAGAACTGCTGCACCATTTGCCCCAGGTAGCCGCCGGGAATTACCGCTCCGAAGTTCCGTGTGTAATCGGCGTAGCTCACGCATTCGATCGGAGTATTGGTTGGCCCTTGCGACGCTTGCCCGAAAAACGTGGCGATCGAGGTGGCGGTCGGGGTAATCGTTTGGACACCGCTCGGAGCTTCGACGATGTAAACGCCTGGATAGGTCAAAGTAGGCGGCATGTGGCACCCTCCGGTTTTCTTCCGACCAGACTAAACGAGATGACCGGAATTATCGGTCCAGAATTGGACAACCCCTGGGAATTATTTCAGCAAGCCGCGGCGCTCCAACCAGGCTCTTGTTCGCACATCTCGAGGTACTGCCGGAGAAGCTGCTCTCTGACCAATATCCGCGAATCGGGTGTGATGTCGATCAGGCCGCGGTCGCGGAAGCGCTGCATGAACTCGCTGACGCGCGGTCGCGTAGTACCCACCATTTGCGACAGCTCCTGATGCGATATCTTTTGTGCCAGACCATAGGAATCGCACGATGCAAGCTTCTCTGACAGCCGTAAGAGCGCGACCCCCAGCCGGTATTCGCAACCGGCCGTGGCGAGGTTGGTGATGAGTTGCTGCTGCTCGGACAATCGTCCCGCAAGGTACCGGACCAGATCGCCGATGAGACCGGATTCCAGCATCAGCGCCAGGAATCGCGATCCGCTAACTTGCTTGACGACGATATTGCTCATGGCGACGGCGGTTTCATGCCGCGGAACGCCGGACAAACAACTCTCGCCGAAAAAGTCGCCCGTCGTGTGGATGCCCAGCAGGCACTCCTTGCCGGCAGGCGATTGCATGATAAGTTTAACCTGTCCCGCGACAACCAGGTAGACCTTGTCATCGCGGCTCCCTCCGGCGTAGACGACGCCGCGTTTGGCAATTCTGCGCGATACCGCACTGGACTCGGTGGCCAGCGCGGACAGTACGCTCCGCTCGAAAGATAGAGTGACCATTTCCCCTCCGTTGAAAACAGCCATCCAATAACAGTCATAGTAATCGTAGTACAAAAGATCGCTTCGCGTTAGTCAGGCACACCCCAGAGACAGCCTTCGGCTACTGTATATTTCCATACAGTAGGTTCGGACTCTCCTCCCAGCAGGCTGTCCGGCCCTCTACGCTTCGAAGGTATAGCCTTCTTCGCCGTGCATGCTCAGGTCCAGGCCGGTTTCTTCCTGTTCGGGCGTCACCCGCACGCCGATCAGCACGTCGGTGATCTTCAAGATGATGAGCGTACCCACGATGCCGAGGCCCCAGGATATGGCGCAGCCGATGGCCTGGTTCCACACCTGTCCGGCGCGGCCATCCACCAGCCCCAGCGGCAGCGGATTTCCGGCTGCGTCCTTCAACCCGCCGTTGATCAGGTTGGTGGCGAAGACACCGGTCAACAAGGCGCCCAGGGTACCGCCGCAACCATGTACCCCGAAGGCGTCCAGCGAGTCGTCATAGCCGAACCGGGCCTTGACTTTTGTCACCGTCATGTAGCAAACTATGCCGGCGCATAATCCGATCAGCAGCGCCGGAAACGGCTGGACAAAGCCCGAAGCCGGCGTGATGGCCACCAACCCCGCCACGGCGCCGGAAATACCGCCCAGCACGCTCGGTCTCCCGTCGTGAATCCATTCCGCCCCGATCCAGCCCAGCGTAGCCGCCGCCGCGGCGAAATGGGTGGCCACGAAAGCGCTCGTGGCGAGCGGCGAGGCCGCCAGCGCGGAGCCCGCGTTGAACCCGAACCACCCCACCCACAGCAGGCACGCGCCGATGAAACTCAGCACCATGCTGTGCGGTTTCATCGCCAACTCCGGATAGCCGACGCGCTTGCCCAGGTAGAGCGCGCAAACCAGCGCCGATACGCCGGAAGTAATGTGCACCACCGTCCCGCCGGCAAAGTCGAAACAGGGAATCGTGCCGCCGCTAAAGGCGTTCAGCAGCCCGCCCTTGCCCCATACCATGTGCGCCATGGGGAAATAAACCAGCAGGCTCCACAGCGTGGTGAACACAATCATGGCGCTGAACTTCATGCGCTCCGCGAACGCACCCGAGATCAGCGCCGGCGTGATGATGGCGAACATCAACTGGTACACCATGAAGGTCGCCTGCGGAATGGTGGCCGCATAATCGGCGTTGGGGGCGCTGCCCACGCCGCGCAGGAAGGCGAACCGTAAGTCGCCCAGGTACGGTCCCGATCCCCCGAAGGCCAGGCTGTATCCCACCACGGCCCAGATTACGGTGACCAGCGCCATCAACGCGAAACTCTGCATCATGGTGCCCAAAACGTTCTTGCGGCGCACCAATCCGCCATAAAAGAGCGCCAGGCCGGGTCCGGTCATCAGCAGCACCAGCGCCGCGCTCATCAGCATCCAGGCATTGTCGCCCGCGCTCTGCGCCGCCTTAGCGGCCGCTTCCACCGCCGTCAACCGGGCAGCGACGTCGGGCGGCGTCTGCCCCATCAGCAGCATCGCCGCGCACGGCAGGAAAAGGAACTTTCGTAAGATCATGGGCATTCGTGGCCCTCCCTCGGCAAACATGGCAACCACACATTTTCGCGCGGCTCCGCCACGCCACCAAACGGAATTTTCGATACGTCAAATTCGATTTTCTTATTCCCGCGATCCCGGGCCATCCGGTTCAGTTGACGATGCGTTCCATCAAGGACAGCAGATATCCCAGGTCGAACGGGCCTGTGTGGTAGGTACGGGCGTCGAAATAGCGCCACATGCGGCGGTCCGGCTCCACCGTATAAAACAGAAGCTGTTCTTCGATCAGGGCCTTGTCCAGCAATTCCTGGTTAAAGGCGCGGACAAAGCCTTCCATAGTGTAGGGCACGCGGAACTCTTCGGTGGACAGGAGATCCTGGGTGGTGTGAAATTCCACTTGAAGAATGCGCCCGCGCACGTTTACCTGTACCAGATTGGCCCCATCTTCCTGAAAGGCCTCGGGGCGATATTCGGGCGGGTCCAATTCCACCAGGGAACGGGCCAGCAAACCATTGAGCGCCTCCACGAATTCGGCGCAGATGGCGTGCAATTCGGCGGCCGCGGCGCGGCGCAAAGCACCCATCTCGAGGACCCGCTCGAGGGACCGCTCGTCTTTCTCCGCCAGAAGCTCGATGTTGCGGGCCAGCCGCTCCAGCCGCAAACTCCAGGTCTCGCCCACGCGTTGGGAACGCGCCACATTTCCTCCCTCCTTACCATAACAACACTTGGAGGGATCGACACCAGGCGGTCAGGACGGCTTCGGCCCTGCTTCGGGCGGGGCGCCGCTATCCGGACCGGCAGCGCCACCGGAAGGCGGCTGCGTCCTTTCGACTACGATTGTCCCCATCGAGATCATCGCCGCCAGCGCGGCCACAGCCGCCAGCACCGGGGCAGCCACCACGCCAATCGCGGCTACCGTGACCGGAATCTCGAACAATGTGTGTCCACTTTCATTCTTGAGAATAATGCGCCGAACGTTGCCTTCGTGAATCAGCTCGCGCACCTTGCCGGCAAGGTCTTTGCCCGCAACCTTAAACTGTTCGAAGACGTGCTCGAAGGTTTCCATACCACCAGTGTAGATGGATTCGGTCGTTCGTAGTACTCTTGGTCTATGCTTCGATTCCGCCGAAAGCGCATGGAACGCTACTCGGTCGCGGTCGCGCGGTTGCTGTCGCCCGAAGCCGGTTGCTTGACCAGATCGTAAACGTCCAGATTGAGGGCGTTCAGAATTACGTCGGCCATTTCCACTGACAGCTCCCGTTTGCCCTTCAAAACATTGTGAATGTGCGGTTGCGACACACCAGTGGTGCGCGCCAGGGCGCGTTCGGTCAGCTCACCGTTACGAACCATGTCCCTGAGACGGAGGACGAGGCGGCCCCGCAGCTCGGCTAGACCCAGCATCCAACCCTCGCGATATATTTCGATTTGAAATAGGTAATAAGATTACCTCTTATTTCCTTGCCGACTACGGTCCACTATAGCAAACGTTCGGGGTTCGTCAAATGGGAGATAAGTCTTTATCCGAAACAAGCTTATGCCCTGCCTTTAACGCGAAAATAAAAAAATCAGAGAATAATTTGTTTGATTTAATTGACTGAATTCTAATAAATGTTAGATTTAATGCCAGGATAGAGGAGGCCTTGCAGGACAGGCCATCCCCGGGAAGGAAAAGGGTTTAAGTTATGAATTGGAGTCGGTCCAACGCCATTGGTCTGGCACGCGCTACCTGCGTCTACTGTCACGGAGCCGGCACGCGCCTTGTTCGCCGCGACAAAGAAGTTCCATGTTACTGCGTCTTTCGGGGCATTTTCCGCACTTGTTACAACCGCTTCCGAGAGTGTGTCGAGTTGGGCGCGCACACCAGTACGGTCTCCTGGGATCACCTGGGAGGACGGGACGGCCGCCGGTCTTATTCTCGGAAAAAAGAAGAATATGCGGCCGATTTTTGCCTCGTAACTCGCCGTGTTTTAACGGAACCGGAATATACACTTTTCCGGTATCATTTCTTACTGGGTGCCGACTGGCGCTTATGCTGCCGGCAATTGAAGATCGATCGCGGCACTTTCTTTCATGAAGTGTACCGGATCGAACAACTGCTCGGCCGGCGATTTGCCGACCTCAAGCCGTACGCTCTCTACCCCGTCAGCGAGTACTTCGCCGGAGTGATCAACAAGGCCCAACCGGGGCTGGAGGAGGAGGAGGCGGAGGAGGAACTACTGGAATTGCCCTTGTCCGCGTAGCTTTCACTTTCGCGCGAGCTAAGACTGTCCCTGTACCACCTGTCCTCAGGTAGTCCTGTTCCTAGTCACTTGTCCATCGCGCCCCTGTCGCGGATTCGCGTCGGCGACAGGGGCCTGTCCCCCGCTCTGAATTACAATAGAACTTCCCTCCAATGGATCCGCTCACACACACGGCTACGGGATTACTGCTGAGCCGTGCCGGATTGAACCGCTGGACGCCGGGCGCGGCCGCGATGCTGATGTTGGCCGCCAATGCGCCCGACATCGATATCGTCTCCGCGGCCGGTGGCTCCCTCAATTACCTCCACTATCACCGCCACCTGACTCACTCGCTGGTGGCCATGCCGGCAATGGCGCTGCTGCCCGTGCTGGTGGTGCGGCTGATCGGCCGCAAGCCGGTCAACTGGCTGGGGGCGTGGTGTGCCAGCCTGATCGCCGTGGCTTCGCACCTGCTCCTGGATTGGACCAACAGTTACGGTATCCGCCTGCTGCTGCCCTTTTCGCCTCGGTGGCTGCACCTGGATTGGACTAATGTGATCGATCTGTGCCTCTGGGCGGGGCTCGGAATCTGCCTGTTGGGACCTTTTCTGGCACGGCTGGTGGGTTCGGAAATCGCTTCCGGAGCGCCCCTCAACCGGCGCCACGGCCGTGCCGCGGCATGGACCGCGCTGGCCTTTTTGCTGGCTTACGAAGGTGCGCGGGCGACCTTCCACGCCCGCGCCGTCGCCATCTTCGATTCGCGCCTCTATCGCCAGTCGGCGCCGCTACGGACCTCCGCCTTCCCTGATGCCGCCAATCCCTTACGCTGGCGTGGCGTCGTCGAAACGGCGGACTTCGATGCCGTCGCCGACCTCGATCTGGCCGCGGATTTCGATCCCTCCCGCGCCGTGATTTTTCTCAAGCCTGAGCCCGATCCGGCTATCGATGCGGCACGGCAGTCGGCGATCTTCCGCCAGTTCCTGACATTCGCCGAGATTCCTTTGTGGCGCGTCTCGCCCGCGCCCGACATCGACGGCGGAAAGTTGGTCGAGGTCTTCGACCTGCGATTCGGCACCCCCCTGGCGCCCGGTCCGATGGCTTCAACCACTGTGGACGGGCAGCAGCACATCGTCCGCGCGAATTTCCAATGGGGCCTGCCCCGGCCGCGCTAACGTGGTGAGCCATTCATGGCGGCCCTTCCGTCGCGTGCCTGCTCATCTGTTTCGTGGACACTACGTTAGAAGTTGTCGGCCGTCGGCGGGTCGCCACGCCGGCGTGCCGCGACCGGGCGGTAAAGCCCTCTCGTCCCGAAACTAGGCGGTTTCACTCATTGCCTGGTTCCCGTTCCTCCCTCACACTGAGAATATGCGGGTTCTCGGCGATGCGGTCCTTGACCTGGCGCAGCTTAAGGATATCACTATGGATGATGAGGAACTGATGCGCGAGGTCCTCGGCGTGCTCCTCGACGATACCGGGAGTCAGTTGCTGCGCTTGGATGCCGCCATCCAAGCCGGCGACATGCCTGCCTGCCGACGCCTGGCGCACTATTCCAAGGGTGCCTGCGCCAACGTCGGGGCTGGACGCGCGGCCGCCGTCTGCCAACGCCTGGAACAGTACGCGATCAACGGTGAGATCGCGGCCTGCAGCCAGTCCCTGGCGGCCCTGCGCGGCGAGTTGGACGCCCTGCGACAGGAGGTCGCCGCTTTCGAGGGTGAATCGCCGGCATAGCCGCAACCAGCCGCGCCGCGGTCAAAGGGGTGCGTTCCTTACCGCGAGCGCCGCTTCAGCAGCAGCTTGAGCGCATCCGCGCACAGGACGGCCGCGTGCTTCGATTCGGCCTCCAACCCTCCTAGCGCCCTCTCCATAATAGAGGTGTCAAAGGCCGCCAGTTCGTCGGCGGTCTTGCCCCATATCCACTCGGTGAGTGCCGATCCGGCGGCGATCGAAGCCGTACAGCCCCTTACTTTGTAGCGGGCCTCTTCGGCCCTCCCGTCTTCAAATCGCACCGAGAGCCGCAGGATGTCACCGCAGGCCGGATTGCCGGCTTCCACCGTTAAGGCCGGCGCCGCAAGTTCGCCCACGTTGCGCGGGTTCCGAAAATGTTCGAGCAGAAGGTCGGAGTACATGCCGCTCTGTTGCCATCATGACACGGCCTTCGACTGCTTCGCCCGGGGCAGCCGGAACGAGCCCCCTAACGGCGGCCATTCTCGCGCTCTTTCACCAGGCGCATCAACAGGCGCAGACGGCGTTCGAAGCTGGGGTCGGATTCGCGCGTGTACAGCAGCAGCTTTCTGGCACGGCGAATGCGTGTCTCCAGCCTGGTGAGTCCCCACCCATCGAGGGGCCGCGCCGTAGTCATACACCTACCCCAAAGGCACACACGCGCCGTCTTCCAATCGGCGTGCGGAAACCGGTGTGCGCCGCCCGGCGCGCGCCTACCGGCCGGAGAAGGCCCCGATCCAGGCTGATCGCCACCCTCCGGTCGCTCCATCCGTTCACTTCGTCCGGGAAGATCCACCAACCCACCTCCGGGACGAAGGCAATCCACTGGTGCGCGTGCATCTCGCTGCGGTACAACCGGGCGCCGTCCGGCCGGCCAGCGGCGCCCATCGGTTTGCGAACCGGTATGAAAGGCATCCGAATGAAAAAGTGCCGGCGCGCCGGAATTATTCTCGTCAAAAAGAAGTGGGGACGGGCACCGCATCGGATTCTCACCGGAAGCAGCCGTCTCCAAGGACGATAAATCAACCGTGCCGCAGGCGCGGTGCCGTGGGACAGACCGTCGTTTTTCGTGGTCTGCCCCGCAATTGGCTGCTCTCGTGGAGCAGGCGTTTTCGTACGCCGACGCCCTTCGGCGGCCTGGTTTGGTCGACTCTATGGTTGGACTTCGTTGCGGCTTGTCGCGATACGGAGTAGCGCTTCCGCCTTCGCTTTCACCGCCAACCGGCGCTCAGAAAGTGTAGAGCAGCGTACCCGGTACCGGTTCGGCGGGAGCCCCGGCCGTCACGGCCGCTTCCCCTTCACCCGATACCTGCCGGTAATAAATGCCGGTTTCGCCCAGATAAACTTCCAGCTCGGACGGGCGCGGCAGCGAACCCTGAATCAGGGATTCCGACAGCGGATCCTCGATATACTTCTGCAGGGCGCGGCGAAGCGGGCGGGCGCCGTAGCTGCGGTCCGCGCAGGTCTTCTCCAGAATGTACTTGGCGGCGTCGGCCGACAGGCGAATCTTCACCTGCTTCGCCACCAGGTTTACGTTGACCTGGTCGACCAGCAGATCCATGATCTGGATCAGGTCCCCGTCGGTGAGCGAGCTGAATAGAATCACCTCGTCCAGCCGGTTCAGGAATTCCGGATTGAAGGCCTTCTTCACTTCGCTCCGCACCATGTCTTCGACCTTGGAGGGGATGCCATCGCCGGCCGGAGCCGAGAAGCCCAGGTTTCCGCGCTTTTCGAGGAAACGCGCGCCCAGGTTCGAGGTCATGATGATGATGGTGTTCTTGAAGTCCACCTGGTTGCCCAGACCATCGGTCAACTGGCCGTCTTCAAACACCTGCAGCAATATGTTGTAAATGTCCGGATGCGCTTTTTCGATTTCATCCAGCAGGATGATCGAATAGGGATTGCGCTTCACCCGCTCGGTCAATTGGCCGCCCTCTTCGTAGCCTACGTATCCCGGAGGCGAGCCGATCAGCTTCGAAACCGAGTGCTTTTCCATGTACTCGGACATGTCGAAGCGCACCAGGCTCTTTTCGCTGCCGAACAGGAAGCTGGCCAGGGCGCGCGCCACTTCGGTTTTGCCCACGCCGGTCGGGCCCAGAAACAGGAACGAGCCGGCCGGCCGGTTGCCCGCCTTCAACCCGGCGCGCGAGCGGCGAATGGCGCGGGCCAGCGCGGAAATGGCTTTTTCCTGGCTGATGACGCGCTTGTGCAGCTCCTCTTCGATGCGCAGCAGCTTGGTGATTTCTTCCTCCTTGATGGAGGTCATGGGTACGCCGGTCCAGCGCGCCACCACGTCTTCGATATCGTCCTTGGTCACGCACCCGGTGGAGGAATCGTCCAGGTTGTATTTCTCGCGGAGCTGGCGCATGTTCTCGCGCTCNNCGCGCCTTCTCGAATTCGTGGTTGGCGATGGCGTTTTCCATCCGGTGGACGATGAATTTGATCCGCTTCTGGATATCGGCCAGCTCGGCCGGCAGGGTGGTCTGCCGCAGCTTTACCCGCGCCCCGGCCTCGTCGATCAGGTCGATNNCGTAGCGGTCCTTGATGCCGAACAGAATTTTCACCGCGTCGATCTCCGACGGCGGCGGTACCTTCACCGCCTGGAAACGCCGCTCCAGCGACCGGTCTTTCTCAATCGACTTGCGGAATTCGGCGGGAGTGGTGGCGCCGATGCACTGGATCTCCCCGCGTGAAAGCGCCGGTTTCAGAATGTTGGCCGCATCGAGCGACCCTTCCGCCGATCCCGCGCCCACCAGCGTATGCAGCTCGTCGATGAAGATGATGGCGTTCNNTCATGATGGTCTTGAGCCGCTCTTCGAACTGGCCGCGATACTTGGTACCGGCCACGATCAGCGACAGGTCGAGCGCCAGAATCCGCTTATCGGCCAGAAAAGAAGGCACGTCGCCTTCGGCGATGCGCTGCGCCAGGCCCTCCACGATGGCGGTCTTGCCCACCCCCGGTTCGCCGATCAGCACCGGGTTGTTCTTGGTGCGGCGGCAGAGGATCTGGACTACACGTTCCAGCTCGTAATCGCGCCCGATCAGCGGATCCAGCGTGCTGTCCATGGCCGCCTGGGTAAGGTCGCGGCTGAACTCGGCCAGCAGGGAGCTTTCCTTGGGGCGGGCCGAGGCCACTTTTTCGCTCTGCGAACGCGCCAGTTCCTCGCGGATGGTAGAAAGGCGCAGGCCGCGCTCGTGCAGGATCTCGGCGGCGAAGCACTTCTCTTCCCGCAACAGCCCCAGCAGCAGGTGCTCGGTGCCGATATGCTTGTGGTTCAGACGCTCAGCTTCCTCCGCCCCGTACGCCAGCACGCGTTTGCATTCGTGGCTCAAGGGCAGATCCACCGAGGTGGAAACCTTCTCCCGGATGGTGGTATGGCCCTCGATCTGCTTGCGGATGGATTCCACCGCGGCGTGGGAACGGAGAAACCGGTTGGCCAGCGCCTTATCTTCACGCAGCAAACCCAACAACAGGTGTTCGGTTTCGATATAAGGACTGCCAAACTGGCTGGCCTCATAGCGGGCGAAGAAGATCACCCGCCGCGCCTTCTCCGTGTATCGCTCAAACATAGATTTGTTACGCCCCCCTAACCTCTAAAGATACTCCGGCACGCCTCCAGGTTGCGAACCGTTTGCGCGGTCCGGGACCAGTACCCCGCTTTCCAGGCTCAAAAGCCGGCTGCACCGCCGGGCAAACCCGAGATTGTGCGTGACGAAGATCGAGGTGAGATGGTGAGTGCGGTGCAGATCTTCCAATAACTCGAAAATCATCTCGCCGGTCCGAAAGTCGAGATTGCCGGTGGGCTCGTCGGCAAGCAGCACGGAGGGTTTGCCTACCAGGGCACGAGCCAGCACCACGCGCTGTTGCTCGCCTCCCGATAACTCCCCGGCGCGGTGAGACGCCCGCGCGCCCAGCCCTACCTCCTCCAACCTCGCCAGCGACTGGCTCCGGGCTCGGTCCCGCGGCATACCTCGAATCAGCAGGGGCATCATCACGTTCTCAACCGCCGAAAACTCCGGCAGGAGATAGTGAATCTGCCACACAAATCCAATTTCTCGGTTTCGAAAGTCCGCCCGGCCAGCTTCAGCGAGTCCCGATATCTCTCTTCCTCCGTAGTATATCGTACCGCTCGAAGGGCTGTCCAGACCGCCCAGCAGGTGCAACAGCGTGCTCTTCCCCGCACCCGATTCCCCCACCAACGCCAGCATCTCCCCGCGCTCCACCTCCAGGTTTAGCCCGGAAAAAATCGTCAGCAGGCTGTCCCCCGACCGGTACGACTTTTCCAGGTTCGAGACACGGATGTAGGCTTCTCCCATCTGATCGTTACGATAACGCAAAAACAGCTCTCAGCGATCAGCGATCAGCCGCCGCACCCATTCCCGGCAACCGCTCCCTTACGGTCGCGGCTCGGTAAGTGACTGAAAAAACGGCGTACTCGTAACCGGGCCGCGACCGTGAGGGAGCGGTTGCCGCGCCCAAGCTGCAAAGTCCCGAAATCGGTTCAGCAGCCGGGCGCCACCGCCAGCACCGAAAGCCGATCGCTGACCGCTACAATAAAACCGATGCCCTTTGTCTCAGTGCCCGAGGCGCTCGAAGAAATCCGCGCCGGGCGGATCGTGGTGGTGGTGGACGACGAAGACCGTGAAAACGAAGGCGACCTCACCATCGCCGCCGAAAAAGTAACCCCCGAAATCGTCAATTTCATGGCCACTTATGGCCGCGGCCTGATTTGCCTGCCTCTGACCGCCGAACGCTGCGACGCTCTCCATTTGCCCCTGATGAGCGAGCGTAACACCTCGAATTTCGGCACCGCCTTCTGCGAATCCATCGATGCCCGGGAAGGCGTCAGCACCGGCATCTCCGCCGCCGACCGCACCCTTACCATTCTCCAGGCCATTGCCCCCAATTGCCGTCCGGAGGACCTGGCCCGCCCCGGCCACGTCTTTCCCCTCCGCGCCCGCGATGGCGGCGTGCTGGTGCGCGCCGGGCAAACCGAAGCCTCGGTGGATCTGGCCCGCATGGCCGGGCTCGACGCTTCCGGCGTGATCTGCGAGGTGATGAACGACGACGGCACCATGGCCCGCGTTCCCCAACTGGAGGCGTTCTGTGCCCGCCACCATTTGAAAATGCTGTCGGTGGCCGAGCTGATCCGCTACCGGATGAAGACCGAACACCTCCTGCGGCGTGCCGGCGAAGGCGTCCTCGATACCGAATTCGGCCCTTTCCGCGCCATCGCCTATACCAGCGAGCTCAACCCCGAATACCACCTGGCGCTGGTGCGCGGCGACGTCGCCGCGGCCGAAAACGTCCTGGTCCGCATGCACGCCCGCTGCCTTTATGGCGACGTCTTCGGCTCTACCGGCTGCGATTGCCAGCGCCTGGTGCGCGAATCCCTGCGTCAAATTGCTGCCGAAAATCGCGGCGTGCTGGTTTACCTGCACGAAAGCGGCCCCGGATTCCGGCTGGCGCTGGATAACGGCCAACCCGCCCGCCTGGTTTCCCACAATCGCGAGTTCCGCCATTACCAAGGCGCGGAGGGCCAGCGCCTCCTGCAGCACGAACACGGCATCGGCGCCCAAATCCTGTCCGACCTCGGCCTCCACACCATCCGCCTCCTCACCAACCATCCCCGCCGCATCGTCGCCCTGGAAGGCTTCGGAATTCAGGTAGTCGAACAAGTGCCGGTGGGGTGAAGGGCGGCAGCAGCGACCCGGAGCACGGCCGAACGTAGATAATAAAGTTGTGGCCAAGCTGCGGGGTGGGAACATCAAAGTCTTCGTGGATGCCGACGGGCGTCTCACAGACCTTCTTTCGTGACTGAACATCCAGGCGACCGGAGTGCGACTGCCCGGCGATTCCGCTCTGGCCAGGGAAAAAGGCTTCCGCTTCGTGAAGATCGGCGACGTTCCAACCGACGCGGCGATTCGGGCGCTCCACCGAACCCCCTCCAAGGCGGCGAATACTGGACCCTCAAAGAATACGCCGAAGGCTGCCACGCCCGTCCCTGCGAAGAGGGCACGCCCGGGTAAACTACAAGACATGGCAAGCCCGAGTCTTGTCGCTCACGCTCTGGAAACCTTTGGTCCCGAGCGCACGGCCCGGAAATGGTTATCGAGCGAATGTGGAGATCTGAACAATCAAACTCCGCTCCAGGCGATCCGAGCCGGCAATGAGGCCGAGGTGGAACGCATCCTGGGCTGCATCGACTACGGAATGCTCGCCTAGAAGCGGCCGCCAATGCTGTGCTGGCGCATCGCTAGAGAAGGTTATGCGGATTTGTCCGGCGCCGGAGGGCTAAAGTACTCCGGCCGCTGGCATCGCATAGGGTGGTCGAGGTCGCTCCGTTCTTCTTCGATCCCAGAATTCTTACGACCGGCCGGCCTCGGAAACCGAGTTCCGTCTAACCTTCCAACAGCTCCAGGTCGCCGACGCCGTGTCCAATGGCGCCACTCTGACCGACGCTCCGCCCAAGCCGGCATCCATCGCAGCACCATCGCCAACTGGCGCAGCTCGGATGATTTCCGCGAGGCATTAGCCAGTGCCCACCACGACCGCGCCGCCGATCTCGCCGACCTCGCCTTTGAAAGCCCTCCGCACCGTCCTCACCAACCCGAAATCCTTGTCCTCCATCCGCCTTCGCGCCGCCATTTTCATCATCGACGAAGCGGGCCTGTCGTTGGGTGGAAGAACCGGTTCGCGGCTACGACAGGCCGGGAGGCCTGTCCCACCAAATACGTCACCATAGTTCCGAACGCGGGCACTAAGCTGGACAGCGGGCGTCCGCCCGACCTCAGGAAAAGTATTCCACCCCGGTGAACTCGCAGAAGTGCGCCAGCTCGACGGTCCAGTCGCCGTACACCAGCGCGATGTGGTGCTCCACGGCTTCCCGCATCATCGTATCCAGGAAAGCCGCGGCGCTCGGTTCCGGCCTGACGGTGGCTACACTGCCGCGCACGCCATCGCCCGACGGGATTACCTGGCCGCGGGCGACAAAAAGGCGCAACTTGCCATCCCGCGGGCGCAGCAGCTTGGCCAGCGTGGCGGTGCCCTCCGGGAACGGAAACTCCACGGTGGCGCCGGTCGCGGTGCGCATGTGCACGCGGACCAGGGCCCTTTTCGGATCGCCCGCGAGCGACGGCGCGGCGGCGCCGCAGTGGGCGAACTGAATGGCGCCCTCGCTCTCCAAGTACGCCGTAATGTCGAAGTTGAACGCCGGCGTCCCCGCCATCCGGTTCAGGATATAGGTGGTGATCAACGCCGGGAAATCGATCTCGCAGGAATTCGGGACGCCCTCTTCCGACATCAAGGCGTGCGCCGCGCAGGGCGTGATCTTGAGCTGGTCGCGCATTTCCGGCCAGCATCGCACCGAGTAAGCGTCGAGCTTGTTCTTCCCCACCAGCTCGCGAATGCCGACGTACAGGCGAAGGTTTTCCGCCAGCGCCTGCCGGCCGATGTCCCTCGCGCCGCCGGTTTGAGAGAGGAGCCGCTCGGCAGCCGCGGCAGCTTCGACCGGGGAAGCCGACCGCGCGGCTTCGAGCAACGCCTCCAGGTCGATCGGGACCGCGGCCGCGCCCAGCGTCTTTTCGATGGCCCCTTCGTCCGCCGACACATCCAGCATGCCCGGACACGGAGACCCCATCATGCCGAACCGAGCCCGCCGCAGGCTGCCGGCAACCTTCCCTGCCCTGGCGGCGCCCGCCACTAGCCGCGCCTGCCGCGGCGTGACGTGGCCCACCAGGTACACGAAGCGCTTCCCGCTGAGCCGGATATTCGAGCCCGAAGCGACCAACCCGGTAACGGGCGAGGGCATCGGGATGTCCTTCTCCAGGTACGGCAGCGCCCAGAGCACCATCGGAACATCCCGCAATTCCCCGGCCAGCGTCAGGGTGATTTCTTCCCTTACCCAGGTGCAAAAGAAAAGGACTACCGCATCGACCGCGCCCGCGCGCAGCCGGGCGGCAATCTCAATCGCGTCGGAAACCGTGCGGGGAGTCTCGGCGGCGATGACTTCGCATCCGATTCCCCGCAGTTCCTCAATGGCGTGCTGCCGCTCGGCGGCGACCGGCGGCAGGTCGTAGAACGGGTGGACGCAGGTGACGAACCCGATCTTCAATCCATCCTCGGGCACGATCTAGATCCCCAGGCGCGAGCGGCGGGCCAGTTCGCCCAAGGTTTGGTTGGTTTCCGGCCGATGGCCCTTGAGAGGCAAGATGCGCTCGTGAATGGCATCCAGCAGCCAGCCGGGTTGCGGGAAGAACAGCGTTTCCAGCTCGGCCGCCGGGGTAATCCAGTTGCGCGAGCCGACCACTACCGGCGGGCCGTCCAGGTCGTCGAAACAGAGCTGCGTCAAAGTGGCGGCCACGGTCTGCATCACGCAGCCGCGCTCGACGGCGTCGGTCACCAGCAGCACTTTCCCGGTCTTGCGGACGGATGCCGCCAGCGGCTCGTAGTGGAGCGGGTTGACGGTGCGCAGGTCGATCACCTCGGCCGAGATGGCGAAACGCTCCTGCAGCTCTTTAGCGGCGGCCAGCGCAGTATAGAGAGCCGGCCCCAGCGTAACGATCGTCAGGTCCTTGCCTTTGCGCTTGACCGAGGGCTCGGCCAGGTCGATTTCGAAGTAGCCCTCCGGCACGCCCTCTTCGACGAACATCTCGCCGTAGTCGTACAGCTTCTGGCTTTCAAAGAAGACCACCGGGTCGGTGCCAGCCAGGGCGGTGTTCATCATTCCCTTGGCGTCGTAGGGCGTCACCGGGTAGACGATCTTCAATCCCGGAATGTGCTGCACCAGCGCGGCAAAATCCTGCGAGTGTTGCGCCCCGTACTTGGCGCCCACCGAAATGCGCAGCACCACCGGCATGTTCAATTGCCCGGCCGACATGGCTTGCCATTTGGCGAGCTGGTTGAACAGCTCGTCGCCGGCGCGCCCCATGAAATCGGCGTACATCAGCTCGGCCACCACCCGTCCGCCTTCCATGGCATAGCCCACGGCTGCGCCCACGATGCCGGCTTCGGAAATGGGGCTGTTGAAGAGGCGGTGATAGGGCAACGCCTCGGTCAGGCCGCGGTAGACGGCGAAGGCGCCGCCCCAGTCGCGGTTCTCCTCGCCGAAGGCCACCATGGTGGGATCGATGGCGAAGCGGTACAGCAGGGCTTCGAAGATGCCGTCCCGGATGTTGTACATCTTCATCTTGGGAACCGGTTTTCCATCCTGCGTAGCGGTGCGAACCTTCCCTTTGATCTGCTGGACGCGGGGGTTCTGCGCCAGATCCTGGAGAAACTCCGGTGCCCGCTGGTCGAATTTCTCGATTTTGCGGTTGGAGAACATCACCGAGCCAACCAGTTCGGAAGCGGGGCCCACGCGCGGGCTGGCTCCCAGATCGGCCGCCAGTTTGAACATTTCGAACACCGTGCTGTCGACGCTCTCGCGGGCGCCGGCCAGGGCCTCTTCACCGGCCGTCCCGTTGGCCAGCAGTTTGTCGTGGAAGGCGTGGATGGAATCGGCATGCCGCCAGTGCTCGATCTCTTCCTTGGAGCGGTAGCTGGAAGCGTCGGAGGGCGAGTGCCCGCTGATCCGGTAGGTGATCGTGTCCAGCAGCACCGGCCCGCGGCCTTCCTCAATGACCCGCCGCTTGCGCCGGAAGGCGTCGATCACGGGCAGCGGATCGTAGCCGTTGACGCGCTCGGCGTGCATCTCGTCCGGGTTCACGCCGGCGCCGATGCGCGCGATAAACTGCACTCCCATGGTCTCTCCCATCGGCTGCCCGCCCATGCCGTAGAAGTTGTCCATGCAGTTGAAAATGATCGGCAGGCCGCCGCCCAGCGAGGCGTCCCACAGCTTGCGGTACTGATCCATGGCGGAGAAGGTGATGCCTTCCCACACCGGGCCGCAGCCGAACGAAGCGTCGCCGATATTGCAGACCACGATTCCCGGCTTGCGGTTGACGCGCTTGTAGAGGGCCGCGCCGGGGGCGATCGATCCGGAACCGCCTACGATGGCGTTGTTCGGATAGATGCCGAACGGGGTGAAGAAGGCGTGCATGGAGCCGCCCAGGCCGCGATTGAACCCGGTCTCCCGCGCGAAAATCTCGCTATAAGCGCCGTAGACGAAAAAGCGCAGCGCCAGGCCCTTCACGCTCCCCTGGTATCCCTTTTCGACCGGGCCCAGCAGCGCCCCGTCGCGGTAGGATTTCATCAGCTCCATCAGCTCCGCGTCGCTCCAATGACGGATAGCCGAGAAGCCTTTCGCCAGGATCTCGCCGTGGCTGCGGTGCGAGCCGTAAATATGATCGTCGGAAGTCAGCGAGAACGCCATGCCGACGGCCGCGGCCTCCTGTCCGATCGACAGGTGCGCCGGGCCGGCGTGATTGTAAGTGACGCCCTGAAACGCTCCCTTGATCTTGATTTCATTCAGAATGGTCTCGAACTGCCGAATGGCGCACATATCCTGCCAGATGGCCAGGAAGTCTTCGCGAGAATAGGTGGCGAGTTCTTCCTCCGCCGTGCGCTCATACGCATTCACCTGAATGTCGGACAGATGGATCGTCCCTTTGGCAAATACTTGTTCCGGTTCTATGATGATCGACTTGGGCATTCCAATCTAACTCCTAAAGCTGTCAGCGGTCAGCCGTCAGCGATCAGCTCTGCGCATGTGCCGGAGCGGCCGATCACTGGCGGCTTGCCGCCGCGTACTAGCTTCTAACTCCTAAGTTCTATTTGTCGGCCGTCAGCGGTCGGCGTGTGCCGGGGTCGCGGACTGCTGATCGCTGATCGCTGACAGCTTGACTCCCAGAACCGCTTCCCGCAACGCTTCCGACACCGTCGGGTGCGGAAAAACGATCTCAGCGGCATCGGCCACGCACATCTCCGTCTCCACCATGGCCGCCGCGGCCACGATGAATTCGCTCGATCCGTCGCCGATGGCGTGTACTCCCAGGATTTCGCCATAGCGCGCGCCTGCGAGCACTTTCACCATCCCCGTCCCGCCCTCGTTTTCCACCAGGAACCTTCCCGCCACGGCCATGGGCACGACGGACTTCTTATACTCAATCCCCGCGGACTTGAGCTCTTCCTCCGTCCTCCCCACCGAGGCCACTTCCGGATGGGTGTAGATCACCGCCGGAATGGCATGGTAGCGGATACGGTCCTTCTTCCCGAACATGTTGTTTACAGCCACTATCCCTTCCCGCGTGGCGGCATGGGCCAGCATGCGCCGTCCGGTGACGTCGCCGCAGGCCCACACCCCGGCCACGTTCGTCTTGCCCTGGTCGGAGGTCTTGACCCCCTTGGGGCTGAAATCGACACCGGCTTCTTCCAGGCCCAGATCGCGGACCGCCGGCGCCCGTCCGGTGGCGTTCAGAATGTACTCGGCCGAGGCGCTGGCCGGCGATCCACCGGCGTCCTGGTATTGAATGGTCTCGCCCGCGATCCCCAGCACCTTCGCCGACAGGTGGAACTCGACGCCTTGCCGCTTCAGAATCTGCAGCATGCGGCTGGAGATTTCCTGGTCGGCCCCGGCGGCAATCTGCGGCAACATCTCATAGACGCTCACCTTGGTGCCGATTTCATTGAAGAAGCAGGCGAACTCCAGCCCGATGAAACCACCGCCAACGATGGCGATCGTCTTGGGCACGTGCGCGAGCCCAAAAACGGTATCCGAATCGAGCACCCGCTCGGAACCGATTCCGGGAATGGGCGGCACCGCCGGCCGCGAGCCGGTGGCGAGCAAAATGTTGGCCGCTTCATAGCGCTGGTCGCCTACCCGCACCACGCCGCGCGATTCCAGCCGCGCCTGGCCGGCGATCGTCTCCACGCCGGCCCGTTTCAACATGCCTTCCACGCCCTTGTTGAGCGTGCCCACAATCCGGTTCTTACGCGCCACCACCGTGGGCATGTCGAATTCCACCGAGCCCAGGCGCACCCCGAATGCGGCCGCCTCGCCGCATTCATGAAACAGTTTCGACGACCGCAGGAACGTCTTCGCCGGAATACATCCCACGTTCAGGCAGGTTCCGCCCAGACGTTCCTTTTCGATGAGCGCCACTTTCTTGCCCATCCTGGCGGCGTGAGCGGCGGCTTCATATCCACCCGGACCGGCGCCGATCACGATTAAATCGTACATAGCGACTCCACGTTTTCGATCTTCTCCTTGACTACTTTCAGGAATCTCGCACCCGGCGCGCCGTCGATCACCTGGTGATCGAGCGTGATCGACAGGCCGATGGAATCGATGAACTCGATGCGTCCGTCGCGCCGCACCGCTTTGAGCCCAATCGCGTCTATTCCCAAAATGGCGACCTGTGGCGGGTTGAGCAGCGGGGTGAACGATTCGATTCCGAGGCCGCCCAGATTGCTTACCGTGAACGTCCCACCCGACAGATCGTCCACTGCAATCGTGCCCGCGACCGCCCGCGCCGTCAGTTCTTTCATCCGGATCGAGAGCTCGCCGGCCGTGAGGGTGTGCGCGTCCCGCACCACCGGAACCATCAAGCCGCGAGGCGTATCGCAGGCAAAGCCGATATGAACCTGGGCATGTTTCAAGATCCGCCCTTCCAGGAACTCGGCGTTCAACTCGGGAACTTCGAGCAGGGCCTTTACCGTGCAGAACGTCACCAGGTCGTTAATATTGATGTCCGGCACGCCCTTCGACGCCTTGACTTTGGCGCGCACCAGCAACAGGCCGCCGGCATCGGCGGAGGCGTTCAAAGTATACTGCGCCGTGGCCGCCAGCGATTCCCGCATGCGGCGCGCGATCTTCTCCCGGATGCCGGAGATCCGGGCCGCGGGCGTAGGCGCGCCCACGTCGGAGGAGAGGATCATGCCCCCCACCCCCGATCCCGGCCCTTGCACCTCCGCGCCTTCCCGCAGCCGCGACTGCGCCGCCACCGAAACTCGCGGCGACGTATAATACTGCCGCCGCAAGTCCTCTTCCAGCACACGTCTCCCAGGGCCCGAGCCCGCGGGCAAAGCGGTGCCGGCCCCGCCGTGCTCCGCGGCGAACCGGCGAGCGCGCGGGCTAAGCGCCCCGGAAGGCGCAACCGGAGCCGGAGCCGCGGGCGGACGCTCAGCCGCTACGGCCGCTGGCGTCTCCTCAGCGATCTTAGCGGTTTCCGCCGGGGCCGAGGCGGCCGAGGGCGGGCGAAACGCTTCCCCGCTCTCGCCCGCCTCGCCGATCACAAAAAGATTGGTGAAGACCGGGACCAGCGTCCCTTCCGCGAAGAAGGTTTCGAGCAGCGTGCCCGCGGCGGGCGCGGTCACCTCGAAGGTGGCCTTGTCGGTTTCGATCTCCGCCACCACTTCCCCCGCCGATACCGTCTCGCCCTTATGCTTTCGCCATTTCGCGATCAGGCACTCTTCCACGCTGTTGCCGAGTTTCGGCACTTCCACCGCTAAGGCCATTTACCGGTAGTTCTCCATGAGTTTCCAGCCGGCCTCCACGAACTGGCTGAGGGTTCGCTGCGTAGCGCCGAAGCCGACGAACTCGGAAGGTGACATGCCGTCCGGCTCATAGGCGCGCACGAATTCCGGCATCTGGCTCAGCCGCTCGATGACGTCGGCCGGCACGGACTGGTCGATGCGCTCCTCCCGCGGCAGGTCCCGGGTCACGAATATGTCCTGAAACGCCGGCGCGATGGACATCAACAGGTCCGCCCCGGCGATTTCGGTAAGGTGGTAGTCGCCGCGCAGCGCCGCGATCAGCAGCACCGCCTGGTAGCCCCGCTCCTTATAGATTTGATAGGCGCGTTTGGTGGCGGCAACACCGGACTGGCGGATATCGGATTCGGTCGCGACGGCCTGAGTGTCGTGGGCAACCTCCCGCAGATAATCGTCCAGCCGGCCGATCATGATCACCGCGAAACACTTTCCCGGCTCGATCCCTTTGGCCTGCGCGCGCCGGATGCCGGCCATGTGCCGTTCGCCGATGGCGAGAGCCTGCGGCACCGTAAAGCTGACCGTGATGGTGACGGTGATGCCCTCGGCGATGCAGTCCTCCATCACGTCCAGCCCGGCGCTGGTAGCCGGCAGCTTGACGGCGATATTGGGCGCCCACGCGTGATACCGCTTCGCCATGGGCAGCATGCAATCCCGGTCGCCGGCGCGCGACGGGTTCACCTGGCCGCAGACAAAGCCCGATTGGCCTTTGCTGGCTTCAAATTCCGGCATGAGTTTCTCGGCCGTCCGGGTGACCGCAATCTGCATCAGCGCTTCGGCTTTCTGCTCGGCCGGCAGGTTGCGCCCGAGCACCGCCTCGATGGCCGGGGCCCATAATTGACGGTCTTTCACCAAGGCTAGATTCGCCAGGTAAGGGTTGGTGGTGACGCCGATGGCGCCCCGTTCCAGCCCCAGTGCCAACTCGGCTGCTTCGGCGGAGTCGTGCCACCACTGCGTGCGCGTATTTCGAATCACCCATTCCAGATAGGTTTGATGCGGCATGATTTTCCTCGTATCGCGGACTATTGGACCTACACCCCGGCGGTCCGGGCGGGCAGGCGGTTTCAGGAGAAGGGCCTCTTGAACAGCTATTCTATAACGCTTCACCACGGCTGGCGGGCTCGGCCGCCCGAAAGGCCCAAGAGTTGAGCCGTGGGAGTTTCGGCGCGGTCGCTTTGGCCAGGCCAAAGGTGCGCCGGATTTCGCCGTCGCGGGCCTTCCGGACGCAGGCTTACCCACGCCGCCGAATTCCGTTAACCGCTATGATTTTCTGTGTCCTACGGG
>PLRS01000144.1 GCA_003164035.1 Bryobacterales bacterium | reverse complement strand
CCGGCCCGCCGATGGGCACCGGCGGGAGCACCCCATCCGGGTCGGCCACGTGAACCTCGAGCCACGCCCCCTTCACCGCCGTAAACACGATTCCGCCAACCTGCTGGCCCGCCGCCACCGCAATCGGCGCCTGCCCCGACCCCCACACGCACGTATCCACGTAAGGGGAATTCGCCGGCGCCGCTTCCGCGGCCGATACCTGCGCGCACAGAGCGTAGCTCCCGGCAGCCAGGCGAGAAAAGCTGAACGACCCATCCGCCCCCGTAGACACCCGCCGCGGCGGTGCCGGGTACCCCCGCGCGCTCGCGAACGTCAGCGTCACTTTGGCCTGCAACAAAACCCCCTGCTCGGAAACCACCCGCCCGGAAATGGAGCCGGTCGCGGCGCTTTGGGCCGCGGCAAGCTGCGCGAGAAGGGCCGCAACGGCCCCGACGCTTGCAACCCGAACGAACTCGATCATAAGTTTACCCCGCACCAAGCGAACACCGGCCTCACCTCCGCTCCGTCGGTCCCATGCCCCTGATGCCGACCCGCTCGCCCCATAGGGCTCTTCTAAGGGGTGAGTCATCGGGAAGGCTCTCGATCTCGTCCGCATACCGCTGAACCTGCGCCTCCGCCTCCGGCGATCCCAGGGCGCGCAACTGGTTGATCGTCCATCCCAGCAAGTGGTGATCGGTGACCCCGCTGCTGACGCTAAGGAACGACCCGAGCGCCTTGGCTCTATCCGGGTCGCGCGCGATTATGTCCATTCGCGCCTCGCAGAACGTAATCTCGTCCGCGCCCCGGGACGTCGGGTCGCGCCTCAGAATGGATTCCCGGATGGACGGGAGCGACTGGCGGCTGCCCCGGTTACAAAGCTCCTCGACCGCCCACGACGCCGCGGCAGTCTTCTCGCCGGTAGTGTCCTCCAGGAACCGGACCCTAGCCGGCTCGTCCGGAATCCGGATCAACTCCGCCTCGCGCAGCGCGATCTGGGCCGAGGACCACATCTGGCCAGAGGTGTCCGGCCCGACGTCCCCCCTCTTCAGGTTCTGGAGGTACGTGAGCGCTTCCGGCAGATCGAGCTGGCCGATCTTCCTCAGCGCATGTGATCGAACGGACTCGTCCTTGAACTCGGGCCCGCGCAGCTTCCCCGGCTCAAGGCCCACGCGGCTCTCCAGGTCGGGGCTGGCGTCCTGCATCCGGCCCTCGGCCACGCGCTCCAGAATCTCCAGAGCGCTCGACTGCGCTGGGGGCCCCTCCTTCGCCGCTGCGCTGACGCGGTCCACCAACCAGAGCTGGAAGGAAAAAGGCGCCGGCGAAGCGGCCGCACATATCGATGCCGCTATCGCCAGCAGCACCTCTTTGTGTTTCATCGCATACCTCCTTTATTTCGTCGTGCCGACCAGCGCTATTGGTACTGGCTGGCAAAAGTATGTGCGTCCATCTCTATGGCGAACCCAACGCCCGGGACGCTGTTGGCGACGCTCCCATATGAATCGGCGATGTTTGGCCCCAAGAACGACATCTGAGAGGTAAGGTTCTTAACCTCGTCGCAGACGGTTCTCGACGCGGTCGTGTCGACGGAGATGTTACTTGGCGCGACGGGAATGCTGTTCACAAGGTAGTCGTGGTCGTTGTCGTTGGTCGCATTCATCAGCGAGAACTGGTAGGCGTGGCGGGCCTCGTGGTATAGCGCGTTGGCCAGCGCGTGTGGCGCGCCGGGAAGCCCGCAGTACGAGATGACGGCTGAGTCCAGCCGAAACGTAACGAAGAAGGGGTTGAACTCTACCACGGACGTCAGGCTCCCCCAAGAGCCCATGCTCCGGCCGCCGCCCGTGAGGATCCCGTTCAAAGAGTATCCACTGACGGCCGCCAGCACAGTTGCTAGGTTCCCCGTGGCCCGCTCCCTAATGTCCTTGGTTCTCGACTGGAACCAGTCATATACCGGTCCAGTTGCAAATGGGTCGATCAGATTGCCGGAAACGATCCACTGGGGGACCACGAGCGATGCCCCGCCGTCCACAGGGTAGTTCGTCGTCTTGATTGACGCGGGGTCCGGCGGCGCCCCGTTCTGTCCAGTCGTCTTTGGTCCCGCCACGGACCTCGCCAGGAATGTCGCAGTGCCTCCCGTGGAGATTGTGATTGAGGACGCGGCAACACAGGCGTTCTGGAAGTAGACTAGACAGCCGCCGCTGCCGGTGTTTTGCGAATAGATCGCGGTGCCGTCTTCCGCAACGCTCACCGTTCCTGTGAAGGTCGTTATGGGCGCGTGGCTGTTCGCGTCCACCGCCGTAACCTGGATGGTGCTGTCCTCTGAATAGTTGCCATCCGTGCTGATCACCGTGCCGACGAGCTTCAGCGCCATGGCCACCACCGGATTAACCGTGATTGTGCCAGGGTTGCTCGTTCCCGCCCCGGTGGTGACGGTGATGCTGTTTGCCCCACGCTGAACGTTGGTCCCGACGCTCACGACGACGGCGATCGAGGTCCCATCCGCGGACGGAGTTTGCCCGCCGTTCGTGAATCCCTGCGGCAGGTTCACAGTCGGGGAGCTGCCGAAGCCTGAACCGCTGATCGTGATGGACACGTTCGAGGCGCCCACCAGGACGCTGTTCGGGCTTATTGAGGAGACTGTCGGCTGCTGCCCCGCTGCCGGGGTCACGGTGAACGCCGCCGGGCCGAACTGGCAAAGCCAGTTCTCCGCGTCCGGGTCCCAGTAACCACCGCACATGTCAACGAAAATGTTGTAGTCGCCGGCGGAGTTCGGGCTTGCGTAGAGAATCGCGTAGATGGTGGCGGGGGTGAGGCTCGCAATATAACCCCCCAGTCCCCCCGCGCCCGTGACGGGCTCGATGTACAGGCTCGGGCCCGCGCAATCCCCGTCATCATCGCAGTATGGGTCCAGCATCGGTCCGGAGATCTGAGCCCCCGGCGGGGGCGTGCTCGTGCCTGCCTGAATACTCGACGGGTCGATGCTGAGCCCGCCCGCGCCCCCGAAGTCCGCAATTGCCAAATGGGAGGCCCCCGCGCCCCCATTCAAGCTCAGCACCCGCGTGCCGTGTACGGCGCTCGTACTGGCGGTTACGCCCAGCGTCACCGTCCCCGGCGCCGACGAAATCACCTGGCAGGTCACGTTCGGGTCCGCGCTGCTGCACGTGGTGTACTCCGGGGCGTTGTTGGCCGGAACGCTCTGCGTGATCTGGACCTCCTGTCCTGTATTTTGCACGATTCCGCTGCCCGTCACCGACGTCACCTGGAAAGTGGTCACCTGCGTGGAAAGCGTGAAAGCCGCGCTGTTTGCTTGCAGGCTCGCCGTGGCCGTAACTCCCAGCGCAAAGCTGCCGCCCGGCATGGCCGTGGAACCGGTGAACGTCAGGTAGCTGGTTGCCGTGCCTCCGCCGTACAGGGTAACCTGCGCCGGCGAGAAGTAATAGCTTACCCCCGTCGGCGGGGCGCCGCTCAGGCTCAGGGTCAGCGTGCCGGCGAACCCACCGACCGAGCTTACCGTCACCGGGAAAGTTACCTGGCCCTGCGGCGTCAGCGTCACCGGCGAAGGCACGCCTACCGCGACGGTGAAGTTCCCGGTGGGAAAGGCGTAGACCATGGTGGGATTATCGGCCGGGGAGCGGCTGATGCCGATGGCCGAGCCCAGCACCCAGAGGTTCGCGGCCGCCCCCGCCGGGCAATTGCTGATCTGAACGGCGACGGTGGCTTGCCCATTCGCCGCGATCGTGCCCGGTGCGCCGATGAGCGCCATGCAGGTTTCGTTCATCGCCTGGAGCTGATAGGAAAGCGAAATGCTGCCGCTGAAGCCGCCCACGGGCTGCGCGGTGAGCGCCAGATCCAGCACGCTGTAGGCGCCGGCTGGCACTGTGACCTGGCCCGTGGGAGCCAGGTTCAAGGTGAAATCCTGCCCCTGGCTCACTACCATGGACCCGAGATCCACCTGTCCGGTATTGAGCCCTTCGTTGGTCGTGCCCCAAGCGTACACCTCGTGGGGCCCCACAAAGCTCCCCGAGGTTGTGCTGCTGAGGCTGCCCGGGAAGGTTTGGTTCGGGAAAGCGATATTCAACGTCAGCACCAGCGCATGCGGGTTTCCGACGGGCCTCGACAGGCTAGAGCTCTGCAGGTTGATGGTACAGTTTCCAGCCCAAATGGGCGACGCCTGCCCCAGCACCCCGGTGGCGTTCGAGTATCCGGACGAGACGCTGTACAACAGCACGTTGCCCGAACTGTCCCAGGCGAAATAGCAGCCATCGATCACTACCTGCCCGGAAGCGATATCGGCCGGACCGTTCTGTGCGGTGTAGGTCACCGAAAATGTGGCCGGCACGCCCCCTACCACGCTTACCGGCACGGCGAAGGCCAATGGGTTGGCGTAGGTCGGCAGCGCCACGACGATGGTGGGGTCGCCGCCGCTGGCGCCGGCGGAACCGCCCCCGGAAACCGACACCTGGTTGGTCGCGCCGGATGGCGCCGTCGGCGATACATTCGCGGTCAAGGTGATGGGCGCGTAGCTGGCCCCGGCGGCCAGCACGTCCGTGCGCGTGCACGGCCCGGCTGGCTGAGCGCAGGTCCAGCCCGAACCGGCGATGGACATGGGGATCAGGCCCACGGGAACCGTGTCGATCACCGTCACCGCCGTCCCATTGGTGGAGGCAGCCCCGGCGTTGGTGACGGTCAACGTGTACGCTACGCCGGTCTGGCCCTGCGTAAAGCTGCCCGTATGGGCGGAGGTAACCGTCAGGGCCGGAGCTGGCGGCGGCGTGAAAGAAGTCGCCGAAGCGACGGGCGCAAAGCCGCTCGCGTCGACCGTGACGAACCCGGCGGTGGCCCCAACCGGGACCTCGGCGACAATGCTGGTGGCGCTCCAGGACACCACCGCCGCGGGGACGCCGTCGAAGGCGACCGTGCCCTGTGTGGTGCCGAAGCCCGTCCCGGTGATGGTGACCGGCGTTCCGGGCGCGCCGGAGGCGGGGTATATCGACGTTACGACCGGCGGCGCCGCTCCGCCGACCGGGGCGAAATACCCGAAGATATCCAGCAGTAGTTGGGTGGAATTGGTCGCGTACGCGTCGACCCAGCCGCTCGCGTCCTGGACAATCGCCATATTGTTGGTGATGGCGCCATCGAGCGCATTCAGCACTGTCGCGGCGGCCGGCTGCGGCTGCCCATAGGGCCAGAGCTGTAAATAGCCGAGCGGCGATGGCGGCACCACCGTTGTGTTCACCACGTAGCCCTGCGCCCCGGCGGGAGCGCACGAGCTTGCCGCCACGTCCACCGACAATATCCCGCTGAACGCGCCCGCGGCCTTCCGCGTATCGAGCGCGCGGCAAGGCACAAGCGTGTAGAGCAGGCTGCCCCCGGTTCCGGCGGGGGCGAAATAGCCATCGATATCAATCGTCAGGTCCGTATTGTCGGCGACGTACACATCGATGCTTCCGCCGGTTCCGGCCGGTGCAATGGCCGCGTTGGCCACGACTGTGCCGGTCAGGTCGTTCAGCGTCGAGACAAGCGGCTGGGCCTCTCCGGTTGGCCACGTAATGAGATAGCCCACGATGTTGGGCGGGATGACGGTGAAGTTCAACAGGTACGCCTGCGCGCTCGACGGCACGCTGCACGAGCTCGATTGGATCGGGAAGGCGCGGCCCGCGGCGCCCCCGGCCAGCGACGGGCCGCCGAGCGGCCCGGTGGCGTTGCGCGTGTCAGCCGCGCGGCAGGCTGGCAGGGGATAGAATGCCAGCCCGCCGCCCGCCACGAAATATCCATCGATATCCAGCACCAGGTCCGTCTGGCCGGCGGCGTAGAAACTTACCGCGCCGCCGGTTCCGGCGGGCACGATCGCGGCGTTGGCTTTGATACGCCCGTCAATCGAGTTCAGCAGGGAGACTACTGGCTGCGACTCGCCGGTGGGCCAGACGGTCAGGTAGAAGAGGGCGCCGTCGGGAACAACAGTGACGTTGAGCGAGTAGGCAGCCGCGGTGGAAGGGATCCCGCAGGCGCTGCTCGGAATGGCAAAGCTCCTGGTGGCCCCAGACGCCAGGGATGGACCTCCAAACGGCCCGTCGGCCTTGCGCGTATCGGCAATCCGGCAAGGCGTGACGGGGACGAAACCAAGGCCTTGGCCGAGCAGGGCCATCGGCCCCACGGCGAAGGCGAGGGCGAGCCTGAACAAACTCCACGGGATTCGCACGAACCTGCTCCAATGCTCCGCCGCTTGTATCCGCGCCAAACGCGCAAATACCGCGATTCGGGAGCCAATGTATCGGCGGAAGACGGCACTTACCGCCCCGAGTAAGTGGGAATCCTGTGAGGACTAACTCCACTTAGTCTTTCGTACTATTACGAATTAGACCTCCGGGGGGGGGGGGGGATGTCAAGGTTCAATTTAAGATTTTTTACGCAGTCAGGCCCAACTCGTTACCGCCTGGCCTTCCTGGCTGCCTTCCTGCTCACCTTCTGAACCGGCGCGGGCTCTGCCGCCATGGCGGTTTCAGGCATCCGCAGGGCGATGAACGCGGTCAGAACCAGCACGGGCCACACCTGCACCAGGAGACGGTCGAGCGAGGTCTGCAACTGCCACACCAGGTCGTTCTGAGTAAGTATATACACTCCGAAATAACCCAGCAAAAGGGTTGCGCCGATGGCGCCCGAAAAGGCCGCCTCGCGCCGGCGCTCGCGGTCGAACCGCAGCGCGGCGGCCAGCACGATCAACGGCAAAATCGGGTGATACCAGCCTTGCGCCATGTCGAGGAATCCACGGCCGAAGGCGGCGGTTACGGTTCCGTAGCGTCCCATGTCGAAGATGCGGCGGGCCGCTCCGGGCAGGCTCGTCGAGAGCAGCGACCCGTTCCCTCTGGCTAGCCAGAGCTTAAAGAAGGTTAGGATTGCGGCGGCGGGTAGGGCACCGGCGATCGCCGCCAAGGCCTCGCGGCGCCGGAACACGGCGGCCGCGGCCAGGAACACGACCAGGAACAGCAGGCCCTCATCCTTCGTCCAGGCCGCGAATCCGGCGAAGATGCCGGCCAGCGCGGGGCGGCGCAAGAGCGCGAACGCGATGGCGCCGGCGATGTAGCACGCCAGCGGCACGTCCGCGTATTGGGCGGGAATTTCGTGCAACAGGCTGGGGGTCGAGGTCAGCACCAGCGCCGCTAACAGACCCAACGTCGGTCCGCGAAGCACCGCGATCGTACCGGCGGCCAGGGCAATCAGGGCCAGGAAGAAAATGGCGCCCGTGGCCGCGGGCACCAGCGTGGCAAACGAGTGGCCGAAGGCCCAACACCGGGCGATAAAGGAGGAGAGAAGCAACGGATATTCGGCATGGGTGGTGGCGCCGAGTACGGGAGACCATGCGCGCCACGCCAGTCCGGCAGGGGCGGCGAGGAACCTGGCGCGCAAGTTCCAGATCGCCCAGGCGTCCCAATTGCCCTGGGGATTCGCGTCCCAACCCGTCCATGCTGCACTCGCCGCCAGCACAAGCGCCAAAAAGAGGCTGCCACCGGCGACCCGAAACAGCAGCGGGCGCCCGCTAGCTCCGCTGGACGGAACGGCTGGAACCTGCCGGCGGTACACCTCGAATGCGGCCCACGCCAGCAGAGCAAGTTCGAGCACCATAGCGGCAACCGGCAAGCCGAGCAGCACGCCAAAGAAGAAAAACAGGTACGATACCAGGCCAATGCCGCCAGCAGCGCCGGCGCCGAAGATCAATAAAAGCCGCGCCCATGCCGGTCGAATCGCCGGCAAGTCCGAAAAACGCCAGACCAGCAGGCAGCCGAGCAGGATCGCCTCCAGCGCCCAGACCAGTCCGATCATCAGTGTTCCTTTCGGAAGAGCACCACGCCGTTGCCGAAGTCGCGTTCCAGGCGCAGCCGGTAGCTTTGCCCGAGCGCGGCGAAGTCGGCCGGGCGGGTGAAGTTGCCGATCACCCGGTCGTCGGTGGCGCCTTTCTCGATGAGGCGCGGCGCCAGCACATATTGCGCGCCGAGGGTCATAGCCAAGCCTGTCGTGCTCGCCGGCGAGGCGTCCGTCAGGTAACCCAGTGTGGCGTCTTCGGGCACTGCGGATGGCACCGTGGATAACAATGGCTCGAACCTGACAAACTGTTGGCTAATCATGTAGGGGTCGCTATTTTGCCGCTGGTAAGCGGTTTCGAAACCGTAAGAGGCGAACGATCCCCATAGGCACACCAGCGCCACCAGCGCCACACTGGCACTCACCGTAAACGGATCCTGTCTCGAAGCCCCTCTCATGAATGGAGTGCCCATTATATCGCGGGTCGGACTGAGGTCCGAAAACTCTCAGTTGCATCGATTGACGGCGGCGCTACACTTGCAAAGGGAGGATTTCATGTCCGACCATGACCCGCAGCATCCCGCTGTACGGCCGCGCACGGCGGTACTGACGCGCGGTTTCGATCCCAGCCTTTCTCTCGGTTCGGCGCGGCCGGCGGTCTTCCGCAGCTCGACTTACGTATTCGCCAGTCCGGAAGCGGCCGAACAGGCTTTTGCCATCACCACCGGCAAGATCAAACCCGCCGCTGGTGAGCGCGCCGACCTGATCTATTCGCGTTTCTCCCATCCCAACGCCGAGATCCTGGAGGATCACGTGGTGCCGCTCGAGGCCGGGGCGCGCCACGCCGCGGTGTTCAACTCCGGCATGGCGGCCATTATGACGGCCTTCTTCGCCTGCGCCCGGCCGCACACCTCGATTGTCTATACCACGCCGCTATACGGCGGCACGACCGGGCTGATCCACCAGTTTCTGGAGCCGTTCGGGTTGCGCGGCATTCCGGTGGCGGCGGGCGACACGGCCGGTATCGATGCCGCCATCGCCGCCGCCGCCGATTGCTCCATCGTCTTCATCGAGACGCCCGCCAATCCCACCCTCATCATGACGGATATCGAGCGGGCCGCTATAGCCGCCGTGCGTCATCCCAATCACCCTGTGGTGATGGTCGACAATACCTTCCTCGGTCCCACGTTTCAGCACCCGCTGGAGCTGGGCGCGGACCTGGCGCTCTATTCCGCCACCAAGTACCTGGCCGGCTTCAGCGACATGTTGGGAGGCGTTGCGATTGGCGCCTCCGAGGAGCTGATCCGGAAGATCCGCTCGCGGCGCAGCATGTTCGGCAACATCCTGCAACCGGACGAATGCTGGATGCTGGATAGCCGGCTGCCCACGGTGGCGCTGCGCATGAACCGCCAGAGCAAGAACGCGCAGCGGCTGGCGGAAGCTCTGGCCGGCAACAAACATCTCGAGCGCGTGATTTATCCCACCCTGTTCGAAGATCCGGAACAGCGGCGCATTTTCGAAAAGCAGTGCGCCTTTCCGGGCGGCATCTTCTCCATCGAATTCCGCGGCGGCAAGCCGGCCGCGTTCGAGTTTCTGCGCCATTTGCGCCTGGCCAGGAGCGCGGTGTCGCTGGGCGGAGTGGAATCGCTCACCTGCCATCCGAAATCCACCACCCATTCGGGCATGAGCGCGGCCGAGCTGGAAGCTTCGGGAGTCACCGACGGGTTGGTGCGCATTTCCGTAGGCATCGAAGACTGGCGCGACCTGCTGGCGGATTTCGAACAGGCGCTGGAAGCCTTGGGGTAGGCCCTATCGCCCGGTTTCAACCGCGATGCGGCGGCGCAGTTGCTCCTCAGCGCGGCCGGCCAGTTGCCGGCAGGCATCCGGGTCGACCATCGGCTGCCGCTCCTCGACGCGGGCCCAGAATGCGGAGGCATCCGGATGGGTGGTCAGGAGGATATCGCAAGCCGCCGCGCGTAGGAAGGCGAAACTCTTTTCAAAGTCCTGAATAGCTCCGCGGCTCGAGGTGAACTTGAATCCGGCGGCCGAAATCGGCGCCAGGCTGTCTGCGTAGACAATGCCCAGGCAGCGGCTGGCTTCGCACGACTGCCAGGTCCAGCTTGTTCCACCGGGTGTATGTCCCGGTGTCAGATGCGCGGTGATGGCCAGTTGCCCGACGCGAAACGTCTGGCCGTCGCGCAGTAACTCGACGCGCGCCACCTTCGCAATCGGGGGGATGGTTCCGTACTGGGGGTCGTCGCGGCCGACGCCGGTCTTGGTCATGACTGCCGCGCTCCACGGGCTGGCAACCACCCTTGCGCCACTCGCTCGCTGCAATGCCGCAATGCCGCCGGCGTGGTCAAAATGGACGTGCGAGTTGACAATCAGCTTCACGTCCTCCATCCGAAACCCCAGCGAACGAATGCTGGCGGCAATTGGCCGGGCCGACTCCGGCAGCGCACCATCCAGGAGCACATGCCCGGCCCCGGAGGTTACCAGGATGGAACTCAACCCATGAGGACCCACGTAGTAGGTATTTCCGTATATACGAAACGGCTTCTGCGGCGCGTTCCAGGCGGCGCACTCGGCACATGCCGAACCCTTCGGCTGTGCGCGCAAGCCCGGCCAGGCAAGCAGAAGGCATGCCAGCAGACAGTAACTTCCATTTTTCGAGAGTCTTAACATAATTTGAGCCAGCGGCGGCCCGACCACAGCCAACATACTACGATTCGCCCGTGGAGAGCGGCGCTTCCCAGGTATTCACCCCATTTAGTGGATGCAATTCGATTGATTACGGAACGAAACTCTTGGGGCAGTTAGAAAAATTAGAACCATGCCAAGATAAGGCCGATAAGAGAACTGATGGCGTGGAATTCTCCAACAACAGCCGTTTCTCAAGCGCCGGCCGGTGGTACCAACCGCGGCGGCCGCGCGGAAAAGCACCTGGATGTCTACATCAGTCTGTCGCGCCTGGCGCCTTTCCACGCCAGCGCGCTCAAACTCATGAATATCTCGGTGGAAAGCGATTCGGCGTTCGCCGACTTCGAAGAGGCGTTCAAGACCGATCCGGCGTTGACCGCCGATCTGCTGCTGGTGGCCAATTCGGTCGAGTTCGGCCTGCGCGCCCGGATTGAAACCATCCGCCACGCCCTGACGTTCTTGGGACTGGAGCGGGTACGGTCGCTCGGTTGCACCATCGCTTTCGGCTTTTATGTGCGCAACGTGCCTCGTACCCCTTACATGACGGCGGTATGGGAGCACAGCCTGGCTACGGCCGTAATCGCGGAATTCATGGGCAAGCTTTGCCGCCAGCCATCCGTGTATACGGCCGGCCTGACGCACGACCTGGGACGGCTGGCTTTGTTTCTCAGCCTGGGTCCCGAATATGCCAAGCACATGTCCAAGACGTTCGAGAGCGGCGACGAAGCGAACTTGCTGGAGTTGGCTGAATTCGGCATCGAGCACTGTGAGGCGGGGTCGCGGGTGGCTACCCAATGGGGCTTTCCTGAGAGCCTGCAGACGGTGATGCTGGAACACCACGCGGAAATTTGCGGCAACCCGCGCGAGCCGTTGAACTTGGTCCGCGCGGCCTGCCTCATGGCCTCCAGCCTGGGTTTTCGGGAAGTGGAGGCCCCGGTGAAGCCCTACGACGAAGTGGTGCCGGAGATTTTCCGGCGCAATGCCGATTTCGGACCGACGGCCCTGGGAGAACAGGTCAGGCAGCGGATCTCGGCCATGAAATTGTAGGCCGCCAGGCTATTTCATCGAGTCCAGCGCGGCCAGCACTTCGTCGCTATGGTGCGAGGGGTTGACGCTGGTCCAAACCTTGGCGATCTTTCCCGAGGGATCGATCAGAAACGTGTTGCGCGAGGCCATGCCACGGGCGTTCAGCGACCCGTAGGCGTCGACGACTTTCTTATCGGTATCGGCCAGCAGGCGGAAGGTCAGGCTTTCCTTGGTGCAAAACGCTTGATGGCTGTCGGTGGAATCCACGCTCACGCCGAGGATGACGGCGTTGCGCTGATCGAACTTAGGCAAATCCACCTGGAAGTTGTGGGCTTCGATGGTGCAGCCCTGGGTCATATCTTTAGGGTAGAAGTACAGCACCACCCACTTGCCATGAAATTGGTGTAAACCGATCGAGGTTCCGTCCTGCGAGGGCAGGGTGAAGGTTGGGGCTATCTGGCCGGCCTGCGGCACTTCCGCCGCACTCAAGCCAAGGCTGAAAAGACACACCAGCAGAGCGGCGGTCGCGATGTTGCGCATAAATTCCCTCCTGTTTAGGCCAGCATACCATAGGCGGTTTAGAGGCAGCGGCGGGAACCGGCTAGAATGGTGTAAATTCATGCGGCTGGCACCTACCCTCTTATTATTCGCGGTTGCGCTGGGAGCGCAGCCGCAGCCCTTTTCGGGAGCCCCGGACCTGGAGCATTCGCTGCGCAAGCTGAACGAACTGGGCAGCGTGCTGATCGTGGGCGCGCACCCGGACGACGAACGCACCGACGTGCTGGCGTATTTTGCGCGCGGCCGGAACATGCGCGCGGCATACCTTTCCCTGACTCGCGGCGAGGGCGGGCAGAACCTGATCGGCGCCGAGCAAGGGGCGCAGTTGGGGGTGATCCGCACGCAGGAACTGCTGGCGGCGCGGCGGATCGATGGCGCCGAGCAGTTCTTCACCCGCGCCATCGATTTCGGTTTCTCGCGTACGGCCACCGAGACGTTCGAGAAATGGGGGCGGGAACGGATCCTCTCCGACGTGGTGTGGGTAATCCGGCGGTATCGCCCGGATGTGATCGTGCTGGGGTTCAGCGGAACGCCGCGCGATGGGCATGGGCACCACCAGGCCTCCGCTATCCTCGGCAAGGAGGCGTTCGGTGCCGCGGGCGATGCGCGCCGTTTCCCGGAGCAGCTTCAATGGGTGCGGCCGTGGCAGGCCAAACGGGTGGTGTTCGCCGAGTTTCCGGCCTTTTTCGGAATGCCGCCCGGCGAGGGGCCCAAGGCGGGCTGGGTGGACTCGGGCGAGTTCAACCCGGTGCTGGGCTACTCCTACGAGGAGCTGGCTGTGCTCAGTCGTTCCATGCACCACAGCCAGGGAACCGGCGCGATGCGGCGGCCCGGCGCGGCACGTACGGATTTCGAACTGGTGGCGGGCGATCCGGCCCCCAGGCAGCTCTTCGACGGCATCGATACTTCCTGGAACCGGATCGCGGGCGGAGGGCCCGTGGGCGAGATCCTGGCGGAAGCCATTCGCGGTTTCGACGTGACCGACCCGGTGAAGACCATTCCGCTGCTGGCCAAGGCGCGCCCGCTGGTGGCGGCTCTTAGCGACCCTCTCGCCAAACCAAAGCTGGCCGAACTGGACGAGACCATCGCCCAATGCGCCGGCCTGTTTGTGGAAGCGCAGGCGGGCGGGCCGCAGGTGGTTCCGGGCGCGCCATTCACGCTCACGGCCACCGTGCTGAACCGCTCGAAGATTCCGGTTCGGGTGCTGTCGGCCGCGATCGAAGGCATCTGGAACCAGGCGCTTGAAGTGAAGCCAGCCACGCTCGGTTACAACCAGGAGGTTCGGACTCCGTTCCACGCCACCGTGCCGCCGGCGCAGGAATACTCTCAGCCCTACTGGCTGCGGGAGGCTCCGGAGCACGACGTCTATCAGGTAAAAGATCAGCGCCTGATCGGGCTGGCCGATACGCCGGCGGCGGCCATCGTGCGATGGCGGCTGGAGGTGGCGGGGGTGGGCATCGAAGTGGCGCGGCCGGTGGATTACCGCTACGCGGAGCGCTCCGAAGGCGAACGCACGCGGCCGCTGGCCATCGTGCCGGCGGTAGCGGTGAACCCGGCCGAGACCGTGGCCGTTTTCCCGGAACCTGCGCCTCGCGCCATTCATGTCGCCCTGAGGGCCAACATCGCCAAAGCCGGCGGCACGGTGCGCGTGGATGCGCCGCCGGGTTGGAAAGTCAACCCGCGGGAGGCGCCCATCCAGCTCGATGCCGCCGGAGAAGAGCGCGAAGCGGTATTTCAGGTCACGCCCCCGGCGGGCGAAAGCACGGCAGAATTACGCGCCGTGGCCAACGTCAACGGGCGCGACATTCCCACTGGAATCGAGACGATCTCCTACCCTCACATCCCGGTCGAGACTTTGTTTCCGCCGGCTCGAATCAAGCTGGTGCGTGCCGACATCCGGGTTTCCGTACACAAAGTCGGATACATCATGGGCGCGGGCGATGAAATGCCGGACGCGCTGCGGCAGATGGGGTTGGAAGTCACGCTGCTGTCTCCGGACGAACTGGCGCAAGGCGACCTGGGCCGTTTTGAAGCCATCGTGGCCGGGGTGCGAGCCTACAACGTGCGGGCCGACGTGCGCGCCAACCAGGCCCGCCTGATGGAATATGTGAAGCGGGGCGGGACGTACATCGTTCAATACAATACCGGCGATGCCAGGTTGCAGACCGGTCCTTATCCGTTCACAGTTCCGCCCGGAAATGCGTACCGGATCACGGTGGAGGAGGCGCCGGTGACGTTCCCGCACCCGGATAGCCCCTTGCTGCGGACGCCCAACCGCATCGATGCGCGCGACTTCCAAGGTTGGGTACAGGAACGCGGACTGTCGTTTGCCACCGACTGGGACAAGCGCTACGAAACGGTGATTTCGAGCCACGACCCGGGCGAGCCGCCGCTCGACGGTGGGGAGCTGTGGAGCAGGTACGGTAAGGGCATCTATATTTTCACCGCGTACTCCTGGTTTCGCCAGTTGCCGGCCGGCGTACCGGGCGCCTATCGCCTGTTCGCCAATATGCTCAGCGCGAAGTAGGCCGGAGGGCGCCGTGATACCATACCGCCATGCAACGAATAGCGATCGTGCTGGGCTGCGCCGTCCTGGCCGCAGTGGCGGCGGATGCGCCGGTGGCGCACGTATGGAAAGCGGCTGAGCTGCACCAATTGCCCCAGACCCTGGGCCCCAAGGTCGACCCCAAGAGCCAGATGACCATGATGAAGCTGGCCCAGGTGGGAGCCAGCGCGGTGTCATTCGCGTTGCGCGAGGCATCGGGCGGCGCCGAATTGCACGAGACACAGGCCGATGTGATCGTGGCGCAAACCGGGGAAGCCACCCTGATCACGGGCGGAACCATCGTGGATGCCAAGACCACGCAACCCCACGAGGTGCGCGGCAGCGCAATTACGGGCGGCACCGAGACGGAGCTTGCCCCCGGCGACTTCGTGATTATTCCGGCGGGCACTCCCCACCAGATGAAACTCGCCGCCGGCAAACAGTTCGCCTACCTGGTCATGAAGGTCGGGCAATAACACTAACTTTCAGCGGTCTCCCAGGTCCTGCGACCGCTTGAACTCGCAGCCCTCAGAACCGCTCCAGTGCTTTTCGGGCCATCTTCTCCGCGGCCTGCGAAACCCGGTCGGGTTCGCCGAATCCCAGCACCGAGACGAGCACGTAGTCGTGGCCCCCGCGAATCACGTGCAATTGTGTCCCGGCACCATCGATGTCCATGTAAAAGGCGGTGGTGTCGGCCGCCGCCCCCGCCCCCGTCTCCTTTAGGTGGGCTTCTCTCAGCCGCCCCTCCGGAATGGCGCGTAGCAGGCTGGCCACTTCCGCGCGCACATCCAGACGCCCGCTCACCCGCTGCACCGTGATAGTGACGATTCCCGAGCCCGCCGCATAGTCGCAACTCGAAGACTCGCCGCTGGTATCCTGCTTGCCGCGCCCCACCGGCCGGCCCAGAGCTTGTTCCACGTCGGCGCGGGTCACCACCGCGCAAGCCGCCGGGAAACTGAAGGAGGAGGGCTTGTCGGCCGCCGCGCGCCCATCGCCCGAAAACGCCACCAGCAGTGGTAAGTAAAAGAGAACCGTCACGACTCCATTGGAAAGCCGCGCAGCCCCGCGAACAAGATTGAGACGTACTTCGGACTCACAGTACTATTTGAAACTTTCCGCCGCCGGCGGGTTCCCCGTCTCTCATTCCCCGCCTCATTTCACCGGCAGGGTGACGATGTTGCTGTTGGTGATCGAAGAGAGTTGTGCGGCAACGAATTCGTTCGGCGAGACAATCTGCAGCGGCTGCGGACCCGCCGCAACCTGGCTGCTGGTTTGGCAGTCGATCTGGTCCAGCCCCACGTACCCCGGAGCAGCGCCGGCATAGAGCACCGTGCAGGCCTGACCGGCGAAAAACACCTGCGGCATGAATCCGTCATTCAGCGCCGCCGGACCGCTGGCGGGAGTACCAGTCTGCGCCCCCGCGTAGGGCCCCAGGCCGGTGGCGTAAATTACCAGGATCTCCCCCGGTGTAACCGGGTTGGAGGCTGTGACCAGGCTGAAATCCGCCGCGTGCTGCACTGCGGCGGAGCCGTCCGCCAGGGTGAAGATGCCCGGTGCAACCGGCAGTGCGGTTGTGAAGGTCGCGATTCCGCCCGCGTCGATCTTCACCACCGGATCGTACAGGCTGGCCTGGTTGAACGGCACCTGAAAATTGATCTGCTGTCCGCCTCCCGGCAGGCTCGCCACGGCCAGAATCGGCGCCAACACGCCGGTCACCTTCACGCTCACTCCCGCCAGGTTGGTGGGAAGCGGCGAGCCCGTTGCCGCCATCGTTCCAGTCACGCCCGTCAGTCCGTCCACGAACAATGTTGCCAGGCCGCCCGGAAAAGGCAAGCCCACCGCGTAGGACGCGGCGTTCACCAGAGAGTTTGCGGACAGCGAAAGCGGCTGCCCGCCCGGCGCAATCTTCAGAAGCGCGGCGTCGGCGTCCACCGGCGGGTTCAACGACGTACCGTCCAGCGCCAGGTCGTCGCCCACCACGTAAACCGCGCCGGCCGAATCGAGCGCTACCCCGTAGGCTCCGTGGAATGCGGGATTGGGGAACAGGGGAAGAACCGGATACTGGCCCAGGAAGGTGCTCCAGAGGATGCCGTTGCCCGCCGGGTTCAAGGCGGTCAGAAAACCGGCGCCACCGCAGATCTCCGATATCGCCTCAATAGGGTCGAGATAGCAGGCTTCCTGCACCAGCGCCGCCTGTATCGCATGTAGGGTGGGAAAGTTCGTCGATGTGGTCTCGCCCGAGACGTAAGCGTCCCCCGCGGAGTCGATGGCGATGGAATGGCCCTGGTCTACCGCGTCGCCGCCCAAAATGATGGAATAGGCCAACGCCGTACCCAGCGGATTCAGATGCGTCACAAACGCCTTCGATCCGCAGCTTGCCGGATTGACGCCCGTGCATGGCGGTTCCGCGGTTACCGAGCCGGTGATCGGGAAATCGCGGGAGGTAGTGGTCCCGGTAAGATAGAGAGATCCGGCCGAATCGCTGGCGATCCCACCCAGCGTATCGACGCCGCTGCCGCCCAGGTAGGTCGCATACACGAGTTCGGAGGCGGAGGGGCGAAAGCGCAGCACGACGACTTCCGAGCACGCCGTGCCGGCGCAATTCGGCTGCACCACCCCGCTGGTGGTGGGCCATGCCGCGTAGGTTGTGCTGGCGGCCACGAACACGTCTCCTTGCCGACCCAGTGCCAATTGCGGACCAGTTCCGGGCCCGAGAAACGTCGAGTAAAGGATGTTACCGGTGGTGCCGTCGATCATGGTCAGAAACACATCCTCGCCGCCCGATAGCGAGGATTGGAACGCTCCGCTGGTAACCGGAAAATCGGCCGAGTAGGTAGTCCCTGTTATATAAACGACTCCGGATTGGGCTACCGCGATAGAGGTGCCGGCGTCGAAACCCAAACTCGAACCCGAACCGCCGAACCGCATCGATAGCAGCAGCTTGCCATTCGGGTCCAGCTCGATCAGGAACGCGCCGCCGGAGCCGGTCGCAGCCGCTCCGCCTACTCCCGGGAATCCGGCGGCGACTGAAGCTCCGGTAACATAAGCGTTCCCGGCCGAATCGATCCCGAGACCAATGGGGAGCAGGCTGGAGGACGAATCCAGGTACTGCTCCGCGCCGATGGGCGTGGCATAAAGCAGCTTCGTGCCGGTGGGATCGATCTTAGCCACGAACGGGACGCCCTGGCTCCCGCCAGTAAACCCTGCGTAGGGCGGCGGCTCGATGGCGTTCACCAGCGGGAACTCCCCGTAAGACGTGCCGGCCACGTAGCTATTGCCGGACCCGTCCACGGCGACGGCAATGGCTGTGTCCGGGGACGCCAGCCCCATGCCGCACGCGACGGAAACGCATGAAGCGCCGAAGGTGTCCGCGAATTGCAGATGCTGCGCGTGAACCGCCGGTGCGAACAGTGGAACCAGCAAAACGCATACTCGGGGTATCGACAGCTTCCAAACCGGGTAGCGCGTCGTCCCTGCCAACATGCGCCTCCTCAATTCCGGTTCACCGCGATGGTCACTCCGGCTTAGTACCCGGTTTAGCAATTACGGTCACGCATCCGGCAACCACTCCCTTGCGGTCGCGGCACGGACCGGCACTGGCGCCGAATCGAATTCTCTTCTTACTAAGACCCGCGAATCCGATTTTCCACTACACCCGACGACCGACTTTCCACTCGCACCGGTGGAAACGAGGCCGGATGTCGGTGGCCGGCCTCAAAACAACACGTCGAAGTCCACCGTGAATCTCCGGTGGCGCTCGCCGAAAAACAGGCCGTATTCCGGATCGGCGATGTTATAGTGGACCGCTTCGGGATTGAAATGATTGGTGAGGTTGAAGCTCGAAAGCGATAAGCGGACTTTGTATTTCGGAGTGACCGCGATATCTTTGGCAATCCGCGAATCGAGGGAAAAGAAGTTCGGGTAGCGGTAGCCGTCTGCGCGGCCCACGTACGCTTGCGCGGCGTCGAAGCTGGAGTAGGGAAAGCCGCTGCGGAATTCCACCACCGGGGCGATGCGCCAGCCGTGCGGCAGTTGCCACAGTCCCCAGGTGAGGAAGCGGTTGGGCAGGTCGCCCGGCAAGGTACTCGACTGATTGTCGCGAATGATGGGCACCGGGAAACTGCCCAGGTAGTTATTGAAGTCGTTGACGTCGCCGCTCGACCCGCTTCTGACGTAAGAGAAGAAAAGCTGGCGTTTATCGGTCAGACGCCAGCGCGCCGTGGCCTCCCACTGCCGATAGCGGGACGATCCCGCGCCGGTCACATCGAAGGCGCCGATACCGGTTACCGGATCGGGCGCCTGCCGCACCATCACCACCAGGCCGGCGCCTTCGCTCTGAATAAACGACAGGCGCACTTGCAGATGTTCCCCCAGCGGTTGGTCCAGTTCCAGGCTGGTGTTGTCGCTGCGAGGGGAAAAATCCCCCGGCGTCAACTCGTGGTGCACGAACGGAACGTGCACGTTCACTTCGCTCAGCGCGTTGGCATAAGAGTACGGTCCCGCGACGATATTGCCTTCTCCGTCGTAGAAGGTCTGGGTCTGGCGCGGGTAGTGCTCGAAAGCGTACACGTTCAGCGGCACGTGATCGTAGAAAAACCCGAAGCCGCCGCGCAATACCGTGCCTGTGCGTTTGATCGGCGTATAGGCGAAGCCGGCGCGCGGCGCGAACCGAAAACTTTCCGATACTTCCTGCGATTCGGTGCGCGCTCCCAGGTCGAGCGCCAGCCGCGAAGACAGCACCCAGTGATCCTCGCCGTAAAATGCGTACTCGGTGTCGGTCATGGTGTAGCCGTGGCTGGGGCTGAAGTCGATCGACTCGGTGAGCTGGTAAGCCGTATTCAGCACCTGAATCGAGTTCTCGTCCATTTGCCCCCGGTCGGCGCTATCGGCAATGTAGGAGCCGATCTTGTAGTTGTGCGTGCCCCAATGCCTGGAGGGGTGAAAGGTCAGCGACGGCAGCCAACTGACGCGCGAAGCCACCCGATACTGCTGCGCGAAATAGTTTCCGCCGTTGCCCAACGGGCTGATGGTGAGCCCGGCCGGCCCCTGCCCCCATACGTTGGCGTCGAAACGCGTTCCCGAAATCGTGTTTTCGAGCAACCCGCCCCACAGCGTCAGCCGGTCCGAAATCGTCACCGTGTAGTTGGCCGTGGCTGCGTCCGGCGTGGTCGGCATGGGGTTGAAATAGTCCAGGTTGGCGTATTCCATGTGCTGCGGCGCCACGTGCGCGGTCACCGTCAGCAGGTGACGGCTCGACGCCACCCAATCCAGTTGCGCGAAGGAGTTCACCCCCCAATTGCGTTTCTGATCGAACGGGAAGGGGAGCGTGTAGATTTCGATCTTCCGAACTTCGTACTCCAGCCCCTCGGAAAAATACAGCTTCCCGGGCACGATCGGGCCCTCCACGTTCAGCCGCGGCGTGGCGTCGCGCAGCCCGCGCAGGTGCCAGGAGCGGACGTAAAAGTCCGGAAAAGGATCGTTCAGCTCCCACTTCCATTTCTCCCCGCCGCGCCGCGTCTCCACCGAAACCAGGCCCGCCGTGAAGCGCCCGTACTCGGCCATGTACGGCGTCTGGTAAACGTTCAGCGTTTCCACGCTGTCGATAGGCACCGTCAGACCGAACTGCCCCGTGGCCGGATCGCTGACATCGGCCGAATTGACGATCAGCGAACTGCGGTGTTCGGCGGAGCCGGAAATCTGCAGCGCGCCGTCCGGCTTCCTCACCACCCCCGGCACCAGCGGCAACGCTTCGGCCACGTTGGCGGGCCGGCTGGGAAGCTCCCGCGCCACCTCCGGCGGAAGCTTGGTTGGGGTGGAAGCGCCCTGCTCCACCGGCGGCACCGATGCCTCCACCTCTACCGTCTCATGCTGGCTGAGACGCTCCACCAGGGTCAGCTCCACCGTGGCCGATCCCGGAGCGACTTCCAGGTCGCTCTTCGTCAGCGGCTGAAACCCCTCCTTCACCGCGGAAAGAGTGTACTGGCCGGCCTTCGCCAACTGGAAAGTGGCGCTGCCCTGGGCGCCCGTTTCGCCGCCGGTCACCACCGCGCCGCCCAGTTTCCAGGTCAACTGGACCTCCGGAACCGGCTGGTGGGAGGGATCGTACACTTCCACTTCCACCGCCACTCCCGTGCCGGCCGCCTCCTGCGCCCGCGCCGAGCCGGCCGCAGCCAGCAGATGGCTGGTCCACCACAGCACCGCCAACGCTCCCCGCGCTCGAATCGTAATTTTCAAATCGGCTGAGCCATAGCCTCGGATAAAATATGGACGCACGAATTGGCGTCCCGGGTTTCTCTATCCTGCCGCGATCCCGTTCGCCTTGCCCGCCATATCGGCAAGCAGGTTCTTCTCGTCGAGGTGACTGCCCATCCCCAACCCTTTCTGCACACTGATTTTAGCGTGCTTATCGGGGCCGCGGGGGTGGTTCTTTGCCGGTCCCTACGGCAGCGTGGTGCCGTCCCAGGCATGTTCCGGGTCGGGGTAATACGTGGCCGCCGAGCCGTCGATCAGCACCAGCCAACCGCCCGGCACTTTGGCGCGCGCAACCGTGTGCGGCCTGGCGCTGAGCGCGGTGAAGAGAATGTCCGGAGGCGCCGCCGGCTTGGCCGCGTCCGGCGCTTCGGCCGCGGGCTCCGCCTGGCGTACCAGAGCGCCCGGGTCCAACGCCGATTCGAGCAAATCCCGCCGGCAGCCGTACAGCCCGGTCATGTACCGGAATTGCTCCGTGTCGCGATCGCGTCCCACGTGGTCGATAAGGGCGCCGAACGGGATCGTCTCCGATTCTCCCAGCGACGTTCGGGTCCGCGCGTGCAGCTTCGTAGCCTCGATGGATTTGTTTAGAGTAAAGGTCGGCAAAATGAGCTCCGCTTCCTACCGTCGCCAAGTTATAACCGAATCCGGGGGCCTGGCGCAAGCCGGATCCTCCTCGTCCTTTTCCCGCCGGGCAAAACTAATCCTCGGCGTGCTGAAAGCTGGACAACTCCGCCAGCCGTACGCCGTAAACCCGCTCGATCTGGCGGCAGATCTCGCCCGCGATCCTCTCCGGCGTTTCCTCGCCGTCGTGCTCCACTTCCACTTTGAAAAACAGGCTGGTCACCGTCATCCGTACTCGGTCCTCAAAACTTTATACTAAAGGAATGGCATGCGCGATTTGCGAACTGCGGCGGCCGCGTCGGATCTGCCCCGGCGTGCGCGGCGAAATCTGCAGCAAGTGCTGCGGCACCGAGCGCGAGGTGACGGTGGCCTGCCCGCTCGATTGCGAATATCTTCGCGACGCGCGCAAGCACGACCGGCCGGTCGCCATCGACCCCGCCGCGGCCGGCGATCCCGATATCGTCCTTACCAATGAGATATTGGACAACAACGAGGTCTTGCTGGCCTTCCTCATCCACCGTCTGATCGGCGCCGCGCTGGCTACCTCCGGAGCCGTCGATTTCGATATCCGCGAGGCCCTCCAAGCCCTGATCCGTACGTTTCGTACCCTGGCCAGCGGTCTCTATTACCAAACCGTGCCGCAAAACCCGCTGGCCGCCAGCCTGTTCCGGGCGCTCGAAAGCGGTATCGAGGACTTCCGCAAGCGGGAAACCGCCGGCCTGGGCATCGCCCGTACGCGCGACAAAGACATCCTCGCCATCCTGGTGTTTCTCGAACGCATGGAACTGGACTCCAACAATGGGCGCCGCCGCGGCCGCGCCTTTCTGGATTTCCTGCGCCAGTCCTACCCGGCCGCCGCCGCGACTCCTCCCGGCCCGGCCTTCTCGCCGCTCGCGATCTCCTGAGTCGGCGCCGCATGCACGGTTTCGATCAGGCAGGCGCGCTTGCGCCCGGTGGTCACCGCCTGCGCCGAAAACTTGTTCAACTCGTTGGCCAGCAATGCGATGGGCCGTCCCACCGGAAAATCGAACGTCAGTACCTGGCCCTCTTCCAGCCCCAGCAGGTCGCGCACCGTGATGGCCGGTCCATCCAGGCGCGCCTCGAGCGAAATCATCGCTTCCCGCAGCAGCTTGAGCACGCGCGCCTGTTCGCTGTCGCTGGCGCGCGTCTTGCGCATCGACCACTGCTGGTCGAACTTCTGCCGCATCATCTTGATCACGATCGAGGGAAGCGCGATGTTCATCATCCCCACCGCGTCCCCGATGCGAACTTCCACGCCGATCGCCACCACCGCCTCGTTGGGCGCCAGAATGTGCAGCAACTGCGGCTCGGTCTCCATCGATTCGCTGGTGAAGTCCACCGCCGTGACGCCTTTCCAAGCCTCTTGCAGGTCGTTCAATATGATGCGGATCAACCCGTCGAGCAGCTTCTGCTCAATTTCGGTGATGTCGCGCTGCAGCGGGGGCGAACACCTTCCGCTGCCCCCCAATAGCATTTCGATCACCGGAAATACCAGGCTCGGATTCAGCTCCAGAACCCCGTTGCCATCGTAGGGCCGCAGCCCGAGCGATACCATGCACGTAGGCGAGGGAAGCCCGTCCAGAAACTCCGCATAGGAGAGTTGCTCCACGCTCACCAGATTGACCGTCAGGTAAGACCGCAGATACACCGACAGGCTGGAAACCAGGTTGCGGGCAAACGTGTCGTGTAATAAATGGATGGCCCGAACCTGCGACTTCGGAATGCGGTCCGGCCGCCGGAAGTCGAAACGCACCGCCGGAGTTTCGCGCCTGCGCTCCTGCTTCTGGAATACCGCATCGATTTCCTGCTGCGACAACTGGCGGCTCACCGCGCGTACCTCCTCGCATTTTCGGGCCGGCGCCTTAGCGCGGCCTCAAGACAGAAGACAGACGACACATGGCGGAACAAGACGCCCGCCGCTCTCTTCCGACCTCTATCTTCGGACTTCCATTCTCTTTTCTCTTTCCCCGCCTCGAAGATCGGCCGATCGTGGAAATACTTTAGGGCATCCCCAAGACCGCCGCCAGAGGCCCACGCCGCCAAATTCCGGCTTCTTTTTTTCGTTTTCTTCCCCTTCACCCTAATGCAACCCGCCTCCTCCACCGATATGTCCTCTTGGAAGGAGTGGAATGGAAGCCGAAATCTTGGTGGTGGATGATTCCGCGGCTATTCGCAAGATCCTGCAACGGGTACTCCGGCAAACCGGCATGGCCATCGGAACCATCATGGAGGCGGGGGACGGCGAAGAAGCCCTCGCTGTGTTAAAGACCCATAAAGTACACCTCGTCCTTACCGACATCAATATGCCGAAAATGGACGGTTTACAGTTTTTGGGCAGAGTGAAGGAGAACGCCGATTGGGTAGCCATTCCGGTGGTCATGATAACCACCGAAGGCGGCGAAACCAAGGTTGCCGAAGCGGTGCGGCTGGGAGCGGCCGGCTACGTTCGGAAACCGTTCACGGCCGATCAAATTAAGGAGAAACTCGCGGGCCTTCTCGAGCCGGCGTTGCCCTTATGAACGTAAAGGATCTGATCATCAATTGCATTCAGCAGTCGACGCTGCAGGTGTTTTCCACCATGCTCGGCGAAGAATTGCTCCTCGCCAGCGTCAGCACCGAAGGGGACACCCAGGATGTGCGCGATGGCGTGGTGTCCTTTGTCGGTCTGGCGGGTAGCTGGGCGGGTACCGGCAGCATCACCTGCTCGCCGGTCTTGGCCTGTAAAATCTGTGCGCAGATGCTCATGACCGAAGCGTCCTCGGTCAACGAAGAAGTTCTGGACGCGGTGGCCGAGATCACCAACATGATCATTGGCAACGTCAAGACCGATCTGGAGCCGCACCTTGGCATCTTGGGACTGAGTGTGCCGACGGTTGTTTACGGCCACAACTTCAAGGCTCGAAACGCGGGGCACGCCGAATGGGTGGTCGTGCGCTTTGCCTGGGGCGATGGCCTGCTGACGGTCAAGCTCAGCCTTACGCCGGACGGCGCCAAGGCCGGAGAGAAAGGCGTTCACTCGGCGGCGACGTTGCTTGGCCAGCCCTACGCGTTGGACGTGTGAGGCGCGCGTCGCCCGAGTAGCCGGCCGTGAAAAGTTAAGTTCAGGAGACGAAAATGTCTGCAAGCGTTCTTACCCAGAATCCGATAGCTGCCGGCGTGCCCGTGGACGTGCGCTCCGGCAAATACCTCACCTTTGCCCTGAGCAACGAAGAGTTCGGCATTCGAGTGCTCAAGGTGCGCGAAATCATGGGCCTGCAGGAGATCACCGCGGTGCCGCAAACCCCTGCTCATGTCAAAGGCGTAATCGACCTGCGCGGCCGCGTGGTACCGGTGATCGATCTTCGTCTGAAGTTCGGACTCCCGCAGGCTGAATACTCACAAAGAACCTGCATCATTGTGACCCAGGTCCAGGGCGAATCCGGACCTCTCATGATGGGAATTGTGGTGGACGGGGTGTCGGAAGTGCTCAACCTCTCCGACCAGGAGATCGAAGATACACCCGATTTTGGCGAAGACATCGGCAACCGTTACTTGCTGGGAATGGCCAAGGTCAAGGGTAAGGTGAAAATCCTCCTGGACATCGATAAAGTGCTGTCGACGCAGGACCTTAACGGTCTGAATTCGATTCTGCGCTAATTTCTGCTTATGAGCTGCGACTTTACTGCGCCGGACGGCGGCCACTACCATGCTTAAGCTGCAAGAACTCGGACACTTGATCGACGAACTGGCGGTGCAACTGGTGATGCGCCAGCCGGAGACACCGGTCCGCGCGCTGGCGGGCGACTGGGTTCCCCGGCTCACGGGGGTGGTCGAGGCGGCGCGAGCCCAGGGAGCGATCGAGGCGGCCGAGTCCGCCGGGTCTCTGATCGCCCTGCTCACCGCCACCGAGACTCCCGAGTCGGACGGCGTTTCCGAACAACTGCAGGCCGGGTTGGCGCAACTCGAACGAGCGATCCGCGAGGCCGGAGCGCCGAAGACCGCCGAAAGCCCGCTCTCCATTGCGCAGGATCCGGAGTTGCTATCGGATTTCATCCTGGAAAGTGGCGAGCATCTGGCCAATATCGAGACTCAGGTGCTCATGCTCGAGCGGGATCCCTGCGACGCCGAAGCCCTCAATGCGGTGTTCCGCGGATTTCATACCATCAAAGGCCTGGCTGGCTTCCTGGAGCTCTGGAACGTACAAAAGGTGGCCCATGAAACCGAGACGGTTCTCGACCGTGCCCGCAACGGCGAACTCACTCTCACCCCCCCGGCCATCGACGCCATTCTGTTGAGCGACGACTACCTGCGCCGCTGGCTCCGTCACTTGGAAGCGCCCGCGCCTAGCGGTCCGCCCATCGGCGGCGAGGAGGCCTTGCTCGAACGCATTCGGGGGCTCTGCTCGGCGCCGCCGGAATCCCAGACCAGCGATCCCGAACCAAAGCGCGAGGCGGAGTCGGAGCCGGCGCCGCCGCCGGCCGAACACCCGGAGACAAGTGAGCCCACTGCCGGCGCCGAGCCGGCCGAAGCGCGCCGCGGCAGCGCCGCTGCCGTCAAGGTGGATACCGCCAAGCTGGATTTGCTGGTGGAAATGGCCGGCGAAATGGTCATCGCCGAATCGCTCGTGCGCCAAGACCCGGAACTGCCTACCCTGCGCAGCGCGCGCTTGCAGCGCAACATGGCCCAATTGACCCGCATCACCCAGGAACTGCAGAAAACCGCCATGGCCATGCGGCTGGTGCCCGTCGGTCCCCTGTTTCGGCGCATGGCGCGCCTGGTGCGAGATCTGTCGCGGCAATTCGGAAAGCACGTCGAGATGGTCACCGCCGGCGATGAAATCGAGCTCGACCGCACCATTGTCGAGGAACTGGCCGACCCGTTGATGCACATGGTCCGCAACGCTCTGGACCACGGCCTGGAGACCCCTCGGGAACGGCGCGCGGCCGGTAAAAAGGAAACCGGCCGGGTGACCTTGACCGCCCAGCACCGCGCCGGGCAGGTGCACATTGAGATCGCCGACGACGGCCGCGGGCTCGATCGGGAGCGGATTGCCGCCAAGGCGGTCGAACGCAAACTGATCGCCTCGGCCGAAGGCATGAGCGACAGCGAAGTGTTCAACCTGGTCTTTGAGCCTGGCTTCAGCACCGCCGCCATGGTCACCAACGTAAGCGGGCGCGGCGTAGGCATGGACGTTGTGCGCCGGCACATCGACAAGCTGCGCGGCCGCATCGAGATCCGTTCGACTCCCGGCCAGGGTTCCACCTTTACCTTGAAGCTGCCGCTCACCCTGGCGATCATCGACGGGCTGGTGGTGAAGGTCGGCGCCGAACGCTACATCGTGCCGCTGTTCGCCGTGCGGGAAATGCTCCGGCCCAAGGAGGACACCGTCTGGACGGTGAAGCAACGCGCCGAGATGGCGTTGGTGCGGGGAGCCCTGCTGCCGGTTTTGCGCCTCTACAAACGTTTCCACGTGACACCGGCGACCACCGATCCCCGCGAGTCGGTACTGATCGTCGGGGAGGTGGAGGGAGGCCGGTTCTGCCTGTTGGTGGACGAGCTGATCGGCAAGCAGGAGGTAGTGATCAAGAGCCTCGGCGAGACCTTCAAGAATGTGGCCGGAATCGCCGGTGGCGCGATCCTGGGCGACGGCCGCGTCGGCTTGATCCTGGATCTGGACCGGCTATTCAAGGAGCGCACCGATGGCGGTCAGTGAGTGGAAAGAGCCGAATCCGGTGGCGCCCTTGCGGCCCGAGGAATTTCAGCGAATCTGCGAGCTGGCCAAGCGAACCTTCGGGCTCGACCTGCGGAGCGGAAAGGAAGAGCTGGTCTCGGCGCGTCTCCGGCGCCTGGTGCAGCGCGGCGGTCTGCGATCCTTCGACCAGTATTATCGGCACGTGACGGAAGACCGCACCGGCGTGGCGCTGGCCGCCATGATCGACGCCCTCACCACCAACCACACCAGCTTCCTGCGCGAGGCCGAACACTTTACTTTTCTGCGGGAGCACGTCGTGCCCAGGCTGAAAGGCCGCCCCACGGTGAACATCTGGAGCGCCGCCTGTTCGACCGGGGAGGAGTTATGGACCCTGGCCATGATTCTGAACGAGGCGATGCCGGCGGCGCGGCTGCAGTTGGTCGGGACCGACATTTCCAACCGCGCCCTCAAATCCGCCGCCGAAGCGCGATATTCCGCCGAGCGCTGCGCGGCCCTGCCGGCGCCCTGGCTGGCTCGGTACCTGGCGCCCGAAGGACGCCCCGCCACGAGCTATCGAGTCGCGCCGGAATTGCGCCGGCAGGCCTCGTTTCGCCGCTTGAATCTTACCGAATCCTACGACTGGCCCCATTTGTTTCCGGTGATCTTCTGCCGCAACGTCATGATCTATTTCGACGGCCCCGTGCAGGAGTTGGTGGTGCGGCGTCTGACCGAGTTCCTGGAGCCGGGCGGATATTTGTTTGTCGGCCATGCGGAGAGCCTCACCAGGATCGATCATAAGTTGGAGTATTTGCAGCCTGCGATTTATCGCAAACCGGCAGGGAAAGAGCGATGGACCAGATCGTCGTAGGAGTCGCCGATTGCCGGGTGGCCGACGCGCCGGAACAGGTGCTGGCCACGTTCGCGCTCGGTTCCTGTATCGGGCTGACCGCCTACGATCCCAAGGCGGCGATGGGCGGGCTGCTGCATTTCATGCTCCCCGACTCCACCATCGATCCGGAGAAAGGGCGGCGCAATCCGTTCATGTTCGCCGACACCGGTATCCCGCGGTTGATCGAGATGCTGGCTGCGCGCGGAGCCTCCAAGCGCCGCCTGGTGGTGCACGCCTTCGGCGGCGCCCAGATGATGGACGACCGGAATATATTCGAAATCGGCAAGCGAAACTGTCTGGCGATGCGAAAGATCTTGTGGAAGGTGGGTATCCTGCTGAGCGGCGAAGTAGTGGGCGGGGAACGATCCCGTACGGTGAAACTCGAGATTGCCACCGGCCGGGTTGTGTTGCAGGAGTCCGGCGAGGAGCGCCAAGTGTGTGGCGCGCCGGCAAGGAAAGGAGAAATGCCATGGCCTACCGTGTCCTGATCGTCGACGATTCTCCGGCCATGCGTGCTTTTGTCCGGCGCGTGATTTGCCTGTCCGGCGTCGACGTAGCGGACTTTTTCGAGGCGGGCAACGGGCGGGAAGCTCTCGCCTTGCTGGCCAACCAATGGGTCGACGTGATTCTGACCGATATCAATATGCCGGAAATGGACGGCGAACAGTTTCTGGAGCGTCTCCAGTCCGAAGAGTTACTCCGCTCCATTCCCACCGTGGTGATTTCCACCGACGCCACGAGCCACCGCGTCGAGCGCCTCCGGCAATTGGGGGCCTGCGGTTACATCGCCAAGCCGTTCCTGCCAGAAAACCTGAGGGAAGTGCTGGAGCGTCATCTCGGAGTGCCCTATGCCTGAAGATTTCCTTCATCGGGTCGTGCACGAATCTCTGGTGGACGTGCTCGAAAAGATGTTCTTCATCAGCATCCTGGATGAAACCTCCGACTCGGTGCCGCTCCCGGTTCGGGACGAAATGGCTGTGCGGGTCGCGTTCGAAGGCGAGCCTTCCGGCTCCCTGATCGTGCGTCTCAATCGCTTTGTGGCCCGCTCCATAGCCGGAGACTTCCTCGGAGTCGAACAGGAGGAGTTGTCCGACTCTCAGGTCGGGGAAGTGATGTGCGAGTTGGCCAATATGATTTGCGGCTCGGTATTGAGCCGGGTGGAAAGCGCGGTGACTTTTCGCCTGAACGCACCCGAAATCGTCGATCCCGACCAGACGCCCGCCGACGCCGCCATTTTTTCGGTGCCGCTCGGCCCCGCCGCGATCAAGGTCGCGATGATCACGGAGGCGCCCATATGTCCCCCGGCCGCAGAATTCGCGTCCTGATCGTCGACGATTCCGCCATCGTCCGCAAAGTCCTGAGCGAAATGCTGGCCAGCGAAGCCGATCTGGAAGTGGTGGGCACGGCGCCGGATCCCTACGTGGCGCGCGACCGGATTCTCTCCCTGCATCCGGACGTACTTACGCTCGATATCGAAATGCCCCGCATGGATGGGCTCACCTTTCTGAAAAAGCTGATGCATTTTCACCCCATGCCGGTGGTGCTGATCAGCTCTCTGGCGCCGACCTCCTGCTCGGCCGCCATCGCCGCCATGGAACTCGGTGGAGCGGTCGAAGTGCTGGCCAAGCCCGGCGGCCCCTATTCGGTCGGAGAGTTGCGGCCGGTTCTGCTCGAGAAGATCCGCGCCGTGGCGCAGTCGAACCAGGCCATCCGCCCGAGCGCGGCCGCGGCCGCCCAACTGCCGCTGGCGCCGCCGGCCGCTCGCCCAACCGCCATTCGCCAGGATGTATTGATTGCCATCGGCGCTTCCACCGGCGGCACCGAGGCGGTGGCTTCCATCGTGCGCCAACTGCCCGCCGGAATGCCCCCGATTCTGGTCGTCCAACATATCCCGCCGGTCTTTTCCAGGGCATTTGCCCAGCGGCTGAACCAGATCAGCTCCCTCGACGTGAAGGAAGCCGAAGACGGAGACCGCCTGGTTCCGGGACGCGTGCTGGTGGCGCCCGGCGATTATCACATGATGCTCCAGCCCGACACCCGGGGGCTGTGGGTCCAGGTGCGGGGCGGTCCGCGGATCTGCTATCAGAGACCGTCGGTGGATGTGCTGTTCTTATCGGTGGCTGAAATCGCCGGCCGGAGAGCCGTGGGCGTATTGCTCACCGGGATGGGCGAGGACGGGGCCAAGGGTCTCCTGAAAATGCGACAGTCCGGGGCACAGACCCTGATCCAGGACGAAGCCACCTCGGTAGTCTTCGGCATGCCCGGCGCCGCGCTCAAGCTCGGTGCGGCCGAACACGTCGTGGGGCTTCCGGCCATCCCGCAGCGGCTGGTCTCGATGCTGGAGCGACCGGTGGCGACGGTTCCGGCCCATCGCTGAATCCCGTCCCCACGGGGTGCGCGACGTAGAAGTGGAGGTTAGGCCACCCGCCGCGACTCCCAGTAGTCCTCAAACCGACCGTTGAGGTGG
>PLRS01000153.1 GCA_003164035.1 Bryobacterales bacterium | reverse complement strand
GGCCGATCAAGCACTATGCGCGACAGAGCAGCGAAAACCAGAGCACTCTCATGGTCAAAGTGACTCTGGAGAGCCTGAAGGAAATGGGAGAGAAAACCTTTGAGAGCCTGGCACAGGGGATGGGCGCGAACATCGCCCACTCGCTGATCTATTCCAAGTCCATCAAAGAGGCCATGAAGTCGATGATGGAAAGCACGTTGGAATCGCTGGCGGCCCAGGCGATCAGGTACGCCATCTTCTCCACTGCGCTGGGCTTCACGGACCTGGCGGAGGGCAACGAGGCCGGCGCTGCCGCGGCGTTCACGGCAGCGGCGATCTGGGGATCGGTGGGAGCGGCGGCGGCGGTGGCCGGGAGGGCGATGGCGGGCTCGCCGTCCAGTCAGCCGGGCGGAAGCACCGGGAATGGTGCTGGATCGTCAAGGAACTCCGGCAGCGGCGGCGGCGACTTGCGCGGCGCGGACACAGGCGCCATCGGGCCGGAGAGCACGGCATCCGGGCGTAATGTGACGGTGAACGTGTGGGGCCACGTCATTGGAACGTCGGGCGTGGGCGAGCTGTGCAACATGCTCACCGATGCGGTTGTCAACAGTGGCCACACCCTTACGGCGATGAATACGACCACTGGCGTCCAACTTCAGCGATGAAAGCATATGGAGAGCGGGTACATGTTGTTCACGATATTTCCCGCGTCCTGGGGGACCGCTGGGAATCTTGCCCCGTCCTGCAACGCTGAGGGGAAAGATGGCGGGGCCACGTTTGAGTGCCTGACGGCAACTAGCGATGCCGGCGCCCAGAGGATGAAGAACAACCTGGAGGCCATCCGGCAGCGTCAGGGGCTCCTGGTTCTACCCGTGACAGTCCTGGCAACTGGCGGTGAGGAGGGGCAGGTAGGGTAGGGGCGGAGGGGGAAGCGTAAGCCACTTTAGGGCAAAATGAGCGTGCTGCGCAAGCGGCACGCTATTCGTGTCTCTGGAGGCTCCCGCGGGGGCTTCCGGGGGCTGTGACAAATAATGTGCGACGGAGTGCCAAATAATTTGCGTGGCTTTAGGCGCGATGAACTGGGGCACTGATTCCCTGCGTACACCCCAGAAGGCCTGGGCGCGAGCGCACTTCTTAGCCACGGCGACACTGCCAACCGACCCTCGCCTGCGGCGGGCTGCCAATTCACTCAAAGGGACGGCGTGTATGGAATAATATGTTTAAGGTAATGGAAGAAATCACCCTGCAGGTGCAGCGCGACGAGGAATCGGGTTGGCTGGTGGCATGGTGGGACGATCCCGACGGAGCAGGCGGCATCACCACGCAGGGGCATGACCTCCGCGATCTGCAACAGCAAATCACCGAGGCAGTGGCCGTTCACTTCGGTGAGGGGGCCGTTCCCCGCCGAGTCCGCATCCACTTTGTCAGCGATCCGATCCTGGTCCAGGCTTGAAACTGCCCCGGGACATCTCGGGACCGGAGGCCGTGAAAGCGTTGGAGCGCCTGGGCTTCTCGACGACTAGGCAAAGTGGCTCCCATGTTCAAATGGCCCAAGGGAGTCGGCGCGTCACCATGCCAATGCATCGCAACCTGGTTGTTGGCACACTCCAGAGTATTCTTCGTCAGGCAGGAGTCACCCTGGACGAGTTTGTGAACGCACTGTAGAGTCGCAAAGCCAGCCCCGTCGATCCGGCTCGGCAGACCTACTTTCCAGATGGGGGCTGCCCCCGGGTTTCCCAATGTTGACCTTCTTAATCCTGTCTGGTTCATGTCGACACTGGATGTTCGCACAATTGTATGGCATGATACGATTCGTGATTGCATGAAGGTCCGGAGAGCCTCTCAATGGTTGACGAATCGACACCCGCGACAACGTCGGGCAAGTCGTCCAGCGACTTGCAGATTAGTCCAAGTTTGAGTCGAGCCAAAGCTGTGAAGAGCGTGCTATCAAAGCGGAAGCTGAGGGCCCAGTTTGCGCTGGCCTCTCGGCGGCTCCGAAACCTTGTTCCCTATCGAAAGTAGACTCGACGACCTCAGTGAGGAACCGCCCGCAGCGCCCGGCATCGGCGCCGATCAAAGCAACGCCAGTACGGTCGCTCCGCAGGCCACCAACTCGGGCCTCAGCGTGAGTCCCGAGAGTGGCAGGACTGATTGGTCTCGCGTGTGCTTCGTAATCACGGCCATTGGGGAGGAAGGGTCCGAACAAAGGCGGCATGCCGACCTGTTTCTGAGTTCCCTTATTGAGCCCGCGTTGAAGGAGTCCGGGCTAAACGTGGTGCGGGCTGATAAGATCGGCGCTGCTGGAATGATAACGTCACAAGTGCTGGAGCACGTGATGAGATCAAGGCTTGCAGTCGTGGACCTGTCTTTTCACAATCCCAACGCCTTCTATGAAATGGCCCTGCGGCACGCGTGCGGGCTTCCGATCGTGCAGGTGACACGCAAGTGCGACAAACCACCGTTCGACGTCAACCAGGTACGGACTGTTGTTGTGGACACATCGGATATCTATACGCTGGTGCCAAAGCTGGAGACGTATCGGTCTGAGATCGCCACACACGTGCGCGCAGCGCTCGCCGATGGCACGACTGGCAACCCAATCACAGTGTTCTTTCCCGGTGTCAAGGTAACTATCCGGCCGGAGAGGTGACCCCAACCCGGCGGTTGCTGGGGCTGGTGCACCCGCGGTTTGCCACTCAAGTGCCAGCCCAACCTCCCGAACCAAACGAGGTCTCGACGCTGCTTCACCTCCTCCCGGTTACTCTCCACAAACGCCCATGCCGCTGATCTGTCTAGGGATTCGGGGCTCCCGACGGATTCGGAAACGATGAATGCGCTAGCCTTCTGAAAACGATACAGTTCCTCGATCTGCCACACCCCCCCGTGAAGTCCCGATCGGATCAACTGGACGGGAAGCCATCATAACGCTGCCCTGCTCCGCGGCCTTGCGGGCTGTCCTTTCTTTGATGGATCGATACGTTCCGGTTCCGCCCACCACCAAGCCTCCACACCCCACAAACCCTCCCGCCCGCGCCGTCCTACAATAAGCGCATGTCGAAACTGTTGTCATCGGGCGTCATCTGTGCTCTGGCCGCCGCCGCGCCTCTGTGGGGCGCGGACAATGAGCTCACCGCGCAGGAAAAAGCGGCGGGCTGGATTCTGCTGTTTGACGGGCACAGCTTCGCCGGATGGGAAGACCCGGCCAGGAAGGCGCCGCCGGGCGACTCTTTCAACATTGCCGGCGGGTGCCTGCACGCCGTCTCGCATCCCAAAATCGACGAAGACCTGTTCACGGCGCGGACGTGGGGGGATTTCGAATTCGACTTCGACTGGAAGATTTCTCCCCGAGGCAACAGCGGGGTGAAGTACCGGATCCAGGACCGGGTCTTTCTGCTGAGCGAGCACAAACCCAAATTCGAGGATCTGGCCAACGACTCGACGCTTCACCGGCGCTCGGACCGGCCGGCGAAGGGGCAGGAGTACGTGGTCGGTTTCGAATACCAGATCACCGATAACGCCACCAATCCCGACGCCGTCCAGCGCGGCCCCCTGCACGCGACCGCGGCGCTGTACGACATCTTCGCGCCGCTCAAGGACGCTACGCTTCCGGTGGGCGAGTTCAATCATTCGCGGCTGATCGTGAAGGGCAAACACGTCGAGCATTGGTTGAACGGTACGAAGGTGGTCGACGCCAGCCTGGACGCTCCGGAAGTGGCCGCGGCCATGGCGAAGCGCTGGGGCGCGGGCAGTCCCATCTACAACCTGCTGGTGGACCAACCGCGCAAGCAATGCCAGATTTCGCTCCAGAACCATGATGACGAGGCTTGGTTCAAGAACCTGAAAATCCGGGAGCTGAACTGACGCCATGCCGGGACTGGCTCTGATCACCGGGGCGTCCAGCGGGCTGGGCGCGGCTTTCGCCAAACAACTGGCGGCGAGGGGATACAACCTATTGCTGGTGGCGCGGCGCGGCGACCGGCTGGAAGCGCTGGCGAAAGACCTGGACTGGCAGCACCACGTGCGTGTGGAAACCCTGGCCGCCGACCTTACCACGGCGGAGGGACTGGCGGCGGTCGAACAACGCATCTACGCCGCCGAAGACCTGGAACTGCTGGTGAACAACGCCGGCTTCGGCACCATGGGAAAGTTCTTTCAGTCGGCGATCGAGGTGCAGGAAGAGATGCACCGCCTGCACGTGATGGCGCCGCTGCGGCTGACCCGGGCCGCGCTGGAAGGCATGGTGGAGCGCGGGCGCGGAGGGGTGATCCTGGTATCGTCTGTGGCGGCGTTCCTGGCTGCGCCGGGAAGCGTGAGCTACTGCGCTACCAAGCGTTGGATGAACGCCTTCGCGGAGGGATTGTCGCTGGAGCTGGCCAGCAGCGCGTCTCCGGTGAAGATGCAGGCGCTGTGTCCCGGCTACACCGTCACCGAATTTCACGACCGGCTGGGTTACGACCGCGGCCGGATTCCGAAATTCCTGTGGCTGGAGGCGGATTTCGTGGTGGCGGAGTCGCTGAAGGGGTTCGACCGCGGCCGGCTGATCGTGGTACCGGGCTGGATTTACAAAGTGGTGGTGGCGCTCAGTAAGGTGCTGCCGTTGGGGCTGCTGCGGAAGTTTTCCAAACGCCAGCAAAAGGCGATAGGCAGGGATTGAAGAGAGCCGTCAGCCATCGGCAGTCAGCAGTCACCTAGCTGAAAGCTGACCGCTGATCGCTGAGAGCTTTTCTGTCACTCCGGCAGCGGCTGTCCTTTGGTTTCCGGGGCAATCGTCAGGGCGGCCAGGCCTACCAGGAATACCGAGCACATGGTGACTCCGGCGTAGCGCATGGCGTCCGGGCCGTGGTAGACGCGGCTGGTGAGGAGGCCCAGGCTGAGCGGTCCGGCGGCGGCCACCAGGCGGCCGACGTTGTAGCAGAAGCTGGTGCCGGTACTGCGCAGGCGGGTGGGAAACAGCTCCGGCAGATAGATGGCGTAGCCGCCGAACAGGGCAAGCTGGGTAAAGCCCATCAGCGGAATCATCCAGAAGATATCGGCCAGGGTTTTGAGGTTCCAGAAGGTGAAGGCGGTCATTCCCATGGCCGCCAGGAAACTGACCGCGAAGGCGCGGCGCCGGTTGGTGCGCTGGGTGAGCCAGGTGAAGGCTTGGACGCCGAAAAAGCTGCCGAAGTTTTGCAGCAGGCTGGTGACGCCGATCCAGGTAGTGACGCTTCCCGCCACAATCAGTTCGGGCATTCCCTGGGCGCGAAAAGTCCTTTCCAGCACGGGCCGGAACAGGTCGTAGCTGAAGAAGCCGATGCCCCACAGGCCGACCACGCCGGAAAAGGCCAGCAGCAGGCCGGCAATGGAATTACGGCGCCAGCGCGGATCGCTGAAAAGCTCGGCGAAGGAGCCGAGCTTCTCCTTGGCCGCGCGCGCCTTCAGCCAGCTTTCCGGCTCTTTCAGTTTCTTGAAAATCACCAGCGCCAACGGGGCCGGCAGGGCGCCCGCCAGAAACTCCCAGCGCCAGGCTGAGTGAATCATCCCCGCCTGCTGCACTTGGCCCAGGGCGATTACGGTAAGCGCGGCGATCATATTGCCCACCGCGGAAAAAGCCTGCACCATACCGAGCGCGTAAGGCCGCGCTCGCGCGGGCACCACTTCCGCCACCAGCGCCACTCCCACGGCGAACTGTCCGCCCACGCCGAGGCCGCACAAAAACCGGTAGACGTTGAAATCCCAGACGCCGGTGGCGAGCAGGCTCAAGCCGGTGAAAACCGAGTAGCCCAGGATGGTGAGCACCATCGTCTTGGCGCGGCCCAGCCGGTCGCCCAGCACCCCGAAGACGACCCCGCCCACCGCCCAGCCGATCATGAAGATCGAGGTCGCGATTCCAGCCTGTTCATCCACCATGGACCCGGACGCGCCAGGCCCCAGCAAATCGCGGATGGCCGGCTTACGCGCCAGGTTGAACAACTGCTGCGCCATGGTGTCGAACATCCACCCGACGGCGGCCACGGCCACGACGAACCACTGATAACGGGAAAGGTCCCTGTACCAGACGTAACGAGCCGGCTCACTGGGCATGAAGAAGCTATTCTCCCACGCGGCGGCGCTGGCGGGAGCTGTGGGCTAGCGTGGGGGGTGCTGAACCGATTGGGGGGCGGTCCCGTTCGACCGCAAGGAGTGCCATATGGCCCGCTCCGGGCCACTAAAGGGAATGAAGACGTACGTGGCACGGACCTCCGGTCTGCCGCGTCGGCTTTCCAGCCGACGTTCTTTGCTTCGGTAGCGCTGGCGATCTTGTCGCCGGTGTTCTTGACTGGGGGCGTCTTCAACGGAGCGGTTTCCGCCCTTAGACTGCTAAATCCCCAGATCGGTTAAGCACCCTAGCGTGCGGGCTGACAGACCACGAACGGCGATGGCCTGTCCCACTGCTAGCGAACCGTGAACGGCAATTCGGCGACGGTATTTTCCCACTCCATGCGCAGTTTGCCGGCGTGGGGGCCGGATTGGGAGAGGGTGATTTTCCAGGTATCGACTGAGGTGGGCGCGGCGGACAGTTTCATCTCCACGCGGCCCAGGTCCTGGCCTTCGTTGTAGACCGTGCCCCATTGGCCGGTTTGCTTGCTGACAACCAGCTTCCATTGATTGGCTTCGGGATAGACATACAGAGTGTAATCGCCCTTGGGGATTTTCAATCCGCCAAGGTCGAGCTCGGCATCGGTATGGAGAGCGGTGGCTTCATTGGCGCCGGCGCGCCAGATCTTGCCATAGGGCACCAAACCGCCGAAGATTTTGCGCCCGTGCATGGAGGGCGTGTGATAGTCGATGTGAACGGACTTGCCGTCGATGGCGACCGAGGTGGTGGCGGCAGGGCTGTTGTAGCCTTGGGCGAAGAGGAGGCCGGAGCCCAACAGGGCGGCGAAAAGTGGACGTAGCATGGTTTACAGTTTACCTCCAGTCCATGGCGAGGCGAACCAGGGTCCGCACGGGCAGGCCGGTGGGGCCTTTGGCCATGTAGGGTTTGCTGTCGTCGAGATAGGCGGTACCGGCGATATCGAGGTGTACCCACGGGGTTTCGCCGGCGAACTCCTGGAGGAACTTGGCGGCGGTGACGGCTCCGCCCCAGCGGCCGCCCACGTTGGCCAGGTCGGCGAAGGCGGACTTTAGATATTCGACGTAATCGTCGTCGAGCGGCATGGGCCACATTCGCTCTGCCTCGGCTTTGGAGGCGGCCAGGACGCGGTCGCGGAGAGCGTCGTCACTGGAAAACAGGCCCACGTGCAGATGGCCGAGGGCCACCACGATAGCGCCGGTGAGCGTGGCGGCGTCCACCAGGTGGGTGCAACCCTGGCGCCGGGCATAAGTCAGGGCGTCGGCCAGAATCAGGCGGCCTTCGGCATCGGTGTTGATGACTTCGATGGTTTTGCCGCTCATGGCGGTGACGATGTCGCCGGGGCGCTGGGCGCGGCTGCCGGGCATATTCTCGACGGCGGGGATGAACGCGGTGACCGGAATGGCGGGCTTGAGCTGGGCGATGGCGCGCATGGCGCCGATCATGGCCGCGCCGCCCGACATGTCGTACTTCATTTTTTCCATGCCGTCGGCCGGCTTGATGGAGATGCCGCCGGTGTCGAAGGTGACGCCCTTACCGACCAGCCCAAGGTGGATGGCCGAGCCTTCCGCCGCCGGCCAATAGCGCAACACGATGAGGCAGGGCGGCTCGGCGCTGCCTTGGGCCACGCCGAGCAGAGCGCCCATACCCAGCTTTTGCATCGCCTCGCGATCGAGCACCTCGCAGCTCAGGCCGAAAGCTTCGCCGACCTGGCGAGCGGCTTCGGCCAGCTTCAGCGGCGTCAGCAGGTTGGCGGGCTGGTTGGCTAGGTCGCGAGCGAAGTTCTGGGACTCGCCGAGAATTCGTCCGCGCTCGACGGCCGCCGCCAGCGCGGCGTCACCGTCCGGAGCGGCCACGGCAAAAGCGTCGGCGAACTTCTTGTCGTTACCGGTCTTGAGGCTATCGGGCTCGTAGTTGCCGAGCAACGCGCCTTCCGCCGCGGCCGAAGCGTAATCGGCAGTCGCCAGTTCGCCCTCCAGCAGCAGGGCGATGCTCTTGATGGACTTGCCCTTCAAATGGCGGACGGCCGCGGCGGCGAGTTTTCGCAATTCACCGGAGTTGAATTTTTCCGGTTTACCCGCGCCCGCCAGCAGCACGCGCTGCGCGGCCAATCCGGCCGGCTTGTGCAGCAGGGTGAATTCCAGCGCTTTGCCGGCGACCTCGCCGTCGTCGGCCAATTCCGCCGCGCCGAAGCGGGTTTCCTTTTTTCCTTCAAACACCGGCACAATCAGGGCGCCGGCGGCAATCTGTTCCAGCGGCTTCGATTCAAAAGAGATCTGCATCATTCAGATTGTATCCGTATGGGGAGGGGTTAGCGGAGCATGGGTCGCTTAACCGATCTGGGGATTTCACAGTTTGGGTGCGGAAACCGCTCCCTTGGCGGTCGCGGCTCGGACTACTGCTTGGTATAGGTGTAAGTGTCCGTGCCGCCGGCTGGATTCACGTGCTCCAGTTCCACGGTCATGGTCTTGGCGTCTTCCGAGAGCGTGATCCGTTTCTTGATGACCCAGGCGCCCTCCTTCTTGGTTTCCATCATCACCAGTGCCAGTCCGTTATACCAGAACGTGACAGTCGCGTTTTGACCCTGGTCTTTCACCTTGCATTGGTTGCCGTCGATATTACAGTGAAACACCGACCTCCAATCCTTGCCGTTGGTGTCGGTGAAGGCATCGGTGAACTCGATGGTGTCCTCGGTCTGCTGAATGGCGAGCGACTCGGACTTCACCTTGGCGGCGGGGCTGTGGGATAGATCGAGCATCCAGTTGCCGCTCAAGTCCCGCCAATCGGCGGCAGCCACGCCGCAGCAAATCCCGATCCCGATCCCGAACCATAGACAAACGCGCGGGGCGAACATAGTCACTCCTTCCGGGTTGTAGTGTACACGATAACACTTACGGGCTGCCACGGCAATCCTGTTTTGCGTCACATTGGGCTGGTAAAGCCCCGAGCCAACCAGACCGGCGTAGACCACGGGCGCCGCCAGGCCCAGGCGGGAGCCGGTCTTCTGGTTGACCAAGGCCATAGTGTCGGCAAAGGCAGGGGCGCCAAAAGAGGTGCCTCCGCCGCCCGTAACGACCAGTCTGCCGGGACTCGATGGGCGGGATGGGTCTTCGTTATCGGCTTGGCGGACCGCGTAATAACGCAGCCATATGCCATCGCCGGCAAATAGCGACACGTCAGACAGATCGTGGTGGCCATCGGCTGGAATTCCACTCACACCGCTCTGCCAGGAGGGTTTGTCATACAAGCTGCTGACCCCACCCCCGCCACCCCCAACGTCTCTGGGTTTCGCCGTAGTCCGCTATGGCCCAGGTCTGCTGAAACAGCCGCAAAGCTGACGCGAGCGTGCTTCCTAAGCTACCGAGAGACCGACCTGTATCAACTGGACTTGATTCAGATTAGCTTGTTAAAGGCGTTAAAGCCAAATTAGGTTAGCTTGTGGGGGGCCGTCGCCCGGCACGAATGTTCGACCCACATGAAGGTTCAAATCGCAGTAGATTCCGTGTTGCTTCAGTTGGTAGATCGAGGAATCCAAACGCACGACTTCCCGTATTTGTGAATTGGAAGTGACCGTCCGATGAGGCTCGCCCGAATCCCCGGCGGTCGATCACGGTGGATGGATTTTCGCCAGGGGAGTCAACGAGGAGATCCGAGGCATCGACGGCACTACCCGCGACAACTGGGCCGTTCGGGTTGAAGTTGAACCAAGTGGAAAGATCGAGCTGCTGGGAATGGCTTGTCGTCTGCAAAAGCAGGCCAAGAAGAAACAACGCTGCCAGTTTGGACAGTATAGCCGGCCGCGGCACGGATTTGCTAGGCTGGTGCACGATACGATGGGCAACGGGGATTCGGTGTCGGGCAGGGAAGGGGAACACCCAGCGGCGGGGTTCGAGCAGGACGAAGATAAGATACTGCTTATTCTGACCCTGGTGATCGGGGCCGTGGTGGGCCTGGTGGTAGTGGCGTTCATGCTGCTCACCGAGAACCTGGGCCGGCGCCTGTATCCGGCCGGCGGGGCGGCATGGCGCCGGCTGGCGATGCCGGTGTTCGGCTCGCTGGTGAGCGGCTACTTCCTGGCGCGCTATTTTCCCAACGCGCGCGGCAGCGGCATTCCCCAAACCAAGACGGCCCTGTTCCTGCGCGACGGCTACATCTCTTTCCGAACGGTGGTCGGCAAGTTCAGCATGTGCTCGCTCACCCTCGCCAGCGGCATCGCGCTGGGCCGCGAAGGTCCGTCGGTGCAGTTCAGCGCGGGCATAGCGTCGGTGCTGGGACGGCGGCTGGGGCTGTCGCCCAAGAGCGTGCGCGCGCTGGTGCCGATCGGCGCGGCGGCGGCGCTGGCGGCGGCTTTCAATACGCCGATTGCGGCGGTGCTCTTCACCCTGGAAGAAGTCATGGGGGACATGCACGCGCCGGTGCTGGGGTCGATCGTGCTCAGTTCGGCGACTTCGTGGATGGTGCTCCACCTGCTGCTGGGCGACGAACCGCTGTTCCACGTGCCCCCCTACCAGCTCGTTCACCCGGTGGAGTTTCTGATTTACGCGTTCCTGGGACTGGCCGGCGGCCTGGTTTCGGTGGCGTTCGTCCGGCTGCTGCTGTGGCAGCGCAAGTATTTCCTGAGTCTGCCCAAGGCGACCCTTCCGTTCCAGCCGCTGGCGGGCGGGTTGCTGGTGGGCGCGCTCGGCTGGTTTGTGCCGCAGGTGCTTGGGGTGGGCTACGGTTTCGTGGACGAGGCATTGAACGGCCGGATGCTGATCGGCATTATGGCACTGCTGGTGGCACTGAAGCTGGTGGCTTGTGCGACTTGCTACGCATCCGGCAATGCGGGCGGTATCTTCGGACCGAGCCTGTTCATCGGCGCCATGCTGGGGGGCGCGGTGGGCGGCGTGGCGCACCAGATTCTTCCCGATTACACCGCCAGCGTGGGCGCCTACGCGCTGGTGGGCATGGGGGCGGCGTTTGCCGGCATCGTGAGGGTGCCGCTGACGTCGGTGATCATGATTTTCGAAATCACCCGCGACTACAGCATCATCGTGCCGCTGATGATCGCCAACCTGGTGAGCTATTTCATCAGCAGCCGGCTGCAGGAGGAATCGATTTACGAGGCGCTGTTGCACCAGGACGGGATTCGCCTGCCGGGCGGGGCGCGGGCGCGGGAAGCTTTGCTGACAGTGGCCAACGCGTTTCGTCCCGAACAGACGGCGCTGCCCGCTTCGGAGCTGGCCGCGCGCGCCTCGGCCGAAGTGGATTGGGGCCGGGGGGCCTGGCCGGTAGCGAATGAAGCCGGGCTATGCGGCATGGTGACGGCGGCGCAGCTTGACGAGGCGGTGGGGAGCGAGCCGCTGTCGGCGCTGGTTTCCGATCCCGGCCCGGCCGAAGAGCTGACCGAGGAGAAATTCCCGCACCTGCACTCGGACCAGCCGCTGGAGGTCGCCTTGCAGCGGCTGGCGCGGAGCGGCTTGCCGGCGCTGCCGGTGGTGAGCCGCACCAACCTCCGCGAACTGAAGGGGACGGTATCGCTGGGCGACGTGATGGGGGCTTACGCGCTGGGCCGGCCGAAGGCGCTGCCTACGCCCGCCGCGCGCCGCACCCGCCACCGGGGTTTCGTGGGTGCCATGGTGGCGCTGGGGCTGCTGGCGCTGCTGGCGGGGTGGTTGCAGTTCGTATTTCGCGCCGACCGGGCCGCTCGCGGCAGGCGCTACGCGGCCGAGGGGAGCCGGCTGATGAGCGCCGCGCGCTACGACGATGCCGCCGACCAGTTTCGCAAAGCGGTGTCGCTGAGCCACTCGGCCGGCGACCGGCTGGCGCTGGGAACGGCGTTGCTCGATGCCGGCCATCTGGAAGAAGCCGCGATTTACCTCAACGGAGCGCTGGAGGCGAATCCGCACGGTGGCGAGGCCAACCTGGCCCTGGCGCGGTTGGCGGTGCGGCAGGGACGGATCGATGAAGCGGTGACCTACTATCAGCACGCCATTTACGGCCTGTGGCCCGGCGGTGCGGGCGGAGCGTGGAAGGCCCGCATGGAGGTGGCCGGCGCGCTGGCCGCGGCGGGCAGGAAGGAGCAGGCGCGGGCCGAATTGATTTCCGCCCTTTCGGCGGCGCCCGACAGCACGCGCAAGAGGCAAGCCGCCCGTTTGCTGGTGGACGAGGGATTCGGCGCCGATGCGGTAGCCGCGTTTCGCGAGTTGCGGGCTCGCCAGCCGCACGATCCGGCGGTTGCCGCCGGCCTGGCCGATGCCGAATTCGAAGCCGGCAATTATCCGGCCGCGCGCGCCGCCTACCGCGCCAGCCTGGCGCTGGCGCCGGACGATGCCGGGGCGCGCCGTCGGCTGGCGGAATGCGAGCAGATTCTGGCCCTCGACCCGACCCTGCCGCGCCTCGCCGCCGTGGCCCGGTATACCCGCGGGCGCCAGTTGCTGACGGCTATTCTGGCGGAACTGCACCAGTGCGGCGGCAGCGGCGCTGATACCGATGCCCTGCGCGACCGGCTGGCCCGCCCACGGCCGCCCGCCTACGCCGACGCGGCGGAAGCGGACCTGGCCGAGGCCGAACAGCTTTGGCAAGCCCGCCTGCCGTCCTGCGCGGCGGCGAACGCCGACGATGCCCTGAGTCTGCTCATGAAGAAGCTGTCGCGGCGGTAAGGGCGGGCGGGGCTCTGAGCCGGACAAACATCAGGCCGACCGTTTCCGAGTTCCACCCAGGAAACACGCGGGCTGTCCCCAGGTCTCGGCCATAAGCCAGAAGGAGCGGAAAAACTGCTTGCCACAGGCGAAGCGAACGTCAATCCGGCGTCGTTTTACAAGCTCAAGGTGCGCGTGGAGTTCATCGGCGATTTCGAGGACGTGAAAAAGGTCAAGGAGCTTTCAGCCAGATGAACAGGTGAGCGACTCGCGAGGCGTTCAGCGAAAATGCAAAAAGGACGAGATGCAAAAAGGGGACGGAGCCGACCGCTACCTTTTCACCAGTCCTAAAAGGTGCAAGTTCAGGCCGACCCGTTTTTCCCCGTTTTCCCCCGTGTGCGACTCCTCGCTGGCGGTCGCGGCTCGTATTCCGAGCCGCGACCGCGAGAAAGCGGTGGCCAGGCATGCTACTGTAAACGCGAGGGCGCGTACAAAGTGAGCACGCACGGACACCAATCAGGCTTATGCGGCCCGTACTTAGCCGCGCTTGCCTCGCTGGGCCTGGCGGCAGCGCAGTCCATCGCTCCCGACGAGATGCATGCGCGCACCATTCCGTACGTGCCGCCGTCCCCGGTCACATTGCGTACCCAGGTGGACCTGGTGGAAGTCCCGGTGGTGGTTCGCGACGGGCGGCGCGCGGTTGCCGGTCTCACGCGGGACGATTTCGAAATCTACGACCTGGGGAAGAAACAGGCGGTCACGGCCTTCTCGGTGCAAACTTTCCAATCGCCGCCCGAACCTGCGGGCGGCGCGAAGCCGGCTCCCGGCGCGGCCGAATCGAAAGCTGTTACACGGCCCCGCTTCCTGGCGCTCTTGTTCGACGACCTCTACACGGACCAGCTCGCCTTGAAGCCGGCCAAGGATGCGGCCATACGATTTGTCAAGACCGGCCTGGCGCCGGGCGACCGCGCGGCGGTGTTCACCACGGCGCAGTCGCGCGACTCCGAGTTCACCGCGGATGTGGCCAATCTGGCCGAGCAGATCGCCAGGGTTAGCCATCGGAAAGCCGCCGACGATTCCGTGGGGATGTGCCCCGTTATCAGTCCCTATGAGGCGTACCTGATCGCCAATCGCCTGGATAAGGGCGTGCTGGGGGCGAAGCTGGCCGAATGTTTTATCTGCAACGGACGTAACCCCTGCCCCGAAGGACAGGTCACCTCGATGGCTAATTCGATCTGGGACCACGCGCGGATGAAAACGGGGAGCACGCTGCAGACGATCGAGGAACTGGTGGACGGCATGGCGAAATTACCGGGACAGCGCGCGATTCTGCTGACGTCGGCGGGGTTGCTCACGGGCAATCGGGAAAACGACTTCGATCGGCTGATGGCCAAGGCGCTGCACGCGGAAGTGGTGATCGACACCCTGGACGCCAAGCGGCTATATGTGGTGGGAGCGGATGTTTCCATGTCGAAGAACCTGGTTCCGCTGCCCACGCAAATGGCCAACGTGGAAGCCGGGAACGACGGCCTGGCGGCGCTGGCCGCCGGCACGGGCGGCACCTTTTACCACAACAACAACGATCTGGCGCAGGGTTTCCGGCAATCGGGCATGCTGCCGGAAACCATGTACATCCTGGGCTTCGCACCCACGGACGCAGCAGCCAACGGAAGTTTTCACCGCTTGAAAGTGCGGCTCGCCGCGGGCAAACGGTATTCGGTAGAGGCCCGGCTGGGTTACACAGGTCCCTCGGCCAACCCCGCCGCGCAGGTCTCCCCGCTCTCGAAACTGGACCGCGAGATGCTGGCCACGGACACCGTCGCGGATTTGCCCGCCTCGTTCACCTGGGAGCGCTGGGCCGGGGCGCCTGGCATCACCGTGGTCGCGCACCTGGATGTCGGCCGGATGCATTTCTTGAGCTGGCACGGCCGGCGGGCACAGAGGCTGATGATCGTGGCGGTGCTGCTGGATAGCCGCGGCAGCTTCGTGACGGGCAAGCGGAGCGAACTCGATCTGAACCTGACCGAGGCCACTTTCGCCCAGTTGGCGAAGACCAGCTTCACCGCGTCGATGACGCTAACAGCCCCTCCGGGAAACTACTCGGTACGGGCCGCGGCCGAGGACGGATTGGATGGCAAGCTGGCGGCGGCTGGCGGGACCGTCGAGGTCAAGTAGCCGATACCACAACGGCTTGAATCCCGGGCGGGGACAGTGGGGACAGACATCAGGCTGAACCTTCCCGAGTTCCCCCCTTCCCCGTCTGAAGGCCCGAAAAGGGACGGACTGGGCATAGATCTGGTCGATCGACGCCCCGGTGGTCTGGCACATTTTCGCACCTGGGAAAGGCATTAGCCCAGGTCGTCCCGCGCCCAGCCCCTTGGTGGGACGGACGCCCGCTGGCGGTGAGGTTCCGGTAGACGGCGCCCAAAACGTTAGGTGACTACTTGGCGTGAAAATTCAGGCTAGGTTTTGCCAACGGGCGTCCCCCCGAACTCACCAAATCGGTGGCATGATGGACTCATGGCAAAGTCTCCAACCGCCTTCTCTTTGACGATCGAATACGATCGCGAAGAGGATGGCCGGTGGCTGGCGGATATTCCGGCCTTGCCGGGCGTAACCGCGTATGGGAGAACCCGAAAACAGGCAACGGCGGCGGTGCAAGCGTTGGCTTTGCGCTTGATTGCCGATCGGCTGGAGCATGGGGAAGCCGTTCCCGGCCCGATGAACGTCTCCTTCATTGCCGCCTGAGAAACCAGCACACGATTGGCCCTCCACGAAGGCGAAGCAAACGCTCGCCGCCCTGCTGCGTTCCGGTTGGACGATTAAGCGCCAGAGCGGCACATCGCATCGGATACTGGCGCGGCCGGGCTCGCCGGACGTATTGCTGGGTCAGGTCATTTTCCGTTGGCCGCTCAAAATGCCGAGGTGACATCAGTTCGGACTCTCGACACGGCACGCACGAGTGCGCGCGCCACGTCGCGCTCCAGGATTTGGCATGGTTATTTCATCACGATTCCTTAGCATCGAGTGGACCGATGAGGCGCGCGCCGATATCCGCGCTCTCGATCGAACCACGGGTCAGAAAAACGGGTCAGCCTGCTACCTTTTCACCTGTCCTAAAAGGTGCAAGTTCAGGCTGTCCGGTTCTTGTCCGGCCCGTTCTTGTCCGGAGGGGTAACGCGGCGCGGGTTAAGCCCCGTCGCAATCTGGTTCAGGAGATAGCCCAACCGCATCCGTCCCGGCACGTGCCTTGCTGAAGATCGTGGAGCATTGCGTCCGCGGCGATGTCGATACCTCGGAATTTGTGCTGCTGATCGAAGGATTCCTCGGGCGAGAATCAAGCCCTCCGCCGGGGCACCGTTCGCCAATCGAAGCGTGACGTCCGAGCAGCGGGGCAATCGCGCAGGTGGGCCTCGCGGACATGGACTGCGGCGTCGAAACGGATGCGGGTACGGACATCCACCGACTCAAAGTGCGCCGCACTACGCCCGCGCTCGGAAAACGCCCCTCACGGCAGCGGCCGGCACCCGCCCTGCTGCTTCGCGGCTCAATTCGCCGTCGGGGTCTTCTCCGCGTGGTCGACCACCAACACGTCCACCGGCGCCTTCTTTCGCTCCAGCTTCAATCCGAGCTGCTCCCGGACGGCGGTGACGAAATCCGGCCCATTATCGTCCGCGTCCGGCGGCCGCGTGCTCCAGAACAAGTCGAAGTCGTACTTACCAGTCAATCCGGTGTCGTCGTTCACGGGTGAGCGCAGCTGCGCGGACAGCATGCTGGCGATCATGGCCATCTCTTCGTCGGGAAATCTCATGCGGGCGCGCCCGTTGATCTCAGCCATCCCTGCGCGCGGAATCGCCGGATAGCCGTCACTTCCGGTCTTGGAGCCGAATGACTGCGGGTTGTCGTCCGGCGGCGTTTCGACATGCGCTTTGAATTTCAAACCACCCCTCGCCACGGTCAGCGAGTAGCCCTCCATCTCCTTCAGATCGCGGTGTAGGTGCACTTGGAACCGGTCCGCCAGCAGATTGCGGAGCATCAACTGAAGCTGTTCCCTGGTACTCCCCGGTGCCACCGTGGCGGCGATCTCGTACCGCACCACCTGGAGCCAATCCGGCCCCACGATCTGGTAATCCTCGACGCCGTACGCCTTGCAAATCAAATCGCTGAGGGAGACGTTGTGGTAATCGATGCGAGTTGGGTCGCCAGTGCCCGGTCCACCCTTGAGCCACTTCGTAAACCCGCCGCCCGGCGCGATATTCGCCGGCTTAATCGACGCCACTTCAAACGTTGGACCGTCCTGCGCAAGGCATCCGGCCGCTATCGCCGCGATAATCCAAAACCGCCTCATAGTGACCTCTGACCTTAACCAAACCGGGGACTTTAGCCAGACCGGGAACAGACAGAAACGCGGGGACAGGCTACGTGTTCCCGCTTTCCCAACGCTCCCAGGCTGAAGCTGCCCGACAGGCGACAAAGCATCATCCCCCCTACCAGTCGAACCCCTTGCCCACCACCCCCTGGCACCTTGCGCAGAACTCGGCGGTCTTCACGTCCAGGCGCTCCACGGCGTGGCTGGAGGTCATCACGCAGCGCCAGTCGGGGCAGTGGCGCAGGCCGAAGGTGTGGCCTAACTCATGGACGGCTTCTTTGACGAGGCGCTGGCGCAATAGGGCGGGGCTGGGCGGCAAGCCGTAGAATTCCTCCGCCAGGCGCGCGGTGGAAACCACGGCGCAGTTACCGTCCAAGCGCGCCTCGCCGAAGACGAAGGTCAGCACCGGCACGTAGAGGTCGCACGCGCCCACCGCCAGCACCCTGGCGCCGGTATCGGCGGTGCGCTCTAGCTGGTCGAGAATCGCGGTGGAATGAAACTGGCCGCGGCGTTCGTCGCGGGCGAAGCGCACGTCCATGGGCGCGCGGCCGATGCGGCACGGCACGCGGAACACCCGCGCCAGCGCCGCCGCCAGCTCTTCCAGGTGCGACAGCGGCAGCTCCCGCTGGGCCGAGTCTGAAATGGAAGCGTATGCGACTGCCGTCCCGTTCAGCGAAGGCCGCGCCAAACTCGCCGCGGCTGCCGTGGCGAACCAACCGGCAGCCGGGTCGACGCTCAATGGCTGGAGCAGAATCGGTTTCAACACGACGGCCTCCCGAATTCGCCCATCCCCGCGGTTACCGCAGCCCGTAACGCCGCAGTTTGTTATACAGCGTGGTGCGGTCGATATCCAGAATCCTCGCGGCGCGCGACAGGTTGTGCTGGGTCTCGCGCAGGATTCGCTCGATGTGCGCGCGCTCGATATCGTCGAGCGACTGTCCGCCCTTGGGCGCCTCTCCCTGGAACTGGAAGGAGAAGTCCGAAGCCCGGATCTCCGGGCCATGGCACACCACCAGGGCGCGCTCCACCGCGTTCTCCAGTTCCCTCACGTTGCCCGGCCAGTCGTGCTGCATCAGCACATCGAGAGCGGCCGGGGCCACCTGCGGCGCCGGCCGGCTGGTAGCCATGGAGAACTTATTGAGAAAATGATTCATGAGCAGCGGAATATCCTCGCGCCGCTCGCGCAACGGAGGCAGGTCGATACAGAATACGTGCAGCCGGTAGTAAAGGTCGGGGCGAAACGTGCCGGCCTTCACCAGCGATTCCAGGTTCTTATTGGTGGCCGCGACGGCCCGGAAATCCACTTTGAGCGGCTGCGTCCCGCCCACCCGCACGATTTCTTTTTCCTGCAGCACCCGCAACAGGTCGGTCTGGGTCTTCAGGCTGATATCGCTGATTTCATCCAGGAAAACCGTGCCGCCCTCGGCCACCTCGAACTTGCCCTTCTTGCGGTATTGCGCCCCGGTGAAAGCGCCTTTCTCGTGGCCGAACAGCTCGCTTTCGAGCAGGGTTTCGGTCAGCGCGCCGCAGTGAATCGTAACCATCGGCATGTAGCGCCGCGGCCCGCTATTGTGAATCGATCGCGCCACCACTTCCTTGCCGGTGCCGCTTTCGCCGGTGATCAGCACGGTGGCTTCGGTGGAGGCTACCATCTCGATCAGCTCGATCACCTTCTTGATGGCCGGGCTGCTGCCGATCAATTCCGTTCCCGGCGCCACTTCCCGCAAATTCTCCCGCAGCCGCGCCACTTCCATGTGCGCCCGCTTGTGCTCCAGGGCCTTGGCCACCAGGTGCGAAAGCTCGTCCGGGTCGACCGGCTTGGTGATGTAATCGTAAGCGCCGCGCTTAAGCGCCTCCACCGCGGTATCCACCGACGCGTAGCCTGTCATGATGACGACGGTGAGGTCGGGGTCGGCTTCTTTCAACCGCGCCTGCAACTCCATCCCGTCCATGCCGGGCATCTTGATGTCGATCAGGGCGATGTCGAACTCGCCCTGCGCCAGCACCTCCAGCGCCTCGCGCCCGCTCCCGGTGGGCCGGGCCGAATAGCCTTCGCTGGTGAACCACTTGCCCAGCGAATCCCGCACCACCAATTCGTCGTCGACGATCAGAATTCGTCCTTTTGTTTTTGTCGCCGTCGGGGATTCCATTGTGCTCGCCATCTCGTCCTCCTTATCGCGCGGTTCCGCCGGCCGCCACCGCCACGGCCGGCAGCGTGATGCGGAACTCGGTTCCTACACCCTCCTGGGTCTGGACGGCGATGTCTCCACCGTGCTGCTCCACGATGGAGTGCGCCACCGCCAGGCCCAATCCGGTGCGGTTCTGGTCTTCCTTCGTTGTAAAGAACGGATCGAAAATGCGCCCCAGCGCGTCGGCTGGTATCCCGGTGCCCGTATCCTTCACCCGCACCACCCCTTGTTCGCCGGCGGCATCGAGTTCCGTCGCCACTTCGATCGTGCCGCCCTTGGGCATAGCTTCCGACGCGTTCACCAGCAACACCAGCACCACCTGCTGGATTTGATTGCCGTCGCAATCGACCGGCGGCAGGTTGGCCGCCAGGTTTTCCCGCAGTTCGATATTCTGCATGTCCAGCTTGTGCTTGACCAGCAGCACGGCGCGCCGCACGATGGCGTTCAGATCGTTCGGCTCGCGATGGCTTGGCGCCTGGCGCGAAAAGGTCAGCAGATTCTTGACCAGGTCGCCGCAACGCTTGCTTTCGTGTTCGATGGTTTGCAACTGCTCGACCAGTTCGTCGCGGCGCGGGAAGTCCCGCTTCTGCAGTTCGCGCGCCACCAGCCGGGCGTAAGTCAGGATGCCGAAAAGGGGATTGTTGATCTCGTGCGCCACCGTGGCCGCGAGCTTCCCGATCGACGCCATTTTCTCGTTGCTCAGCAGCGTCTTGTGAACCCGCTCGAGCTCGGCCGTCTTGCGCCGGACCTGTTCCTCGATCTCTCCCTGCACCCCCGCCACCTTGGCGGTCATGTGGTTGAAAGAGCGCGCCAGGTCGCCCAACTCGTCTTCCGATGGCACCGGCAGCCGGTAATTCAAATCGCCGCCGGCCACGCGGTGCGTGCCGGCGATCAACGCCTTGACGGGCCGGTAGACCACGATCCACATGAACAGCACCGCCGCCAGGCACCCGAAGACGATGGCCCCCGCCAGGAACCACTTCAGCGTGGCCTGGTGCGCCGCCATCTGCGCGTCTACCGTGGCCAGCGAGAGATTGGCGTCCACCACGCCCAGCACCGTCTGCCCCGGCGGATGCACGTGGCAGGCGGCGCCCGAGCATTCCACCGAGTTGGCGATGGGCTGGATGACGCCCAGCACGCGGTGGCCCTGGCGGTCGATGAAAATGCGCGCCCGGTCGTGGCGGCTGAGCTTCGACAAAGGGGCCGATTGCGAGTGGCAGGCGTAGCACTGCTCGGCTGTTTTGTCCACCACCAGGTTGCGCTCCCTGGCATCGGTGGAAACCGTGATTCGCCCCTCCTTGTTGAAGATGCGGATGCGCTGAATGCCCGGTTCGCTGCCCAGTTCCTGAATGACGTTGTAGAGGGCTTCGCGGTCGTTGCGCAGCATCTCGTAACGCGTGCTTCGGAGAATCACGTCGGTGACGCGCTGCGCCGCCTGCCGCACCAGGTCTTCGCTCTGTGCCCGCTCCATGCGCAGGTTGAGGAAGCCGAACAGAGTGAAGAACGCGGCCGTCGAGGCGATCACACACACCGCCAGCTTGGCAGCCAGCCCGACGCGAAGTTGCGCCCGCAGGTTCATCTGATGGCGACGGAATCTTCCTCCGTTTCTTCCAATTCTCCCCGCACGTCCTCATGCGAGTGCGCTTCGAAAATCGGAAAATAACCGGCGATCGCGCGGAAGGCGGCGAACCCGCACGCGACGATCGAAAGCGTCACCGCGATCTCACTCCACTTGGGAACGTAATGCGTGCCCGACCCGGCCTCGAGTCCGGTGGTTCCCACGTTCAGACGGTTGGCGATGAATCCGAACACCACCATCACCGCGCAGGCGTACAGCATGCCGGGATCGCGGCGAGTACGGGACTGGAAGAGCAGCACCATGGGGACCAACATCAGGGCGATCTCGAGCGCGAACAGCCAGGTTTCGATGCGGTTGCGGGCCAGCAGGTCCCATGCGTGCCGGTGGCTCAGATCGAGGAAGCGAATCCACAGGTAAACGCTCAGCACCACCGCCAGTACCCGGCCCAGGCTGGCCAGCAACGGCAGTTCCAGCGCCCGGCCGAACGCGCGGCTGCTGTGCCACGATTCGAAAATCGTCATGGCCAGCCCCACCGCGATGGCGGAAACGAAAAACAGCAGCGGCAGGATGGGGGTGTACCAGAGCGGGTACAGCTTCTCCGGAACGATCAGAAACAGCGTGCCGAGCGAGCTCTGGTGCAGCGTCGAAAGCAGCACGCCCAGGATCATGAGCGGCACCGAGATACGGTGAATCCACTCCATCGGTTTGTGCAGCTCGAATTTCTCGAATACCACCGGGAGGAATTCCAGAAACAGTACGGTGCTATACAGAGTCACGCACCAGGCCACCTCGAACATCACCGAGTGGGGATTCCACATCACCAGCGGGTGCCAGAGGTTGTAGGGACGGCCGAGATCGTATATCAGCCCTACCACCACCAGAAGATAACCCAGGAAGGAGGTGAGAATGGCCGGCCGCAGCACCGGCTTGTAACGTTCGATGGCAAAGATATGAACGATTGCCACCAGGGTGAAGCCGCCCGCCGCCAGGCCCACTCCGCACATGACGTCGAAGGCGATCCAAAT
>PLRS01000079.1 GCA_003164035.1 Bryobacterales bacterium | reverse complement strand
GGCTGCGGTCGCGAATGGTGCTGGCCAAAAAGGCCGCGACCGCCGGACAACTCGACACGGCCGCATTCGAAGACCTGCGCGTGCGGTTCAATGCCGTGCACCAGTGGGCCGTTGAGCACTTCGGCGAGGATGAACTGCTGGCGGCGGTGCGGACCGTTCGTGCCGGCGACTACAAGCCGCCCGTAGCCGAGGATGAAGGGACGGGCGTTCCTGTGCCGGGCGTGCGCAAATCCGCCGCCGACGAGATCTCGGCAGAGGCTATGGCCCTGGTCGATTCGATCAGCGAGGATGCCCTTTCGCTCGGCTGGAAACGTCAAAGGCTCTATGCCGCTGGCAGTAGCCGTGTTTTCGCCCCTGATCGCGGCCTTGTCTGCTTTCTGAAGCCCGGCGACCGGCTTGGCGAAGTCACGCTCCAGTCCATCGAGATCATTCACCCTCTGCCGTCGGAGGTGCGCCATCGATTCTACAACCCGGATGTGGACCAACCGTGGGTGAAGAAAATTGACGGAGCCGCTCAGAAAAGCGAAAATCCATCGTGCCCTCCGGGTATTAGTAGATGAAGCGTCGGTTCGGACGACCAGCGCCAAGCGCACTCCCCGAAAGATCCCTTCCCGTGCTGTAACTCCCTGCGGGCATACCCGCAATCCCATCTGGGCTTCACGCGAGAGCCATGCGCAAAAATATCCGAATCGAAAACCCGGTGTCCGGGTGTGGATTCACATCGAAGAATCGTGCCAAACGCTTCGTGGCCCAGGGCCGCGCGGAGTGGGTGCAGGCCGGAGTCTCCATCCGGTTTGTCCAATCCGACCATCGGCACAGCTCAGCACAGAAGTCTGTGGACGCGACGCGCTGGTCGTATGATCGGGCGGCGAACACCGGCATGGCACAGATCGCGGAGTTGGCGAACCTGCCGATGATCATGCCCGGTGTTGCCCTGGGAATTGGCCGACGCAAGGGTGCCAGCAGACACACATTCCTGGCGACTGAGGGTTGCTGATGCGGGCGACTTCAAAACTTTTGAAGTCACCCCGCCGCCAAAGTACCCGCCGCCGAAATGGGTGGACCCATGAGGGCACGTAAGAACGGCAAGGGCGGCAAGCATGTCGCGATCCAGCGCGGGCTCAGGCCAACCGGCAGCGGCTGGCCGTTCCGCCGCGAACTTCGGGAACTGGCGTCGATGTGTTTCGGTGGACGCCGGGGGCCAACACCGCCGACCAACCGCCCCGTGAAGGAGCCAAAGCCATGCCAAGCGTGATCACCCCCGAGGTCCTTGCGGAGCGCGTTTGCAGGACGCTCGACCTACCTGCCAAGGACCACGCCGAGAACTTGACCGAGATCCTGCGGGCGGCACTCACCGAGGCGCGCGACCAGGCGATCGGGGCGGCAAAGGCCGTCAGCCTGGAGATCGCGGAGGACGAGGCCGAGCGATGCCGCAGCGTAGGGGCGACGGTGGCGCAGCAGACGGCGCTGACCATCGCGGCGCGGATTCGCAAACGGCATGTCGAGGTGGCCCGCAGCAATTCAGGGACCTGATCGGGCAGCGGCGGCCGCGGCTTGAAATGTTGCGCAGTTCGCCTAGTTACATGGGTTTATGCAGGTTGTCACTTCAGGTTGTCACCCCTGCAGTGAGCCGCTTGGCCAGCCGCCAGCTTGGATTTCTTTGACTTACGGCAGCGTATGTTCGGGCATTGAGGCGGTGACCGTGGCTTGGAAGCCGCTGGGCTTCCGGCCGGCATGGTTTGCCGAGATCGACTCGTTTTGCTCCGCGCTGCTGGCGCACCGCTACCCGGACGTTCCCAACCTTGGCAACTTCACGACGATCAAAGGAAGCTGCGCTCCAATCGACGTTCTGGCCGGAGGAACTCCCTGCCAGTCCTTCTCCCTCGCCGGAAGACGTGGCGGCCTGGAGGATGCGCGTGGCAACCTGGCCATCGAGTTTTGCCGGCTTGCTGGCCGACTGCGGCCTCGGTGGATCGTCTGGGAAAACGTCCCCGGTGTCCTGTCCTCGAACGGCGGGCGGGACTTTGGCTCCATCGTCGGGGCGCTGGCGAAACTCGGGTATGGTTGCGCCTGGCGAGTGCTGGACGCTCAGTTCCTCGGAGTGCCCCAGCGACGCCGTCGCGTCTTCGTTGTCGGACATCTTGGAGACTGGCGACGTGCCGCGGCGGTACTTCTTGAGCGCGAAGGCCTGTGCCGGGATACTCCGGCGCGCCGCAAAACGCGCCAGGAAGTTGCCGCCCTTACTGCGGATGGCGTTGGAACATGTGGCGCGGATGACAACCAGGCCCAGGCCGGCCACCTGATTCCATTCGGGGGCAACAACACATCGGGGTCGATCGACGTGGCGACCGCGTGCAATGCCCACGGCGGCAGCATGCGGATGGATTTCGAGACGGAAACGTTTTGCGTCGAGGTTGCGCATACGCTCCGAGGCGAAGGGATGGATGCCAGCGAGGACGGAAGCGGCCGTGGCGTCCCGATTGTACCGGTCGGGTTCTCGTGCAAGGACGGTGGATCCGACGCACTCGAAGACCTTGCGCCGACCATGCGGGCGATGGGCCATCGGTGCTCCCATCCAAATGCCGGCGGGCAGATCGCAGTCGCATTCCGGGGATTCGGGCAGGACGGATTCGCGCCAAGTGAGATCGCGCCACCGGTACTCGCCAGCGATGGCGGTTCGGTGGGCCCGCCAGTGGTTTTCGAATCCCGTTTTGCGCGGAACGGGCGCGGCGCTCCCGATATCGTTGCGCCCCCGCTGAAAGCGCAGTCTGGCGGGTCTGGGCGCGGCGACGGTGCGCCGCTGCTGGTTACGTGGGTTGCGGTCCGAAGGCTCACGGCGCGCGAGTGCGAGCGTCTCCAGGGACTGCCGGACGATTACACGCTGCTCCCCCACTACCGGCGAAGGCTTCGCGTGGATGAGATCGCTGAAATGGCCGCTTACCTCGGCATCCCGCTCGAGGAAGCGCGGAGAGTGGGCGTGACGCCGGATGGCCCACGTTACAAGGCCATCGGGAATTCGATGGCAGTGCCCGTGATGCGGTGGATCGGAAGGCGAATTCAGGTAGTGGATGGAATCCGTGGCTGAGAGCCGTGTCCCGCCTGCCATGGCGCGGCGAATCGAACTGTGGCCCGTTGAGCGGCTGGTGCCATACGCCAGGAATGCGCGGACGCATTCCGACGATCAGATTGCCCAGATTGCGGCGAGCATCGTGGAGTTCGGGTTCAACAATCCGGTCCTGGTGGACACCAACGCCGGCATCATCGCTGGCCACGGTCGCCTGTTGGCCGCGCGGAAGTTGCGGCTGGAACGCGTGCCAGTGGTCGTGCTCGATCACCTCAGCGAGACGCAGAAGCGTGCGTACATACTCGCGGACAACCGGATCAGTGAGAACGCCGGGTGGGACGAAGATACGCTGGCGGCGGAACTCGGGGAACTGCAAGCCGCCGATTGGCGGCTCGATCTGCTGGGCTTCTCCGAGGAGGAACTGGCCAAGCTCCTGGCCGATGCCGAACCTGCGGCAGAGTCGGCTGGCGCGGCGGAAGAAGAAATCCCCGAGACGCCGGTTGAGCCGGTAACGCGGGCCGGAGACGTCTGGTTGATCGGAAAGCACCGGCTGATCTGCGGGGACTGCCGCGATCATGGGACGCGCACGCGACTGTTCGACGGGCACAAGGCGAACGTAGTGATTACGTCGCCGCCGTACGCCACGCAGCGCGAGTATGACCCATCCAGCGGCTTCAAGCCGGTGCCGCCGGAAGAGTACGTGGAATGGTTCCGCGCGGTGGCCAGCGGCGTCGAGTCAGTCCTGGCGCCGGACGGTTCCTACTTCC
>PLRS01000086.1:25571-25806 GCA_003164035.1 Bryobacterales bacterium | reverse complement strand
GCGGAAGCGGCCTTCGAGGACAAACACGCGTCTGGCCGCCTTCGCTCCTGAAGAATTCCGACTCAATCGCCCCCCGTCTCAATCCCGGTGGAGCGCACTTCGCGGAAGAACGGCGTACGCTCCTGCAGCACACATTCAGCCGCGTAGAGGTACATCGCCGCCGACCAGGTCTGCCAATCGCGTCCGCTAGGCTGACCGGTCTGCGCTTTGATCCACTCGTTGAAACCCCATTCCG
>PLRS01000086.1:0-25527 GCA_003164035.1 Bryobacterales bacterium | reverse complement strand
GCCGCCAGTCGGGATCTTGGCGCAAAATGTACGGAAACAAACAGGGCGGTAAATCCACGGCCAGTTCTTTTCGGTCCCGCATCGCCTCGCACTCGTCCTCAACCCATGCCACCAGGTCCCGCGCCCGATCCGGTGAAGCAATTCCAGTCAGGATCGNNAGACCCTCGTGCTCATGAGGGTTCTTCGCCTGGCCACGCACCTCCAGGCGGTTCATCAACCCACGCAGTTGACTGGCGGACTCGTGCTCGCCGTACAGCACCAGATAGGCGTAGACCAGAGTGTTTACGTAGAGCCCATAACCGATCACCCACTGCTCGTCGCGCCAGTCGCTGGTCGGCAACTGGGAGACCATGACCATGTCGTCGGGGCTCTGGTACTGCATCCATTTCAGGGCCTTCCGCGCCGCCGCGTCGAGGAATTCGGGCTGATTGGCCGATTTTCTATATAACGCCAGGCCGAAGAGGAAGAGCGGCGTGGTATCGCTGGAACCACGATCGGCAGGATCGTGGGCGAGGCCCGGGATCAGACCGCGCGCCGTCTGATTGTCTGCCAGCGCCATAAGAGTGCGCCTCAGAGCGTCGGCAAGTTCCGGGTTGCCGGTCGCGAGGAAACCCAGGGCGGAGATCATGAGATCTCGCGTATAAGGCTCGGGGTACCCCCATCCGGCGGTCCGCGGCAGTCCTTGAAACGGTCCGCGCGCGTTGTGTAGCAGGATCCTTAAGGCAGCATCCTTGGCCCGATCGGTCGAAACAAGCGACTTCTCGTCTACAGACATGGTCACCTTACTGAATTCCCAATCGTTCGGATACGACTTGCACGAAGCGCCGAGCCACCTGACGATAATCGAATAGCTCGACCACATGTTTTCGGCCGGCTTCGCCCATGCGCCGGCGCAGCCCGCTGTCCCGCATGAGTGCCAAGAGGTATTTGGCGATGTCGGGAACGCTGGCACGGAACTCCGCGGTTCGCGGACTGGGAAACACGATGCGATGGGTGTTGTCGATCCCGTGGCCTTCCCCGAACACCACCTCGGTGATCTTCCGCTCTTCCGCTACTTTCGCCAGGAACGCCGTTTCCCCGTGGATCATGGTGTCGAGAAATGCCATCGCATCGATCGCGATTACCGGCTTGGCGCAGGCGTTAGCCTCCACCTGAATCATTCCGAATCCCTCCAGCCGCGACGGCGCGGCGTAGATATCGCAGGCGGCCAGTAAGTAGGGCATGAAATTCTGGGAGACCACATTAGTGGAGTAGACGATCTTACTGGCGATGCCCAGATCCGCCGCCAGTTGGAGGTCGATCGCGTTCTGTTTCACCGTGCGCGGCTGAGGCCACACCTTGCAGACATACCTCCAGTCGGGCAGCTCGGCATCCAGCAGCGCCAGCGCCTGCATGACCTCCTGGGCGCCCTTGGACGCCGCGTCGCCCCCGACGGTCAGGATCATGATCTGGCCGTCAGTCACTCCCAAGGCCTCGCGAATCGACCGGACCTTGAGGTCGTCGGCTCCGCGAGGCACGAAACTGTCCGTGTCGCAACCGACCGGGAGCACCTCGATGTTGTCCCCCCGAATGCCATCCCTGATGTATACCTCCTTCACCCACTTGGAGGTGACCAGGATCAGCGGAAGAGCGTTCAATACCTCGCGGTGGGCCGCGACATAGCCATCGGCCAGAAGCCAGGGCACGCACTTCATCCCAAACTGCCGCGGGTGCAGAACCAGGTGCGGAACATGGCCCCAGAATCCAATACCCACCACCACGTCCGGCTGAAACCAGCGGTAATACCATTCCTTTTCCTGGGGCGATTCGAAATGCACCGGGTGGACATCCACGCCGATCTCGCTCAGGCCCCGGCACAATAGCTGGCCCTGCGTCGCCAGGCCGGCAGCCGACGGCGGGTATTCGGTCAACACCAGCACCTTCATGATTGTCGCTCCCTGCTTGCCGTGCGTTGGACCGCCGCTTGCGCCGAGTGGAAGCACCAGAACCCTTCTTCTCGCGGCGTGGTCCGTGCTTCCCAACTGTCGGGACCAAATCCGTAAAGGTCCGTAATGAGGCGGCGCTTTTCGAGCCAGATGTCGTCTGGCAACAGGTCGCGGCGGTCGGCATCCTCACGAACGCGAGGCAAGTACGCGCGCCCTCCGTCCTGGTAAGCGAACATCCACAACCGCTTGGTATCGATACCGCCGGATCGCCAGAGTTCAACGACGGCATGGCAGCACTCCGCGTGCCGGCGGTGCTGCGTGTACTCCCCATGCGGCCCGTGGGTCAAAATCAGGTCGTAGCGGTTTCCAGCCAGTAGGCGGACGGTAGTCTCGTCAAGCTGCTCGGCCGGCAGCGGCGCCTGATCCGGTCCGTCGTCAAGATCCGCCATCTCTCCCTCCGCCCCGAAGCGCTGTAAGACCTGGCGGAATTTTGGGGCCCGGTCCGCATCCATGGCTCTGCATAAGGTCACGATGCGCCAACGAAACTCCGGATGGGTCAGTATGTAGCCGCCGCACCAGAGCGTCTCGTCGTCCGGATGGGCGACGACCACCGCAGCCCGGGGCCGGGCATCTGAACTACGCGTCGAGAACATCGGTTCGCGCCGCAACCTAATAGCCTCGAAACAATAGCTCCTCAAGAGCCATCCGCCGCACCTGCCACAATTCGCGCTCCTTCTCCTGAACATTCAGCCGGCACTCGCCTTCGTCGTTAAAGGTCAGGGTCACATCGAACATGTCTTTGCCTCGGGAATCCCGCACTAGAATCGCGTGCTCGGCAAGGCTGAATATTACGGACCTGCGCACGTCTCCGGCGTCTAAGAGAACGGTAAATTCGGCACCATTCTCCGTCACCGAGAACTGATAAGGAGAGTTATTGGGCCGCAGGGCATTGCGAGTCTTAACGTCCTCTTCAACCCGTAATCTGAGTTCCTTGAATACGTTCGGTAGAGAGCATAAGGAACGCGCAGTTACCCAGTCCTTCTCCGCTTTGTCGTTCACTCTTTGACCTCCAAACATCAGACTTTCCGGCTCACATTCGTTCTATTGAATCCTGGCAGCCTGGCCCGATACGTCTCTTGAACCGACCTGCGACACCGTGGGAAGCTGCATGAGGTTCCATCCGCCGCCCAGGGCCTGGACCAACTGAACTGCCGCTGTCATCTCACTGACGCGGAGCGTCACCAGGGCTTGCTGGTCGCTCAACAGAGTAATCCGCGCAACCATAACATCGAGGTAAGGGTCGAGACCGGTCTGGTAGCGCGCCGTAGAGATGTCGACGTATCGTTGCGCCGCCTCGACCGCCGCATTTTGCCTGGCGATCTGCTGTGATGTCACACGCAGCACCGCAATGTAGTCCTCCACCTGTTGAAACGCGGTCAGCAGAGTCTGCTTATAGGCGGCGACGTCGGCATTATAGGTCGCGGTGTACTGAGATACCGTCGCATTGCGCAGACCGGCGTCGAAGATCGTCTCCGAGGCCGAAGCTCCGAGTGACCACAGCAGCGCCGGAAGGGAAAACAACTTCGCGAGCGCCGACGATTGAAGACCGCCGCTTCCGGTAAGGCTCAGCGTCGGATAGTAAGCAGCCTTCTCAACTCCGATGAGGGCATTTGCCTGCGCCATGGTTCGTTCCGCCGCGGCGATATCCGGACGGCGCTGGAGCAGCTCCGATGGGACTCCAACCGGAATCGCGGGAACTGGTGTCGTCAGTAATTTCACCGGCATGGAAAAGCTGGAAGCAGGCTTACCGATCAGCGTTGCCATGGCATGTTCGTATAAGGCTCGGTTTGTGGCGATGCCGATTCCCGTTGCCTCCGCGTCCTTGAGCGTTACGTCAGCCTGAGCGGCGGCCTCGGGGCTATCGATGCCGGTTTCGACCAATGCCCGCGTCAGCTCGAGCGACTGCCGATCGGTTTCGATCGTGCGATTGTACACGTCCTGGAGCGCATCTTGTCCGCGGAGTTCGAAGTAAAACTCCGCCAGCGCGGCCTGCTCCGTAAGACGCTCGTTTTCGAGATCCGCGGCGCTCACCTGGGCGGCGAACTGGTATTCGCTGACCGTATTACGGATGCGGCCCCACAGGTCTGGCGCCCACGACACGTCGAACGGCAGGGAAAAATCGCCAACGGTGGTGCGCCCTTTCGTCGACGAAATGCCGGATGTCCCGCCGGTTCCCGTTGCGGCGCCCGCTGCCGCAGCGCCCACGCTGCTCCTGGTATACGCGGGATTCACCGTCGCCGTGGGAGAGTAGCCCGCACGGGCTTCCCGCACCTGCGCACGAGCTGCCATGAAGTTCTGGAAGTATTGGGCGATGTTCTGGTTATCGATGTTCAACTGGTCTTCTAGTGCGTTGAGTTCGGGCTCGTTGAACATCTCCCACCACTTTCCCTTGAGTGCCGCGTCCTGCGGCTGCGCGGGCTGCCAGGAGCCCGGGGGCGCTGCGCTGTAGGCCGCGGGAGACGCCTCCTTGAAAGCTGGCGGCGCGGGAGCGGCGGGCCGGGTATATCTGGGGCCGACATTGCACGCGCTCAGTATAGACATGCAGATCGCCGCAGCACCGGCCAGGGCGCCGGCTGTCCTGCGCTTTTCAGTCGGGCTCGCAGTCATAGATCCTCCTTTCCGGGTCTTCTGTTACCTGACATTCTGACTCTTGGATCGAAGAACTATCATAATCTTATTTACCCCATGATGACTTCCACTAAGTCGCGGCGCTGGAGGCTGGTCCGGCCTCAAGATTCAGCGTACCGTGCTGTTTTCCGCGCATCCTTAGCCGCAGCCGGTCGAACGCCAGATAGAGAACCGGCGTGGTATAGAACGTGAGTAACTGACTTAAGATCAGGCCCCCCACAATCGTGATGCCGAGGGGCCGGCGGAGCTCAAACCCCATACCCGTCCCTAGCGCCAACGGCAGAGCCCCTAATAATGCAGCCATCGTGGTCATCAGGATCGGACGGAAGCGCAACATGCAGGCCTCGAAAATCGCGTCGGCTGTGCTCTTTCCCTCCTGGCGCTGCGCCTGAAGGGCGAAATCGATCATCATGATGGCGTTTTTTTTAACGATTCCGATCAGCAGCACAATGCCGATGATGGAGATGACATTCAGATCCACTTTAAAGAGCATCAGTGCGAGCATTGCGCCTACGCTCGCCGACGGGAGAGTGGAGATGATGGTCAACGGATGGACCATGCTTTCGTACAGAATGCCGAGAACGATGTACACAGCCAGCAGCGCCGTCAAGATCAGCACGGGCTCGGTGCTCAGGGACTGTTGGTAGGCCAGCAGTGTGCCGGCAAAGAAACCTTGAATGGTGGAAGGTTTGCCGAGCCGCGTTTGAAGCTGGCTGATTTTCGCCGTGGCATCGCTCAATGACAAGTCCGGCGCGAGGTTAAAGGATACCGTGACCGAGGGGAATAAGCCCGTATGATTGACGGCCAGGGGGATTGTGTTGGCTTGGCCTCTAGCTACCGCGAGCAGGGGAATACCGCCGCCGGTGGACGTCCGAAGGTAAACATCTCTCAATCCTTCGGGGCTCTGCCAATACTGCGGAGCGACTTCCAGCACCACGTAATACTGATTTAACTGAGTGTAGATGATGGATACTTCCGATTGGCCGAATGCGCTATATAGCTCCGAGTCCAACGACTGTACGGTAAGACCGAGCTTTGCGGCCGTGACGCGATCATAGGTCATCATCTCATCAAGGCCGCCATTCTGCTGGTCCGAACTTACATCCTGCAGGCCCGGCAGTCGCTGTATCGCTCTCAGCAGAGTAGGGCCCCACTGGGTAAGATCCTGCATATTATCGGATTGGCTGGTGTACTGATACATCGCATTGCTGGACCGGCCGCCGATTCTTAGATCCTGCACGGCTTGCAGGAAGGCGGAAGCCACCGGCAGACGGTTCAATTGGGGGCGCAGGCGGTTGATGATCTGAGCGGCACTGATAGAGTTGCGCGCCGCCAGTGGCTTCAGCGCGACATAGAGGGAGCCGGTGTTGGTGGCCCCATTGCCACCGGTGAACGCAATGACATTCGCGACGGCCGGGTCGTTCCTGATCACCGCGCCGATCTTCCGAATCGAGTCGTTCATCGCCGGAAAGGACGAATCCTGCGGCCCTCGCACGGCGCCGGTGAGCGCTCCCGTGTCCTCCTGGGGGAAGAAGCCCTTGGGTATCTTGACGATCAGCACCCCATTGAGCGCAATGGTGAGGAAGAGTACCAGAAGGGTGGGAGTGGGATGGTCCAGCACCCAACGCAGGCTGCCGCGATATAACGATAGCAACCACTCAAAGCACCTTTCGCTGCCGGTGAAAATGCGGCCGTGCTTTGCCGTGCGTTCGTCCCTCAACAGATAGGCGCACATCATGGGCGTGGTGGTCAGGGAGATGACCATGGACACGAGAATAGCCGTCGAAAGAGTGACGGCAAACTCGCGGAAGAGGCGGCCAACGATTCCGCCCATTAAGAGAAGAGGGATAAAGACGGCAATGAGCGAAATACTGATGGTGAAGACCGTGAAACCAATTTCTTCCGCGCCCTTCAGCGCCGCGGCAAAGGGCGCCATCCCGTTTTCCAGATGGCGTGTGATATTTTCCATCACCACGATGGCATCGTCGACGACAAATCCCGTTGAAATGGTCAGGGCCATCAACGAAAGGTTGTCGAGGCTGTATCCGAACAGATACATCACGGCCAGAGTACCGATCAGCGAGACCGGCACGGCAACCGCGGGAACCAGCGTGGCGCGGCCGTTGCGCAGGAAGATAAACACCACTACGATGACCAGGCCGATGGAAATCAGCAGGGTCCTCTCGACGTCACTCACCGATGCGCGGATGGTGGTGGTGCGATCGAGCACGATGGTGGTATCGATACCGAGCGGAATCGATGCCTGAAGAATCGGAAGTTGCGCTCGTATGCGGTCGACCGTATTGATGATATTGGCGCCGGGCTGCCGGAAGATGATGACCAATACCGCCGGCTGACCGTTCAAATAGCCGGCGGTACGGATGTTTTGCACGGAGTCCGTTACCTGGGCGACATCCGACAGGCGGACAGCCGCTCCGTGGCTATAACCGACGACCAGCGGCTTGTAGTCGTCCGCGAGCGAGATCTGATCGTTGGCAAGGATGTCCGCGGTGACAAGGCCATCGGAGATTTGGCCCTTCGCCAGGTCGGCGTTCTGCAGGCTCAGCACGGACTGCAAATTCGCGAGGGTAAGTCCATAGCTGGCCAATTGTGTGGGGTTGGCGTCCACCCGGACGGATGGCGGCGCGCCGCCTCCGACACTGACCTGCCCTACGCCCTGTATCTGCGATAGCTTCTGTTCGATTACCGTGGAAGCTTCGTCATACAATTTCGCGGGTCCGTATTTGTCCGATGTAAGACCGAGGATCATGACCGGCGCATCGGAGGGATTGACCTTGCGATAGGTCGGATTGCCGGGTAGGTTGGCGGGCAGGTAGGTTCGCGCGGCATTGATGGCAGCCTCCACATCGCGCGCCGCGCCATCGATGTCGCGGCTGAGGTCGAACTGAATGGTGAGGGAGGTGCTGCCGAGCGTGCTCGAGGAGGTCATCTCCGTCACGCCGGCCACATGACCGAGCTGCCGCTCCAGGGGAGTGGCGACGGACGACGCCATAATGTCGGCGCTGGCACCCGGTAAACTGGCGTTGACCGAAATGGTGGGAAAGTCGACTTCCGGCAGGGGCGATACCGGCAGCACCTCAAACGCAACCGCCCCGGCAAGGGCAATCGCCACGGTGAGCAGCGTGGTAGCCACCGGCCGGCCAATGAAGGGTGCGGAGATGTTCACGCGGGCCCAGCCAGTTCCGCGCCTCCGGCCTGCGCCTGGTTCGATTGGTGCGCGAAGCGATGCCCGAGATTGTCAAAAAAGATATAGATGACGGGTGTGGTGTAAAGCGTGAGCACCTGGCTGAGCAGCAGTCCGCCGACCATGGCGATGCCCAGCGGCTTGCGCAACTCGGAGCCGAAACCCGTTCCCAGCGCCAGCGGCAGCCCCGCCAGCAGCGCCGCCATAGTGGTCATCATAATGGGGCGGAAACGAAGCAGGCAGGCATCGTAAATTGCATCCGGCGCATTCTTGCCGTGCTTCCGCTCACCTTCCAGCGCGAAGTCGACCATCATAATGCCGTTCTTTTTCACGATACCGATCAGCAGGACGATGCCGATGATCGCCACCATGCTCAAATCCTGGTGAAAGAGAATCAATGCGAGGAAGGCGCCGACGCTCGCCGAAGGCAGCGTGGAGAGAATGGTGATGGGGTGCACAAAGCTCTCATATAAGACGCCAAGCACGATGTACACCGTGACTAATGCGGCAAGAATCAGCAACGGCACACCGGCCAGGGAATTCGTGAACGATGCCGCCGTGCCCTGAAAACTCGCCTGCAAGCTGGCTGGCATGTGCATGTCTTTCCGCGCTTTGTCGACCGCCTCGATGGCGCCGCCCAGTGCGGCAGTCGCCGCCAGATTAAACGACACGGTGATCGCCGGAAATTGACCCTGGTGGGTAATGGCGAGCGGTTCCGTGGTCTTCGCGAAGTGGGAGAAAGCGCTCAACGGAACGGCATTGCTAGTCGCCGAACTGGTAGCGCCCGCGGAGCCGGCTCCCTTGCTGGACGCAGCCGTGGAGGTGCTGGCCGAAAGCGCGTTGGCGGGAGGAGCGAGAGTGTTTGCCGACGGAGTGTACAGTGCGGAACCGGTCAGCGCATTGGAACCCGCGGAGGACGATCCGGAGGACGCGAATGAGGTAGACGCTCCGGCGCCGGTGGCGCCCGTGGACGAGCCGGACTGGATGTAAAGCTGGTTCAGCTTGTTGGGGTCATTCTGAAACTCCGGCTGACTTTCCAGCACGACGTGGTACTGATTGACCTGCGTGTACATCGTGCTGATCTGCCGCTGACCGAATGCGTCATAGAGGACGTTATCGATGGTCGAGGGTGCGATGCCGAGCCGCGAAGCGGTGACTCGGTCGATCACCAGAGATACCGCCAGCCCGCCCAATTGTTGATCCGTGGCGACGTCCTCCAGTTCCGGCAACTGCTTCAGCCGGGTGACGAAACGATTGGTCCAGTCGTTCAATTCGTCGGCATCGGGGTCTTCAAGGGTGTACTGGTATTGCGTGCGGCTTACCCGGTCGTCCACGGTGATATCTTGCACGGGTGACATGAATAGCTGGATTCCTTGAACCTGGTTCACTCTGGAGTTGAGCCTGCGAATCAGGTCCGCCGCACTGATTTTGCGCTGATCGAGCGGCTTTAGATTAATCGACATCCTACCGCTGTTTAGCGTTGTATTCGTTCCATCGGCGCCGATAAACGAGGAGACGCTGTCCACCGCCGGGTCACTCAGGACCGCCTTGGTAAGTTCCTGTTGCTTCTCCGCCATGGCCTTGGAACCAATCGCCGGCGGCGCCTGCGATATGCCCTGGATGACGCCCGTGTCCTGTATTGGGAAAAATCCTTTGGGGATGACGATGTAGAGCACAACCGTAAGCACCAGTGTGCCCACCGCGACGAACAGGGTGATCGTCTGGAATCGAAGGACGAACTTCAGTGTCCTGCCATAGAACGCGATCATCCCCTCGAAAGCACGCTCCGTGACCCTATAGACGCGCCCCTGTTTTTCCTTTGGCTGGTGCCGCAAAATGCGCGCACTCATCATGGGCGTGAGCGTCAGGGAGACCACCGCCGAAATCACGATGGTGACGGCAAGTGTCACCGCAAACTCGCGGAACAGGCGCCCCACCACGTCGCCCATGAATAACAGCGGGATCAATACGGCAATGAGCGACACGGACAACGAGAGAATGGTGAAGCCAATTTCTCCCGCACCCTTGAGCGCCGCTTCCATGGGTGGATCGCCCGCTTCGATGTAGCGCGAGATGTTCTCGATCATCACGATGGCATCGTCGACCACGAAACCGGTGGAGATCGTCAGAGCCATCATCGATAAGTTATCCAGACTGTAACCGAGGATATACATCACGCCGAAAGTGCCGACCAGAGAGAGCGGCACGGCCACGCTCGGGATGATGGTGGCATAAAGACTCCGCAAGAACAGGAAGATGACCAGCACGACGAGCCCGACCGTCAACAGCAGTTCGAACTCTACGTCGGAAACCGATGCTTCGATCGCGGTTGTGAGATCGGTAAGCGTCGTAACCTGAATACCCGTAGGGAGGTTGGCCTCCAGTTGGGGTATTTGCTTCTTGATGCTTTTGACCACACTGATAGTGTTGGCTCCGGGCTGGCGTTGCACATTCAGAATCACCGCGGGGGTGAGATTCATCCATGCAGCCTGATTATTGTTCTCCACGCCATTGACGATGCGCGCTACGTCGGGCAGCATCACCGGCGCCCCGTTACGGTAGGCGACGACAACCTTTCGATAGTCTCCGCTGGTGACCAGTTGATCGTTGGCGTCGATCTGGTAATCCTGGCTCTGCCCATCGAAGTTCCCTTTGGCGGCGTTCACGCTGGACTCGGTTAGTGCGGTGCGCAGGTCTTCCAGGTTGATTCCGTAGGACGACAGGGCCGTGGGGTTAGCCTGAATACGCACGGCGGGTTTTTGGCCGCCGCTTATGGTTACGAGGCCCACCCCGTTGAGCTGGGAGATCTTAGGAGCAAAGCGCGTATCCACAAGGTCCTCGACCTGGGAAAGCGGCATGGAAGTGGAGGTGATGGCCAAGGTGAGGACAGGGGCATCGGCTGGATTGGTCTTACTGTAGGTGGGCGGCGCGGGCAGCACGGATGGCAACAGGCTCTGTGCCGCACTGATGCCGGACTGCACCTCTTCCTCGGCCACATCGATAGCCATGGTGAGATTAAACTGCAGCACGATGACGGAAGTGCCTCCGGAACTGGTGGAGGTCATCTGGCTCAAGCCCTGCAGTTCGCCGAATTGGCGTTCCAGCGGCGCGGTGACGGTGGTCGACATCACCGTCGGGCTAGCTCCCGGATAAAACGTCAGCACCTGGATGGTGGGATAATCGACCTCCGGCAGTGCGGAGACGGGCAGTTGTGTATAGCCAACAAGACCGACCAGAAGGATTGCGGCCATTAGCAAGGAGGTGGCTACCGGCCGCAGGATAAACGGACGCGACGGACTCACTGCGCCTTGCTCCCGCTCGCACCGGGCGAAACAGGCGTGTTCGAAACCGCGACGGTGGAGTTGTCCTGCACCTTATCGAAGCTGCTGTTGGCGACGACATCTCCGGGATTGATGCCGTCAATCTGCGTCATCCCGCCGTCGGTAACCCCCGGCTTGACGCTACGCGTATGAGCGATATTATTTTGAATCACATAAACGAACGACGCCTGGCCATTTTGTTGGATGGCCGATGAGGGAAGCAGCGTCACGCCGTGGAGTGTATTTACCAGCAGCCGCGTGTTTACAAATTGGTTAGGGAACAGGGCGTCGGTTTTATTGTCGAATTGCGATCGCCCTTTTACCGTGCCAGTGGTGGTGTCGATCTGGTTGTCGAGCGTCAACAGCGTCCCGCTTGCAATTTTCTTCTGCGCAGTGCGGTCGAAGGCATCCACGGGGAGCTTCGCTCCCTTACGCAGGCGAGCTGCCACCTGTCCCAGGCTGTCTTCCGGTATGGTGAAAATCACGGTGGTGGGATTCAACTGCGTAATGACTGCGAGGGTCACGGTTCCAGCCGCCTGTACCACGTTGCCCGGATCCACCAGCCGGAACCCTACGCGGCCGGCGATCGGAGCGGTGATGTGGCAGAAATCGACTTGAACCTGATCGTATTGCACCGTTCCCTGGTCGTTCTTTACCGTGCCCTCGTCCTGGAGCACGAGCTTTTCCTGGTCATCCAGAATTTGCTGTGCAATGGCGTTGCGCGCCCGCGCGGCGCGGTAGCGTGCCAGGTCCATCTGGGCCTGCGCGAGCACATTTTCGTCTCTCTCCATCGCTCCTTGCGCCTGCAAGAGCGTGGCGCGATAGGGACGCGGATCGATATCCACCAGCGGATCGTCGTTCTTTACGATCTGACCCTCCGCATAGTGGACGGCGACGATCAGCCCGGTCACCTGGCTCGTAATCGAAGCGGTATGGACCGGGGTCACCGTACCGATTGAGTCGAGATAGACGCCGATGCTGCCCTTTTGGGCCGTGGCAGTGGTAACGGCGATCCCCGGCGCAGGTTTTGCCGCCAGGGCCGCTGCCTTTTTCGCAGCTTCCTCGCGGTGGCGTAGGTACAGTACGAGCCCAAGTGCGAGGAGCAGCAGAAGCAGACTCCAAATAACGACTCGCGCAATTCCATGCCGGGGAGGCTTCGGAACCGGACCTGCGAGTTGATGGTCGGGACCGACGGTTGGATGCTTGATACTGTCAACTGCCAAGCGGAGTTTCCTTTCTCACCTCCCGGATTCCAGGCGGAAGGCTTGCTCGCCGCTACCAGCGTCATGGGAGGTGGACCCGCCGCACCGGCCTTCTCCCCACACAGCCCGAGCCGGACCAAGCACGCCACGGGCCAAAGTGCAGAACTTGCACCCGAAAGTGCGGGAGTTGCCGTCGTCCAACACTCCCGGCAGCGAGGATCAACCTCCCAGATATTCAACGTGAGCGTATGTGCCTAGTCGCGGGTTGTAGGCGAGATACCAGCCAATATGATCCGGGTCTTCGTAGATCACGATCTGATCGCCGGTCCAGTTCCAGTCCGCGACAATGTTGTAATCGAAGGCGGCGACGTCCCAAAAGAAATTGCCAAACCAGAAGCGTTCCCGGTTTCCCCCCGTGAGGTTGAATACATGTTGCGGTCCGAAGCCGCCGCTGAAATGTCCGTGCGCCCATGGCTGAGCGAGGTGGTAATGCGCATCGTTGGCGCCACCATCATGGCCTACCCATCTATCGTTCCTAGCATCAACGTGCGGAACGTCCGGATGGCCTGCCTTATCCGCTTTCACGCGGTTCTCGGTCGCCGCCTTCTCGCCCCGGGCAGGGGCCGAAGCGCGCGCCGGTTTGGAAGCCCTCGCCGGAGCAGGTCCGTGAGCTGGGACGTGTCCGCCGCCAACCGCGGGATGACCGCCGCCGTGTGACCCCCCGCCGCGCTGCCCAAAAGCAGCCACGCAAATGAGAACCGATAGCCCTATGATTTTTTTCATCTTTGCATTCCGAGAAAACCCAGTAGGCACGCGTCTGGCCAACTTGCCCGCCGGCTCACGCGAGCGCAACGGTCGCAAACGTGCTTCGACGGCGTTCTTGGGGGAGTCGCTCTAAACCGTGCCACGCACAAGTGCCGAAGAACGTCCGAAGGAGCTTAACTGCAGCACGCTGGCGGGTTCTCCCGCAAGGAAGGAGCACACAATGAAGGTCCAGGTCATATTGCTGGGAGTTTTGTTCTGTATAGCGGCGGGAGTTGCCGGCCAACCGAGTCAGGGCGCCCCAACGGCGAAGCCCGTTCCCGTGGTGCAGCAGTCTTTGACCGGCTGCATCGACGAACAGTTGGGGCAATACGTACTTCTCGACAGTCAAATGCTGAAGATCACCGGCCTGCAATCCGCGGGCCCGAACAACGACGTCTTCGCCAAGTACGTGGGGCATGAAGTAGAGGTGAAGGGGACAAAAGCTTCGGGCTCGAAAGCCACATTCACGGTAACGGGCATCGTCCAGACCTCCGACCAGTGTGGCCAGGCAAAGTAGGCGGGTGTCAGACTTCCATAAGGTCCCCGCGCCGCGGGGCTCCCACGGTCTTCGTAGCCTCCGGTGGCTATTACTGGAGGCCTAAGCTTTCGCGTACCTCTCGCTATTCGGCTCCGATCCGCTCAGAGCGTAGAACAAGATGTACAAGTAGCAGAGCACGGGGAGAATGAACGCGTGATGAAGTCCAATACGGTCGGCAATTACGCCCTGGATGACTGGCAGGATAGCGCCGCCCACGATGGCCATGTTGAGAATGCCCGATCCACTTCCTGTCAGCGCCCCGAGTTCGGCTTCTCCCAAGGTGAAAATCGTGGGGAACATGATCGAGTTGAAAGACCCGACGGACAGAATTGTCCACATCGCTGTGTGTCCGCCCAGCAACATGGAAGCAGTGACTAGCGCCGCTGCCACGATGGCGCATAGCGTCAGGAGTCGTCTCGGATTCATCCGCCGTGCTAGCACCGAGCCGATAAAGCGTCCGATCATGGCGCCACCCCAGTAGAACGAAACATAACCCGCCGCAGTTATCGCGGAGAGACCCGCAATGGCGGGCAAGCCGAAATAATTCACCAGAAAGCTCCCGATGGACACTTCCGCGCCCACATAGGCGAAAATCCCGATCACCGCGAAGATCAGACTGGGATGCTTCCAGATGGAATCCGCGATCTTCAGTCCAGGGTTGTTGGCGACGAGGCTTAGGTTTGGCAGCTTCGAGAAACCGATCAAAACGGCCAATAACAATAGAGCAATGCCGATTACGGTATAGGGCATCTTGACCGAAGCCGCTTGTTGCACGCGATAGAGTTGCCGCGCTTCGGGCGCGAGCTTCTGGAGTGGAGCGACGGCCAGCGGCACCGCGCTTAGAATCAGCAGCCCTCCGATCTTAGGCGCAATCGTCGTGCCGAGCGAGTTGAACGCCTGCGTCAGGTCCATGCGGCTGGACGCCATTTTCGGGCTGCCTAATTCGACCACGTAAGGATTGGCGGCCACTTGAAGACCGGTAATGCCCCCGCCGAGAATCATCAGAGCCGTCAGGAACAGCGGGTAGGAAACTATGGAGGCGGCGGGCAAGAACAGAAACGCTCCCACAGCCATGGTGAGTAAGCCGGCCACCATGGTTTTCTGGTAGCCGATCCGGTTGACGACGCGGGACCACGGCCAGGAAAAGAAGAAGTAGGCCGAGAAGAAGGCAAACTGGATCAGCATCACTTTCGAATAGCTCAGGTCAAAGAGCGCCCTCAGGTGTGGCACCAGGATGTCGTTCAGACAGGTGATGAACCCCCACATGAAGAACAAGGTCGTGACGACGACCATAGGCCGGGTGTAATTGGGAGCCGCCGGAACGACGGAGACACTTAGCGCCGGTTTAGATTTTGGAGTAGTTTCTTGCGTTGCCATCTTTCTTACCTCCATTGCCGGGCAATGGTTACCACCAGGTTTCGGCCTGCACTCCGTACGTCAGGCCGCTCGTTTTGTTCAGATATGGTATTCCGCCGACTAACCCGCGGAGTCCGTCGGACCAGTTTGCATTGGTCAGGAAAAGGCGAAGCACCGGCCGGCTTTCGAACTTTTTGCCGGCTCCGATTTGGGGCGCGATGGTGAACTTGCGCAGCCAGCCGTCGTACTGGCCGCTGAGGCTATGCGTGTGATCGAAACCTGCCTCGACTGCCAGGGAAACGTACTTAGTGAAGAAGATCTCCGGTCTGGCGCCAAACGACACCCACTGGTCCCATCCGTCGCGCAGGTTACCGTCTCTGCTTCGCCGATAGACGAAAATTGGCATGATGGCGAACTTCTCACTGGTCTGAAAAAGCACCTGTTCGGTCGCCAGGAACTTTGCCGAGCGGCGGAGATACGGGGTTGGATCGTCGATCGACGTACTGTAGTTGCTAGCCGCTCCGGTTCCATAGGCGATAGAAAACGAGTGATAGCCGCCGTGCCACTCGAGCTGTGTCTGGCGCAAGTCGAATGCGTATCCAGTCGCGGTGGGAATGGTTGTGCCCGTGGGGGTGGTGCCGCCTTTCGAATTTGCCCAGTCGAACCACGCGCCCCAAAGACCCCCGGGGCCCTTCAGGTCATAGAGACGCACGTCGACGTCGCTCTTTGCGTAGGTGCCGCTTTGGGTGATAATGTCCGGCCGCGCCCCGCCCAGAAACGCCAAAGCCATCTTGCCGAATCCAAGATTGAGGTCCTCGACGCCCGCGCCGTAGCCACTCATGTCGAGCGAATAGAAATCGTCGATTTCAATGTGCCGGCGGCGGTAATATCGTTCGCCTGCCCAGAACTTGGCGTCCGGCTGGCTTTCCAGGACATTACCGGCCTGTACGAAGGCTTCACGCAGGCGGAGATTGTCGTTACCGACGCCCCCGGCAAAATCCGCATAAGTGGAAGAGTTCGTGGTATCCGCCTCCACCATCACCTCGGTCTTGATCCATGCCTTATTGGAAGCGCGGTTGGGGTTCAGCCAGTTGTTGACAAAGATGAATTCGCCGTAGGTTTCCGCTTCATTTCCCAGGCGGTATTTTGCGTCGGCGCCCGGAGCCTGAAATGCAACCTGCTGACCACCCACGCCGTTTAGGCCGTAGCCGGAACGGAGATATCCGTGGAATTCAAAGTTGCTGGCCGCTTGCTGTAACTCCGTGATTTTCTGGTCTGCCTCCTGCAGGTTGTCATAGGTCGGTTCCAAGGGCACTTCGCCTTGGTATCTCGCCCCGACCATGGCCGACTGTCCGAAGACGACCGCCTTGGCGGCTTGCTGGGCCGCCAGTTCCGCCGCGGAGACGGTTGGCACTTTTGGCTGTTGGCTGGCCTCTTTTTCCTTTTCGAGTTGCTGTTCCAGGGCGGCGATGCGCTGCTCGAACACACGTGCGGTGTCGACGTATTGCTGTTTGAGTTGGTCCAGTTGCTGTTGTAACTGTTGAAGCTGTTGTGGCGGATCGGCTTGTTGACCGGTAACGTCCAAAACCGCGAAAGGTATCGTCGCAGTGCACCAGATGAGCGACCTGATTGGCTGGCTCAAACGGCGGGGTAGGACAAGGTTTATGGCCATTTTCCCCGTGCAGGCAGTGTAATGCCTATGCACGAGATAGTCCAAAGCAAAACCGCCGCTATGCGGAGGCTGAGGCCGCCGGGGCAGGGTAGCAGCGCCGGCGCCGAGATGCAGAGATTGCACTCTACGATGCGAAATTTGCCGGCGCGCGATCCGCTAACAGCGAGAGACTTCGCAGGGCCACGGGCGGCTCGAAACGATTACGGCAGGTCCCGCGCTCCCGGCCTGAGAACCAGGACGCCAAGGGGTGGAATCGTCAGTTCTAGCGAGTATGGCCTGCCATGCAGAGGCAAAGGAATCGCTTCCACACCGCCGCGGTTACCCTGGCCGCTGCCGCCGTAGAGTAAAGCGTCGCTATTCAGGGCCTCTGTCCAATAACCGTTCACTGGGGCCCCGACCCGATAGTTGTGCCGGGGCACCGGCGTGAAATTGCAGATGAATAAAGTAGCGTCGTCAGGATTCTTCGCCCGTCTTAGGAAGGAGATGACAGACCCTTCAAAATCGCCGCAATCCACCCACTCGAATCCGGACGGTTCGAAATCCACCTCATACAGTGACGGTTGCCCCCTATAAAAAGTGTTCAGATCGCGCACCCACCGCCGCAACCCCGAATGCAGCGGATGCTCCAACAATTGCCAATCCAGGCTGCTATCGTGGTTCCATTCGTCGCATTGGCCAAAGTCGTCGCCCATGAACAATAACTTCTTCCCGGGATGGCCCCACATATAGCCGTAAAGGAGACGCAGGTTGGCAAACTTCTGCCAGTCATCGCCGGGCATCTTCTTAACCATCGAGCCCTTGCCGTACACGACTTCATCGTGTGAAAGAGGCAAGACGAAATTCTCCGAGAAGGCGTAGACCAGGCTGAAGGTGATCTTATTCTGATAATACCTGCGATAAATGGGATCCTTGGACATGTATTCCAAAGTGTCGTGCATCCAACCCATGTTCCATTTAAGGTCGAAGCCAAGTCCGCCGAGAAATGTCGGTCGGGACACCATTGGCCATGCGGTGGATTCCTCGGCAATCATCATGGCGTTGGGAAATGCGGCATACACCTGTTCGTTCAATTGGCGCAGAAACTGAAGTGCGTCGATGTTTTCCTTGCCTCCATACTGATTTGGGATCCACTGTTCTTTGCGACGCCCATAATCCAGGTACAGCATGGAGGCGACGGCATCCACTCGCAACCCGTCGACGTGATACTTTTCATACCAAAACAGTGCGTTGGCGATCAGAAAGCCCCGCACTTCGCAACGCCCATAGTTGAATACGAACGTATTCCAATCCGGTTGCTCGCCCTGACGCGGGTCCGAATGTTCGTACAAATGGGTGCCGTCGAAATAACCGAGCCCGGCTTCGTCTTTGGGGAAATGAGCCGGAACCCAATCGACTATCACTCCGATCTCACGTTGATGGAGGCAATCGACCAGGTACATGAAATCCGCGGGAGTTCCAAACCGGCTGGTGGGGGCGTAGTAGCCAATGACTTCATAGCCCCAGGAACCATCGAATGGGTGCTCCATGACGGGTAGAAATTCGACGTGAGTATACCCCGCATCATGCACATAATCGGCGAGTTGCACGGCCATTTCCCGGTAAGTCAGTGGGCGGTTTCCTTCTTCCCGCACCCTCCGCCAGGAGCCAAGGTGAACTTCATAAATGGAGACGGGACGCCCCAGACCATTTCTTTTCGCGCGGGTAGCCGTCCACTCGGCGTCGCCCCACGAATACGTGCCGAGGTTCCAAACCCGGGAGGCCGTTTGCGGACGGATTTCCGCGGCAAATGCGTAGGGATCGGCTTTATCTACCTGGTAGTCCCGGTACTGGGACGCGATGTGATACTTGTAGAGGGCGCCCGCCGCCACATCCGGTATAAAGCCCTCCCATACCCCGTTGGCTCCGCGCGACTCGAGAGCATTCGATCGCGGGTTCCATCCGTTAAATTCCCCAACTACGCTGACATCCCTGGCATTCGGGGCCCACACGGCGAAATGAGTGCTGCGTTGCCCGTCCGCCTCGGCTATATGCGCCCCCATTTTCTCGTAGGCGTAATAGTGCATTCCTTCCCCTAACAAATAGAGATCGTAGTCGCTGAACCATGGAGCTTGTGTCGAACTTGGCATCGGCTCACACCTGAAACCGGACAGACCGGAGGATGTGGAACTTTCAATACGCATCGCGCTTCGTTTCTGCGGGCGCCAATGGTGATGAGCACGAGAGTGTCCATAACCAACCCGCTGCTCAAACATCGACGTTCTCGAGGCAGCGTGGGCAAGCGGGACTTCACTGGGGCCGAGATGCAAACGCTGCACTTGAAAGTGCGGAATCTGCCGTCCCTAATTTGCAAATGCGGCTGCCAGGCATGTTGTCGCCGGCTATTCCACCCTTGCCACCGTCTCCGATCGCACTGTGCAGTACTAGAGTTCCGCAAATCCGGGTGGCCCCGTCCCGAGTGGCGCACGAACTGCTACACAGGACTTGGAGATTCGCCGTTGCGCTTCCAACCGCATCCAGTTCGGACAGGCCGCTTCCAAATGTCGCAACGGCGCATTCCCTTACGGACTCAGCCGACTTCAACAATACAGTGGGACGGCCGGCGCACCGGCGTGAGCGGTCCAGTTGGGCCGGCCCGTAGCCGTTGTCCGGCATTTCAAAGTGGTGGAAAGGTGGCGAAGGAATGATCGAGAAACTTTTACACATCGAGCCGCCAAGGCCGCCCGCAATCGAGCCGCGTAGTGTTGTCGTGAATTATCGCTTCCCGCGATGGCGGCCGTTGAAATCCATTATCGCCGCGATAGTCCTGCTTATCGCTCTAGTGGCATTCATCCCCGGCTGGATTCAGAAATGGCTCTGGATGCGGCAACTCGGGTACGCCGGTGTCTTCTGGACGATCTGGTCCGTTCGGTGGGAACTGTTTGCCGCTGCCTTCGTGGTAGCGTTTCTGTATTTTGGGATCAATCTTCGCCTTGCTCAGACAAACGGCGGCGCTTTCGGCGCGGGTAAGTTCAGAAGCCTGTCTACAGTTGCGGCTGAACTCGGCATCCGGATTTCGCCTATGGGCTTGAAACTGGCGACAGCCGCGATAGCTGCTGCCGCGGGCCTGGTATTCGCGGCCATCTTTTATACGCAATGGGATACCTATCTCCGCTTTCGTTACGGCGGATCATTTGGAGTGTCCGATCCTCTGTTCGGAGTCGATACCGGGTTTTATCTGTTTCGTCTGCCCTTTTATGAGCTTTTGCAGGGCTCCCTTACCGCTCTAGCCTTCGTCACGCTCTTGGTTGTCGCTGTCTTCTACACTTACTTCGGACTACTGCCCCTCCGCCGAAGCGCGGGGACCGAAGACCGAAGCGGGAAGGCCATTCCGCATCTGTCGATCCTGTCTTTCGTCCTATTTGCCACTTGGGGATGGGGCTTTTACCTCGACCACTTCGAACTGCTCTACTCCACCCAGGGAGTCGTTTACGGAGCCGGCTATACGGCCGATCATGTAACGAGGGTCGCCTATTGGCTTATGGCCGGCGCGGCGGCGGCACTGTGTGCGTTGCTCGTGCTGAATGTTTTCCGACCGCGCTTCAGGGCCGTAGCGATTGGAGCCGGCGCCTACGTCGCGTTGTACGTCTTGGCAGTCATGCTCCTTCCGGCACTCTTTCAACGGTTCGCAGTGCAGCCGAACGAGCTGACCCTGGAGACGCCCTACCTCACACACAATATAGAGTTCACCCGAAAAGCGTTTAGCCTCGACTCTATCCAGGAAACGTCCTACCCTGCACTGGCGGACCTGACGTCTGACGTAATCGCGAGAAATCAGGACACGATTCAGAACGTCCGGCTCTGGGACTGGCGCCCTTTGCTGCAAATGTATCAGCAAGCTCAGGAGATACGACTGTATTACCAGTTTTATCACGCCGATGTGGACCGCTACCACCTGCCGGATGGATATCACCAGGTGATGCTTTCGGCGCGAGAACTCTCTACGGAGCTTCCTGCTGAAGCCCAAACGTGGGTTAACCAGAAACTCCAGTTTACCCATGGTTACGGCTTGGTGATGAGCTTCGTCTCGAAGACTATCGGGGGAGGCTTTCCACAGTACGTCCTGGAGAACATTCCGCCGGAATCCGCCTACGGATTGACCGTAAACCAGCCTTCCATCTACTACGGCGAATCCATGCCCGGGTATCGCATCGTCGCCACGGGCGTTAAAGAGTTCGACTATCCGAAAGGGAACCAGAATGTTTACACAAGCTATAACGGCGCGGGAGGTATTCCGCTCGACAGCATGTGGAGACGGTTGCTGTTCGCCTGGACGCAGACCGATGTAAACATCCTGTTCACTTCCTATCTTCGGCCGGAGAGTAAGATTCAGATCTGGAGGAGCGTTCAGGAACGGGTGCAGCAGATCGCGCCGTTCCTGCGCCTCGACCAGGATCCTTACGCCGTGATCAGCCAGGGGAAACAGTATTGGATCCAGGACGCCTACACGGTTTCCGATCACTTTCCCTACTCNNACCCGAAAGACCCCGTCCTGGCGGTTTACCGACGCGCTTTTCCGGGCGTTTTCCAGGATCTGAATCAGCTTTCGCCGGATTTGAAAGCGCATCTTCGGTATCCGGAGGACCTCTTTTCCATCCAGGCCGACCAGTACACATCGTTCCATATGACGGTTCCCCAGGTCTATTACAACCGGGAGGATCTGTGGGTACTTCCCCAGGAGAACTATGCGGGCAAGGTCGCCCCCATCAAGCCGTATTACATCCTGATGAAGCTCCCCGGAAGCGACCGGCTCGAATACCTTCTTATGACGCCCTTCACGCCGCAGAAGCGGGACAACATGATCTCGTGGATCGCCGCCAGGTGTGATTTTCCCGAGTACGGGAAGATGCTGTTTTACCAACTCCCAAAGGAGAAACTGATTTATGGCCCGATGCAAATCGAGGCCATGATCAACCAGAACACCACTATTTCGCAACAACTGAGCTTGTGGGACCAGAAGGGCTCGAAAGTGATTCGCGGAAACCTGATCGCGGTCCCGATCGAGAACTCTTTTCTCTATGTCGTGCCGGTGTACCTGACGGCGGAAGGCACGGACTTCCCCCAACTGAAGCGTGTGATCGTGATTTCCGGGGATAAGGTGGCGATGGAGCCTACGCTCGATGAGGCCATCCAAGCCGTCTTCGGGACGCAACAACCCCAGATTCCAGGACAGTCGCCCGGCCGGCCACTGGAATCGGGGCAAGCCAGAGCGGCATTCGATAAAGCCCAGAAGGCAATGGAGCAAGGGGACTGGGGAAACTTCGGCAAGGCAATGGACGCGCTCAAGGGCTTGCTCAGCAGCCTGCCAAAATGATGGATTTTATTGCAGAACGTCTAAGGAGGCGCTGGCGGCTTCCGTGGTTAAGGAGTTCTGGAAAGATAAGGAACCTAAGTGATGACGAAAACGAACGCGGTTGTAGCGATCTACGGAACTCACGCCCAAGCGGAGGAAGCAGTCAAGGAACTGCAAAAATCCGGGTGTGACATGAAGAAACTGTCGATCGTCGGCAAGGACTATCATACCGACGAGAGCGTTGTCGGATACTATAACACCGGCGACCGCATGAAGTATTGGGGCAAGCAAGGGGCCTTTTGGGGCGGTCTCTGGGGCATGTTATTCGGCGCTTTCTTCATTATCCCGGGCCTCGGGCCGATATTAGTAGCCGGCCCGTTGGTGGCCTGGATCGTCGGGGCGCTGGAAGGCGCCGTCGTGGTAGGCGGATTGAGCGCGCTGGGCGCCGGGTTGTACAGCATTGGCATCCCCAAGGACAGCGTCGTCCAGTACGAGGCAGCGCTCAAGGCCGACAAGTTTCTCGTTCTTGCCCACGGCACCGTGGACGAGGTGGCCCAGGCAAGGAACATCCTGCAGACGACGCACCCGCTGGATATCGCCGTGCATGCGGCGGAACGCGAGCAGCCGGCCCTGGCGGGCGCCAGATAGCCGGGTATAGACAGTGTAACCAGGGCTTTCACCAGCCCCAAGAAAGAAGAAAAGTTAAGGAGAAATTGTATGTATAAAAACGTGATGATCGTATCGGTAGCAAGCCTGGGTATGCTTCTGCCCGTATTCGCGTCGGACCGCGAAGATGACATTGGGCGTGTCGAAAAAGCGGGCCGTGTCTTCCACGAGATCATGGCAACGCCCGACAAAGGCATCCCCCGTGACCTGCTGGAAAAGGCGAAGTGCATTGTCATCATTCCAGGGGAGGAGAAGGCAGCTTTCATATTCGGCGGCAACTACGGCAAGGGTGTGGCTAGTTGCCGCACTGCCAGTGGCTGGAGTGCCCCGATGTTTATCGCTGTCGGAGGCGGGAGCTTCGGTTTCCAGATTGGCGCCTCTTTCACCGACTCGGTGATGCTATTCATGAACGACCATGCTCTGCATAGCCTGCTAGGCGACAAATTCAAGATCGGCGGCGACGTAACCGTAGCGGCCGGGCCGGTCGGGCGACAGGCATCCGCCAACACCGATGTAAGACTCGATGCGGAGATCCTGAGCTATTCGCGCAGCAAAGGTCTCTTTGCCGGGGTTAGCCTGGATGGCGCGGTGGTGCAGGCCGACCACAGCGGGGACCAGGCCATGTATGGCCACGAGGTCACCCACGAGGAAATTCTGGGCGGGAGAATGGCGGTACCTGAGTCTGCTCACCGCCTGATCGAGGAACTCGACAGTTACCCCTCATCCCGTTGAAGCGGCAATCAGTAGGTATACCCCCAGAGCCGGCTCCGGAATTGCCACACGCTCCGGAGCCGGTTCAGGAGTTCGACTGGAACGCCATCATCCCGGAGGATGCGCACGCGATGAGTAACGATGCTATGGCGGCAACGCCGGATCGGAACGGCAGTTCATGAGCAAACAGGCCCGCGCCAGCCACCCTATATATAGTCTCCTGCCCACCGAGGTCGAGGGGTTCGACTCGCTGGCGGAACTCGCCCTGGATATGCATTGGTCGTGGAACCATGCCACCGACGAAGTGTGGCGGGAGCTTGATTCCAAACTATGGGAGATCACCCATAACCCGTGGGTCGTCTTGCAGACGGCCTCTCGCGACCAGATCGAGCGTGTTCTGGCCGATCCCGTTTTCCGGAAAAACGTAGATGGTCTGCTCGAAGCCAGTCAGCAGGCGGCGGAAGCGCCCGCGTGGTTCCAGCGCAATCACGCGGAGGCTCCTCTGACCTCCGTCGCGTATTTCAGCATGGAATTCATGCTGAGTGAAGCTCTGCCTATCTACTCCGGTGGGCTGGGTAATGTGGCCGGCGATCAACTCAAGGCTGCCAGCGATCTGGGTGTGCCTGTGGTCGGCGTTGGACTCCTCTACCAGCAGGGCTATTTCCGCCAGATTATCGATGAAAACGGAGAGCAACAGTGCCTTTTCCCGTATAACGACCCCGGACAATTGCCGATCACACCGTTGCGCCAGCCAAACGGAGAGTGGTTGCGTCTGGAGATTGCGTTGCCTGGATACTCCGTGTGGCTGCGCGCCTGGCAGGTCCAGGTCGGCAGGGTGAAGCTTTACCTGCTGGACAGCAATGACGCTGCGAACTTCCCCATCCATCGGGGGATTACCAGCGAACTCTACGGCGGCGGTCCGGAGTTGCGCCTCAAGCAGGAAATGCTCCTGGGGATCGGCGGATGGCGGATGCTCCGCGCCCTCGGAATCCAACCGGACATTTGCCACCTGAATGAAGGGCACGCGGCATTCGCCATCCTGGAACGCGCCCGCGACTTCATGGAGGAGACGGGGCAGTCCTTCGAAGTCGCACTGGCGGCCACACGAGCGGGGAATCTCTTTACCACCCACACGGCAGTGGCCGCCGGTTTTGACCGTTTTGCCCCCGCCCTCATCGAACAATACCTTGGAACGTATGCCGAAAAAAAGCTCAGCATTGCATTTCACGACTTGCTGGCTCTGGGCCGCCAGAACCCGGCCGATTCGTCGGAGTCTTTCAACATGGCGTATCTGGCCCTTCATGGTTGCGGGGCGGCGAATGGCGTGAGCCGCTTGCACGGGAAGGTCAGCCGGCACTTATTTCTACCTCTGTTCCCGCGCTGGCCGGAGGACGAGGTCCCGATCGGACACGTGACCAACGGAGTGCACGTGCCCACCTGGGACTCGGCACCCGCAGACGATCTTTGGACGGAGACCTGTGGAAAGGAACGCTGGCTGGGGACGACGGAGACCCTGGAGCAGGACATTCGCCGGGTCTCCGACGCTAGGCTATGGCAATTTCGGACTGATTCGACCAAGTCTCTTGTGGAGTATGCTCGCGAACGGGTGTCCCGAGAGATGGCCGCAGCGGGCGAACTCCCCGGGAAGATCGAAGCCGCGAAGCATCTCTTTGATCCCAACGCCCTCACGCTGGGCTTCGCACGCCGTTTCGCGACCTACAAGCGGCCGAACTTGCTGCTGCACGATCCACAGCGACTGCTTCGCTTGTTGACAAATATGCAGCGCCCGGTGCAACTCATCATCGCCGGCAAGGCGCATCCGGCAGATCAGGCTGGGCAGGCCCTGATTCGGGAATGGATGCATTTCATCCGGCGCCCCGAAGTGCAACCGCACGCAATCTTCCTGGGTGATTATGACATGCTCTTGACCGAGCACTTGGTGCAAGGTGTGGACGTTTGGATCAACACGCCCCGGCGGCCCTGGGAGGCTTGCGGGACCAGCGGCATGAAGGTGCTGGTCAATGGAGGCCTCAATCTGTCGGAGTTGGACGGTTGGTGGGCGGGGGCCTTCACGCCTGAAGTTGGATGGGCGTTGGGGGACGGCCAGGAAC
>PLRS01000143.1 GCA_003164035.1 Bryobacterales bacterium | reverse complement strand
TACTCAGGCTGTCCCCCTGCGCTCCGTCCCCCTGCGCTCCCTGCGCTCCCGGGGGACGCCGGGCGGGGATGCCGGGGACAGTAACCCCTGCGCAGACTCATTGGGGGATCGGGCCGCGGACCTGCGGACGTCTCCAACGGCCTCCAGCCCATAGATCAGCACCGGGCAAGCCGGCGAGAGGCTCCGCCCTACCATTCGTACCGATGTTTAATAAGGGGCAACAGACCTCACGCCGGCAGGTCGGCGCGTTGGGCGGGCGGGGCGGCGTGGGGGGTGGAATCCCAGGATGCGGCCAGGTCTACCACCGGAACCGCCGGGAAGGCGGCGGGCTTCCACTGGAACCAGCGTGCCAGGGCGTGGTCGGCGGCGCGGCGGCGGCCCATGATGATCTTCCTTTGCTTGAGGGTGCGGGGCAGGCAGCGCAGCACGCGCCAGAAGGCCACCAGCGAAGTGGGCTCCCAAAGCAAGGAAGCGCCCACCACCACCGCGTCGCGCAGCGTCATGGGAAGGCCGCAAGCGCGATAGAGACCGCCGGTGGCGTTCTTGATCCGCATCAGGAATCGGTTCTTCACCGAATGCATGTTGAGCGCGGAGGGAACCGAGCGGCGGTTCCATGGATTCATGGTGCGCACGTGATAAGCCAGCACGGCGGGAGTGTACAGGCACCGCCAGCCTAGTAATTGCGCGCGCCAGGCGACGTCGGCATCCTCGCGGTAGACGAAGAAATCGGGATCGAAGAAAGCGCCGTCGATGGATACGTCCTCGATCATGCGGCGGCGGTAGAGCGCGGCCGCGGCGGTGGCGCCGAAGACGTATTCGGGCTGGTTGTAGGCATCGACGTCGGGCTCGTGCCAGCCGCGATCGAAATGGCGCAGGGCGGGGGTGAAGTAGATACCGGCGGAATCGATGCGGGGCGAATCCAACGGGACGAATCCGGGGCCGATGGCGCGCAGCTTGCCGCACACCGTGCCTGTTCCCGGATCCGTCTCGCCGGCCTCCACCAGAGCCCGCACAAAGCCCGGCTCCACCAAAACGTCGGGATTGAGGGTGAGCACCCAGTCGCTGGAGCTGGAGCGGATGACGGTATTCTGGGCTTCGGCGAAACCCAGGTTGCGGCCGTGCAGGATGGTGCGGATGCGGCCACGGAAGCGGCGCAGCGTCTGGCGGGTATCGTCGGTGGAGCCGTTGTCGGCCACGATCACCTCCAGGTTGACGCCCTCCTGGCAGAGGATCTCCTCCAGGCAGCGGCCGATGTAGCGGGCGCTATTGAAGGTGACGATCGATACGCAAACAGTCGGTTTGGTCACAATTCCTCAGCTCAGAGTACTAAGACCCCCGGAAGGGCAGTTCCACTACACTGAAAAGGCGCGGCCAGGCATTTTTCTAAAAAAAATTTCGATTGAGTGTAGTGGAAAGCACCGGTCGCGGGTCTTAGGGTTAGACAGAGTCCGCGATGTCGGCATATTCAATTGGTAACGAGTTGGTGACAATCTTACGCTCCAGCCGCACCGCATCTCGCCTGCAAACTCAAGTGGCTCAGTTGTTTGAAGAGTCGCGCGAGGATGTTTTCCGATATCTTTTGACGCTTGGGCTGGACCCAAGTTCGGCGCAGGACGCGGTGCAGGAGGTTTTTCTGCGCCTGTACGCGGCACTGAAAAAAGGCGAGGGGATCGCCAGCCCGCGCGGATGGGTCTTTCGCGTGGCGCACAATTACGGTTTGCATCTGCGGGCTCGCCAGGCGAATGAAACACGGTTTGACGTGGAAATGGAAGAGCGGCTGGTGGCCGTCGGCCCGAACCCGGAGCGGGAACTGTTGGAGCGGGAGCGGATTGAGCGCATCCATCGGGGCCTGGACGGTTTGTCGGAACAACAGAAACGCTGCCTGTTTCTGCGCATGGAGGGGTTGCGTTATCCCGAGATCGGGGCGGCGCTGGGCATCAGCGCGTCGGCGGTGGGGGAGTTCCTTCGCCGCGCGGTGGCTCGACTGCGGAAAACCGACAACGGGGAGGGTGAGCGATGACGCAATGGGCATCGGGACACCCGGACGACGGCGTACTGTTGCGCTACCTGGATGGCGAGTTACGGGGGCGCGAGACGCGCCGGGTGCGGGCCCACCTGGAAGCGTGCTGGCAGTGCCGGTGCGAGCGGGAAGCTCTGGAAGCCACGGTAGGGGATTGTGTCGAGTACCGCCGCAAGGCGATGGCGGCGGGAATGCCGGAGCCTCCGCGGCCGTGGATCGATATATACGCGGCCATGAACCGGCAGGACGCGCGCGCGGAGAAGGCCGCAATCGCGCCGGGATGGCGCTGGGCGGCGGCAGTGTTGGCGGCGGGATTGGCGCTGGCGCTGGTGTATCGCCAGTTTGAGCGCCCGCCGGCGGTGGAAGCGGCGGCGTTATTGAATCGCGCCGAGGCTGCGGCCGAAGCTCGTCCGGCGAAGCCCCATCGGGTTCGCATCCGCGCCGGGCGCCAGGAATTCGTGCGGAATTCGGGCGTGCGCCCGGCTTCCCGAGCGGCGGCCGGCGAGGCTATGCCGGCCGGGATGAAGAACTTATTCGAGCGGGCGCATTACGACGACGCCGACCCGCTGAGCGCGCGGGCTTATGCCGAGTGGCGCGACGGGGCGGGCGAAAAGCGGGATCGGGTAGTGGAGTCCGCCGGCCTGTACGAGATCCGCACGGTGGTGTTCAGCGGCGAATTGGCCGAGGCCAGTCTCACCCTGCGCGCCGCGGACTTGGAGCCGGTTGCGGGCAGGCTCCAATTCCGCGACGACAATTCTTTGGAATTCACTCGAGTTTCGGAACCTCCAGCTCCAGCCGACGGTTTTGCCGTTGCTTCTCATGAGGGGGTTCCCGTGCGGCCGGCCGTACCAAGCCGGCCGGCCGCAACTTCGCCCAGGAATTCGGCTTCGATCTCGGATGAGCTCGAAGTTCTTGCCGCGCTCCACAAGATCGGGGCCGACCTGGGCGATCCTGTTCAAGTCACTCTGGCGGATGGAAGAGTGGCGGTGGAAGGAGCCGGACTGGCGCCCGACCGGCAGCGCCAGATTCACGCTTTGCTGGACGCCCATCCGAACGTGGTAGTGAGATTTTCCGAGCCGGCGCCGAGCGGCGGGATTCCGCCGGCTGGCGGGGACGCGGCGCCCACGGCCGCTCCGCCGGCGCCGAGGCTCGAAGCCCGCCTGGAAGGGCTGGCTGGCGGCCACGCGCAATGGGAGGATCTCAGCTCGCGCCTGCTGGACGCCAATGAGGCAGCCATGGCGCGCGCTTATGCCTTGCGCGGGTTGGCGCAACGCTTCCCGCCGGGCGGCACGACGGCGCTCTCGGCGGCCGATCGGCACACCTTGCAGGCTTTGGCGGCGGAACACGTGAACGCCATGGCGGCACAGGTGGAAGCCATCGAAGGCAGCCTGGGCCCGGTGCTGGCGGGGCTGGGCGCACCGATTCCGAAATCCACGCCGGCGCATTTTGCCGCCTGGCAGACGGCGGGCGAAGAGGCTTTTGCGGCCGCGCGGCGCCAGGAGATGCTGCTCTCGTTGCTGCTGGGCGTGGCCCCGGGCACACAGCCGGCGGGGTTGCCGGCGGACCTGGCGCGCACCCTGGCCGAGGTCCGTTCGGACCTGGAGGAGTGCCTGCGGGTGCTGGAGCAATAGCGGCTGAAGCGGAGCCGGGCACCGTAAGCAACCGCTCCCTGGGGAGCCGTGAAAAAATCACAAATCGCAGGCGGAACCGCCTGCGCCACCAAAGCAGGTGCATTGTTTTCAATGGTGGAGCAGGCGGTTATTCATGCCGCAGCGCCACTAGCGGCTCCGTTCCAGCCGCGCGACGCGAGGGCAGCCAGCACGCCAGCAACGCGACCGCCGCAAGAAACAGCGGCACCATGGTGAAGATCGCCCAATCGTGGGGAGGCACGCCGTATAGAACGCTGGTGAAGAGCTTCGTCACCACCCATGCCGCGGCAAGTCCGGGCACCATCGCGATCGCCGTCAGCGCCATTCCCTGCCGAACGATCAACCGCTCGACGCCGCCGATCTGCGCCCCCAGCGCCAGGCGGATACCGATCTCGCGGGTGCGGCGGCTCACCCAGTAATTCATAACCCCGTACAGCCCCACCGCCGCCAGCGAGAGGCCCAGCAATCCGAAGACGCCGAAAAGCCACCCCGCCAGCCGCGGCAGGAACAGCGCATCGCGAAGGTGCTCCTCCATGGTTTCGACGTTGAAAACGGCCAGCGTGGGATCGATCGAGTGAATCTCCCGGCGCACGGCCGCGGCGAGCGCACCCGCTTCGCCCCCATACCGAACCAGCAGCGAATATCCCGCGAAGGACGGGTCTGGGCCAATGTCCTGCGCCAGAGACCGATAAAGAACCGGGCTCACCCGTTCGCCCAGCGTCCGCGACTTGATGTTCTTCACCACGCCGACGATCCGGTAGATTCTGCCGCCGCCAGTGACACGCCGGCCAACCGGATTTTCACGGTGCAAGACCCGTTCGACGAAGGCCTGGTTCACGACTGCCACTCTCGGCCCGGCCGCGCTTTCGCCATCAAAGCCGCCTCCCGCCAGGCGAGGCATTCCCATGGTTTCGAAATAGCCCGGCCCGACCATGTATAGATCCACGTGCGGATCGGCCCCCAAGTCCGGCTGCCCGGCGAGGTGAAATCCGTCGCGCCGGCCGCCTCCCGATAGCGGCACCGTATCGGTATAAGTGGCGGAGACGACGCCCGGCAGGACGGCCGCGCGCTGGCGCAATTGTTCCAGCAGCAGCACCGTGCGTTCGGCCGTGTAGCCGTGCAGGCGAGGGTCGACGGACATGCTCAGGATGCCGCGGGTGCGAAACCCGGCGTCGATTTCGGAGGCGTTCTCCAGGCTTCGCAGGAACAGGCCCGTCGCACAAAGTAGCACCACCGCCATGGCGATCTGCGAAACCACCAGGGCGTTGCGCAGGCTCCACAGGCGGCCGGGCCGTGCCAGCATGTCTTCGCCCTTGATGCCGCTCGCCATCGGCCGGCGCAGCACGGTCCATGCCGGAGCCAACCCGAACACAACCCCGGCCGCCACGCTCAGAGCGAAGGCATAAGACAAAACTCTCCAGTCCACGCCGACGCTAAGATCCAGAGGCACGGGCGCGGGAAAACGAAAAGCGGCCAGCGCGCTGGTGGCCCAATAAGAAATGGCGACGCCGACGAGCCCTCCGCCGATTCCCAGCAGCACGCTTTCGGTGAGCATCTGGCGCAGCAGGCGGCGGCCGGTGGCGCCCAGGGCGAGCCGTACCGCCATCTCGCGCTGGCGCGCCGCGACCCGTGCCAGAAACAGATTCGCCACGTTGGCGCAAGCGATGGCAAGAACCAGCAGCGCCACCACCGTGAGCGCGGCCAGAAACATCGTCACCGCGGACTTGTCTCTCGGCGGCAGCGAACCGGCCGGCTCAAAGCGGAAGCCGCCGCCCTTTTCCGCTTCGGGATGTGCCTGGGCGAGGCGCCGCGAGAGCACGCCCAGCTCAGCCGCCGCTTCGGCGCGCGTCACGCCCGGCCGCAGGCGGCCAACCGCGTTCACCCAATGGTACAAGCGCGACACCCGGTTGCCGGTGTTGGGAAGCAACTCGTCTATATTGCCGAGCGGAACCCAGAACTGGCAATCCAGAATCAGGTCGAGGCCGCGGAACGAAGCGGGCGCCACCCCAACCACCGTGAATGGCCGGCCGGAGAGCGTAACGGTTTTGCCCGCGATCGCCGGATCGCCGCCGAAACGACTCTGCCACAGGCGGTGCCCCAGCACGACCGCGGGAACGTTTTCCTCGTCCCGGCCGAAGCCGCGGCCGAGCGTCATCGCGAGTTGCGCCACTTCGAAGAAGTTCGCGGTTACGGCCTGCCCCCATACCCGTTCCGGTTCGCCGTTCCCTCCGACGGAGGCGGGCACCAGCTCGTAGTAGCCCGCCACGCCTGAAAATGAGTGGGCCTGGTCACGCACATCGAGGTAGAGCGGCCAGGAGAAGTTGTTGCAGCACTGGTCCCCCTGGTGCGTGCTGTGGAGGCTCAGAAGCGTGGCTGGGTCGCCGACCGGCGGCGGGCGCAGGACGAACCGGCTGACGATCGAAAACACGGTGGAATTGGCGGCAATGCCGAGCGCCACCGTCAGCAGAGCCGCCGCCGCGAAGGCCGGCCCTTTGCGCAGCGAGCGCAGAGCATATGCCAGGTCTCGCCCCAGTGAGGCGATGGCCGCGCCCGCGCGCGCATCTCTCACCCGTTCTTTAACCTGCTCGGGAGAATCGAACCGCAGCCGGGCCAGCCGCCGCGCCTCCCGCTCCGGCACGCCACGCGAGATTTCGCGGTCCACCATGGTCCGGTAAAACTCCCGCACCTCGTCGTCCAGCTCGGCTTCCGCTTGACCGCGGCGAAACAGCAGCTTCACCAATGCGCCGCAGCGATGTAGGATGGACATGCGTTAGACCTCCTCGGCCAGCACGCGGTTCATGGCGGTGAGGACCTTCTTCCAGTTGCGCTTCTCCTGGTTGAGTTGCGCGCGCCCGGCGGCTGTAAGCGTGTACGTTTTCACCCGCCGTTTGTTCCCCGTTTCGCTCCACTCGCCGGAAACCCATCCATTCCCGGCCAGCCGGTGGAGCGCCGGAAACAGAGATCCCGGACCGACGGCGAAGACGCCCCGCGTCACCTGCTCGATCCGGTCGGAAATTCCCACCCCGTGCAAAGGGCCGCATTCGAGCGTGCGGAGAATCAGCAGGTCCAGCGTGCCTTGTAACAGCTCAGCGGGTTTGGCCACGGTGGCATTATATCGAGTGTCGATATCGAATGTCAATACATCGGTCGCCGGAAGCTTGCGGAGCGTTTTGGACCATTGACCGCGCCGGCCGCCGCCGTTCCGCATTGGCGGCTCGGTAAGCTGTGAAAAAATCACGAATCGCAGGCGGAACCGCCTGCGCCACCAAGAAACCCGCTCCCTGGGGCTCGGAAACAAGCGAAACCGAGCCGCGCCAAGCGGTTGCCCCTATGAAGTTGTGTCCTAAGGTTTCAAGGCGATCCCGCGCGCGTCCAGGGTGCGGGCTGTGGCTCGGTCCAGATTGGCGACGGATTCGGCGCAATCGGCGCGGGCGCGGACTTCGCGGGCGCGGGCGGCGATCAGGTCGGTCTGACGCTGCAGGACCAGGAACACGGTGGTCGTGCCGGCCTGGAACTGGCGCTGCTCGCTGGCGTATTGCTCTTCGGCGGAGCGCCGCGCCAGGACGGCGGCGTCGAAGCGCAGTTGGGCGTCGGTGGCGGCCTCCAGGGCATTGCGCACGTCGGCTTCGATGGCCATGCCGATCTGGTTCCGTAGGGTCTTCAAGCGGCGCGCCTCGGCCGCGGCGGTGGCGGCCTGGGCGGTGGCGGTGCGATTGCGAACCGGGAGAGAAACCTGGACGCCGACCTGGACGCTGGGAAACTTGCCGGAGGCCAGATTGCTCATGGATTGGCCGTAGCCGCCCATCAGCGCCGGCACCGCGCCGAAGCCTCCCGGGAAGAAGACTGCCAGCGGGCTGGCCGAAAGGGAGGTATTGCCGGCGCCCGCCAAGCCTTGGGTCGAGAGGTTGGCGAAAGCATCGATTCGCGGCTTTTCCGCTTCCCGAGCCAGCTTTTCGTCGAGGAGATTCACGCCGCCGGCGATGGCGTTCTGGGCCAGTTCGGGGCGCGCCGCCAGCGCCTGTTGGATGGCATCCTCCCACGCCGGCAGCGGCGCGTGCGGATCCGGCGCGGTCTCCGGCATTAGCGCCGTGCTCCACAGCGGATCGCCGCGGCCGGCCAGCATCAGCGATTTCAAATTGTTCTCGGCGGCGGCGAGCGCCTGCCGCGCCAGGAACAGGCCCTGCTGAAAAGTGGCCACTTGAGTCTGGGCGGCGACGGCGTCGATGGGGGCCAGAATGCCCTGTTCGGCCTGGCGGCGATTGCTGTCGTACTGGCGCTCGGCCAGCTTCACGGCTTCGGCCTGCACCTGGAAGTTCTGCCAGGCGTAGTCCAGTTCCCAGTAAGCCTGTATGGCCTGGGTGACGACTTCGATGGCGCGCTGGCGCAATTGCTCGGCGCTGAGTTGGCGGTTCTTGCGGGCCACCTGCAGGCGGTGGCGATTCTCGTCGAACCGGAGGCCGCGCCAGAGGGGTTGGGTGAGATTGAAATTCAACTGGGTGGGGTAAAGGGGATTGAGGGTGGTCAACTGGTTGTCGGTACGCACGCTCTGGTTGGCAATATTCACGGTGTAATTGCCGCCCCCCGGGGACAGGCCGGCGAACTGCGGCGTACCGCTCCAGGTTTCGGTGGTGAGCTTGCCATCGGCGCTGCCGCCCAGAATGGAAGTGACCGGCGTCACCGCGCGCACATGGTAGGCCTGGAGGCTGGCGACCGGGTCGTAGGCGCCCTCGGCCCCGCCGATGGCGAAACCGGCTTCCTGCAGCTCGATGCGCGAGATCTGGATATCGGGATCGTTCGCCAGCACCCGTTCGATGGCGTCCGGCAGCCGGATTCCGGTCTGTCCCACAATGCCGGCGCGCGGTTTCAGATTCACCTCCGGGAGCGGCTCCACTTGCACGGCGGTCTGCGCGAACATGCTGGCGGACAGGGTGAGCAGGGTGGTAACCAGAACCGCGCCCTTCTTCCACAACCGCGACAGGCGGCCGGCCGCGAACCAATCGCCCAGGTCTTCGAACAGGGAGTAGAAGACCGGAACGGCCAGCAGGGTGAGCAGCAGGCAGAGCGATTGCCCGCCCACCACCAGCACGCCAATCGACCGGTTGGTGGCGGCGCCGGTACCGCGGGAGATAACCAGCGGCGCCATGCCAGCCACCAGGGCGATGGTCGTCATCAGGATGGGCCGCAGGCGGTCGCGATTGGCCTGGATGATGGCCTGGTAGCGGTCCATGCCCTCGGCGCGCAGGCCGTTGGTGTGATCGATCTGCAGAATGGCGTTCTTCTTGACGATGCCGAACAGCAGCAGCAGACCCAGGCCGGAGAAAATGTTGACCGTCTGACCCGCCAGCAGCAGCGACACGATGCCGAACGGCACCGCCAGAGGGAGGGTGAGCAGGATAGTGATGGGGTGAATGAAGGACTCGAACTGCGCGGCCAGCACGATATACATAAAGATGAAGGTGAGGGCGAAGGCCAGGGCGAAGTAATAGCCGGTGCGGGCCAGTTCGCGGGAGGCGCCGGTGAGGCCGGAGCGGTAATCCGGATCCATGCCGAGCTGGGCGGCGAGGGCGTTCATTTGTCCCAGGATGGCGGACTCCGAGCCGCCGCCCACCACGTTGCCGGTGAGCGTCACCTGGCGCTGGCGATTGATGCGATTGATGGAGGAAGGCCCGGTGCCGGGGGCGATGCGCACCACCTCGTCCAGGCGGACCGATCCGACTTTGGAAGAGGGAACGGTCATCCGCGCCAGCCCTTCGGTGCTGCCGCGAAACCGCTCCTGGGCGCGCACGACCACGTCATATTGATCTTCGCCGGCATTGAAGGTGGAGGCGGTCTGCCCGGCCACCAGGGTATTGAGCGCGCTTTCAATATCCATGGCCGAAACGCCCAGGTCGGCGGCGCGGGGCCGGTCGATCTCGAGACGGACTTCCGGCTTTCCGCCGCGCAGGGTGGAATCGGCGTCGGACAGGTTGGGAATGGCGCGCATGCCGGCCAGCAGTTTGTCGGAGTATTGCGCCAGCTTGTCCAGATCCGGTCCTTGAACGAAGTATTGGATGTCGGCATTGCTCTGGTTGCCGCCCACGGTGCTGACCAGTTCGACGCCGGTATGGATTTCGGGAGGATACTGGCGCATCAGGGAGCGGGTGCGCTGCATGAGCTCTTCCTGCGAGACGCGGCGCCCGGCGATGTCGGTGAGCTGGACGTAAATGGAAGCGTTGTTGACGCTCTTGTCGGCGCTGCCGCCGGCGGTCATCAGCGTGTCCTCGACGCCCGGCAGGTGGCGGATATCCTGGGCGATCCGTTCGGCCACGTTGGTGGTGGTGGCCAGCGAACTGCCCTCCGGCGTGCGAATCAGAACGTTGTACTGCGATTGATCGTCCTGCGGTAGGAAGTTCTTGCCGACGAAAGCGAACAAGGGCACGGTGGCGAGAATCATGGCCGCGCTGATCGCCACCACCGCCTTGCGATGGGCCATGGACCAATGCAGCAGGGTGGTGTAGTGGGTATCGAGGAACTTGAAGATAAACGATTCCTTGGAACTGCGCACACCCGGCGCGTGCTTGGGCGCGCGGATGAAGCGGGAGCAGAGCATGGGCGTGAGGGTGAAGGAAACCAGCAGCGACACGGCGATGGCGAACGACGAAGTGAAGCCGAACGAGCTCATGAAGCGGCCCACGATTCCGCCCATGAAACCCACCGGCAGGAAGACCGCCAGCAGCGACAGGGTGGTGGCCATGACGGCGAGGCCGATCTCCCTGGTGCCGTGGATGGCCGCCTGGAACGGCGGCATGTTTTTTTCCTCGATGAAGCGGTAGATGTTTTCCAGCACGATGATGGCGTCGTCGATGACGATTCCCACCATCAGGGTCAACGCCAGCATGGTGATCTGGTTCAGGGTGAAGCCCATGGCGTTCATGGCGGCGAAGGTGGAAACGATGGAAGTGGGGATGGCGACGGCGGCGATGAGCGTGGTGCGGATGTTGGCCAGGAACAGGAAGATGATGACGGCGGCGAAGAAGCTGCCTTCGATCAGGTGGTGCTTGATGTTGTCCACCGCCGCTTTGATGAAGACAGATTGATCGCCGATCACCTGGGTGTGGACGTCGCCGGGGAGGGTGGCGGCGATCTCGCGGAGGCGCTGTTTCACTTCGTCGCTGGTGGCCACGGTGTTTTCGCCGGACTGCTTGGCCACCACCAGGGTGACGGCGGGAGCGCCGTTGAGGCGGGCGGCGCTACGCGGCTCTTCGTAGCTATCCTCGGCGGAGCCGATGTCGTTCACCTTGACCACGTAGCCGCCGCGGGTGGCGACGGTGACCTGGTTGAAATCGGCCGGGGTGGTGACGCGGCCGGTGGTGCGGACGGTGAACTCCTTGGCGCCGGCGTTGAGACTGCCCCCGGGCAGCTCCAGGTTCTGCGAACGGAGGGCGTTGAAGACGTCGTCGATGGTGAGGTTGTAGGAGCGGAGGCGGTCGGGATCGACCAGCACGTGGATTTCGCGGCGGGCGCCGCCGAGGATGGTGACTTCGCCCACCCCTTTGGCGTTTTCCAGCTTCTGCTTGATTTGCTTGTCGGCGATGAGGGTGACGTCGCGCAGGGAGCGGGGCGCGGATACGGCGATCTGGAGAATGGGCGTGGCGTCGGGATCGAACTTCTGGATCACCGGCTGCTTGGCGGTCTGGGGAAGCTGCGGCACGATGAGGTTGACCTTGTTCTGGACCTCCTGCGCCGCCACGTCGCCGTTTTTGGAAAGCAGAAAAGTGATGATGACCAGGCTTTGGCCTTCCGACGAAGTGGAGCGGATTTCGTCCACCTGGCTGATGGTGTTGACGGTGTCTTCCACCTTCTTGGTAATCTCGGTTTCGATTTCCTCGGGCGAGGCTCCGGGGTTGGCGATGGTCACCAGAACGGTGGGAATGTCCACCTTGGGGAACAGATCGACGCCCAGATTGAAATAAGAAAAAATCCCCACTACCATGAGCGCAAGGATGAGCATGGTGGCGAAGACGGGCCTTTTGACGCAGAGTTGCGCGAGAGCGTGCATGTCAGTTTTTGACCTCCACGGCGGCGCCGTCGAACAACTCGCCCTGACGGCTGGCGACCACGGTTTCGCCGCCGGAAAGGCCGCCGGTGGTTCGGACCATGTCGCCATCGGCATCGCCCAGGACGACGACGCGCAGGTGGGCGGTGCCGTTTTCGACGACGTAGAGCTGGAAGGAATCGGTGGTCTTATCGCGGATTACGGCGATTCGCGGCACGAAGACGGCGTTTTCGCCGCCGGAAAGCAGCACGTGCGCGGTGGCGAACATGCCGGGGCGAAGCAGGGCGCCGGGGTTATCGAAACGGGCCTCCAGAATGAAGCTGCGCGAGCCGGGATCGACCGAAGGGTTGACGGCGGTGACTTTGCCGGTGAATTCGCGATCTGGGAATGCGGAGACGCGGGCGGTCACCGGCATGCCCGGTTTCACCTGGGCGGCGCGCTGCTCGGGCGTTTGCAATTGGAGCTTGAGGACGCCGATCTTCATGATGGTGGCGATCTTGTTGCTGAGCGCCACGTACACGCCGGCGGCCACCGGGCGGGCGGTGATGTAGCCATCGTAGGGGGCGCGGATGGTGGTATCGGCCAGGGCTTTTTCAGCCTGCGCCAGTTGCGCGCGCACGCCGTCGAGCGACCCCTGCGAGGTTTCCACAGCGGCATGGCTCTGGCGGGCGGCGTTCAGTGCGGCTTCGTATTGCTGGCGGGCGGCATTGGCCTGGGCCTCGGCGGTTTCCTGCGCGGTGCGGGCTTTTTCATAGGCGCTGCGGGAGACGTCGCCGGTGGCCACCAGGTTTTCGTACCGCTTGGCATCGGCTGCGGCCATGCGGGCCTGCGCCTGCGCGGATTCGTAATTGGCGCGCGCTGCGGCGGCCTCGGGAACCGCTCCGGCATCGAACTGTGCCGCGCCGTTCCACCCGATGCGCGACTGCATCTGGCGTAGCGCGGCGGTAGCTTCGGCGAGCTGCCCCCGCGCCTGATCCAGCCGGAGTTGCGCGTCGCGATGATCCAGTTCGCAAATCGCCTGCCCCTGCTTCACGAAATCGCCCACATTGACGGGAGTGGCGACGACGCGTCCGGGCACCAGCGGGGCGACGTCGCTGCTTTCGTCGGGATTGAAGGTGCCGGTCTCCTGAAACGACGCGGCCACGTTGCGAGTCACCGCCTTCGCGGTGGTAACCGTGAGCTTCGTCGGCACCGCTTGAGAAGCCGAGGCGGTTTCGTTCCTGCCGCAGCCGGCGGTGACCAGGGCGCCGGCGGCGAAAACTGCGAGAAGAATTCGGTTCATTTTCCGGTGGGCTCTTTCCCGGCTTGAATGCCGGTCATCATAATGGAGGTGAAGATGTCGGCCGCGCGCTCGTCGGGCATGCCGCATTCGAAGCCGAACATATGGTTCATGGCGGCGAAATTCGCGGCCATGCCCGCGATGGCTGCAATAATCATGCCGGCGTCGTAATCGAGTAGCTTGCCCTCGCGCTGCCGCCGCGCGATGTACTGACCGAGCGGTGCGAAGATGGGAATGGACGTCTGGCGGAAGTGAGCCAACCCCTGCTCATGCCCCTCCAGCGCGGCGAACAGCAGGACGCGCTGCAGGCGGGCATCGCGCCGGTAGGTCTCCAGAATCTGAAGAGCCAGGGCGCGCAGCAGGCCGGCATCGTCGTTGCGGTCCATGCACTCTTTGGTCACCGCCAGCCAGTCCTGCATTTCGGTCGATTCGTGATGATAATCGAGGACCGACTGATAGAGCGCCTGCTTGGACGGGAAATGGCGAAAGACGATGGCCTCGGTGACTCCGGCGGCGGTGGCGATGGCCTTGGTGGTGGTTCCGGTAAAGCCGCTGCGGGAGAAGCAATCGAGAGCTGTTTCAAGCAGTTGCTGGCGCCGCTCCCCCGCATGGAGGCGGGCGGGCGCGGGCTTTGGGGTTGACATGCTTCAAGTATAAGTAAGTACTTACTTGTTTGTCAAGAACGAGGCAAGCGACCAGTTCCATCTACAATAGGGGAGCATGGCGGAAATCGGGAAAGTGTTGATACTGGGGGCGAAGGGGACGCTGGGCGGACAACTGATGCGGCTGTTTCCCGGGGCGACCGGCTGGGACCGCGAAGATGTGGACGTGCTGGACGCCGCCGCATTCCAAGCGCGCCTGGACGGGCTCGGGTTCGTGCCGGCCGCGGTGGTGAACTGCGTGGCGTTCAACGACGTGGATGGCGCCGAAGACCATCCGGAGCGGGCGTTCGCGCTGAACGCGGAATTTCCGGGCCGGCTGGCGCGATGGACGAAGGAGAAGGGCGCCGCGCTGGTTCACTACAGCACCAATTACGTGTTCGACGGGGCGCTGGGGGAATATCGCGAGTCCGATGCGCCGGCGCCGCTATCGGCATACGGGAATTCGAAATGGCGCGGCGAGCAACTGGTGGCGGACAGTGGCGGCCGCTGGTACGTGGTGCGCACGGCCGTGATTTTCGGGCCCAAGGGAGAGAGCGAGTTGTCGAAGAAGAGCTTCGTCGACATCATGCTGGACCTGGCGGCGAAGCGGGATACGATCGAGGCCGTGGCCGACGAAATCAACAGTGTGACGTATGCGGCGGACCTGGCGGCGGCCACCCGCGGCCTGCTGGAGGCGGCTTCGCCCGCGGGCGTCTATCATGCGACCAACAGAGGCGGCGCCAGTTGGTACGATTTCGCGCGCGAGATCTACCGCATCGCCGGGAAGAAAACGGCGGTGCTGCCGGTGCCGTCGACCCGCTTTCCGCGCAAAGCCAAGCGCCCGCCACGTGCCATCCTCATAAACACGCAACTGCCGCCGCTGCGCCCATGGCAGGAGGCGCTGGCGGACTTCCTCGGGTCGCGCGCCTGAAACCGACCTGGGGATTTCGCAGATTAGGCGCGGCAACCGTCGCTCGCGGTCGCGGCTCGGTTACGAACACCGCGTGCTTGCAGTCACTTACCGAGCAGCGACCGTCAGGGAGCGGTTGCCGGGGACTAACTCCCCAAATCGGTTAGGCACCTCCGGTAAGTACCTGACGTATTGTCGTAGCGCGATGATGATAGACTCTTAGGAATACTCGGACGGATCCGGAGGGCCTATCGTGATTTCCCTGTCCCGCGCAGCCGCTTGGCGCATTGCACTTACTGTCACTTACTTGGCGGCCTGCCGCGTTCCTCTTCATGCCCAATTCAAGACGCCGTCCATCGATGGCGTCATCCAACCGGGCGAATACGGCAATACTCTAAACCGCACCAACCAGGTCGGCACTAACACCGGCCAGACCTGGTACATGACCTGGGACGCGGCGTGTCTCTACGTGGGCATTGCCGGAGCCAATACCGGCGAAGGCGCCGTCCTCTATATCGATGCCAACCCAAGCAATCCGCCGAGCGGCGGTGCCGCCGCGGGCGGCAGCCTGGCCGGCTTCTTATACGACGGCGAACGGATCGCCACTCTGCCGTTTCGCGCGCAGTTCGTCGCCTATTTCAAAGACGGCTACAACGAATACCGGCACCCCGACGGCAATGGCAACTGGACCAATCCGGTTACCGGCTTCGGCGCGTACGCCTCCATGGGCAGCGTGCGCGAGTTTGCCATTCCGTGGCAGGCCATCACCGGCGGCGGTGTGCCCCCGTCGTTCCTCTTCCTCGGCCTGGTGACCTCGAGCGCCGGCTATGTCTACGGCCAGGCGCCCAACGACAACGGCGGCGGTGCGGTCGGCGTGTCGGCTGTGTACTCGCAATACTTCGTCGTCAATAGCACGGCCAATGGCGCCGGCACGCCGCCATTTTCCATCGATAACTCCAGCAACGCGGTGAATTACCCGGCGCTGTACCACAACACCTTCGATCCCTACTGCCGCAATCAGGAAGGCGCGGTACCGGCCGGGACCACTGTGACTCTGCGCCTCCGCACCGCCCATCTGGGCGCCACCGCCGTCAATCTGCGGGTCTATCTGTTCGATACCGGTTCCGGCAACACCACCGGACCCATCGATTCGCCGATGGCGTACCTGGAAACCCAAACCGCCAACGGCACGCTCTACGACGAATACTCCATCGCTTACACCACTCCCGTGACGCCCGCCGTCGTCTATTACAAATTCGCGGTATTCAACGGCTCGGCCAGCGCCTTCTACAGCGACGATTACATCGACGACTACGACAACCTGAATAAGGACGGCGCTGGCGCGGCCTACGCCACCGAGCCGCTCGACGCCTTCCAGATCACCGCTTACGCCCCCAATTTTCAGACCCCCGCCTGGATGGCCGCCGCCAACATCTACCAGATCTTCCCGGACCGCTTCCGCAACGGAGATCCCAGCAACGATTACTGTGTGCCCGGAAGCTCCGCCGGCTGCCCTTCCTTCTACGGCAGCCCCTCCAGCGGCAATATCGCCGTTACGGTTTGGAACACGCTGCTTTGCGACCCATACAATCAGAGTCTTTCCTGCTACAACAATTTCGGCAGTATCTTCTATGGCGGCGACTTACTGGGAATACAGAACGAGTTAGATTACATTCAGGGCCTGGGCTTCGATACCATCTATCTCACTCCTATCTTTGAAGCCAGTTCCAACCACCGCTACGATACCGACGACTTTCTCACCGTCGATCCGGCTCTGGGCGGCAACGCGGCGCTGGCCTCACTCCTCGCCGCCATGAACCAGCGCGGTATGCGCGCCATCTTCGACGCCGTCTGGAATCACGCCTCCTCCGACAGTACCTATTTCAACGAATACAACCGCTTCCCCACAGTGGGTGCATGCCAGTCGCTAAGCTCGCCCTACCGCGCCTGGTTCCATTTCAACCCGGGCGACACCCACGTGCCATGCACGCCGGCCGATTACCCCGCCTGGGACGGTTTCAACACTCTGCCCACCTTCGATCACACCCAGACCGCCGTCGAGAATTTCTTTTACAGCGGCTCCGGCAGTGTCATGCAAACCTGGTACAAGGCCGGCGCCGCCGGCTGGCGCTTCGACGTGGCCCCCGATCCCAACTTTCCGCACGCCTGGTGGGTGGGCACCCGGCAATCCGGCAAGGGCTACAACCCCAACGGGCCGCTGATCGGCGAGATCTGGAACAATGCCGCCCAGTGGCTGGCCGGCGACCAGATGGACTCGGTCATGAACTACCGCTTCCGGCGCAATGTCACTGGCTTCGTGCGCTGGCCTTATAACTGGGTGGACGATAACGACAACGGCAACGATGCCATCCTCCCGCTTACCCCCAGCCAGTTCGACGCCGCCAACCGCGCCGTGCGCGACGACTATCCGCCGCAAGCTACGGCGGCCATGATGGACCTGCTCGATTCGCACGACACCAACCGCGCCCTCTATGTCATGACGGAGGTGGGCGACACGGGCCTTGTCCAGGCCAAACAGCGGCTCAAGCTGGCCGCCCTGTTCCAGTTCACTTACATCGGCGCACCGACGGTCTATTATGGCGACGAAGCGGCCCTCAACGCGCCCTCGCGGTATAACAGCTCTAACGGTCCGGTCGGCGATCCCTACGGCCGCGCACCGTATCCATGGACCGATCAGCCGGGCGACCCTACCGTCTACGGACCGCCGGACCCGAGCGTCATGGCCTATTACAGGGCTCTGGGCCACCTGCGCAAACAACACCCCTCGCTGGCCGGCGGGACGTTCGTCACGCTGCTGACCGGCGACACCGGGCAACCCTCGGCCGCCGCCAATACCTACGCCTATGCGCGTTCGACTCCGGGCGGCGAGACGGCCATCGTGGCGCTGAACAACGGCTCCAGCGCCAATTCGCCCGTGATTCCCGTCGGCCCGTACTACCCCGATGGCACCGTGCTGCAAGACGCGATCGGCGGCGCCACTTACACGGTCGCTGGCGGTAACGTGAGTTTGACCCTGAATCCTGTCAGCGGCGTGTTACTCCTGCCCGCTCCCGCTGCCGCGGACCTGACCCCTCCCACCGCGAGCCTGAGCCTTTCGCCCGCGGCCAATGCCAACGGCTCTAACAGCACCTCTCCGGTAACGGTGGCGATCGCCGCCAGCGACAGCGGCAGCGGCGTCAGCCGGATTCTCTACTGGGTGGACGGCGGTCCGGTAAGCACCGTGGCCGGATCCGCCGCTACCGTCAACGTGAGCGGCGCTGGTGCCCACATCGTGGGCGTTCGGGTCCTCGATAACGCCGGTAACATCAGCCAACCGTACACCCAGGTGGTGAATATCGATCTGTCCAAGGCGCGCTGAAGCTCGCCGCGCGCGGTGCGCCGAGCAACCGAGCCACCTCCGCCAGGATTGCCGACGCTGTGCACCAGGATGGCGTCCGCGCCGGTGGTTTACCGGCTGAGTGGGACAGGCCTCCTGGCCTGTCGGCGACTCGAGAGAACCGCTTCGCGGCTACGACAGGCCAGGAGGCCTGTCCCACCGAAGGTGAATCGGCCGCTTGGCAGCTTCCCGGTGTTCGCAACTCGTTGAATCTACGCCGGAGCGCTGGCAGGTTGGCTTGCTCCAGCCTCCTCAATCCGGCTTCGCCAGGATTTTTGGGCGTGTAAAGCTATGTAAAGGATTCCGGTCATTCCTCCGATAAGTAGAATGACAAGAACGAAGGCACGGGCGAACACACCTCAAGCAGATGTTGGTACGAATCTCACCTTCAAACCAGAGTGCCGAAGTAAACGGGCCGCAAGGAGTCAGGTTTTGTCAGTAACGGGGGAACAACATGCCACGCATTTGCTCATCCGGCTGGAAAACACGGTAAGCTTCACCTCCGCCGACGAGCTGAAAAAACTGCTGCTCGAAGGGCTCGCTTCGGGCAAGACATTGCAGTTGGACCTGGAACGTGCCGAGGAAATCGATGTCACGGTCATGCAGTTGCTATGGGCAGCCGAACGCGAAGCGGCGCGCGCGGGTCTCGGATTGGTGAGCCGCGTATCGGAAGCGGCCGCCGCGGCGGCGCGCGAAGCCGGCTTCGAACGTTTTCCGGGCGCGGCCGTTCAGGAGTGACCGATGGCTAAGGTGATCCTCACTGTCGACGATTCGGCCAGCGTGCGGCAAATGGTCAAGTTCACCCTTTCCGAGGCCGGCTATAGCGTCATCGAAGCCGTGGACGGTGCCGATGCCCTGGCAAAACTGACGGCGCCGGTGAACCTGGTGATCACCGATCTGAACATGCCGAACCTGGACGGGATAGGCCTGATCCGGCGCATTCGCGCCAATCCCGCCTGCAAGGGCCTTCCAATCATCATGCTGACTACCGAATCCCAGGCAGCGCGCAAACTCGAGGGCAAAGCGGCCGGCGCCACCGGCTGGATCGTGAAGCCGTTCGGCACCGACCAGCTCCTGGCGGTGGTGAAAAGAGTGCTTGGATGAACGACCGGCATCAACAAGCTTTCCAGGAAGAGGCGCGCGAGCTGCTGGTGGAGCTGGAAGCGTCGCTGCTGGAACTCGATCGAAACCGCGGCGACCTGGATGTCGTCGGCCGGGCGTTCCGGGCGCTCCACACCATCAAAGGTTCGGGCGCCATGTTCGGCTTCGACGATATCGCCGGCTTTGCGCACAATCTGGAAACCGTTTTCGACCGGCTGCGCAATGGCCAAATGACGGCTACCGCCGACCTGATCCGTCTCACCCTGGCCGCCGGCGATCAGATGAAAACCATGTTGGACGAGGCCTCCGGCCAGGGCGCCGTGGACCCGGCCCGGTCCGCCGGAATTCTCGACGAACTGCGCCAGTTAACCGGCCTGTCGGAACCGCAACCAGGCGCCCCACCGGCTTCGCAAGCTGGGGATGGCACCGCCGCCTGCGCCCCGGAGCGCGAGTGGCGCATTCGCTTCCGGCCCGGGCCGGCCGTCTTATTGAATGGAACCAACCCGCTGTTGCTCCTGCGCGAGCTGCGCGGATTGGGACGACTCCGGGTAAGCCTCGATACGTCCGCCATTCCGCCCCTGAGCGAGATCGAACCGGATCGTTGCTACCTCGCCTGGGACATGGTTCTCACCACGACGGCGGCGCTCGAAGCCATCCGCGACGTCTTCATCTTCATTGAGGACGATTGCGAGCTTGGCGTGGAGCGGGTGCCGGATCGGGTATTGGACCGGGCCGCGCCGACCCCTGGGCCGGCAGCGCTGGCGCCAACTCCCGGTGTCCCGGGCAAGCGAGGCGCGGCCGGTCCCCAAGCCGCATCGAGCATTCGCGTATCCGCCGACAAGTTGGATCAACTCGTCAACCTCGTCGGGGAATTGGTCACCGTGCAGGCGCGCCTGAGCGAACTGGCCGGCCGCCGCGACGATGCCGACATCCTGGAAGTTTCCGAAGCCGTCGACCGGCTCACCTCGGCGCTCCGGGAAAACTCGATGAGCATCCGCATGCTCCCGCTCAAAGCCACCTTCGCGCGGTTCCACCGCCTGGTTCACGACCTCTCGATCGAGCTGCACAAACAAGTCGAGCTCACCGTCGAAGGCGCCGATACCGAGCTCGATAAGACCGTAATCGATCAGTTGAGCGATCCCCTGGTCCATCTGATTCGCAACAGCATGGATCACGGCATCGAGACCCCGGAAGCCCGCCGCGCGGCAGGCAAACCCGCCACTGCAACCATTCACCTTTCGGCCCGCCACGCCGGCGCCAATGTGTTGATCCAGGTTAGCGACGACGGGCGCGGCCTGGATGGGGAAGCCGTGCGTGCCCGCGCCATCGAGCGTGGCTTGATCGGTCCCGGCGCCCAGCTCTCCGAGAGTGAGATCTGCTCGCTCATCATGGCTCCGGGGTTCTCCACGGCGCGAGAGGTGACCTCGGTCTCCGGCCGCGGTGTCGGCATGGACGTTGTGCGGCGAAGCGTGGAGGCGCTGCGTGGATCCATCGATATCGCCAGTAAACCGGGAGCCGGGCTCACCGTCACGCTCCGCCTTCCCCTGACGCTGGCCATTATCGACGGCCTGTTGGTCCGCGTCGGTCACGCTCATTTCGTGGTGCCTCTCGCCAACAGTCTCGAGTGCGTTGAATTATCCCGCAAAGACATCGAAGACGCGCACGGCAAGCACATTGCCAACGTGCGCGGCGAACTCATCCCTTATATCCGGCTCAGCGAGTACTTCCAGATCGAAACAGCCCGGCCGGATCTCGAGCAGATCATGGTGGTCGAGACCGAGCACGGCCATTACGGCTTCGTCGTCGACCAGGTACTCGGAGATCATCAGACCGTGATCAAGAACCTGGGCAGGCTGTATCGCAACGTCCAGGTGGTGGCCGGCGCCACCATCCTCGGCAATGGCACCGTGGCCCTGATTCTCGATCCGCATCGCCTGGTGCAGGAAGCCCTCCAGAGCCTGTCGCCAAAGAAGCGCTCCGGCGACCGGAGCAAGAGTGTAAACAGTCCCAATTCCAAGTTAACGGCACAATTCGCCCCAAAGGAAAACAGCATCGATGGCACGCAAAGTATACAGTGACAAACAACCGCGAAACTCCGGTAATGGCGATACAGCCGTTCTGGACCATGGCAGGCGCGAAGCGCCCGCCCGCGCGGGAACCGGTTCGAAAACATCCGACGCCGAGTTGCACCGGGTATCGCAGGAGATCCTGCGCCTGGTGGAGGCTTCCCGCCAGGGGCGTCTGGACGAACGTGGCAAAGCCGACCAGTTTCAAGGTACTCATCGCGAGATGGTGCAGGGCATCAACGAGATGCTGGACGCGATCCTGCTGCCTATCGGCGAAGGCAACCGGATTCTCGCCCAGATTTCGGAGGGCAAAATCGACGAGCTCATCGCTCAGACCTACAAGGGCGATCACGAGAAGATGAAGCTGGCGGTTAACAACGTGGGTACGGTGGTGCAGAGCCTCCAGAAGGAGTTGATGCGCCTGACCGACGCGTCCAGAGACGGGCAACTTTCCGAGCGCGGCAAGCCCGACCAGTTCCGCGGCGCCTACGCCGACATCGTCCGCGGCGTCAACGCCATGCTGGACGCGATTCTGCTGCCCATCGGCGAAGGCAACCGCATCCTCGCCCAGATTTCCGACGGCAAAATCGACGAGCTCATCGCCCAAACCTACAAGGGCGATCACGAAAAGATGAAGCATGCCGTCAACAACGTGGGCGTAGTGGTGCAGGGCCTGCAAAAGGAGTTGATGCGCCTGACCGAGGCTTCCAGGGAGGGACAACTTTCCGAGCGCGGCAAGCCCGACCAGTTCCGCGGCGCCTTCGGCGACATCGTGCGCGGCGTCAACGCCATGCTGGATGCGATTCTGCTGCCGATCGGCGAGGGCAACCGCATTCTCGCTCAGATCTCCGGTGGCAAGATCGACGAACTGATCGCCCAGACCTACAAGGGCGATCACGAAAGGATGAAACAGGCCATCAACAATGTGGCCATTGTCCTGCAAGGCCTCCAGAAAGAGCTTGGCCGGCTGACGGAAGCCGCCAAAGAAGGTAGGCTGACCGAGCGCGGCAAGCACGACGAGTTCCAGGGAGCCTACTCCAACATCGTGGTCGGAGTGAACGCCATTCTCAACGCCGTCATTACACCGCTCAACGTGGCGGCCAACTACGTGGATCGCATCAGCAAGGGCGACCTTCCCTCGCAAATCACCGACACTTACCAGGGCGATTTCAACACCATCAAGAGCAACCTGAACGCGCTCATCGTGGCCATGAACGACGTCACTCACGCCGCCGAAGAGATCGCCCAGGGCAATCTGACCGTTACCGTTCGCGAACGCTCCGCCCAGGACAAGCTGATGCAGGCCCTGATCGCGATGGTCGCGGGCCTGATGCGTACCGTGACCGATATCCGCACCATTGCCGGCGAAGTGTCGTCGGCGAGCCAGTCCATCAGCGCGGCTTCCGTTCAGGTGTCCAACGGCGCCAGCGCCCAGGCCGCCTCCGCCGAAGAAGCCTCCTCCTCCATGGAGGAAATGGTTTCCAACATCAAGCAGAACGCCGACAACGCGCAGCAGACCGACAAGATCGCCACCAAGTCGGCCACCGACGCGCGGGAGAGCGGCAAGTGCGTGCTCGAAGCGGTTTCGGCGATGAAGGAAATCGCCAGCAAGATTTCCATCATCGAGGAGATCGCGCGGCAAACCAACCTGCTGGCTCTCAACGCGGCCATCGAGGCGGCGCGGGCCGGCGAGCACGGCAAGGGATTCGCCGTGGTGGCGGCCGAAGTCCGCAAGCTGGCCGAGCGCAGCCAGAAGGCCGCCGGCGAGATCAACCATCTCTCGGGCACGACCGTGAAAGTATCCGAGAAGGCCGGAGAGATGCTCGATAAGCTCGTGCCCGATATCCAGAAGACGGCCGAACTGGTGCAGGAAATCACCGCCGCCAGCAAGGAACAGGATACCGGCTCCGAGCAGATCAACAAAGCGTTGCAACAACTCGAGAAGGTCATTCAGCAGAACGCTTCCGCGTCCGAGGAGATGGCTTCCACCACGGAAGAACTGACGGGCCAGTCCGATCAGCTCATGAGCGCGCTCGGATTCTTCCGCACGGGAGAAACCGGACAAGCTCCGCCCGCCCGGTCCGCTGGCCCGAAGACCGCCGCATCGTTAACCAAGCTTCATGAGGCCGTCGCCCACGACGCTTCCCGCGCCGCCGCCAAAAAGGCCGCCAAACCCGGCGTGGCTCTCAAGATGAGAGAGACCGGCGACCACATGGACAAGGAATTCGAACGCTTCTAGACAACCGCGGCGCCGGCGCCTCCGGCCCGCGCCGCAAACTTAGAACGCGAAAGGAAACCAATATGAGCGTCACCGAAATCACGGAAACCAGACAGTACCTCACCTTCAAATTAGGCGATGAGGTCTTCGCCACCGATGTCTCGAAGGTGCGGGAAGTGCTCGACTTCACCACCATCACCAAGATACCCCGCACGCCCGACTTTATGAGCGGCGTCATCAATCTCCGGGGCAATGTCGTGCCGGTCGTCGATTTGCGGCAGTGTTTCGAGATGTCGAAGACCGAGAAAACCGTCAACACCTGCATCGTCGTGGTGGAGATGTTGCTCGAGGGCGAATCCACCGTCATCGGCGCTCTGGCCGATTCGGTCGAGGAGGTGATCGATCTGGAGCCGGATCAGATTCAGCCGGCGCCCAGGATCGGCACTCAGATCCGGACCGACTTCATCAAGGGCATGGGGAAGCGGGACGGGCAGTTCATCATGATCCTGGACATGGACCGCGTTTTCTCCTCCGAGGAGTTGTCCGCGGTTCGAGGCGCGGAAGGGAGCAAACCGCTGGCGGAGCCGCACGCCTGAGAGGGAGCGGGGCCCGACGGTTCGCGGCCCCGCTTTCGGTCCATCCCATGAGTACCCATCAGGAAGGGCTGTCCAACGCCAATTTTGACCGGCTGCGCAACCTAATCTACAACGAGTCCGGCATCAATCTGAGCTCGGAAAAGAAGACCATGATGGAAATCCGGCTCAGGCGGCGGCTGCGCAGCCTCGACATTTCGTCCCTGGCCGAGTATTGCGAACGCGTGTTCGCCCCCGAAGGACAGCAAACCGAACTGGTCCACCTGATCGACGTCATCACCACCAATAAGACCGATTTCTTTCGCGAAGCCGGGCATTTCGATTACCTCGTGTCCAAAGCGCTGCCCGACCTGGCAGAGCGGAAGGGCTTCAGCCGCAAGGCACTCGTCTGGAGCGCCGGCTGTTCCACCGGCGAGGAGCCCTACACCCTGGCCATGGTTCTCAGCGAATACGCGCAAGGGTGCCCCGGTTTCCGGTTCCGCGTGCTGGCGACCGACATCTCGACCGCCGTGCTGGCCAAGGCCGCCATGGGCATTTTCAAGTCCGAAACGATCGGGCCGGTTCCTCCCGACTTTCGGCGAAAGTACTTTATGCGCAGCCGCGATCCGGAATCGGACCTGCTTCGCATCGTTCCGGAAGTGCGCTCCCTGATCGACTTCCGGCGGGTGAACTTCATGGATTCGGACTTCGGCCTGGCGGAGCGGCCGGAAATCATTTTCTGCCGCAATGTCATCATCTATTTCGACCGGGACACCCAAATACGGCTTCTGCGGAAACTGACCCGCTATCTGACGCCCGGCGGTTATTTCTTCGCGGGCCATTCCGAGTCCCTCCAGGGCATGGACTTACCGCTGTTTCCCGTAGCCTCGGCGGTTTACAGGAAACCGCAATGATCGACGCCGCCCCCATCCTGCCGGACTTGCATCTGCAGCCCGGTGAGCTCTACCTAGCCCGGAACCCGGCCATTCTGCGAACCATACTGGGATCGTGCGTCGGTGTCACGTTCTGGAGCGCGCGCCTGGGTGCCGGCGCGATGTGCCATGGCGTCCTGCCGCGATCCCCGCTAGTCTGGCCCGCGGGATCGACCCTCTCCGATCGCCAGCGCTACGTGGACTTCAGTATTCGCTACCTGGCCCAACAGTTCGACGCCCTGGGGGCGAACCGGCGCGACCTGGAAGTCAAAATGTTCGGCGGAGCCGATGTGCTTCCGATTGCGGAAAGCCGCCAGGGCACGCTCACCGTGGGAGCCCAGAATTGCATGGCCGCCACGGAGATTCTGGCGGAGGAAGGATTCACGGTGTCGGCATCCGACGTCGGCGGAGTCCGCGGCCGCCGCATTCATTTCCACACCGGGTCGGGAGCAGTGCTGCTCCAGAGGCTAGGCGCCTGGAAAGGTCCGAGTCCGTGAGAGGACAACTCCTAGGGCGTTGGAAGGACAGGATAACGCGATGAGCCAGCCAAGAATTCGGGTCCTGATCGTCGACGATTCCGCCGTGGTTCGTCAGGCGCTGAGCGAAGTGCTGTCTTCGGACCCCGGGATTGAAGTCATCGGTACCGCCAGCGATCCGTTCGTCGCCGCCGAGCGGATGCGGGAACAAGCGCCGGACGTGATCACGTTGGACATCGAGATGCCCCGCATGGACGGCTTGACGTTTCTGCGGAAGATCATGAGCCAGCACCCGATCCCGGTGGTGATTTGCTCCACGCTGGCCGAAGAGGGGGCGCAGAGCACGCTCAAAGCGCTCGAATACGGGGCGGTGGATATTATCGCCAAGCCGCGCCTCGGGACCAAGAAGTTCTTCGCCGAGTCGAGCGTGA
>PLRS01000109.1 GCA_003164035.1 Bryobacterales bacterium | reverse complement strand
TCATCCAGGAGGCCAGCGCGCGGACCTCGTCCAGGGTCACGTCGGGCGCGAAGCGGATGCCGCCCTTGCCGGGTCCGCGGGCAATCGAGTGTTGCACGCGGTAGCCGGTGAACACTTCCAGGCGGCCATCGTCCAACTGCACCGGAATGTTCACGGTGATCTCTTTGGCCGGCGTCCGCAGGACCTTGCACATGCCCTCATCCAGCTTCAGGCGCAGGGCGGCTTCGTCGAACCGCGCCGCGGCCGCTAGCCAGGGGTTCTTTTCGTTTTCGATCGAGATCGGCATTGACGTCGTCAGGCTGGCCACGAGTTCTTCCTCCGGTTCCATTATCCCAGTTGGCCCGCCGGGCGGTCGCGCCGCTGCGTGCGCCGTGTTGCCGCCAACCGGCCCAGAAATCAGCAGGCGTATTTATGCACAATGGTCTCCATGAGGCCAACCAGATTCCTCCTATCCCTCGCTTTACTACTTCTATCGGGCGCCGTCGCATTCGGCCAAGCCGTGGTCCGAACGGACTTTCATTTGACCGCGTATCCCTGGAAGGCGCTTGAAATCCCGGCCAGCCGGTACCTGGAAGCGGTCGAAGGAATTTGCCGGTTCAGCGCTCGCCAGCAGAACGCGGAGGGGGCGGTCGTCGATCCGTTTCTGCATCGGGAACACCAATACGCCACTCCATACTTCGCCTATGCGGTGGGTACGCTGTTGGCGGCGGGCCGCGCTCCCGACGCTCACGTGCCAGTTCCGCTTTTTGCTCTGAATTCTCCGCCTCGGGAATAGAGCAGGCGGTACAGTTGAAGGAGCCATGGCAAAGGACTACATCGGGGAGCGGGACGGCAGCTACTTTGTCGCGGGTACGCGGGTCTCTCTGGATTCGATTGTCCATGCATTCCGCCGAGGCGAGTCTCCCGAGACGATCTGCCAGAACTTCGAGCTTCTCCGGCTCGAAGAGGTCTACGGCGCCATCGCGTATTACCTTGCGAATCGGGCCGAAGTGGACGCCTACCTGATCCGCCAAGACCAAAAGTGGATGGAAGGAAGGCGCCACGCCGAACCGCTGCCAGTCGAGCTGCGAGAGCGGCTGATCCACGCACGGCTTGAATGGGGATGCTTGACTTAACCGATCCGGGGAAATCCGTTCCTACAAACCGCTCCCTCGCGGTCGCGGCTCGGTAAGTGACTGAAAACACGCGGCGCCCGTAACCGAGCCGCGACCGTAAGGGAGCGGTTGCCGCGCCCAAACTGCGAAATTCCCAGATCGGTTAAGCACCCATTGAATGCATTGAATGGCTGCCGCTCCAAATCCCGGGCTCGTCGCGGTACAATTGAAAAGTCTGCTTTCTGAGGGGAGGGCAACTTGTACGGATTGCGCGTAGCTGTCTGCGCGGCAATCGCCCTGGGTATTGCGCCCTGGGTGTATGCGCAGTCGCATGTCACCACTGCGCCGGTCCCAGAGCGTTCTCTGACCGACCGGTACTGCGTCTTTTGCCATAATCAAAAGCTCAAAACCGGCGGCGTGTCGCTCGAAGGCATCGACCCGGCACATGCCGGCAGTAACGCGGCGGTTTTGGAAAAGGTGCTGCGCAAGATCCGCACCGGCGAGATGCCGCCGCCCGGTTTACCCCGGCCCAGCGCATCCGAGGCCTCCGCATTCACGGCTTCCGTCGAAAACGCTCTCGACCGGCAAGCCGCCGCCAATCCGAATCCCGGCAATCCGGTGATTCACCGCCTGAACCGCGCCGAATACAGCAATGCGATTCGCGATCTGGTGGCGCTCGATATCGATGCCGGGGCAACCCTCCCCGTGGACGATTCAGGCTACGGCTTCGACAACATCGGCGCGGTGCTTTCGCTCTCTCCAACGTTGTTTGAACGGTACATGTCGGCGGCGCGGATGGTGAGCCGGCTGGCGGTAGGCGACCCCGGCATGAAGCCGCACCAGGATGAATTTATCAGCCGCGCGCGGCGCAATGAGCGTGTCGGCGACGATCTTCCTTTCGATTCGCGAGGCGGGCTGGACATTTCCTATTACTTCCCGCTGGATGCCGAGTACGTGATCCGGGTGAAGCTCACAGGAGAAGATAACGGCGCGCTGTACCAACTGCGCGTGCCGGTGAAGGCGGGACTGCGATCCCTGGGAGCGACCTTCCTGCGGGAAGCGGAGGAGCCGGAAGTCGCCGTTCCGGCTGCTCGCGGCACCGGGCAGACCGAGGGCAAGCTGCCAAAAGCCCTGAGCCTGCCGGCGGAAATGGATGTGCGTCTGGATGGCGCCCGCCTGAAGCGGTTCGAAGTCCCCGAGGACAGCGCCGGCGCCATGCCGCAGATCGACAAGCTGACGGTCAGCGGCCCTTACGATGCCACCGGCCCCGGAGATACGCCCAGCCGGCGGAAGATCTTCGTATGCCGGCCGCCGGCCGATGGTAAGGATGACGAACCCTGCGCGCGCCTGGTTCTTTCCGGGTTGGCGCAGCGCGCGTTTCGCCGCCCGGTGACCGATGCCGACGTCAACCCGTTGATGGCCTTCTACCGAACCGGACGGGGGCAGGACGATTTCGACCGCGGCATCGAGAAGGCGCTTACCGCCATGCTGGTTTCCCCGGATTTCCTGTTCCGCATCGAACGGGATCCGGCCCGTGCGGCGCCGGGCACGGTATACCGGGTCGGCGACCTGGAGCTGGCTTCCCGGCTCTCCTTTTTCCTGTGGAGCAGCGCTCCCGATGACCGACTGCTCGATCTGGCTGAAAAGGGGCGGCTTCGCGACACCGCCGTGCTGGACGCGGAAGTGCGACGCATGCTGAACGACCAGCGGGCGATGGCGCTGGTTTCGAACTTTGCCGGACAGTGGCTCTATCTGCGCAACCTGGCCACGGTGAAACCCGACCCGGATGCCTTTCCGGAATTCGACGACAGCCTGCGCCAGTCCTTCCGCCAGGAGACCGATTTATTCGTGGCCAGCGTGTTTCGGGAAAACCGTAGCGTGTTCGATCTGCTGGACGCCAATTACACCTTCCTGAACCAGCGGCTGGCGGAGCACTACGGGGTACACGGCATCTACGGATCGCAGTTTCGCCGGGTGAACTTGACCGACCCCAACCGCGGCGGCCTGCTGGGCCAGGGCGGCATTCTCACCGTGACCTCTTATCCCAATCGCACCTCGGTGGTGCAGCGCGGCAAGTGGATTCTGGAGAACCTGCTGGGCACGCCCCCTCCTCCTCCGCCGCCGGACGTTCCGGATTTGAAGCCGCGGGGCGCCGACGGTCGGCAGTTGACCATGCGCGAGGCCATGGAGCAGCACCGCGCCAACTCGGTCTGCGCAAGCTGCCACGCGCGCATGGATCCGCTGGGATTCGCGCTCGAAAATTACGACGGCGTGGGCAAGTGGCGGGCTACCGACGCGGGCAACCCCATCGACGCCAGCGGCAAGCTTCCCGACGGCAGCCGGTTCAACGGCCCGGCTGGGCTGAAGAAGGCCTTGCTCGAATCCCACCGCGACGAATACCTGGCCACGTTCACGCAGAAGCTTTTGACTTACGCGCTGGGCCGCGGCCTGGAGTATTACGACCAGCCCGCGGTACGTTCCATTCTGCGCGACGCCGCCAGTGGAAACTACACCATGCCGGCGCTGGTTACCGCCATTGTAAGAAGCACGCCATTCGAAATGAGGAGGACCCCGGAACCATGACCGTCACCAAGAAATCGCTGGCACGGCGCACTTTTCTGCGCGGGCTCGGCACCACCCTGGCGCTTCCCTTCCTGGATGCCATGACGCCGGCATTCGCCAATACCCGAAACGCGGCGCGCCCCACGCGGCTGGCGTTCGTCTACGTCCCAAACGGCATCATCATGAACCGCTGGACGCCGGCTGTGGAGGGCACGGGCTTCGAGTTCACGCCGGTGATGAAGGCGCTGGAGCCGTACCGCGAACAACTGCTGGTGCTGAGCGGCCTGGCCCAGGTGAACGGGCGCGCGCTCGGCGACGGCGCCGGCGATCATGCCCGCGCCGGGGCCACCTGGCTGACCGGAGTGCATCCCAGGAAGACGCAGACGGAGATTCGGGCCGGCGTTTCGGCCGACCAGATTGCCGCGCGCGAATTCGGAAAGTTCACTCAACTGGGGTCGCTCGAAGTCGGCCTGGAAGCGCCGTACCTGGCGGGCGATTGCGACTCCGGCTATAGCTGCGCCTACACGAATACCATTTCCTGGCGCAACCCGACCACGCCGATGCCGACCGAGGTGAATCCGCGCGCGCTGTTCGAGCGCCTGTTCGGCGACGGCGACTCGACCGACCCGAAGGTGCGCCTGGCCTCGTTCCAGGAACAAGCCAGCATCCTGGACTACGTGCGGGCCGACGTAGCCCGCCTCACTCCGGGATTGGGCGCGGGCGACCGCAACAAGCTGGATCAATACCTGGACGCCATTCGCGATATCGAACGCCGCATCCAGAAGGCCGAGGAGCAGAGCGCCACGCTCAAAATGCCGGTGATGGAGAAGCCGGCCGCGATTCCGGAAGCGTTTGTCGACCACGCGAAGCTGATGATCGACCTGCAGGTGCTGGCGTTCCAGGCCGATCTGACGCGGGTGATTTCGTTCATGCTTGCGCGCGAGGGCAGCAACCGCAGCTATCGCGAGATCGGCATTTCCGATGGCCACCATTCCTGCACGCACCACATGAACGATCCGGAGAAAATCGATAAGACGGCGCGCATCAATACCCATCACGTGGAAATGTTCGCTTACATGCTGGACCGGCTGCGCTCGACCCAGGAAGGCGACGCCAGCCTGCTGGACCGCTCGCTGGTGATCTACGGCAGCAGCATCGCCGATGGCAATGCCCACACCCACCACGATCTGCCCATCGCGCTCGCCGGCGGCGGCGCGGTGGGCGTTCGCGGAGGGCGCCACCTGCGCTTCCCCAAAGAGACGCCCATGAATAACCTGCTGCTGACGGTGATGGACAAAGCCGGCGTGCGCATCGACAAACTGGGCGACAGCACCGGCGAGATCAACCTGCTGCCGGGGGTATAGCGCCGGAGGGAGCAATTTCTGATGGCCTGGGCGCTGGATGTGTTGTGGGGCAGCTCACCGAGAGCAGGTGGTCGCCTTCTGCTGGCCCTGTTAGTCGCTGCCTGCGCGCTGGCGGCGGACAACCGGCGGACCGATGACCTGCGGCTGATCGGCGCCGTCAGGCAACGCGATCACCAGGCTCTGGCCGAGTTGTTGGCCCGCCACGCCGACCTGAACGCGTCCCAACCGGACGGCGCGACGGCACTGGCTTGGGCCGTCTACCTGGACGATAGCTCGGCGGCGGAAGCGCTGGTGGCGGCCGGTGCGAAGGTGGAGACGGCGGACGAATATGGCGAGACGCCGCTCACCTTGGCCTGCGCCAACGGCAACGCCGGCCTGGTGCGGAAGCTGCTTCAGGCGGGCGCCGATGCCAATCGGGCGCGCTGGAATGGCGAGACCGCACTGATGATTGCCGCCCGGGTGGGAAATCTGGAGGCGGTCTCGCAACTGATCGAACATGGCGCGAGCGTGAATGCGGCCGAGTCCCGTAAAGGCCAGACGGCGCTGATGTGGGCGGCGGCGGGAAAGCATCCCGAGATCGCGCGTCTGCTGCTGGCGCACGGGGCGGAGGTGAACGCGGCTTCGAAGGCCGGCTTCACCGCGCTCGTCTTCGCCGCCATGAAGAACGACAGCAAATCGGTGGAACGCCTGCTGGCGGCCGGCGCCGACGCCAACTATCGATTACCCGACGGCACCAGAACGCTATCGGTGGCAGCGGCGTATCGCAGCGCGTCCGCCGCGATTGCGCTGATCGACGGCGGCGCGGAGGCGAACGTGATGGATGGCGCCGGCAACACGCCGCTCCACGCGGCCGCGCAGTTGGGAAGCCTGGAACTGGTGAAGAAGCTGCTGGAGAAAGGAGCGGACCCCGACCCGCGCACGGCGACCGCCCCGGAGGGCCGCGGGGGTGGCGATTTCCGCCGGGCTACCGGAGAGGAAACGCCGCTGATGCTGGCAGCCAAGGCCGGCCACGCGGACGCGATGCGGGCACTGGTGGAGGGCGGCGCCGATCCGGCCCTGAAAGCCCAGGATGGCACGACGCTATTGATGGCGGCGGCTTCGAGCGCCCACCTCGACGCCGTGAAGTACGCCTATGAACTGGACTCCGATACCAAGGCCGTCAACAACCGGGGCACCACCGTGACCCACTACGCCGTAACCGCTTTCACGGCCAAGGCTACCCAAGCCGAGATCTGCCAGGTGGTCCAGTTCCTGGCCGATAAGGGCGCCCCGCTCGATACCCCGGACGCGCGCGGCCGAACCCCGCTGGCCATCGCCGATACGATTCCGCTGGAATCCGTGTTCGACCTGATCACCCGCCTGGTGATCCAGGCCGGCGGCGTTCCCACCAAATCGAAGCGGTGACGAGGCCCGGCGCTCGATCACTCCACCGCGACGCTGTCGACCATGATCTTGGTGCCGCGGAGGCGCCCCTTGACGGCAGCCTTCGGCCGGATCGAATCCGCCGTGCCGTTGATGAGCGCGCGGAACTCTTTGTTGCCGTTGAGGGCGGCGTCGGCAAAGGTGGTGCCGGCTTCATCCAGATCGAGGAGTTTGCCATCCGCCAGTTCCAGGCCAAATGCCCGCGTTCCGGCCGTGACGGGACATGCCGGACGCTCCATGCATCCGGCGTCCACCAGCGTTCCGTGGAATACCTGCCGCGGCGTGTCGTCCGCCGCCCAAGCCGCCGTCATTCCGGCCCAACTCACAACCACGGCCAGAGCCGCGGCGCGCATCCCGATCGTCAGCATCCGTTTCATATCGAACCATCCCGTGCCTTACAGTGTGCCACGATATGATGGAGAACGTGAAGCCCGAGCGGCGCCGCAAGATTCCTTCGTGGGCACCTCAAGCTCTGGGGTACTCGATTTCGGCGGGCTGCCTGGCGTGGGTGCTGCGCGGTTACCAGTTCAGCGACCTGTTGGCGGCGATCCGTTCGCTCGACTGGCGCTGGGTGACGTTGGCCATCTTGAGCGACCTGGCGGTTTACGTTTGCCACGGCTGGCGCTGGAAGACGCTTCTCGGCCCGGTGGTGCGCCTGCGGCTGTGGCGCACCGTGCAGGCGATCTACATCGGCCTGTTCGCCAATGAAGTGCTCCCGCTGCGCACCGGCGAGGTGATTCGCTGCTACCTGCTGGCGCATTGGAATAACCTGCGGCTGTCGCTGAGCATCGCTTCGGCCGCGGTGGAGCGGTTGATCGACGGCTTCTGGATGCTGGGCGCGTTCCTCGTCACGGCCAGCTTTGTGCACCGCATTCCACGCGATATCACCTGGCTGGTGCAGGCCCTGGGAGTGTTGTTGATCGCCGCGGCAGCGACTCTGATGTGGGTGGTGCTGCGCAAACAGGATGTTCACGCGGTGATGAGCGAGAGCCGCTGGGCCGCCACGCTGCGCCACGTGGTGGAAGGGCTGCACCTGATGGGCAACTGGCGCTCGCTGGGAAAGACCTCACTCATCAGCCTGCTCTACCTGCTGCTGCAGATGTTTTCCATTTACGCCCTGCTGCGCGCCGACGCGATGGATCTTTCCTTCTGGCAGGCGGCCGGTATCCTCACCATTATCCGGCTGGCCACGGTGGTGCCGAACGCTCCCGGCAACCTGGGCGTGGTGAATGCCGCCTGCGTGCTGGCGATGCGGCTGTTCGACGTGGAGATCAACGACGCCAAAACGTTTTCCATGATCATGTTTGCAGCCTTGACGGTGCCGTTGCTGGCCGGCGGCGCCATCGCCACCGCACTCACCGGCCTCGACATAGGCGAGTTGCACAAGCGCGCGCGTAGCGGCGCGCGCACGCCGCACGTGGCCCCGGCCGCGGGATCGAAAGGCTGCTGAGATTGCGATTGCGGCTCGGCAGGGTACCGCAAACACGCAGGACCTGTTACCGAGCCGCGACCGCAAGGGAGCGGTTGCTTTATTTGCTGGCCGTAATTCCGAAAATCGAGTACTCAAAAGCCGGAAGCGGTGACGGAGGCAACCGTGCCGATGGCGGCGCCGAGGGAGCGGAGTTCTTCCAGCGCCTGCCGGGCGGAGGCGGCGGTCAGGCATTCGATGGCGTCTTCGACCACGGCGACCGGTTTGCCTGTGGCCAGCAGTCCGCGCGCGGCGTGCAGAACGCAGACCTCGGTCACTACGCCATAGACAACGTAGCGATCGGCTTCGAAATGGGCGAGCAAGGGGCGGATGGTCTCGGTATCGAACACGTCGACGGTCTGTTTTTCGAGGACGATCTGGTCCAGGCCGGTGATGGAGAAAACACCCGCGCGATTCGGTACCGCCACGCGCCGCTCCAGCAACGTCGCTTCGGGCTTGCGCTGACCCAGAGTGCCGGCAATGCAATGCGGCGGCCAGGAAGCGAATTCGGGATCGGATTCGGAATGAGCGTCGGTGGTGGAGACGACCGGGAATCCGCGGCTGGCGGCAAATCGATTGAGGCGGGCAATAGCGGGAACGATGCGCTCGGCGCGTGGCACGTAGAGGGCGCCGGAGGGCACCAGGAAATCGAACTGCGTATCGATATCGAAGAAGACGGTGTCACAAGCCATACGACTATTCCATCAGATTGGGCTTGCTGCCGCAGGGCGAGAATCTTCCAGTTGTGGGGCGGGCAATTTTGCCCGCGGCCGCCTTTTAGGCGGCCCTTCGGGTCGCGGCAGCTCTTTCCATCGGGCGAGGGCCGGCTAACTAAAAGCCGGCTGCAGCCAGAATTGGCTGCCCCACAATTTGTGCGCTGCTATCCCATCAAATTAAGGTGGGTGCGCTCGATCAGTTCGCGCAGTTCTCGGCTGTAGATGACCGGCCAGGGCTCGGCCACTTCGAGCTCCCGCAGACGGGCGGGCAGACTCGCCACCGAGGCCGCGGCGCGGCTGCGCGCCTGCTCCAGCGTAGGCAGAGGCTCCACCAGGCGGCCCTGCAAAAGGACGGGACGCAGCAGGGCTTCGCCGCGGCCGCATTCGCCGGAGCGCGCAATCACGTCGCGGGCTTCATCGCGGAAGATCTGCTTGGCTCCGGGCACGGACCTTTTGTCTTCACTGTACTTGGCGGTGAAGCGCTTGATGCCGCCGATTTCAAGCTCGACCAACTTATAAGTGGCCGAGAGAGACGGGCAATCGGCGGAAGTGGAGAGTTGCGTGCCCACGCCGAAAACATCGATGGGCGTGGCGGAGCGCACCAGATCGCGGATGCGGAACTCATCCAGGTCGCCCGTAACCACGATCTTGGCATCGGCGAGTCCGGCCGCATCGAGAATGCCGCGGACCTGGGGCGCGATGACCTTATAATCGCCGCTATCCAGGCGGACACCCGCCAGCGGCTTGCCCAAAGCTGTGGCGCGGCGCGCGCCTTCCACCGGATCGTAGGTATCGATAAGCTGAATGGTGGAATCGCCCATCAACTTCTGCAAACGACGGAACGACTCGGGCTCGCAGGCGAACGACATCACCCAGGAGTGAGCGGCGGTGCCGGAGACCGGGATGCCATAGGTGAAACCGGCCAGGGCGTTGCTGGTGGCAGCGCACCCGCCCAGGTAAGCAGCGCGCGCGCCGAGCACTCCGGCCTGCGGGGAGTGGGCGCGGCGGGTTCCGAATTCCAGCACCTCGCGCCCTTCGGCGGCGGCGACGCACCGCGCGGCTTTGCTAGCGATTAAAGTGGGAAAACTGGCCGCCGCCAGCAGGTAGGTTTCGGCCATTTGCGCTTCCATCAGCGGCGCGCGAACGGTCATCATGGGCTCGCCGGCGTAGAGCACGGTGCCTTCGGGGACGGCAAACAGATCGCCGGTGAAACGCAGATTTCGGAGACGATCGAAGAAAGCGGGTGAGACCGAGCGGAACTGCGGCAGGGCTTTGAGGTAGGCGACTTCCTCGTCCGAAAAGCTCAGGTTGAGAAGGTAGTCGACCACCTGCGGCAGGCCCGCCGCGATTACGAAATTGCGGTTGGGCGGCAGGCGCCGCACGGCGCACTCGAAGGTGGCAACCTCAGCGGCCTTGCCGGCTTCGAAATAGCCGGCAGCCATGGTGAGCTCGTATAGGTCGGTGAGGAGACCGTTCATAGAAGTTGACAGTTGACAGTTAACAGTTGTCAGTTAACAGTTTGGCGACACCGCTCCCTGGCGGTCGCGGCTCGGTAACGGCAACTACTTCTTCTTTGCCGGCGGGGCTTCCTTTACGTCCCTGGCGGCTTTTTCCAGGTCGTCCACGGCCGAGGCGTCTAACTGGTAGATGCTGGGATCGCCTTCGCGTTGCGCGAAATACTGGTCCTGGTTGCGGCTGATGGTGACTTTCTCGGTGCGTTTGCCCTGATTGGAAATCACGGTGGCTTCAAAGACCGGCTGACCGCCGCCGGCGGCGACGAACTTACTGGCGGCTAGATCGCGAAGCTTATCGATCAGGGTCTGGACGGTGGCGTTATCCATTTTCTTGCCGGCGCCCGACACCCAGTCGTCGCCGGACTTGGTAAAGGACGCGGTCTTGATATCCACCTTGCCGGGGTCGCTGAAGCCAAATTCGAACAGCTTCTTGTTGCGGAAGTCTTCCAGGCCCTTATTGAGCGCCTCGCCCACGTCGGTGTTGGTTTTATAGACGCCTTCCACGACCGAGCTCTTGGCGTAGTAATTATTGTCCTTATCCTTGCGGACTTCGAGCGACTGAGTGCCGGATGCGGTGGTAACGGTAGCGGTAGCCAGGGGCGCGGCGGCGGCGAACTTTGCGGCAGTCTCTTCGGGCTTGGCGGCGGTGTCCAGTTTGGCGTCTTTGACCTTGCCGATCAGGGTGTCCACCTGGGCGCTATCGGCGCGCATCGGCCAGGGCTTCACGATTTGCCACTCGTTCTGCCCGTTCTTACCGAACTCCACCGTGGCGCCTTTGGCGGTGAGCTGAACGCGGGTGAGTTTGTCGGTATCGAAGCTGAGAAGGTGCTTGTCGCGGAGGTCGTCGGCTTTTTTGTCGAGGCTGGTCTTGACGAAGCTGGCGATGGTATAGACGTGCGCGTCGCCGGCCAGCCTAGCATAGGTGCCGGAGTTGTTGGGGGTATCGTCGCCGACCTGGAAGTCGAAGGCCTTGCCGTCCTTCCTGGTGATACGCACGTCGAGGGACGGCTTCGTCAGACCGTAAGGAGCGAAGTCGGTGGCTTTGTCCTCGATGGTCTTATCGGCGCTGATGCTGGCTACGGTGGTGATCAGGCTGGAAGCGGCATCCACGTCGGCGGGAAGCGGCTTGGGCTGGGTCAGCACGTAAGTGCTTTGGGTCTTGCGTTGGAGCTCGACGGTCTCTCCGCCGGGGCGCTGGATCAGAATATCCTGCACCTGGTCGTCGGGAATGGAGACGATTTTGGGTGAAGCGGCGGCGGCGGGAGCCTTTTCCTTCTCCGCCTGCTTCTTATTGGAGTACCAGACGGCGCCGCCGAGCACAGCCAAAAGAACGACGGCGACCAACAGTCCCTTCGGCTTCATCGCCTACCTCCTCTTCCACCAGGTGGCCAGGCCGAACATGACGATGCCCACGGGGAAGATGACGATGCTGAGCCAGAACAGGGCCGACAACCGCTGCTGGGAGATATTCAGCGGCCGATCGTCGGGCGCCTTGGGACGGATGGAAATCAGGTCTTCGTCGGAGGCGAGCCAGTTGATCGTGTTCATGAACAGATCGCGGTTGCCCAGCGACCGGGAGCCGGCGAAATTATTCGCCGCCCAGATGGATGTGCCCACTACCACGAAGCGGCCCGGCGTGGAGCCGTTGAGAGTTCCGGCGGCGGCCAGGGTGAAGGGGCCTTTCTTGCCCTGCTTGGGGTCGATGGCTCCGCCCGGCGGCACGTTGTCGATGGCGATGGAATCGTCGGTGGTAGACACCAGTTTCGAAACCGAGGTCTTGTCGCCGTTCTTGACTTCGAGCGCGCGCACCACGGGGAACGCGGTGGGAACACGGGTGAGCGGTTGGGTAATGGCGTGAGACTCGTACTGGAGGATGAAGGGGATTTCGGGGCCGAGGCCGAGAAGCTGGCCCATGCCGCTCAAATCGAGCACCAGGTTCTTGTCGACGGTCACGCCCCAGCCTGCCAGCAGAGCCAGCAGGTCGGGATTCTCAGCGGCCGGTTCGGTGCGGCCAAGGCGCAGGGTATTGTCCACCATGACGAGCGCGCGCCCGCCGTTTTCGACGTAGGTTTTGATGGCGTCGACGATGGGTTTCGGGTAGGCGAGCTGCGGGCCGCCGACCACCAGCACGGTGCAATCCTTGGGCACTTCGACGTTGCCGGCGGGCGCCGTCTGGCCGATGGCCATGGGCTTGGCGTTGGCTGCGGCGGCGGGCTTGAGAGTTTCGCTGCGCGGCTTATAATTGTCGCGCTCGAGGAGCTGCTTGAGAAGGGAATAACCGTCGCCGGCCTCGTTATCGATGGAGCGTTCGGCGGCGGCATTCACGAAACAGACGTTGCGTTCGCCGGATTTGAGCGACCGGATCATGGCGCCGGTGACTTCTTCCTCGGTCAGGCTCTTGGCGGCTTCCCGGCGCGGGCCGTTATCGACCATCACCACGGCGTCGGAACGAAAACCCGCGGCCTTGGCCTGCTGCGGTTTGCGGACCGGATCGATATATTCGATGTGGATTTTGGGCGAGAGCGCGGCATAGCGGTCGAGCAGATCCTTGGGACCGCCGGGCTGGCCGAACGTGCCGGAGTCGCCGAAGTAAGTGAAGTGTATGTCGCGCTTCAGACCGTCGGCCACCTTGAGGGTCTGGTCGGAGAGAGTGAATTGCTTATTGGCGGTGGAATCGTAGCTCTTGTCGTAGCGATTGGCCAGGAAGTTGATCGCCCCGAGCACGGCGAGCACCACCACCACGTAAACCGTTACGTAGGCCGAGTACCTGGTCTGGCGAGTCTTAATCCATTCCGTATTCATTGCGAGTTAGGACCTCCACCGCAGCGATTCCAAGGAGCGGGACGTCAGGAACAAGCCAAAGAAGATGAACGACAGGTAGAAGACGACGTCCTTGGAATCGAGCACGCCTTTGGCGAAATTATCGAAGTGGGTCACGATGGAAAGGTAGTTGACCACCGAGGACAGGGCGCTGGAGTTGAATTCCGTGAACCAGCTCAGCAGCCACAGCAGCAGGCAGACGAAGAAGGTGACGCCGCCGGCGATGATCTGGTTCTTGGTCAAGGTGGAGATGAAAGCGCCGACCGCGAGCAGAACGCCGCCTTGCAGGATCAGCCCGAGGTAGGCCACCAACACGGGCTTCCAATCCGGTTTGCCCCAGGCGAACAGCAGCGCCACGTCGAGCACCGACATGCCCAGCACGCAGAGGTAAAGAGTCATGGCGCCGGCCCACTTGCCGATCACGATATCCAGATCCCGGACCGGGGAAGTGAGCAGCAGCTCGATGGTGCCGGTCTTTTTCTCTTCGGCGAACAGGCGCATGGTGATCATGGGCACCAGGAACAGGGCGATGGTGGAAGCGAAGCCGAGCAGCGGACGGATGATCTGCTCGTTGACGTTCATGGATGGCCCTCCGCCCTGCATCTGCATTTGAAAGCTGTATTGCATGAGCTGGCGGGTGGCGGTGTAAAAGCCGACTCCGAAGATGAGCCCGAAGAATGCCATCAGGAGATAGGCGATGGGCGAAACGAAGTAGCTTTTGACTTCCTTGTTACAGATGAGAAGTACGTTCTTCACTGCTTGGGTGCCTCCGGTTGCTCGTCTTTTTTCTGGTCCATGGGCTTATCCGCTTTGGCTTCGGGTTTGTGGCCTGCTTTGGCCTCGGCCGCGGTGAGCTGGAGGAAGATCTCTTCCAGGCTCAGGCCGACGGGCCGGAGCTCGCTCAGACTCCAGCCGGCGTTGACCACGCTGCGGGCCAGATCGGAGCGGATGTGGCGGCCCTGCAGGCTTTCGACTTCAAAGCTCATGCGGCCGTCCTTGGGATCTTTGCCGACCACGCGGCTGACGCCGGAAACCTGCTCCAGGCGCTGCTGCACCTCGGCGGAAGTGGGATGCCCGTTAAGCGCTTCGATTTCGACCGCGACCGATTCGGAGCCGCGCAGGCGGTTGGTGAGATTGGAGACCGAATCGGTGGCCACCAGCTTACCCTGGCTGATGATGATGACGCGTTCGCAGGAGTGTTCCACTTCGGACAGGATGTGGGTGCTGAGGATGATGGTGTGCTCGCCGGCGAGATGCTTGAGCAACTCGCGGATCTCGATGATCTGTTTGGGGTCGAGGCCGCTGGTGGGCTCGTCGAGAATGAGCACGTCGGGGTTGTGGATGATGGCCTGGGCCAGGCCGACGCGCTGGCGATAGCCTTTGGAGAGCTTGGAGATGAGCTTGTAGCGCACGTCGCCGAGGGCGCATTTTTCCATTACTTCGTCGGCGCGTTTGGCGATGTCGGCCGAGGAGATGCCCTTGAGGCGGCCGGCGAAATCCAGGTAGCCGGCCACGTCCATTTCGGGATAGAGCGGCGGGGTTTCCGGCAGGTAGCCGATGCGCTTTTTCACTTCCATCGGATTCTCCAGCACATCGTAGCCTGCCACCGAGGCCGTTCCGGCGCTGGGCGGAAGGAAACAGGTCAGGACGCGCATGGTGGTGGTTTTACCGGCGCCGTTCGGCCCCAGAAAACCTACTATCTGACCTTTCTCGATTTCGAAGGAAATGTTGTCGACCGCAACCGTGCGGGCGTACCGCTTGGTGAGGCCTTCGACTTTAATCATAGCGATTCTGTTCCAGTCTTGACAGACGTGAATACGGCCATTTGGGCGTGTAAATGCTTGTAAGGCGAAAACGCCGAAACGGCTCCTTAATGTGAATCTATATCATAAGGATGGTCGCGAAGGCTTGTCAAACGCGGGGAGGGGTCGCCTCTTGCCGCTTGTCGAGCCCATCGGTGAGCGGACCGCCCGACAGACGACGAAATGCGATCGTCTGTCCCACTCACCCTTCCAACAGGCCGAGGGCGGCGAACTGCTGGAGGCGCTCGGGGAGCAGGGCGACTATTTCTTCCGCGGTGGGCGGATCGGGACCGGCGGCAATATCTCGGGCCAGGGTGGCGCGATCCCGCGTGCCATCGAGCAACAGCACCAGGCGGCGGCCGAATTCGTCCATGTCGATGACTGCGTGCACCACGTTGACGAGCTTTGCCGAGCGTTGGGCTTGGTAGCGGGCGAGAGCGGTAGCTCGGGGCCGCTGGCTGACGGAATCCTGGCAGGGGAAGCCGTAGGCGTGGCACTCGGCGAAGCCCACCGAAATCAGGGCCAAGAGCATCTCGCGCAGCTCGCCGGCGCTGCCCGCGTAAGGAAGCAACTCCTGAAACGTGACGGGCAGCGGATAGCAGGCGCCCATGGCTCGCGCCACGGCTTCCACGGAGGGCTGGTTGACGCCGATGCGGATGCCGCCGGCGCCTTCCAGATCGCCATCCACCATCTTATAAGGCGCCGAGAAACAGAGCCGCTCCATGGTTTCGGCGCGGGGCGAACGCGCCAGCGGCACTTCTTCGCGGCAGAGCAAGGTGTGGCGAAAGGAGCGCAGGTAGAGGAAATCGGTGTACTGTTCGCGTTCGAGGCGGTCGTCGGGGAGCCAGGCGAGCAGGCCGCGCGGGTCGAACATGCGGTCGATAGAGGTATCGCCAAGATATTGAAGGCCGTGGGCGGCGGCGTGCGCCACGAAATCGCGAAAGTAGAGCGGATGGTTGACCTCGGAAAGGTCGTCGTGAGCCAGGCCGCCATCGGTGTAGGCGAGCAGGGTGGCCGCGTCTTCCTCGATAAGCTTGCGGAAAGTGGGCGGGGCGAGGCACGACTTTGCGAGCCAATCGAGGAACCAGCGAGCATGATCGACGCGTTCGCGCGGCGCGTCGCCGTGGGTGTGATGGAACATCATCTCGCGCAGCATCTGGCGGATGTGGCGGCCGGGATAGAGGTTGTAGCTGACCAAAGCGACGCCGGCGGGCGCCAGGCGTTGGCGGCACAGCGCCAGAAGGCGGTCGCGCACGTCCTCCGGCACCCAAGAGTAGACGCCGTGGGCAATGATGAAATCGAACTCGCCGATTTCGGGGCCGAGATCGCGCAGGTCGCGGGCGGCGACTTCGAGGTTGGCCAGGCCCAGGGCGCGAATATCGGCATGCGCGCGGGCGATGGGCTCTTCGGCGAGGTCGATGCCGAGGAAGCGGCTCCCAGGCAAGGCGTAGGCCATCGGCAGGAGATTGCCGGCGTTGCCGCAGCCGATTTCGAGCACGCGGCAGCGGTCGACCGGGGCGGGCTTCATGCCGAACAGCAAGGCGACGGCCGCCATGCGGTCGGGATGGGTGGCTAAGCGGGGGAAGGTAGGGTACGGAATGGAGTCGTAGGTGTTTTCGGCCACGGGTAATATTATGCGGCAGGCGAGGGCTGATGGTGGGTTCAGGGGGAGGATTTTAGCGATGGGCTGTCGCGGGCGCCAGGTCCCGCCCCAAGGACCGGCGCCGCACGCGACAGCGGGAGAAAAGCTCCGAACTTCTCTCCCCTGTCCGCACTTGTAACATTCGGGTGCTGGCAAGTTGCCTGCGCCGGCGCTGCGGATCTTAGTTAAGTACAATGTTATCAGTTACTTATAAATATTTAGAAGTTCTGTGACTGACGAATGGGGTTTGTTTTTTCAGAGGGGGGATTTGTTTTTTCAAAGACCCGGTTGGCCATTTCGACCACGAAGAGAAAAAGGGCAGGCGGAACCGGAACCGCCTGCCCCACCAAAATGTACCTACACGGCCAGGTAGAGGGAATTGCCCTGGCGGTTGACCAGCAGGAGGGTCTGGTCTTTGGAATTGCGCAGCGCATTCTGAAAATCTTCCACGTTGCGCACGGGCTTGCGGTTCACTTCCTGGATCACGTCGCCGCGGCGCAGGCCGGAATCGGCGGCTTCGCTGGACGGATCGATTTGAGTGACCACTACGCCCGAGGCCGTTTCCGGCAAGCCGAGCTGGCGGGCCGTGCGGGCGGTGACATTCTCCACCGAGACGCCGTCCAGGGCGCGATCGGTTTCGCTTTCGGGGCGGTCGACCTTGGCGGTTTCCGTTGGGAGTTCGGCCAGGCGCGCGTTCACGGTGCGTTCAGAGCCATCGCGCAGCACTTTCACGGTGACATCCGTACCGGGCTGCATCAGCGAAATGTGCATGGCGAGCTGAGCGCTGTCGGCAACCGGCTGCCCGTCGACGGCCAGAATAATATCGCCCTTCTCGATGCCGGCGTGCGCAGCCGGGCTGTCGGGAGCAACCGAGCTCACCAGCGCGCCGCTCACCTTATCGTCGTGGAAGGCCTTGGCGATGGCCGGGGTAACTTGTTGCGACATTACACCCAAGTAAGCGCGGACCACTTTGCCATTGTGCAGGATCTGATCCATCACGTTACGGGCGACCGAAAGCGGCACGGCGAAACCGATGCCCTGGTTGCCTTCCGAGCCATTGGCCAGGATGGCGGTGTTGATGCCCACCAGCTCGCCGCGGTCGTTAACCAGCGCGCCGCCGGAATTGCCCGGATTGATGGGCGCATCGGTCTGGATGAAATCCTCGTACTGCTCGATACCCAGGTTGGAGCGGCCGGTGGCGCTGACGATTCCCATGGTGACGGTGCCGCCCAGGCCGAACGGATTGCCGATGGCCAGGACGTAATCGCCGACTTCGAGGTTATTGGAATTGCCAATGACTAACGAGGGCAGACTGTCGGCGTCGATCTTGAGCACGGCGATGTCGGTCTTGGCGTCGGTGCCCACCACGCGGGCTTTGAATTCGCGCTTGTCGGAGAGGGTGACGCGCACGTCGTTGGCGCCATCGACGACGTGGTTATTGGTTAGGATGTAGCCCTCCGGGCTGACGATCACGCCGGAGCCCAGCCCCTGCTCGCGCTGAGACCTGGGCGCCGATTGGCGGCCGCCGCCGAACGGGCTGTCGTCGCCGAAGAACTGGCGGAACATAGGATCCATTTGGGGATTCATCTGCCCCGAGGTTTTGATTACCTTGGTTGAGGAAATGTTTACCACGGCGGGAAGCACGCGTTTTACCACGGGCGCAAAACCGGCGTGAGCCGAGGGCTCGTCCGCGCTGGCGTACTTAAATGTAGCGGGCGGGTTGAGCGCACCCAGGTGGTCGGCCGCCGCTAACGCCAGACCGCCCAGCCCGAAAGCCGCCGCCAGTGCCCAAGCCATCGGGCGTCTCAAAATTGTGTCGATTTTCATGTAGCCTCCTAGAATCCGCGCCCGCTTCAGTCGCGGGCTTACACTATTACGGACGCACCACCGCGCCGGGGGTCTCGTCACGACGAGTCGGTAATTACGCCTTAGGCGAGTGGGGATGGCCGACTGTGCCCAACGCAACCTGCCCGGCGCGCCATGCGTCTCTGTTTGTTGTAGTTCTGTTTGATATAGTGACTTCAGAAGTGCGCCTATGCGACCATCCAAAGCTTTTCTAATGTGCGCGGCGATACTGGCCGGGTTGCTCGCCAGCCTCACCCTTGCCCAGGAGCAGGGCCCGCTGAAGGATCCCGGCCCGACCGTTTCGAAGCCGAAGCAGCCGGCCACGGACAGTTCCACTTCGGGCGCGAGCGACACCGGCACCACCGCCGATCCCGACCTTCCGAAGGTTCCGTCCCAATACAAGAAGAGTCCCAACACGACGGGACTGGCGAACTTCAAGACCGACGTGGACATGGTGACGCTGGACGTTTCCGTGGTGGATACCAAGGGTCATTTCCTGCCGGGGATTCCGCCCTCCAGATTTCGCGTGCTGGAGGACAACGTCCCGCAGCAGCTTCGCCAGGTCAACATGGGGGAAGCGCCGATGACCATCGCCATGCTGATCGAGTTCAGCAACAAATTTCAGCGGCTTTATGGCACGACCTGGTTTCAGACGCTCAATCTGGCCTGGGGTTTTGCCAGCACCTTGAAGCCGCAGGATTTCGTGGCGGTGATCGCTTATGACATGAAGCCGGAGATCCTCTCGGATTTTTCCACCGACCGCAACCAGACCCACGAAGCGCTGCAGCGGCTGACTATTCCCGCCTGGCAGGAGGCCAACCTGTTCGACGCCCTTACCGATACCTGCGACCGGATGTCCGGGATCGAAGGGCGGAAGGCGATTCTGCTGATCTCTTCCGGGGTCGATACCTTCAGCAAACTCACTTTCGACAAGACGCGCAAGATCGTGCAGGAAGCCGGCGTGCCGATCTATGCCATCGGGCTGATGCAGACGTTGCGCATCATGCAGGACGCGCGCGGGCGCATGGGTGGCGGCCAGGACATGGAATACCTGCAGGCGGACAACGAGATGCGCACCTTCGCCAAGGAATCGGGCGGGATGGCGTTTTTTCCCCGGTTTCAGGGGGAGAATCCGGAAATATTCCAGCAGGTGGAGCAATCGCTGAGAAACCAGTACGTGCTGTCGTACACGTCGAGCAACAAAGTGCACGACGGCAGCTATCGCAAGATCAAGGTCGAACTGATCGACGAAAACGGCAATCCCATGTCGTTCAAGGACGACAAGGGAAAGCCGGTGAAATACGCCGTGCTGACCAAATCCGGGTATAAGGCGCCGAGGGAAGTGGAATAGCCGGCGCCCCGTGGGACAGACGATCGTTTTCTGTCGTCTGTCACGCCGGACAAACACGACAGACGACAAAAGACCATCGTCCGTCCCACCGGCTTGTGGCGTGCCCGCCCGCCGTTACTTTGGCCGTCGCTGTCGATACAAAACGATTTCGTCGTTTTCGATCCGGTACCGCAGTCCCACCGGCGAGAGGACCTCGGCGATGGCCTGGCGAAACGGCTCGTCCTCGATCACGACGTTGTGCAGGGATCGCAGGCAAAGCGGACGGGTGTGCCGGTACGACTTCCTCCAGTTGTACTTGAGGCCGACCTGCTGTCCCAGATCGGATACCACGTACTGTACGCGCTTCTGGGTGACGCCGTAAGTAACCTTCGCGTCCAATCGGCTGTCGGCGACCCGCATTTCGGCCGGCGCCTGGCTCGGAACCGGACCAGCTTGGAGCGAAGTGGCTTGGGCTTGGAGTGGGGCAGCCGGAAGCCAGGCTTCGATCCCGGCGATCACAATCATGCCGAAAACTAGGCGTGCCCGCATGGCCACCTCCTGCCAATTACAGTTTAGGCCACTTTACGCTCCGAAGTCCATGCCCGCGGGTGCGCGATTTCCCCTGCGCCATAAAGGCGGTCTATGCTTACGCTGCTCAGCAGCAGGTTCGACAGATTCACGCAGACGATGAGCAGAATTAGGCCCACTCCGCACCACAAGACGACGAAGACGATCGGGACGTAAAAGTCCATCCTCAAGTCCGGCGCGAAGACGGAGCTAAAGTCGAACGTGCCTGGAACGAATTACCACAGAAAAGTCCTCCTCCCTCTTGACATTGCTAATTAATTAGTACTATTCCTTTAGCATGTGCGCCCGTACCTGTGCCTACGCCGTCTTGTCGATCTGCTGCTCTGTCTGCCTGCGCGGCCAGGAGAAGCCGGCCGATCCTCAATCCCTCCTCAACGATGCCCGGGCGAGCTACATGCACGGCGATTACCCCGCCGCTCGAGCGGCTCTCGACCAGGCCTGGAAACTGGCCCAGGCACAGTTGCCCGAGGACAGTCCCGTGCGCTACGACGTGCTCAAGCGCCTGGCGCTGGCGAATGCCGCCACCGGCGGTTTCAACGACGCCGACATGTACCTGCAACTGGCTATCTGGTGGCGCGAGAAAGTCAATGGACCTGCCGACCCCAAGATCGCCGACGACCTCACTCAGGAGGCCTCCTACTGCCGCGCCATGAAGGATTTCGATCGCGGCCTGGCTCTGCTCCAGCGCGCCATGGAGATGCACCGCGCCGGGGCGGGCGGCGTGGACAGCGTCGCCGTGGCCGACGATTACAGCCGCATGGCCGAAATCGACACCGACCGGCACCGGCCCGTCGACGCGGTCGGCGCGCTCAATATGGCCATCGCGATCCACAGTAAGCTCACCGGCCCGCTCGATCCCAGCGTGGTGCCCGACCTCGACCGCCTCGGCCCGGTCTACATTTCGCTCGGCGAATACGACAACGCCGAATGGATCTTCCGCCAGGCGCTGCTGATTCGCGAGAGCGTCTACGGCAACAAAAACCCCGACCTGATCGCGACCGTCGACGGCCTCGCCTACGCTCTGTTCGGCGAAAAGAAATACGATGAGGCCGATCCGCTATATCAGCGCCTGCTCGGCCTCTGGGTGGATTCGGTGGGCGAAAAGCACGCCATGGTGGCCATGGCCCTGGATAAGATCGCCGTCTTCTATACCGAGCAGAAGAAATTCCAGCAAGCCAAGGATGCCAGCGACCGCGCCAACGCCATCCGCTCCTATGGCCTGGCCATGGGTCTCGGGACCGAAGCCGCGCGTCTCCAGCCAACCAACCCCGACGAGGCCCGCGACCTCTACCGCCGCGCCCTCCGCGCCCTCGATCCGCCCAACCCCATCTACGACGAGCTGCACGCTAAACTCGCCGCCAACCTGGAACTGCTGAAACCCGGCAAGCCGGCAGCCAAGACCGGCGAAAAGACCGCGCGCTAATTGCAGGAACCTCGCCGCCCTCCCTGCTACCATCGTTACTTGAATCCCAGTCCACAAATCGTCGTGCTCGACGCCGGCGGTCAGTATTGTCACCTGATCGCGCGAAAGGTCCGCGATCTGGGCGTCTACGCGGAGGTGCGAGCCAGCGAAACTCCTGCCCGGGAACTGGCGGGCGCCAGAGGCGTCATCATCTCCGGCGGTCCGGCCAGCGTCTACGATCCCGGCAGCCCCACCGTGGACGCCGCGCTGTTCTCCCTAGGCCTGCCCGTCCTCGGTATCTGCTACGGGCAGCAGTTGATGGCCCATGCTCTGGGCGGCCAGGTCCGCCGGGGCGAAAAAGGCGAGTACGGCATGGCGGCGCTGGAATTGGACGATTCCTCCGACCCGCTGTTCGCCGGCCTCGCCGGCTCGCAGCAAATCTGGATGAGCCATTTCGACGTGGTGGCTGCCGCCCCGCCCGGCTTTCACGTCACCGGCCGCACTTCCACTTGCGCCATCGCCGCCATGGCCGATCCCAACCGCGCCCTGTACGGCGTGCAGTTCCATCCCGAAGTGGTCCACACCACCCGCGGCAAACAGTATCTGTCCAATTTCGTCTTCCGCGTCTGCGGCTGCACCGAGGATTGGGACCCTCGCCATCGCGTGCCGATCCTGGAACGCGAAATTCGCGAAGCAGCCGGCAGCCGCAACGTCTTCTTCTTCGTTTCCGGCGGCGTCGATTCCTCCGTGGCCTTCGCCCTCTGTACGCGCGCCCTCGGCCCCGAGCGCGTACGCGGCGTCTACGTCGATACCGGCCTCATGCGCCAGGGTGAGACCGATTGGGTGAGCCGCATCCCCGGCCTGACCGTGGAACACGCCGAAGACCGGTTCCTGGGCGCCCTCGCCGGCGTCACCGATCCCGAACAAAAGCGCCACATCATCGGCGAGGAATTCGTTCGCGTGCAGGAGCGCATCGTCGAATCGCGCAGCCTGCTGGACGAGCACTGGATTCTGGGCCAGGGAACCATTTATCCCGACACCATCGAATCCGGCGGCACCGCCAAGGCTTCGCTCATCAAGACCCACCACAACCGCGTCGCCGGCATTCAAGCCCTGATTGCCGCCGGACGCATCGTCGAGCCGCTGAAATCCTTCTATAAGGATGAAGTGCGCGAAGTCGGCGCCGAACTCGGCCTTCCCGCCGAACTGCTGGAGCGCCATCCCTTCCCCGGCCCCGGCTTGGCCATCCGCTGTCTGTGCTCGCCAGTGAACGCGCCCGTGCGGCAGACCCCCGAAGGCTGGCTCATCCCGGTGAAATCGGTAGGCGTGCAAGGCGACGAGCGCAGCTACGCCCCGGTGATCGCCATCGATTCTCTCGATCACGACCGCGCCATTGAAATCGTCAATCGCGTGCGCGGCGTGAATCGCGTGGTGGCCCCCGTCGAAACCCGTGTGCCCGTAGCCCATATGCAGGTCTGGGCTTCGGAATTGAGTGCCGCGCGCATCGCCCGCCTGCGCCGCGCCGATGCCGCCGTCCGCGCCCTGTCCCATCAATCCGGCTACGACCGCCAGGTCTGGCAGTTCCCCGTAATCCTGATCCCCCTCGGCACCGCCGAATCGCCCGATTCCATCGTCCTCCGCCCCATCGATTCGGTGGACGGCATGACCGCCCGCTCCGTCCCCATGGATCCCGCCTTGCGAAGCGCCATCTGCGCCGCCGTCCTCGAAGATCCGAAAATCGCCGGCGTCTTCTTCGACCTAACCCATAAACCGCCGGGAACCATCGAATGGGAATAGGGCAAGTGGGGGCAAGCGCTTACGTCCGTCCAAGCCCCGAGTGCGCCGCGAAATCCTTTAAGATGAGACGACATGCTGCTTCATAAGCTGGCGCTAAAGAACATCCTGTCCTTTAAAGACAGCAGTGTCGAACTCCGGCAGTTGAACGTCTTGATCGGTCCGAATGCTGTCGGCAAGAGCAACCTGATTGAGGCAATCAGCCTGTTGCAGGCCACTCCGACAGGTTTGGCGAAGGAGATCTTCCGCGGAGGTGGAATCCGACAGTGGCTCTGGCTAGGTGACCGGGTGGCCTCTCCTATCGGATCGTTGGTGTGCGACGTGACGTTATCCAGCGGGCGGCAAGTTGGCGATCTCGCATATCGCCTGGAATTCTCCGAAGATGCGAATGGCTTCGCGATTTTGGGCGAGCATTTAGCGAAGAGCGGCCTCGAACCAGAACTCGGCTACTTTGCCCGCAGCTACGGCAATGTCCAGTTCGGGCCGAAGGCTTTGGAACTGGTTCGTGCCCCGACCCAGGAGATGCTGATTTCGCCGAACGAATCGGTCCTTTCGCAGTTCAAGAACCCGCTCGATCCCACGCCAATTACGAACCTCGGGAATCATTTTGATCGGATAAAGATATTCCGGGAGTTCAGGACGGGTGCTGGGTCGGCGGCCCGACGTGGAATCGGCACAAATGTCGCGAAGGACTTTCTGAGCGAGGGCGGAGACAACCTCGCGCTCGTGCTGCACGAGTTGGATTTTCAGGGAGCCCACGATCGCATCAAATATTACGTTACGCGCTTCTGCGAGCGTTTTGAGGACGTAAAGGTGAGGGTGGGCGAAGGTCTCGCGCAGGTTTTTCTGCGCGAAAGCGGACTGGTTGACTCGCTCTCGGCGATGCGCATGTCGGACGGCACCCTGAAGTTCCTATGCCTTTTGGCCGCGCTCTTCAATCCATCCCCACCGCCGCTGATTTGTATCGAAGAACCGGAACTGGGAATGCACCCGGACGCCCTGAAACTGGTCGCCGAGGCGCTGGTCGAGGCCTCCGAGCACGTGCAACTGGTCGTCACGACGCACTCCGAAGCTCTCATCGACGCGCTCTCCGGGCATCCGGATTGCGTACTGGTTTGTGAGCGCGACTTCGATAACGGCACGCAATTCAAGCGGCTGTCCGCCAAGGACCTTGACGAGTGGCTTGAGCATTACACGCTCGGCGAACTGTGGCGGAAGGGTGAAATCGGCGGGGGCCGCTGGTAAGTGGTGACGGAGATCAGAATCTACTTTGAAGGTGACAAGTCCCTGAAGCCGGGTTTCCGCGCCTTCTTTGACGAGCTCTTTGACCGAGCCAGGGCAAAGCGCTGCAAGGTGAACCTGATCGCGACGGACGGAACGCCGGCCAGAGACTTCGGCATCGCTGTGAGGACGCATCTCGATGCCTGGAATATTTTGCTCTTGGACAGCGACGGTCCCGTCGGCGCTCAGCGGACCGCTTCCTTCATCGCTGCCCAGGGCTTGGGGGATGCGCATAGAGATTCGATTTTTTGGATGGCAGAAATGATGGAATCCTGGTTCCACGCGGATAAAGACGCGCTCCAGAGGTTTTATCGAGACGGCTTCGACAGGGAAGCCATGAAGCCAAATCCCAATGTAGAGCAAATTAGCAAAAAGGATCTGGAGGATGGGCTCAAGGAGGCTACCGAGAATACAGGAAAAGGCGCGTATCACAAGACCAAGCACGCGCCCAGCCTGTTAGAAGCGATCAGGCCAAATCGTGTACGAGAGGCTGCTCCTAACTGCGACAGGTTATTCAAGATAGTCCTGTTGAAGCTTGCATGATGGTGGTGCTCTCATTGGCTGTTTTCCACTTCACCCCTGCCCCGAAACCATCGTACGACCGCCACAACCAGCGCGATCGCCAGCAACACGAATACGAAGTGGATCACCGCGATCAGCGCGATTTGGGGAGGGTGGTGTTCCACCCATTCGGACCAGGTGAGAAGGACCGATCCCAGCACGGCGGCCAGCACTCTCCATTTCGCCCTCAGCCAACCTGCGACGCCCTCCCGCGCGGTGCCATCGACGTCCCATAGGAAATGGTCGATCATCCAGAGCCCGAATCGACGATAGATCGGCGCGGCCATTTCGGTAAGTGTATCAATCTCCATGAAAGCAAAAAACCGGTGACAAAAAACCGGTGACATGACAAAAAACCGGTGACAGACAAAAAACCGGAAAAAACCGGTGACAGGAAAAAACCGGTGACAAGGAAAAAACCGGTGACAAAAAACCGGTGACAAAAAAACCGGTGACAAAAAACCGGTGACAGGCTACGTGTTTCCCGATTTGACGCCCTACTTCACCCCCGACATCAGCTTCACCGTCGGCTTGATCAGCAGCGCCAGCACTACCGCGGTCGCGAAGCTGAATGCGGCAACCGAGCCGAACAGGGTCGGCAGCGGCATGGAACTGTACAGCGAGCCGGCTTTTCCGGCCAGCCAGTTGCCGATGCTGGTGGAGAGGAACCAGATCCCCATCACAAAACCACCGGCCCGCTCGGGCGCCAGTTTGGTCATGGCGCTCAGGCCAACCGGGCTCAGACACAGCTCGCCCAAAGTCTGCAGGAAATAGGTTCCTGTAAGCCACCAGATGGCCACCTGCGCGCCGCCCACGGCCATTTTCGAGGCTGGCACCAGAATGGCGAATGCCAGGCCCGCCCAAACCAGGCCGATGGCGAATTTGGCCGGGCTGGAGGGTTCGGTTTTGCGCCGGTTCAGCGCCAGCCACAGCCAGGCGAATACGGGCGCCAGCACCACCACGAAGATCGGCTGCACGAACTGGAACCAGCCGGCCGGAAATTCCCAGCCCAGCACCATGCGGTCGGTGCTGCGCTCGGCAAACAGGTTGAGCGAGCTGCCGGCCTGCTCGAATGAGGCCCAGAATAGCGCCGAGGCGATGAACAGCACCAGAATCGCCGCCGAGCGTTTGCGCTCTTCGAGAGTCCATCCATGCGAAAAAATCATCCAGCCGAACACCGCCGCCGCAATCGCCAGCAGCCCCCAGCCCAGGCCGTCGGAAATCGCGGTGACGCTCAAGCTGATGGCGCCCGTCGCCGCCAGCACCGCCAGCAACGCGCAGACGCCCAGCCCGATCCCGACCCCGCGAATGGCGTTCTGCCGCTGGCTCCGGTCGAGGTCCACGTCACCGGTGCCCGCTGGCCGCAGCCCCGCATCGCCCAGGTACTTTCCGCTCAAAACGTACTGAACGAGCCCCACCAGCATGCCGATGCCGGCCACGCCGAAGCCCAGCCGCCAGTTGATCTTTTCCCCCACATAGCTGCAGAGGATCGGCGCGATCAGGGCGCCGAGGTTGATCCCCATGTAGAAGATCGAAAAACCCGAGTCACGCCGCGGGTCGCCTTTGCGGTAAAGCTGCCCGACGATGGTGCTGACGTTGCCCTTCAGCAGGCCTGTCCCGAAGATCAGCAACACCAGGCCGCCGTAAAAGAACGCCAGGCCCGGCGCCACCAGGCAAAACTCGCCCGCCACGATGAAAAGGCCGCCCGCCAGCACTGCCCGCCGCTGCCCGGTGATGCGGTCGGCCACCCATCCCCCGCCCAGGCACATCAGGTACACCATGGCGGTATAGAGACCGTAGACCGACCCGGCCTTGGCATCGTTGAAGCCCAGCCCGCCCTTGGCGATCTGGTCAGTCATAAATAGGATGAGGATGGCGCGCATGCCGTAATAGCTGAAGCGCTCCCACATCTCGGTGAAAAATAAGGTGGCAAGGCCGCGAGGATGCCCGAAGAATCGGGTATCGGCGGAAACCGGGTCAGCATCGTTGGCCATAATCGTCGTCCGAAAGATTGCCGGACCCGCCAGTGTAATCGGTTGGCAACCAAGTAGCAATCCGGCGTTATGCATCCGGCGTTGTGCATTCTTGTGCACCCAACCGAACCGCGACCAAAGCAAGCGGTCCTTGACTGGTGCGTATGCACAACAGCTCGCGGCTGATTCGCCTATTAGGAATCAACAACTTAGGAGCTTCCGTTGTGCATCTTTGTGCACTTTGCCCGCCAGGCCGAAAGAGCCGTATCCCGGTCGCACGCTGTAGCCCGGCGTTCACGGGATTGACCCTGACAAACTTAAGGTTCTAAAATAAGTTACTACCGAACGAGCCTGTTCACAGGAAGCGGTGCTGTATGAACGCTACTCGCCTCTCCATTGCGTGCCTTTCTACGTCCTTACTCCTGGGCCTCGTGATTGCCCAGCAAAGCCAGCCAACGCCGTCCAGTCCGCAAGCGCAGCCGGCCGATCAATCGACGCCGGCCGACCAGTCCCAGCCGCCCGATTCCGGCCTGCCGAAGAAGAAGGGCAAGACCCTGGGCTTGCCTCCCGGCAGCAGCGAGACCATCGCCAAGCCCATTTCCGAGCGCGAGAAGAAAAAGCGAGCCGAAAGGCTGAAAGGCGAGCTGGAGACGCCGTACCGTAAGTGGCTGAACGAAGACGTCTCTTACATCATCACCGACGAGGAACGGGCGGCGTTCAAACAACTGCAGTCCGACGACCAGCGCGAACAGTTCATCGAGAATTTCTGGCTGCGCCGCGACCCCACCCCGGATACCATCGAAAACGAGTTCAAGGAAGAGCACTACCGCCGCATCGCCTACGCCAACGACAACTACGCCTCCGGTATTCCCGGCTGGAAGACCGACCGCGGCCGCATCTATATTACCTACGGGCCGCCGGACGAAATCGAAGACCATTCCTCGGGCGGGTTCTACGAGCGGCCTCCGGAAGAGGGCGGCGGCGAGACGTCCACTTATCCCTTCCAGCAATGGCGCTATCGCTACATTGAAGGCGTCGGCAGCAACATCATCATCGAATTTGTCGACCCGACCATGTCCGGCGAGTTCCACATGACCATGGACCCGTCGGAAAAGGACGCCCTGCTCTACGTTCCCGGCGCCGGTTTGACCATGATGGAGCAGTTGGGGCTGTCGAGTAAGACCCAGCGTTTCAACAACACCGACGGCACCCACCTGGGCCAGGCTTTCGGCGGCACGCCGGAGAGCATGAACGAGTTCACCCGCCTGGAACAGTTCACCAAACTCCAGGGGGCGCCGCAAGTGAAATTCAAGGATCTGGAAGCCGAAATCACCTCGAAGATTACCTATAATATTCTGCCCATGAAGGTGCGCCTGGATTATTTCCCGGTTACGGACGCCACGGTGATGACCCACGTCACGGTGCAGTTCGCCAATAAGGACCTGCAATTCACCTCCAAGGAAGGCATGCAGCGCGCCACCGTCAATATCTTCGGCCGGATCAGCACTTTGACGCGGCGCGTGGTTTCCACCTTCGAGGAGACGGTCACCGTCGACAGCCCCAAGGAATTCCTCGACCAATACGCGCTGCAGAAACGTATCTACCAGAAAACGCTTCCCTTAGTCCCCGGAACGTACCGTCTGAACATCGTTGCCAAAGACGTCGTCGCGGGCAACGTGGCCAATTACGAATCCGCCATCACGGTGCCGCGCCTGGACGCGGATAAGGCCAGCACCAGCAGCATCATTTTGGCGGATTTGATGTCGCGGGTGGACATGAAGAGCATCGGCACCGGCATGTTCGTCATCGGCGATACCAAGGTGCGCCCGCGCATGGACGACACCTTCAAGCACGACGAGAAGATGGGTATCTACCTGAAGGTTTACAACCTGGGCCAGGATCAGAACACTCACAAACCGGTCGGCCAGGTGAATTATGAACTGGTGCGCTCCGGGTCCAACGAAAAGCTGTTCGACTTCAGCGAGGATTTTTCCCAGGTGCCGGACGCTTCCTCGCAGCAAATGACTATCGAAAAGCTCCTGCCGCTGGCTACGCTACAGCCGGGCCAGTACACGTTGCGGTTGCGGATCACCGACAAAAACCGCAACCAGGTGCTTACACCGTCCGCCCAGTTTACTGTAAACTAGGGATGGTTGGGTCGGGAGATCTCCTGACCCAACGGTGGGTTTTTTGAAGTTGAGATTGTGCTGAATTTGAGATCGCACAAACCGGTTACGATCCTCCTGGCAGGGTTGGTTTGTGCGCCGTTCGCTCTGGTTTCCCGTGCGGACGATCTGATCGATTTCTCAGGTACGATTGCGGGCGTGGTGCGGGATACGTACGGGATCCCGCAAATGGGCGCCAGCGTCACCCTTCTGAATCCGCAGCAGCGTCCTATCGGACGAGTGCGGACCAACGAATATGGGCGTTTTGAGCTGACCGGTCTGGCGCCGGCGCTGTACTCGGTGCGCGTCACCCTGGCTACTTTCGAGCCCGCCGTGCGGCGCAATCTGCTGGTTCAGCCGGGTATGCGCAGCCTGCTTAACGTCAGCTTGAGCACGGTCTTCAGCTCGATTCAATTGGCTTATCCGCCGCTCGAAAACGGCAACGTGATGAGTGAAGACTGGAAATGGGTGCTGCGTACCGCCTCCGATGCCCGTCCCATTACGCGATTCACCGACAGTCCGGCGCCTTCGCAATCGCCCCGTTCCACCGCTGAAGTCGTCTCCGAAACGCGGGGCGTGGTCCGGCTTTCGGCCGGCGACAGCGGTCTGCTGGCCGGCGTAGGCGACCAGGCCGACCTCGGCACCGCCTTCGCGCTTTCCACCATATTGAGCGAAACCAGTTCCATTCAGGTGAGCGGCAACCTCGGATACGGCTCGCAGACCGGCATTCCGGCCACTGCGCTGCGGGCCAGCTACAGCCGCGAGCTGGGCGGCGGGCAGCCGGAGGTGACGCTGACGCTGCGGGAGTTGTACATACCGGGCCGCACCACCGCGGTTCCGGAATCGTCGGTGCCGATGCTGCGAACCGTTTCCGGCCAGATTCACGACAGCATCGCGATTACCGACGCGGTAACGCTGGCCTACGGCAGCGGCGTCGATTCGATTTCTTTCCTCGGCAACGCCACTTATTACAGCCCCTACGTGCAAATCCGCTACGCCATCGACCACAATTCCGATTTCGAGGCAGCGTTCAGCTCCGGCAACGCCGCGCCGCCGCTCGACGGCCGCGGGGAGGCGGACACGGCATCGATCGGATCGGCCGACCTGGAACGCGACATCGATTCGCTCGCCATGTTCCCGCGCCTATCGGAGGTGAACGGCCACGCCAGGGTGCAGCGCGGCGAAGAATACGAGGTCGCCTACCGGCGGCGCATGGGCTCGCGCCGGATTCGCGCTTCGGCGTACCGGCAGGTAGTGAGCGATGCCGCCATTAGCATGGTGGATCCGTCGGGCGCGTTCAGCGGCCAGGCCGATGTGCTGCCGGAGTTGTTCACCAACAACTCCGTACTCAATGCCGGCAATTTTGCCATCAGCGGTTACGACCTGGCTGCCACCCAGGACCTGGGCGGCCATTTGAGCGCCACGGCTATTTACGGCGCCGACGGCGGGCTCACGGCGGCTAATCGCGCGCTCGACAGCAACGACCCGGATGAGCTCCGATCCATGATTCGCAGCGGCCGGCGCCACGCCGCCACGGCACGCCTCGCGGCGATCCTGCCGCGTGCCGGCACGCGCCTGATCGCCAGCTATCAATGGAGCGGCGACGAGCGTTGGGTGATGGCCGGCAACCTGTATAGCATGCTGGCGTACCGCACTCTGCCGGGCTTCAACGTGGAAATTCGCCAACCGCTACCCGGCTTCCATGGGCGCGTCGAGGCCATTGCGGACCTCCGCAACCTGCTGGCGCAAGGCTATCTGCCCCTCATGATGAGCGGCGGACAGCACGTGCTGCTGGTGGACAATCCGCGCAGTTTCCGCGGCGGCCTGGCCTTCACTTTCTGATTGCGGCTGGACGCTCATCAGCACTTCACCCCCGAACATACGCCGGAGCATCTTGAGGCGATTCTAAAGCGCAACCGCTTCGACGGCTCCATCGCGGTGGCCTTCAGCGGGCGGGATACGGCGCAACTGCTCGAAGCGGCCACGCGCTACGACTTCATCCGCGGCGTGGTCGCGTGGGGCGGGTGGGAAGAAATTCGGGCCTGGCGCGCACACTCGAAGTTGCGCGGGGCGGTGGCGATGCCGGACTGGCCGGTGAGCGTCTTCGAACAGATGGCGGAGTGGGGGCTGCCGGTGGAGTTGGAGGACTTGCCCGCGGCCATCGAGCTGGGACAAAAGGTGCCCTCTCTGCGCGTCGCGATCGTCCATCTTGGCCTGCCGGAGGAGTGCCCGGATTGGGAGCGCGCCATCGAAGAGGCCGCGCGCAACCCGCGATTCGCAGTCAAAGCAAGCGGCCTGATCACGCACGGACCGAAGCCGTGGAGCGCGGCCCGCTTTCGTCCGTGGGTGCAACATGCGCTGGCGGCGTTCGGCCGCGAGCGGGTCATGTTCGGCAGCGATTGGCCGCGCACCCTGCCGGATAACGTCTGGAAGCAAGCCCTGGCCGCCTTCACCCAAGCCATCGGCCCGCAATCGATGGAAACGCGCGAGTGGCTGCTGGGAGGAGCGGCGGAGCGGTTTTACGGGATTTGAATTCGGGGCGCGGCGAAGCTCATGGAGTTTGATCTGGGGATTTCGCGGTTTGGCGTGGCAACCGCTCCCTGGCGGTCGCGGCTCGGTAACGGGCACCGCGTGTTTGCAGTCGACTACCGAGCCGCGACCGCTAAGGAGCGGTTGCCGGGATGGGGGAAGGGCGAAGCTCCTATAATGAAAGCGATGGCGGGCGAAGCGGTTTGTCCCAAGTGCGGCGGCGCCGGTTGGATCGTGACGGAGCGCGGCGGCGTATCGGGCGCCGAACGATGCGAGTGTTTCGCGGAGGGTAGAGCGGAAAAGCTGGAAGACCGGGCGCAGATTCCACCCCTCTATCGCAGCGTCTCGTTCGACACCTTCGTGTTGCCCGGGCCCGACAACCCCATGGCGCGGCGCGAGCTGCAAACCTCGCTGCTGGCGGCCTCCAATTTCGTGCGGGAGTTTCCCAACCAGTCGCGTCCCGGGCTGCTGTTTATCGGCGAGCCGGGCAGCGGCAAAACGCACCTGGCGGTGTCGGTGCTGCGCAAGATATTGGAAAAGGGCCACCAAGGCCTGTTCTGCGATTACCAGGGGCTGCTGGACCAGATTCGCTCGGGCTACGACGCAAGCTCCAACTCGGCTAATAAGGAGGCGTACCGCACGGCTCTGGACGCGGAAGTGCTGCTGCTGGACGACCTGGGGGCGCATCGGGTGACGGACTGGGTGGAGGACACCATCACCGCCATCATTACCCATCGCTGCAATCATCGCAAACCGCTGATTGCCACCACCAACCTGCCCGATCCGCAGGCGGGCGCGGGCGCCATGCAGAAGACCGCGTTGGGGACCGAGTATCGCACCACACTCGGCGACCGCATCGGCGCGCGCGCGCGGTCGCGTCTGTTTGAAATGTGCACCGTAATCCGCATGCCGCTGGTGGAAGATTACCGGCTGCGAAAGGCGAAGACGTTCTGATGCGGCGGCTGTTTCTGGCGGCGGTGTTGGCGGCGCTGGGGGCGCCATTCTCGACCCCGGCGCGGAATCCGCCGGCGCCTCCATGCGCCCTGGCCGTCGAGTTTCCTTATTATCTCTGTCCGCGGGCGCACTGGGAGCGCGAGCTGGTGTGGCTGAAAAATGCGGGCGTGCGCATGGTGGAATTCCCGGTGCCCTGGAACTGGCACGAGGTGGCGGCGGGCGACTACGATTTCGCCGGGCGGACCAGCCCGCGCCGCGACCTGGCAGGGCTGCTCCGGCTGCTGCATCGTTTGGGCCTGGAAGCGTGGGTCCGGCCGCTCGGCACGGTGCCGGACTGGCCGCGCGGCGGCGCGCCGGTCAACGCCTCGGCCGCGGCACGCCGGGAGTGGATCAAGCGGTTGAGGGAACTGCTCGAACTGCAGATGGCGGCGCACAGCGGCCCGATCGTCTTTCTGGAAGGCGCCGAATTGGGGCTCGGCGGCGCGGCCCCTCCGGCGCCGGTCACAACACTATCGGCGATGGACCCGAACGCCTTCACCCGGTCGCGGGCGGCTCTGGCGACCGCGCGGGGGGTGGTGCTGTGGCGGGACGTGGAGGAAGGCTTGTATCCGGCCGGATGGGGGCCGGAGCCCGGCGCGGTGCTGCGTCCGGGTGCGGTGAATCTGGAGGGCAGCGAGACGCCGGCGGTGCGCGGAATCGAGCGCGATGCCGCCCTGCTGCGAAACTGGGCGCCGCTATTGGCGCAGCTCGACCCGGCGGCGCCGCCACGGCTGGCTACCGGTAAGCCGGCCGATCCGCTGGCCGCCGCGCAGTTATCCTCGCCGGGCGCTTCGGCGGTGATTGCGACCAATCCGGGGCTGGACGCCTTTCACGACGATCTGCGGGCGTGGGACCCGGCGGGGAAACACGCGCTCACCATCCCGCGGGTGACCGTGCCGCCCGGTGAGTCTCTCTGGCTGCCGGTGAGCGTCTCGCTGGCTGGTAGCGGCCTGTGCCGCGAGTGCTCCAATTTTTCTCCCAACGCGCGCATCGTCTACGCCACCGCGGAATTGCTTGCGGTGGAATACGAGAACGGGATACTGGCGATGGAGTTCGCGGCGCCGGTCGCCGGCCAGGCCCTGCTGCAACTGGACCGGGAGCCGGTGGGTCCCTACCTGGCGGGGGGTAACGAGGTCGACTTCGATTGGGACGAGAAAACTCAGCGGGTGCCGCTCACCATACCCGCCGGCCGCGCGCCCGACTATCGGGTACGGGTAGGCCTGGCGATCGAGGCGCCGGAAACCGCGGCGTTCTTCGACGACCTCCATCGTCTGGTGATCGGGCAGGCCAACCCGGTGGCCACCAGTTACACTTCGCCCGAGCTGGCGTCGCGTTCGCGTTTGCGCCTCCCCGACGGCTACCAGGCCACGCGGGAGCCGCACCCGGGCGCGGCCACCGAGTTGCCGGAAATCCATTACCGGGTGACGGTGCCCGCCGACGCGGCGCACGGCGATTTCGCCAGCCTGGGCCTCGAAGCCGATGGGTTGCTGCTGGGCCGGGCGCGGCTGCAACTGTTCCGGCCGGTTTCGCTGCGCGCGGCGCAGGCCGTCGATCTGCATTTCGGACCCAACGGCCGTCTCGAGACCGACCCGCCGGTAGTGCCGGTGGAACCGCGGGCGGGTACGGACCTGGATATCGTGGTTCGCAACAACTGGCCGGCCATTCAGACCTTTCGCCTGACGGCGGCGGGCGACCGGCTAGAGTTCCTTCCGGCGTCGACTGAAATCAGCATCGGCGCGACCGCCGAGAGGCACATTTCCTTGCGCGTGTTCGGCGAAGCGGACGGCGCCGGATTGCGGGAGTGGCGGCTGGCCGCGGCCGGGGCGGGAACGGCGGAGCTCACCCTGCGGGCGCTGCTGATTCCACGCGGCCGTACCGTCGCCTGGACCGCCGACCTCGATTCCGACGGGAGCCCCGAATGGATCCTCGAATCGCAAAAGGCGCGCGCCATCTTTTCCAGCGCCGACGGTGGCCGCTGGATGGAATTCTCGAGCAAGGACAACGACGAGAATTTCCTGCCGCTCGCGGGCGCGTTTGCCGGCGCGGGCGCGGTCGAGGTCAAGATCGACGGCGACGGGCTGGAGTTTACCGGCAAGGGCTGGCGCAGGCGGGTACGGCTTACCGGCACGCGCCTCGAAATCGAGCAGAACACGCCGCTTCCCGCCGATCGCCTGACCGCATTGAAGCGGAGCAATGTTACCCTGGTGATCGAGCACCCGTCACCCACCAGCGCCAGCTATACGCTGCAGTGAGGGGCCGCTTTGGATTAAATTGCAATAGCCCTTCCGAGCCTTTAATGAATAGCTCGAAATGTTTGTGAACTGCAGCGTAACGGCAGCGCGCTCCGCGTCGCCCATTTGGATAGAATGAACCTCATCGAAGCTCTCGCGCCATCCGTGTGTGTTGAACGGGGCAGGGTTGGCCGGGAGTAATTGAAAAGAAATCATGAGCGAGTATTCTCGTCCGTCCACGCAGGAAACCGTCGCGCGTCCGGCAGCGCTGGAGGCGCACCCTCCGGCCAAGGTCAAGAAGAAGAGTTCCGCCTGGGTGTGGTGGCTGATTGTGCTGTTGGTTGCCGGGGTTGCGGCGTATTACCTTTGGCCGAGGGGCTCGGGCGCCGCCAATGGGACCGGGCAGCCGGGGCCGTCCAGCGCCAAGAAGGGCGGCATTCCGCCGGTAGTTTCGATCCACGCTACCCGAGGCAATATCGGCGTCTACGTGACCGGGCTGGCATCGGTGACTCCGATCTACACCGTGACCGTGAAGAGCCGGGTCGACGGCCAGTTGATGAGCGTGAACTACAAAGAGGGCGATATCGTCAAGAAAGACGATCCACTCATCGAAATCGACCCGCGCCCTTACGCGGTGTCGCTCGAACAGGCCGAGGGCAACCTGACACGCGACCAGGCGCTGCTCGATAACGCCAGGGTGGATCAGGCGCGCTACGAGACGCTACTGAAGCAGAACGCCATACCGGAACAGCAGCTTGCCACGCAGAAGGCTCTGGTGACGCAAGAGGAAGGCGTGGTGAAGGCGGACCAGGGAGCCATCGACATGGCCAAGCTCAACCTGGTCTATTGCCACATCACCGCGCCGTTTAGCGGGCAGGTGGGGTTGCGCCTGGTGGATCCCGGCAATATCGTGCACGCCGCCGACACCACCGGCATGATTGTGATCACCCAACTGCAGCCGATCAGCGTGATCTTCCCCGTGGCGGAGGACCAGCTTCCGGCGGTGCTGTCGCGTTGGAGGGCCGGCCAGAAGCTGGTGGTGGAGGCATGGGACCGCGCCGATCAGCGCAAGATCGCCGCCGGCTACCTGGCCACCATCGATAACGAGATCGACCAGACCACCGGCACCTTGCGGTTGCGCGCCAATTTCGATAACGCCGACTACCAGCTTTTTCCCAATCAGTTCGTCAACGCCCACATGCTGGTGCAGGAAAAAACCGGCGTGACGCTGATCAATAACGCGGCGGTGCAGCGCAACACCAACGAAACCTACGTCTGGCTGTTGAAGCCGGACTCCACGGTTACGGTTCGGGATATCAATACCGGAACGGCGGAGGGCGACCTGACCGAGGTCACCAGCGGGCTGGAGGCGGGCGACGGGGTGGTCATGACCGGCGTGGATAAGCTGGTGGAAGGCGCCAAGGTAGTGTCGCAGTGGGGAGACCAGAGCCCGGCCACCGGCTCGGGAGGCGGGAAGGGCTCCAGGAAATCGGGAGGAAAGGGGAAGTGAGTCCCTCGCGGACTTTCATCCTCCGGCCGGTTGCGACTTCTCTGCTGATGGTGGGCATCGTGCTCGCCGGGGCGGTCGGGTATACACAATTGCCGGTATCCGCCTTGCCGGAGGTGGATTATCCCACCATCCAGGTGACGACTTTCTATCCGGGGGCCAGCCCGGACGTGATGGCAACTTCGGTGACCGCGCCCTTGGAACGGCAGTTCGGGCAGGTGCCCGGCCTGCAGCAGATGACGTCGACCAGTTCCGACGGCGCTTCGGTCATCACCCTTCAGTTCAATCTCAGCCTCAGTATCGACGTAGCCGAGCAGGAGGTGCAGCAATCGATCAACGCCTCCGGCACCTACCTGCCGACCGACCTTCCCACCCCTCCCATTTACGCCAAGATCAATCCCGCCGATACGCCGATTCTGACCCTGGCGCTCACCTCCACCGCCATCCCGCTGTCGAAGGTGGAAGACCTGGCGGATACGCGGCTGACGCCGAAGATTTCCCAGTTGCCGGGGGTTGGCCTGGTGAGCATCAGCGGCGGCCAGAAGCCGGCCGTACGGATTCAGGCCAACCCCACCGTGATGGCTTCCTACGGCCTCAACCTGGAGGATCTGCGCAGCGGCATCATCGCCGCCAACGTCAACCTGGCCAAAGGCAACTTCGACGGGGCGCACCAGTCTTACCAGATCGGCGCCAACGACCAGTTGCTCTCGAGCGCCGATTATGCGCCGCTGGTGATCGCCTACCGCAATGGCGCCCCGGTCAAGCTGACCGACGTGGCCAATGTGATCGACGATGCCGAGAATGTCCGGCAGGCCGCGTGGATGGACAGGATTCCGGCCGTCATCGTGAATATCCAGCGGCAGCCGGGAGCCAACATCATCGCCGTGGTGGACCGCATCAAGGCGCTCCTGCCGCAGCTCACCAATACGCTTCCCCAATCGGTGAAGGTGCAGATTCTGACCGACCGCACCAATACCATCCGGGCATCGGTGGACGACGTGCAGTTCGAGCTGATGCTGACGGTGGCGCTGGTGGTGATGGTGATTTTCCTGTTTCTGCGCAACCTGGCCGCCACCGTCATCCCTTCCATCGCCGTGCCGTTATCGCTGATCGGCACGTTCGGGGTGATGTACCTGTTGGGCTACAGCCTGAATAATCTCACCTTGATGGCGCTGACCATTTCCACCGGATTTGTAGTGGACGACGCGATCGTGATGATCGAGAACATCACGCGCTATATCGAGGCCGGAGACTCGCCCATGCAGGCGGCCATGA
>PLRS01000156.1 GCA_003164035.1 Bryobacterales bacterium | reverse complement strand
GTATCCACCAGCAGCACGTCGCGGCCGTTGTGCACCGCTTCGCGCCGCGCCGACCGCGCCAGATCGGCCGGCACTTTTTCTTCCGGCGTGCCCTCGTAGATGGCCTGGCCCACCTCGCGCGCGATCACGCGAAGCTGCTCCCGTGCCGCCGGCCGGTATACGTCCACCGAGACCATCATGGGACGGTGGCCGTTGCGCGCCAGCCAGCGCGCCAGTTTGCCCGTGGAGGTGGTCTTGCCGGAGCCCTGCAGACCCACGATGAGAAAAACGCTGGGCGGCTCATTGGCGAAGCGCAGCTTGGATTCGTGGCTGCCCAGGATCTTGATCAGCTCTTCATGAACGATCTTGATCACCTGCTGGGATGGCGACAGCGCCGTGAGCACTTCCTCGCCCATGGCCTTCTGCCGGATGTTCTCGATCAGTTGCTTGACCACCCGGAAGTTGACGTCGGCCTCGAGCAGCGCCATGCGGATCTCCCGCAGCGCGCCCTCCATATTTTCGGCCGAGAGCTTGCCCTCGCCGCGCAGGCTCTTAAAAACCCGCTGCAGCTTGTCCGATAGATTGTCAAACATGGGACTTTGAAAACCTCAGGCAAGAACCACGAATCGAGTCATGCGGTCACTCGGCGGCGGCGGGCGGAGGAGCGATCCGAATGCTGCTGGCAGCCGGCTTGCCGGTGCGGTCCATCCCCAACTCGTAAATCAGCCGCGTACCGGGCCGCAGATCCGTGGCCAGGCCCTCGGCCAGCCGCGAAACGTGAAAGAAGATGTCCCGACCGCCGTCGTCGGGCCGCAGAAAACCGAAACCCTTCTGCTCGAAATACGTGACCACGGAGCCGGACTGGACCCCGCTGGCGGCTTCCTCGCCACCTTCGCCGGATTCGCCCCCACCCTGGTTGGGCCGGCCGCTCTTGTCGCCCACACCCTGCTTGATCAAAGCCAGGTCCGCCTCGGTCCACTCCGTGGCAGGCGGCTGCTCGGTGGGCATTTTCATGTCCGGATTCCGCTTCCGGGCGTCTTCAAATAATCGCTTCTGGCGTGCGTTCAATCGGAGATCCTCAAAACTTCCGTGCGCTCCTGTAACTAATTGCGATTACACGGTAGCGGCAACGGCAACCTTCCTCTTCCGGGTTCCCTTCTTTTCGGCTGGTGGCGTACGGTCGCTCTTTTTCAAGCTGACCAGCACCAGATCCTTGACGAACTTCTTTTCACCGTGATCGTCGAACTTGATCACGATCCGTTCCTCGTTACTGGACATTACAGTGCCCAATCCGAATTTGTCGTGCTCGACTTGGGCACCTTGGGAATATGTATTGGCAGCCATGGCTCGCTAACGCGTCGCTCCTAGGTTGAAATGCGCGGAAAACGGGGAAAACACTGTGAAACTGGTAAGGCGCGCGATTGGAATGAAACACAATGGACACTGGTAGTATAACAGAGCGCGGCCCCTCCTGTCGAATTTGAGTGCGTTTGGCAGTTCGGGGCTTGTCGGCCTGTCCTGGAACTTTGCGATAATGACAGCGGGGGCGGCGATGACGGTAACGCTGGAGCTCACACACGACGTTCAGATTGGCCTCCTGGTTCAGGCGCAGGCCAGCGGCGACGCGTAGCCGCACGTTCGGGTAAGCCGCCCGCCCTACCTCGCCGATTCCTTTCCGATCCCTTCCAGCATCGCCGGGATTTCGAATACCGCCCGGTTGGTCTGGCGCTCGGTGGCGGCGCGATACCGGGCATACGCCGCGGGCTCCAGCATCCCTTTCACCGCTTCGGCGATCCCGCGGAAGTTCTTCAATACCACGCCGACACCTTGCTCCCGCACCCAATCGGCGTTGTAGCGCTCCTGCGGCAGGGTCCAGGCGTTGCGTTCCACAATCGCCGGCAAATGCATGGCGACGGCTTCGCTGATGCTGCCGGGGCCGGGCTTGCCAATGAAGTAGTCGGCAAGCTGCATGTAGCGGGGGATCTCCTGGGTAAAACCTTCGACGAATATCGGTGCCCGGTGCGGCATTGCCCGCAGCCTGTCGCGCAGGCGGGTGTTGTGGCCGCAGACCAAAATCAACTGGCGACCCGCGAGGCGTGCCGCGATATCGCCCATCGCCGCCGAACCCTGGCCGCCGAACAGCACCAATCCCACCGGGCGGTCCGGATCGAGGCCCAGCGCCCGCCGCGCCCGCGCCCGCTCTTCGGCCCTTAGCGGAGCGGCGTCGTAGAATCGCGGGTTCAGGATCATTCCGGACGCGCGCAGCACTTTGTTCGCGGCATGGCCCATCTCGAGCGCCTGTTCCACCGCCTTAGCCGAGCCGCAGATGAAGTACTGTTCCTGCAGCCCGCCCGCGAACGGCTCAATCCAGAAGTGCGGCGGGTAATCGGCGATGTCGGTAAGCACCGTCACCAGCGGCGTCCCCGGCAGGGCCTGGCGCAGGCTCTGGCACAGCGCTCGATTGAAATTCGGAATCAGCGAAACCACCATGTCCGGCCGGCTGCGGCGCCAGTATTCTTCCAAAAGGCGCACCTGGCGGCGGTGAAACAGGCGAATGACGCCGTGCATCCCCGCCGTCAGTTCGGCCGACCCCAGCGTCCAGCCCTTTTTCAACATCAAATTGTAAAGATCCTGTAACCTGATGCCGGTGAGCTTGCGGAAGACGTCGATCTCGTCCAATAACTCCTGCAAATTCATCAGCCGGATTTCCAACGGCCGTTTTTCGCGCTCAATGGCTTCCCGTAGCGCGATGGCGGCCGCGCGATGGCCGCCGCCCGCGTCGAAAAAGACGAAGTCCAGGCGGATCATCCAGTTTCGATTGTGCCATGGCGAGCCCCGCCCGTCCCTGAAAACAGAGCGATTAACCCATGTTTTTCCCGTCTGTCACCCAACTGTAGCCGTTGCGGGGCTACAAATAGGCATGCGCTGCGATCTGCACGTGCACACTCGGCACTCCGGCATGTGCGGCGTCCGGAAACTCACCCGCGACGTGGTCGCCATCGGCCACAATATGGTACGGGAAAACCCATGGACGCTGCCGGTGGCATCTCTGGGAGTTGCGGTTCCCCTGGTAATTCTCGGAAACTATATAGTAGAGAACGCGTTCGCGCGCTGGTGGATGGCACAATGCCGCTGGGCGCTAGCGCGAGGGAGCTGGAAAGCCGAAGCCGGCGGGGCCGTCCCCGTGCCCGAGGTGGCGTCGTGACGCTACCTCAAGCCATGCTGAGTTTCATCTCGCATCGCGACCATAGCCTGATGCGCCGCGTCAACCGCTGGCCGGCGCCGCGCTGGATCCGCGTGTGGATGATCTGCGCCACCCGCGGCGGCGACGGCTGGTTGTGGTACGCCCTCGGTTGCATCATCCTGCTGTTCGGCGGCTCCGATCGGTTCCGCGCCACTGGCGCCGCGGCCCTGGCGGCCGGCGTGGGCATCGCCATCTTTCTCAAGATCAAAAAAGCCACCGGCCGGAAGCGCCCCCTGGAGCCTCACTGCTGGGCTACCCTGCTGCCGCCCGACCAGTTCTCGTTTCCCTCCGGTCACACCATTACGGCCTTCGCCGTAGCCATATCGCTCGAGACCTTCTACCCCGATCTCATCGTAGGCTTATTGTTCTGCGCCCTCAGCGTGGCCGCCTCGCGCATCCTCCTGGGCATGCACTTCCTCAGCGACGTAGTCGCCGGCGCGGCGATCGGCTGCCTGCTGGCGTATGGGGCGACCAGCCTGGTGCATTGGCTGTAGGAGTAGCCGATCGCGGAACGCCTTACGTGGTGCCTCCGGCAGATTGCCGTCTCAGCGACAGCTCGAACCGGACGCCCTCCGTTTTTTGTAACGCGGTGAGGATGCTCGAAAGATTCGCGGCGGAGGGGCTGCCCTTTGGCCCCAGCATTCGCATCAGGCTCTTGGCGGGGATGCGCGTGCGTTTCTCCAGGTCCTGAAATCCGGCGGTCGCGTTGACGTAGTCGCGCAGAACGGCCTTGCCGGTCGCAAGGTCCCCGTTGATGACACACTCGACGGCCTCGCGTAGGAGCGCTTGACGGAAATCCGGGTCGCGTTGCGCCCGCGCCCGGATGGTTTCCTTGAAGTCGTGGGTCAGGGGCATTGATTGAATCTCCCGTTTCTTTCGTCGTTTGTATGCGGCCCAGCATTCCTGCGCCGCCGCGATATCCCGCGGTTGCCGTTTCTTCGTGCCGCCGCCAATCAGGATCACAAGGAGGTCGCCATCCTTGCCAAAGTAAATTCGATAACCGGGCCCGAAATCGATCCCGTATTCAAAGACACCGTAACCAACGCCCTTGACCTTCGATACGTTTCCCTGTTCCATACGCGCAAGCGCGATGGTCACCTTGGCGGCTGCCGCGGCGTCAAGTCCTTCCAGCCAGTGGGCGAGCCGTTTGTTCCCGTTTTCGTCAACGTAGCCGCGGATCTCGATCGTCCACGGTTTATGGTAACAATTGTGTTACCATATGTCAAACTGCCAGTGACCTTCGCATAAGCGCTCTGTTGTTGGACGTTTGGGGTCGATCCAAGCGCGGGGTCCTGAAGGATCGGCCAGTTGCGTCGCGATACCGATATAGCGATAATCGCGGGCGCCTTGCCGTCTCGCGCCGCTCGCTAGGCGAACGGAATTTCCACTTCCGTATAGCTCCCCGCACCCGCGGCCTCCACGGCGGCGCCTATGCGTCCAAAATGCAGCCGGACCCGGGACCATTTCGTCGTTCCGGTCAAAACGACGATCGCGATTCTTCGCCCCGCAAGATTCTGCTGGTAGCGAATTCGCCGGTCGGTTGTGAGGAGCAGATCAATGGCCGCCTCTTCTGCCGCCTTGAGCAGCGCGCCGTTATTCAGCGTGTCCCACCCCCGGGACTGAGCGGTGATGACGGTGTGGCCGGCGAACGCCCGGATCAGGCCGCGCGGAGCTCCATGGTCAAAGAGAATGAGCATCGACGGGCAGAGGCGGCGGTACGGAAGCGTTTAGAGTCTCGGCCACAAAGTCGAGCACAGCCGCGATCTGCTCCCGGCTGACGTCAAACTGCTCCATCACTTCCTCGATGCTCAAATCCTCCAGGTTTTCAATGACGGTCGCCACGGGCAGCCGCGTACCGCGAAACACCCATGCGCCGCTCACCTTGCCGGGAATGCTCTCCACGGCCGGGCAGTCTGACCAATCGAGAAGTGCCATCTCGCCACGCCCCTTCTTCAGAATACGTCATTGCCGCTGGCGCTAGAACAGCACCCAGACGTCGTTCCCACGACTCTTGCTTCTGGTCGCCCCCAAGGCCGGCAGTTACTCGTGAACATAATAATACTACATTCAAGTGATTTCTTAGTGGGCTATAACATCCCGTGCTGGAGCACCTGCCAGCGTAGCGCGCCGATTCGGACGGGCTCACTCACCGGACGGCGTCTTTGGCTCGAGCCCCCGATCCCGCGGCGCTCGGTGTAAGGGATGCAACCTTCCCGCTTCGGGCTGCCTGCCGAATCGACGCTCTTAGCTCGTCGACGGAGGTGCCCCCAACAGGCTCCCCGTTCAGGAACAATGTAGGCGTGGCATTAACGCCGACCTCCTGCCCGAGTGCCATGTCTTGTTCAACCTGGCCTGCGGTCAACCCGTCTCTAGCGCACGTCTCGAATTGTCCCTGGTCCAGATGCGGCGCAGTCCGCGCCCAATCGGCGACGCGCGGCCGGAGATTGTCCACGGTCAATTCGCGCTGGTGAGCAAACAGGAAATCGTGCAGGCTCCAGAACGCGGCGTCGCTCTGCCGCTGGGCGCAAGCCGCGGCCTCAGCGGCCGGCCTCGCCCATCGGTGCATCGAAAGGGGGAAGTAATGGTAAACGATCCGCAGCCGGTCCCCTTCCGACGCGGCGAGCCCATTCAGCGTATCCGCCATGCGCGCGCAGTAGGGACACTGGAAATCCGAGAACACCACGAGCGTAGCGGGGGCCTTGTCGGTCCCCCGTGTCGGCAGGTTGCCTTGCAGAAGTGCGGCGGCCGTTTCCCGCTGCCGCCGTAACGCTTCTAGCGGGTCCGGCCTGGCGTCGAGAAGTTCACTCGTCAGAAAGCGGAAGTCCGGCGAGGCGAACAGCTCCGCGCGAAAAGGGCGGCCGCTCAGGCTCGCGAAGACCAACTTGTGGAAGCAGGATCCAAAAGCGGTGCCGCTATCGGCGACCCCAATCTCGGCATCGGCCGGTAGCTTGTATTTTGCCCGGACGAAGTCGACCAGGCGAGCCTTGTCCGCCTCGCCGGGCGTGGCGCACCGGTTGGCGCTCCACACGCGGAGCGCCGCTCCCGCCGCCAAGCCGACCACCGCAGCCGCGGAAGCCGCCCGAATAACAACCCCTCGTCGATTCATTCGCGGCCCTCCATGTGGGATCCCTAAAGGCCTCCACCGCCCTGTCTGTCCGACGGGGCGCCTCCCGGCGCCCATGCCGCTCGGCCTTGGCCGCCGACGTCTGTCAACGCTGCTTGCGGACCTCGACGACCGAGCACGTGCCGTCGATGCAGGTGGCCTCCGAGTTGCAGCAGTCGCTGCTGCTCGCGCACGGTCCGCCATCGGCCGAGCAGGTGCAGCTGGGGTTGTCGCAGCTATTTAGGTTGCACATGCCGCTGCAACCGCCTCCGATTCCGTTGCAGCCTGAGGACCCGTCGTAGTAAGATCCCCCGCACATGTTGTTCGGGTCGTCCGCCGGGGCCACATAGCCCGAACACTCGTTGCCGCACGAGAATCCTTGCGGTTGTTCATAGTAACCCTCGCATGCGCCTGGGGTGCAGGTGACAAAGGCGTGAGCTGTGGGTTCGATGAGCGAGCCAAGCCTAGCCAGCAACCCGCCGCGGTTGCCGGCGCAGCGCGGGCGGCTCCTCATCGCCCCCAAGGCCACCAGGGCGCTCCACCTCGGATCGGCGACCCGCCCCTCGAAGAGTCCACCGAGCCGGCGACCGCCCGCCGAGACAATCGCTGTTTCCCTGACGTGGCGCGCGCTTAGGCGCGTCAGAAGGTCCGTGCTCCGCTCAAAGGCGACGGCGGCGCATAGCGCCAAAAGAAGAAGCACTGCGTTCCGTTTGCGCGACATGGTTGTACGATCCTCCTAGTCCAAAGATCTTGCCGGGGCATGCCCGCTCGGGGCTAAGAATTCGGCGATGCAGTCTAACCGGGCCGCGCCTGGCGGTCACGGACCAAGCACGCCGATGGGCGGGCGCGAGCGCGCACGCGGTGCTACCTAGCGCAGGGGATCACTGGCCGGCGCCGCTCCCTGAGCCCATGTCAGTCGCCGCATCGTATATGTTTGCGCTTGGTGATGGGTAACAAGGGTGAGCCCGTCGAACCCCAGAAGACCCAGGGAGTTGCCTGGGCCGCCCGACACGGCGACCGGGCTCCACGTTTTTGTGGCGCGATTGAGTTCCAGCGGCGAAAGAGGGCCGACCTCTCTCCCGCCAATCAGTAAATCGTTGGCGGAACTGAGCGCGACGCCGCCCGCCTTGAAGGCGTTGGACATCCCGTTTGGGCACGTGTAGCGGCCCAACTCCACAGCGCTGAACGAGAACTCGACGTACTCGCAGGCGAGAGTGAACCAGCCAATTCGATCGTCCGACGCCATTAATGTCGATGACTGCGCGACGTTGGCAACGCCACCGTCGGACCGCCGAGTACCGCTGATCGCGGTCGTCGCCAGCAACTGGCCCGAGGGCGAATAGTGGCGGAGCACGTTGGGATCTACCTGCCGCCTCATGCCGCTGTCCAAAGTTGCGCCAATAGTCCAAATGGTGCCGTCCGGCGCCACCGTAACCGCGTAAGGGGCGTAAGCTCCCACCTCAGTAAGTACCTGCCGGGCTCTATCCGGGGATATCCAGGCGACGAAGGAGGCAAGGCGGGAGTCAGCGCTGATAGCCCAGCCCACGGCCGCCAAAGCCCCGTCCCGCCCGGAGGCCACGTCCCGCACACCCACGCGGTCCGCTTGGGGAACTTGAAGCGATGTATCGTCTCGGTTACCCTGGCCGTCCACGGTCCAGAGGATGGGCGCGCCCGATTGGCACTGATCGCATCCCGCCAGCCGGCCGCCCGTCCAGCGGGGAAGGTGATCGGCGGGGGATTGAGAACGGATGTCATCCGCAGCCACCACCAGCCGGCGCTGCCCCGAGGTTTGGCCCGCCAGCAGCCCCGCCGCCAGCAGCAGCAGCACCCAAACTATCCAGCGGCCGCGCATTCGGTTGACCCTCCTATTACTTGATGCTACTGCTTCGTACGTGAGAAAAGTATCCCCCCCCCCGGGCGCGGAATGTCAAGAGATTTATTGTTACTCTTTGCTAACATAGGTGGGCGCTAAGTGCGCGGCTCGCGACTACGATTGCGGACTCCTCAATCTGTTGAGGGAAAGTTCGAGAGCCGCGATCGTCTACCCGGCGCCCGAGGGGAGGTCACGGAAGGGCTGGCGCGCCCTGAGCCCAGGTGAGCCGCTGCAACCTACCGACGGGCCTCCTCGCCACAAGGGTGAGCCCGTCGAACCCCAGGACGCCCTCCGAGACGCGCGAGTCGTCAGGCACAGGCACCGGACCCCAGGTATCCGTTGCGCGATCAAGCTCCAGCGGCGCGAGAGGGCCGGCTCCTAGGGGCTTCCCGCCGATCAGCAGATCGTTCGCCGAACTCAGCGCAACGCCCCCAGCTTTACCAAGGTCCGAAATCTGGCTCGGGCAATTGTAGCGACCCGCCTCCACAGCGCTGAACGAGAACTCGATGTATTCGCATGCAAGGGTGAGCCAGCCAATCCGATCGTTCGAGGCCATCAGCGTCGAGGCCTGGCTTACATTGGCGAGGCCGTTGAATCGTCGGGTGCTGCGAATTGTAGTGGTCGCCAGCAGTTGGCCCGAGGGGCTATAGTGGCGGAGCACGTTGGAATCTACATCCCGCATGGTCGCCTCGTCCTTCATTGGGCCGACGGTCCAGATTGTGCCGTCTGGGGCCACGGTGACCGCGCACGGGCTATAAGGTGACACGCGGGTGAGGACCTGGCGCTTTCTGTCCGGGGAGATCCAGTTGACGAATTCGGCAAAGCGGGAGTCGCCGCTGATGGCAAATCCTACGACCACCAAGGCTCCGTCCGGGCCCGATGCGACATCCCACGCGCTCACATAGTTCGCCCCCGGCACTTCAAGGAGGACGTCCTCCCTCTTGCCTTGGCGGTCGACACTCCAAAGAACAGGCGCGCCGGACTGGCACTCGTCGCAACCCACCAGCCGACCGCTCGTCCAGCGAGGAATGTGACCAGCGAGACTTGGGAACGCGATCTCGTCTCCGGTTGCCACCAACCGGCGTTGCGCCGAGGTCTGGCCTGATAGCAGCCCCGCGGCCAAGAGCGGTAGCGCCCAAACTGTCCAGCGACTGTGCATTCGGTTGACCTCCTATGACTTGGTACTACCAGTTAGTATATGAAGATAATAGTCCTGCCGAGGGGGGGGGGCGTCAAGAGGTTTCTTGTTAATTCTTGGTGAATGATCGGGTGGCTAAGTGCGCGGTTTCGAAATTACGATTGCGTACTCTCGATACGTGTGTGCAGCCGCTCCCTCGCTGCCGCAGCTCGGTTTGATAGCCTTTCGGAGCCGCGACCGCCAGGGAGAGGTTGGCGCCGCGACTCGGACCGGACCGAGTACGTTGAAGAAAGGCCGCTGCGGGACGATGACGCACGACGACAAACGCAATGGTACGGCGACTTTGTTCGCGGCGCTGAACACCCTGGACGGCACGGTAATCAGCATGTGCGACGACCGTCACCGTCACCAGGAATGGTTGAAGTTCCTACGCGTAATCGACGATGTCACTCCGCCGCGGAAGCAACTCCATTTGATCGCCGACAACTACGCCACCCACAAGCATCCCAAGGTGCAACGATGGCTGGCGCGTCACCCGCGTTTCCACCTCCATTTCACGCCGACCAGCAGTTCGTGGCTGAATATGGTGGAGCGCTTCTTCCGGGATCTCACCGACAAGCGCCTCCGACGTGGTGTTTTCCGCGACGTGGAGGAACTAATCATGGCCATTTTTGACTACATCGACCACCACAACAAGGCGCCGAAGCCGTTCATCTGGACGGCCAAGGCGACCGACATCCTGGAGAAAGTCAAGCGCGCCCGCAAGACCCTGGATAATCGGCATTCTGCATGACGCACTACACTAGCGGGTGTCGAGAAAGTCTCGACACGGCACGCAAGAGTGCGTGCGCCACGTCGGCCTCCGGGGTTGACGTGGTTATTTCTTGACGATGTCTTAGGCGTCAGAACTTCGGTGCCCCGCCCGCCGTTCCCAGCGCGCGCAGAATCGCGTCCGGGTCGTGTACGGCTCCGCCCCACGTGCCGCCGCTTACCTGTTGCAGGGCGGCCCACAGGCGCGTCGCCGCCGGCAACTCGGGGTCCGGCGCCAGGTCCTCGCGCGGCTCCCGCTCGGCCAGTACCCGGGTGCCTTCCTCAGGTCCGAACACCACTCCGTCCGCGCCCACCAGGTTCAGCCTGCCTTCCAGCTTCACCCGGTCGATTTCGATTTCAATCAGGTCGCCCTCGCGCAGCTTGCCGATCGGACCGCCCGCCAGCGCTTCCGGCGTCACGTGCCCGATGCACGCGCCGGTGGATACGCCGCTGAAGCGCGCATCGGTGATCACCGCCACGTGCTTGCCGAAATCGAGGTAACGCAGCGCCACCGTGATTTCGAAGATCTCTTCCATGCCGGAGCCGAGCGGCCCGCGGCACATCAGCACCAGCACGTCGCCGGGCCGAATCGGGTTCGGCCCCTGTCCCTTGACGGCGGCGATGGCGTCGTGTTCGCTGCGGAAAATGCGTGCCGGCCCCCTCTTGCGGTACACCCCGTCCGCATCCACCACGCTCGGATCGATGGCCGTGCTCTTGATCACCGCGCCGCCCGGCGCCAGGTTCCCCACCGGGAACGTCACCGTCGAAGTCAAGCCGCGCTGCCGCGCCCGGTCCGGGCTCATGATCACGTCGTCGGGATCCACGCCGTCGCGCTCGCGTAACAGGCGGCGCAGCGCCGCCCGCCGCTCGCTCTGCTCCCACCAATCCAGAAGCGTATCCAGTTTTTCGCCCGTCACCGTCCGCGCCCCGGTCTCGAGCAATCCGGCGCGCCGCAGATGCAGCATGGCTTCCGGAACGCCGCCCGCCAGAAACACCTGGATGGTCGGATGCATGCGCGGGCCGTTGGGCATTGCGTCCACCAGCCGCGGCGTCTGCCGGTTCACCTGCGCCCAATCTTCCACGCCGGGCCGTTTCAGGCCGGCCGAAAACGCGATCGCGGGCAGGTGCAGAATCAAATTGGTGGAGCCGCCGAAAGCCGCGTGTACCACCAGCGCATTCCGTATCGCCGCATCCGTCAGCACGCCGCCCATGACGATACCGGCCGATTCCAGCGCCATTACCGCGCGCGCCGAGCGCTTCGCCATGTCGATCCATATGGGATGCCCGGAGGGCGCCAGGGCCGCGTGCGGCAGCGTCATGCCCAGCGCTTCGCCCACCACCTGCGAGGTCGCCGCCGTTCCCAGGAACTGGCATCCTCCGCCCGGCGTGGCGCAGGCCCGGCACAGGTCGCGCACCGCCGCTTCCGGCGTTTTCTGCCCCCGCGCCACGCGCGCGCCGGTGGATTGTACCATGCCCGCGTCCTCGCCTTCTTCCGCCAGCAGCGTCACTCCGCCCGGCACCAGCACGCCCGCCAGGCCGCTCGCCCCCGCCAGCGCCATCATCATCGCCGGCAGCCCTTTATCGCAGGTAGCCACCCCGATCACGCCACGCCGGGTCGGCAACGAACGGATCAGCCGGCCGAAAACCTGCGCCGCGTCGTTGCGGTAAGCCAGCGAATCGAACATGCCCGGTGTGCCCTGCGTGCGCCCGTCGCAGGGGTCCGTACACGCCGCCGCAAACGGAATCGCGCCCCGCGCTTTCAGCTCCCGCGCCGCCGCTTCCACCAGCAGCCCCACTTCCCAGTGGCCGGTGTGATAGCCCAGCGCGATCGGCGTTCCATCCGGCGCGCGCAGCCCGCCGTGGGTGCTCAGAATCAGAAATTCCTTCGCGCCCAGCGCCGCCGGGTCCCATCCCATTCCGGCGTTCTGCGCCCAGCCGAACAAATCTCCGGAGGGCCGGCTCACCAGCGCCTCGGCCGTCAACGGCAGCGATCCGGCCGGCCCCGCGGCCTTCGAGCGAACGTCGTAAAGAGACCGGTCTCCGGAATCGAGCAAATCTGCGAGTGGCATGACAAGCCTGATGCTAACACCGGTTGGCGCGGGCTTCAGTGCGTGGCCGGCCTTCGAATACTTCCGCGCGCCAGCCGCCCCAGGTACCGCACCCACGCCGCTTCCCGCCCGGCCGCGTCGAACTGCCCGGTCCAGACTTCGCGGACTCGCTGGGATCGAGAAGCTTCCTCACAGCTCAGGAACTTCTCCAGCTTGTCGCGCAGCGGGGAAGCCGGCATTTCCCGCGTCAGCAGATGGCGCGACGCCACGCAATCGTTCAGCTCACCCAGGGCCTGCTGCAAAACCTGCAGCTCCGCCAGGTAGCGTTCGAGCTCCGGCCCATAGCACCGGCGAAACAGCTCCAGCGTATAGCGCAGCCGCTTAGTGGCCAGGCGCAGCTCGTGCAGTTGAGCGGGCGAGGGCCGGCTTGCCAGAAATTCCCGCCCCGCCCGAAAATACGCCGACACCAATGGCGGCAGCCCGCGGCGTGCGTTGACAGCCGCGCCCAGCCGCGCGTTCCAAACCGGTGAAGGCAGCTTCTCCATGAACTAAAGCTCCAGTTTCCGCCGCCATTTCGCCGCCGGATCGCGCCGGCTCCAGCGCCCGATTTCGGCCGCCATCTCACGGCTGGCCGCGGTGCGCGCAGTCGCAAGCTTGCGGTGAATCGCGGTGCGCGGCGACACTCCCGCCTGCCCGATCAGTGCCAGCGCGATGTCCCGGTCGCGCACCGCCCCCGCCGATTGCAGCAACCCGTGCAGCTCGGCGCGAATCTTCTTCCACGAGCGCCCCGGGTAAAAGCCGGCGAACACGCGCAGGCAGCGGCTCAGGCGCCGGATCGACACCCGCAAATCGTGGATGGCATCGGCATCCGCGCCCCGCGCGGCGCGTTTCAACTCCGCGCCGAAGCGTTCCAACAAGCGACCCGTTTCCGCCCGCACGTACTCCCGCATAGGTTCATTATGTATTCTCGCTCCGCCAGCCCGTTCGTGGCGCGGCCATTGTCCCCACCTGCCATAATCGAAAGGGAAGGGATCGAATCGATTGCGCATCGCGCTGCTGCAGATCAATACCACGGCGGGCGATCTGGCCGGCAATGCGGCACGGATCGTCGCGGGAACTCGCCAGGCGGGCGAGCGCGGTGCGGACCTGGTGGTGACGCCCGAGCTGGCGCTGCTGGGCTATCTGCCGCGCGACCTGCTGATGAGGGAAGGGTTCATTCGCCGCGGCGAGCAAACCCTGGCGGCCATGGCACGGGAGTTGGCCCAGGCGCCGTCGCTGCTGGTGGGAACTGCCACTCTTAATCCCTGTGACGTGGGCCGACCTCTGTTTAATAGCGCCGTGCTGCTCGGCGGAGGCGCCGTCGGCCAGCAGTTTCATAAGACCCTGCTTCCCACCTACGACGTATTCGACGAGGACCGCTACTTCGAATCGGCCCGCGGCCCGCAGAGTCTCGATTGGGAAGGGCACAAGCTGGGGATCAGTATTTGCGAGGACGTGTGGAACGACCGCGACTTCTGGCAGCGCCGCCGCTATCGCCAGGACCCGATCGAGCTGGTTGCGGCCGAAGGCGTCAGGTTGCTGGTGAACCTCTCGGCATCGCCTTTCGTGGTGGGAAAGCAGATGCTGCGCGAACAGATGCTGAGCCACATGGCGCGGCGGCACCGGCTTCCGGTGGTCACGGTGAACCTCGTCGGCGGTAACGACGATTTGATCTTCGACGGCCGCAGCGCCGCCTTCGACGCGGAAGGCCGTTTGTTTGCGCGAGCCAAAGGTTTTGAGGAAGACTTGATCGTGGTGGATGTGGACGCCCGCACCGGGTCGATTTGGGAAGACGACTTCACCGCCGAAGCCGAGGTCTGGAGCGCGCTGGTGCTGGGTGTGCGCGACTACGCCCGCAAGACCCATTTCCGCAACGTGCTGCTGGGCCTTTCCGGCGGCATCGATTCGGCGTTGACGGCGGCGATCGCGGCAGACGCTCTGGGCGCGGAGAATGTACTGGGCGTGCTGATGCCATCGGAATATTCGAGCGCCGGCAGCATCGACGATTCGCTCGCGCTGGCGCGCAACCTGGGCATTCGCACTCTCACTCTGCCGATTAGTCCCATGGTGCGAAGCTACGATACGGCTCTGGCGGAGCCTTTCCGCGGCTATGCCCGCGACGTGACCGAAGAGAATATTCAATCGCGGATTCGCGGCAACCTGCTGATGGCGCTGTCGAACAAGTACGGCGGCCTGCTGCTGACCACGGGCAACAAGTCGGAGATGGCGGTGGGATACTGCACCCTCTACGGCGATATGAACGGCGGCTTGGCGGTGATTGCGGATCTGCCCAAGACGATGGTGTACCGGGTGGCGCGATGGCGCAACCGCCGCGCCGCGGATATCCCGGAAGCGATCTTCACCAAGGCGCCATCGGCGGAGCTGCGCCCCGACCAGAAAGACCAGGACTCGCTGCCGCCCTACGACGTGCTCGATCAGATTCTGGAGATGCACGTAGAGCAATCGCTGTCGGCCGACGAAATCGTCGCCAGAGGTTTCGACGAAGCTACCGTGCGGCGAGTGGTGAAGCTGGTGCGCACCGCCGAATTCAAGCGGCGGCAAGCCGCGCCGGTGCTGAAAGTGACTTCGCGCGCCTTTGGAACCGGCTGGCGGATGCCGATCGCGGCGGGACCGGCCTGAGGGACAAGCGGGGCTGGCAATCAGCGGGGGCTTGCCTTCCGTCTGGACCAACAGCGGCAAGAAACAACGGCGATTCAGAACGGTTTCGGCGCCGGGCGAAATCTGCTAGAGTGCGAGAATTGGAGATTCAAGAGCCGCTCGAAGTCAAGCCCGGCGAAGTGCGCTGTCCGCGTTGCTTCAGCCGCGATCTGGCGCCCTCGAAGCCGCGTGGTGCGCTGGACCTGTTGATGCGTTGGTTCAAACGCGTGCCGCGGCATTGCCGTTTCTGCGGTAAACGTTTTTACGCGGTGGAAAAGCCGACCGGCGTTCCGCTGCCATGAATCACGGTCGCATGAAAAAAAGGCCGGGCAACTTCGCCCGGCCCCGCGTCAGTGCGTAAACCCGAAACACCAGCCTAAAACATCGACGCGGAAAACGCCAGAACAAAACGAAAGCTACAGGAACGATCCGCTGGAGTTACGGGACGCGTACCACGGCGAATTGGGTCAGGGTCAAGGTATCGGCGGGCCGGGCCACATTGCCCAGAAAGGCGATCGTCAACCCATTGGCGTACGCATCCGGGGCGGCGCCCACTCCCGCCGAGAAGGGCACGGCCGAGCCCCACGCCTGCCAACTGGTTTGGGCGCCGGTTGCCAGCAAGCCCGCCTCCGCGCGTCCGGTGATCAGGGTTGCATTTGCGGAGGCGGCGATCGGGATGATGGTGGTGGCGCCCCATTCGAGGGTCATGGTGCTGGTTCCGGCGGTGCCCTGGTGCGCCAGATCGAAATGGATCTCGATCCGGTCCCCGGCGTGCAAGATGCCGGCGGCAACGCTGCAAGTGCCCAGCACGGTGGAGGCGGTTTGGCTGGTTCCGGTCCCGGGTCCGCTGCACAAGACCTCCGTTCCGGCCGGCTTTGCGGCCCGGCTACCCGCCGGCGTTGCCGCGGCGGATAAGGCTACGCTCTCCAAGGTTTCCGTGGTGGATGCGGTGCGATAGTCGGCCAGCAAAGTGTCGCCCGTTTGCGGCGTGGCCGCGGAAACGAAGGTGATGGCGTTACCGGACAGAGAATAGTCCGAGCCCGTTTCGAGCCGCATCCCGTTGCGGTACAGGTCGAGGCTGGCGGCAGGCGAGGGCGCGTTGGCCAGCGTGAAGCTGGTGTTGACTCCATTGATGGTGCCCGCCGGCAATTCGGCATCGATGAAATTCGGCGACGTTCCTCCTCCTGCCCCGCACGGTCCCGACGATCCATCCACGTAGACGCAATCGGTGGCGTTACCGGCGGCCGTCTCCAGCAGCCCACTACTATCCACCACCACCGCGCCGGAAGGAACAAACGCGGCACCCATGGTGGCGCGCGCGGCTAAGTCGGCGACCAGGCCGATGACCGAGGATTCCGCGATGGTTGCGCCGTCGTCGGTGAGGATATCGGTGGACGAGGCGCGCACCGCGGCCACGGTCAGCGATTGGGCGCCGGACGGCACGTTCCAAACCTCCTGATACTGCGGGGAAGAGGAAGAGTAATACGTCACCAGGTATTCCGCCGCCGGACTGGCTCCGGTGGTGGGCGTCAATTGCAGGTACAGATTTCCGTTGACGACGCGATACGTCTTGGTATTGCCGATAATCGGTGTCTGGTTGCCGCTTTGAAACGTGGCCCAGCTAATGGTGAGAATTCCATTGAAGCGGGACCCATCGGCGTTGTAAAGTACGTCCTGGATAGTGGTGAGGGCGGGTTGGGCGAGAGCGCCAGCCAACGCCAGCAAAGCGACGATCAGGGAACGGCGAAACATGAAACCTCCGCAAACAGAAAGAAACCCCACGGCGTGAACGGCCAGGGTTGATGGCCGGAACCTGCCAGCCGCCTTCAGTCTAACCACCGCACCCCGCGGCAAATCCTGCTCCGCGGCTCGGCCTGGCCGCTAAGTATAGGCACGATTGGGTAGTTACGCGTTTCGATTATTTTCGGAAGTTTTGTGACCGGGTTTGTAAACCGCGGCGGTGTGTCCGGCGTCACACTATTTCAGCCGACTGTGTTATAGTCAGCGGGAATTGACAGTCAGAGTGCGGAATGAGACCAGAAACACGGTTCTCGGGGAGGTGATCGGTGTGGCCGACAGCAGCGCGGCGCGCCGCACCGGGCTCCTCAAGCACCGGGGCTTGGAGCGGGGACAAGGCTTGTGGATCCTGCCCTGCCAATCGGTACACACGTTTTTTATGAAGTTTGCTATCGACCTGGTCTATCTCGATCGCCGCAAAAGGGTGCGCAAAGTTCGGCATTCGGTTCCGGCTTGGCGCATTTCGGGCTGTCTGACGGCCCATTCGGTACTGGAACTGCCCGGGGGAACCGCGATTGCTACGCGAACCGAGCCCGGCGACCAATTGGCGGTGGAAAAACTTCCATGACCCGCGGAGTGGGACGGGTGATCGGTATTTGTCGTCCGTCCGAGGCGTGGGCGGCGGCGAGTCCCGGCGGGTCGCGGCAAGCGATGGCCTATCCCATTTGGATCGTGTTACTGGCGTTGGCCGCATCGTCGTGCGCCAGCCGGCACGTCGTTTCTCAAACTCCGGCCGCACCCGCGACGGCTCGCCAAACCGTTTTCGAACGGCAAATCCGCAACGCGCGCGACGCCGGCGATGGCGATCTGGAGCTGCGCGAACTCCGCGAGCAGGTCGCGGCCGAGCCCGATAACGTGCCGGCGCGTCTCGATCTGGCCCGGGCCTACGCCACCCGCGGCTATGCCGACGTGGCCCTCGAAATCGTGCGCCTCGCCGCGGCTCGCTTCCCGGATTCCGGCGCCGTGGAGTTGGCCCTGGTGCGTGAGTTGCACGAGTTGAACCAACCGGCCGAGGCGATCGCCAGCCTGGAGGGCTTTCTCAAGATCCACCCGCGGACGGCGCCGGAATATTTTTCCTGGCTCGGCATTCTGCGCGACGAGCGCCACGAATACGCCCTCGGCGAGCCGCATCATCGGAGGGCTGTGGAATTGGCTCCGGCCGACGACGCGCTGCACAACAATCTCGGCTACAACCTGTTGATGCAGAAGCGCGAAGCCGAAGCCACCCAGGAATTCCGTGCGGCCGTGAAACTGAATCCGTCCTCGCGCGTGGCGCGCGACAACCTGGCGTTGGCGCTGGCCGGCCAGAACCAGAGCGCCGAAGCCGTGGCCGCATGGCAGACCGCCTCCGATCCCGCCTCCGCCCATTCCAATTTGGCCGCCGTGCTGATCGAAAAAGGGAACTACGCCGAGGCTCGCAAGGAATTAGCTGTAGCCTTGGGTTACAATGCCACTCATCCGGCCGCGCTCAAGAACCTGGAGTTGGTGTCTCGTCTGGATGGCAACCCCGCTACGGTTCCCTCCACGCCGCAGGAGACATTCTGGGGACGCCTGCGAAACGGATTCGTCAAGCTGTGGGTGGGTCCTTTAGAGGATACGCACTAAGGGTAGTGCCTCGAATTTCCGACCGAGGAAATCGCGCCGATTAAGAAAGGGAGCATGAAGGAAACTATCTTACAATTCATCGGAGACGAGCAAGGTCAGGACCTGGTGGAATACGCTCTGATTGTGGCCGCGATCGGGCTGGCCCTGATCACCACCGTCAACCAGCTTTCCCAGGGCATTGTCAGCTTGTATCAGAGCATGACGGGCGACCTGGCCAGTATCGGAACCACTCAATAGCCGCGGACTTTCCAGGAGCGGCCGGTGATGGTATCGGTGGAATCGGACCGGACGACTTCCCGCGTCATGGCAGGCGGGCGCCGCGGCACGGCGCTGTTCGTGCCGGATCTGGCGGTCCTGATTGCAGGCGTCACCCTGTTCTACTGCCTCTTTCCGTTTCAGGGCTACCAGAAGCTGTTTCGCGACTCCGACGCCGGCTGGCACATTCGCAATGGGGAAGCGATTCTGGCTACGCGCGCACTGCCCAGCCGCGACATTTATTCCTTCAGCCGCGCGGGCCAGCCTTGGTTTGCCTGGGAATGGCTGGCGGACATCGCCGCCGGCGCGGCCGATCGCGCGGCCGGCTTGAGCGGGGTTGCGTTTTGGTACGCGGTCGCGATCGCCGGCGGGATTTGGCTGTGGTTTCATTTACATTGGATGACAGGCGGTAATTTTCTCATTGCCGGGTTGATGTCGCCCCTGGCGGTCACCACCACCAGCTTGCATTGGCTGGCCCGTCCGCACGTGCTGGGCTGGCTGTGCCTGGTGGTTTGGGTGCTATGGATGGAGCGGCTGGGGTACTCCAGTGACGCTCGCGGCCGGGCCGAAGGCACTGCGTTAGGGTTGCGCCGCTGCGCCGGCATCGCCCTGTTCTGCGCGCTGTGGGCCAACCTTCACGCCAGCTTCTTTTTGGCTCCCGCGATTGCTTCGATCTACGCATTTTCCGCCGCGCTGCGCCCGATCGTCTGGAATCCGGCTGTACCCCCTGAAAACGCGGAGCGGACGCGCTGGTATTTCATCGCCGCGCTGATTGCCGCCGTCGCTCCCCTGGCCAACCCGTATGGCTGGCGGCTGTATGGCCACGTCTTTGGGTACCTCACCAACCGGGCGCTGCTCGACCACGTGGGCGAATTTCAGAGTTTCAATTTTCATTCGGCCGGCGCCGGACAAATCGCCGCCGCCTTGCTGATCGGCATCGCCGGCGGCGTCCTCGCCCTGGCCCACCGTCGCCTGGAGCACTTTGCGATCGCCATGCTGTTCGCCGCCATGGCTTTCGGCGCGGCGCGGGCGCTCCCGCTGTTTGCCCTCATCGTGCTGCCGCTGGCGAACGGGGCGATTACCGAATCGCTGGTCCGCGCCGGCAATCTGGCGCCGCGCCTGCGCCGGGCGCTGGACGGCTTCCTCGCCTATTCCGCCCGCCTGGCCGCTATTGACAGGCGCTGCGGCGGATGGGCTATCGTTCCCTTCGTGCTCTTCGCCTGTTTCGGCCTGCTGCGGACTCCCGCGATTCTCGCCGCCACCGGCTTTTCACCGAGCGAGTTTCCCGTGGCGGCGTATCCGCACCTGCGACCCGGCGGTCGCCTCTATGCGCCCGATAAGTTCGGCGGTTATCTGATCTGGCGCTCGGCCGGCGCGCGCAAGGTATTCTTCGACGGCCGCAGCGATTTTTACGGCGCCGATTTTCTAGCCGCTTACGCCCGCATGGCGCAGACGCGTCCGGGCTGGCGCCGCGATTGGGATTCCTGGGGATTCACCGACGCCCTGGTGCCGGCCGATTCGCCGCTCATCGCCGCGCTCGAACAGTGCGGCTGGCGGCTGGTATATGCCGATTCCACGGCGGCGATTTTGGTAGGACAGGCCTCCGGGCCTGTCACCGGCGGGGGGTTCAAACCAGCATCGCCGCGATCGGCGCGTTACCGAGCCGCGACCGCGAGGGAGCGGTTTTCCACCAACTCCGAGCCGCGACCCGTCAGCGAGCGGTTTTCGACAGGCCAGGAGGCCTGTCCCACAGTGAGGAGCGAATGGATCGTCAGAAAAAAATCTTGATTTTCGTCGGCGCCTGGGTTTCCGCCGCCTTGCTGGTGTGGTTCGTCTACGCCAACACGGTCGCGCCCAGAACCGAAAAACAGGCGCCCGTGGTCGTATCCACACGCGACCTCGCTCCCGGCACACAGCTCAGCGCGCTGAACGTGCGGACGGTCAACTATCCCGCCCGCGATTTGCCCAAGGGCTCGGTCGGGACAGCCAGGGACGTGCTCGGCCGGGTGGTGCTCTACCCGGTCAACGCCGGCGAACCGTTGCTCTCGACCAAGCTCTCTTCCCGGTACTCTCCCGAAGGCGTCTCCTCCACCATCCGCGACGGATTTCGCGCCGTGGCCGTGCCGGTCACCGACGCCAGCGGGGTCGCCGGCCTGATTATGCCGCAATCCCACGTCGACGTGTTGTTCACCCGCGCCGGCAGCATGGAGGAAGCCTCCACCTCCACCATCCTGCAGAACGTCGAGGTGCTTTCGATCGGCCGTTCGGGGCCCTCCTCGCAGCCGGCCGATCCCCGCGCTCCCAGATCCCCGGTGGTAACTTTGATTCTCTCCCCCGCCGACGCCGAAAAGCTCGAACTGGCCAAGAACGAAGGCAAGGTCAGTCTCTCTCTCCGCAATCCCCTCGACCCCTCCCGCACCGTCTCCGACGGCCCGCTTACCGCCGATGCGCTCGATCCCAACTACGCCGACCGCATCGCCAAAGCCCGCCGCGCCCGCAACCCCCGCGAGGCGCCGGACGCCAAAGTGTGGGAACAACTGGCCAAAAGGGAGCCCAAAAAAGAAGAGAAGCCCGGCGTGCTGGTGGATGTTTACCGCGGCGACAAGCACGTTCAGGAACTGGTCCGATGAAGATCCTTCGCAGCGTTTCTTTGCTCCTGTCGCTTCTGTGCGCGTCCCATCCCGCCGCGGCCGACGTGACGCGCGGCCGCGACGTGGTCCTGGTCGAAGGCCGGGGGGAACTGCTCGAATTCGGCCGCGATATCCAGCGCGTGTTGGTGTCCGAGCCCAAAATCGCCGACGCCGTGGTGGTTTCCCTGCACGAAGTCATGATCAACGCCAAGGCTCCGGGCCTGGCCACCGTCGTGGTTTGGGAAACTGGCGCGTCCCCCACCCGCTTCGAAGTCACAGTGACTCACGACAACACCGATTGGGACTCCTTCTCCAAAAGGATTCGGGAGGGGGCCGGCATCGACGGCGATTCGGTGCACATCTCCGGAACCGGCGAAACCATCGTGCTGACCGGCAGCGTCAAGACGGCCGACGAATCGAAGCGCCTCGCCAGCCTGGCCCAGACCCGCGCCAAGACCGTCATCAACCTGCTCCAGGCGCCGCCGCCTCCCGAGCCCCGTTCCATTCTGCTGCAGGTTAAAATCGCCGACGTCAACCGCACCGCTCTGACCCAGATCGGATTCAACCTGTTCAGCACCAACCCCAAGCTCCTGGGCGAAACCTCCACGCAACAGTTCTCCCAGCCGCTGTTCAGCCCGCTCAACACCGCTAGCGGCAGCAGTTCCACCGTCAATTTTTCCAATCTTCTGAACCTGTTCGCCTTCCGGCCGGACCTCGGCATCGGCGCCACCATCCAGGCGCTCCAGGAACGCAACCTGCTGCAGATTCTGGCCGAGCCGAACCTGATCTGCCTGGAAGGCAAGGACGCCAGTTTTCTGGCCGGCGGCTCGTTTCCCTTTCCGACCATCGTCACTACGCCCACCGGCGGCGCCACCGCTCCGGTCGTCACGGTTCAGTTCAAACCGTTCGGCGTCAAGCTCGATTTCACACCCACCGTTACGGCGCAGGGTTCCATCGACCTGAAAGTCGCGCCCGAAGTCAGCTCGCTCGACTACACCGACGCCGTCACCGTGGACGGGTTCACGATCCCGGCCTTGGCGCAGCGCCGCGCCGAAACCGAGGTCATTCTGAAGGACGGCGAGAGCTTCGCCATCGCCGGCCTGATCAACAATCAGATCATCGAGACCATCGAAAAGGTTCCCGGGCTCGGCAGCATTCCGATTCTCGGCAAGCTGTTCCAGAGCCGCAGCACGCAAAAATCCGACGACGAGCTGCTGGTGGTTGTCACCCCGCACTTCGTTCGCCCGCTCACCCCCGAGCAGAAAGCCAAGCTGCCGGATATGCCCGAAGGCTTCCTCCCCACCGTGGTCGAGGAGCAGGCCAAGCATCCCAAGAAAGGGCAAAAACCCGCGCCGCCCGACCCCAACGCCAAACCCGAGCTGGTAGGTCCCAGTGGCCAACAGATTCCCAAACAGTAAGTGGGACAGGCCTCCTGGCCTGTCCGGCTCCGTCAGTGGGGCAGACCATCGTTTTCTGTGGTCTGCCCTGCAACGGTTTTCGATGGCAGGGTCGAGAAACGCGCCGGGACGAGTCCCGGCGTGGCAGACTGAGAGTCCGCTCCACGATTTCCATGGGCTTGCGCGGGCCACAGGCCCAGAGATGGCAGACCACGAACAACGACGCTCTGCCCCACAAGCGCGCGGTTCCGTGTCCCTGCAGATGCTCGTCGTTCTGGTGCCGGTGGTCTTCGGCATGATGGGTTTCGCGCTCGATCTTGGCCAGCTCTACCTGATTCGCGGCGAACTGAACCAGGCCGCTATCGCCATGGCGGTAGCCGCCGCCGCCCAGCTCAACGGCACTGGCGCTGCCTATGCCAACGCCGTCAACGCGCTCACCCCGCCAGTGGGCGCCGGCCCCACCTTCACTTACAATTTCGGCGAGACCACGCTGGGGGCGACCGGCGGTTTTCTGAACAGCACGGTAAACCCGCCGGCCTGTTTCGCCGATGCCGCCGACGCCACTTCCCCCACCGGCGTTCAGGCCGATTGTTCCACCTCGCAATTCCTCCAGGTCGGGATCACCGCCGATGCGCCGCTGCTGTTCTGGAGTCTGCTGCCCGGAGGCCAGTCCCGCAAGACCACCGTCGCCGCCCAGGCCGTTGCCGGCGTCAGCGCGCCGCTCTGCACCGCCTGCAATATCGTTCCTTTCGGTGTCGAGGCACTCTCTCTCACCGACTTGGTGAATTTCGGTTTCGACCCCACCTTTTCCACCGTCTATACGCTGGCCTACGCCTGCTCCTCGCCGCCCATCGTCCCCCCTCTCGGCGGCACCGGCGCCACGGTCACCTACGAGATTCTCAACCGCTACGACACCGCCAACGCCCTGCTGCCGGAGACCGACCAATTGTATGCGGACGCCGCCGCCGGCGTTCAGGCCACCCAGGACCCCACCGTCAACGCCTGCACCGGCAACGCCTCCACCCCTCTGGCCTGCTTCAACGTGGGCGATTGCGAACAGGTCTGGGCCAGCGCCGCGCCCGCCGTCTGCGGCTCGGTGCAACCCGCCGTCACCGCCGCCCTCTGCGGTCTCTATGCGCGCGTGGATAACTCCCAGACGCCTTCGACCTGCGCCGCCGACGTCACCGATTTCGGCGCGCTTTCGGCCACCTATGTCCCCGACACCGATAACCAGGAAGCTCCCACCGACCCCTATTCTGCTTACACCGGCAACGGCCGCCGCATCATCACCGTGCCCATCGTCGCCACCATCGATGGCGTGCTCACCATCCTCGGCTTCCGCCAGTTTCTGATCGAGCTGTTAAACACCGGCACCTTCTTCAATCCCGCCGATTCTTACGGCCGCTTCCCGGCGCTCTACATCGGCAACCCGGCGCCTTTGCAAACCGGCTGGTTCGACGCCCGCTACGCCTCGGCCTGCTCGGCTTACCTCACCACCGGTCCGGGAAAGGTGGTGCTGATCCAATGACAGCTCGCAGCAATGTGGCGCACGCACTCGTGCGTGCCGTGTCGAGACTCTTCTCGACACGTTTTCGCACTTGTGGCTTGGTCTCGAAGACTGGCGTCGGGATGAGTGCCGACGCGGCACGCACGAGTGCGTGCGCCAAGTCCCGCCGCCGTCGCGGCAACACCATCGTCGAATTTGCCCTCCTGATGCCGGTACTCCTGCTCCTCACTGTCGGCACCATTCAGTTCGGCAAGTTCACTTACCTTTATTACGTCATCAAGAAAATCGAGTTCGCCTCGGCTCGCTATCTTTCCGTGCAGCAGGCCGTCGATTTTTGTAACTTGCCGGACGCACTTACCGCGGCGGCCTTCACTTATGGCCTCACTGACAGTTACACGGGCAATGCCATCGTTGCCAATCTCACCGCCGACCAGCTTCAGGTCAACACCTTTTGTATCGATCCCACTACCGGGGCCCCCGGCGCTTGCGACACCAGCGGCTGCGGACTCATCGGCGCCCAGCGCCCCGACTACATCCAGATCGCCATCCCCGCCGGCTACCAGGTGCAGATTCGCCTGCCTTATGTGACCCTGCCGACGTTCGACATCTATCCCACCGTCACCGTGCCGTTCAACGGGAGCGCGCTATGACTATGGTGAAGAGGTATCCCGAAGGTCGTGGCGCGGGCTGTCAAGCCTGCAGAGCCGAGAGTCCTCTCGGCTTTTCTTTGTGCGGAGGAGCTAGATGAACCGTGCGGGGAACAGACCGCACCCCACCTCCGGCCAGGCCATGATGGAGTTCGCCCTGCTCTTCGGCGGCGTGCTCCTCCCCATGCTCTTCATGGTGGTCTTCATCTCGCGCGGCCTGTGGGTCTGGCACAGCGTGGTCGATTTCACCCGCTACGGCGCCCGCTACGCCTCCACTCACTGCTGGGAGCCCGATGGCTCCGCCGGCAACGTCGTCGCCTATATGCAGGCCAACGTTCCCCCCATGGTGGACATGAATCAGTTTCAGAACGGCCAGGCCATCCTGGTCGTGCAGTATTTTTCCGAGAACCCCGACGGCACCACCTCGCCGTTCAATGGCAGCGCCTGCGCCGGCGGCATTTGCGTGCCCGACACCGTCAGTGTCAGCGTCACTAACTACATTTTCATCGGTATGTCCACTTACTTCTCACTGCCTCCGGTGACCATCCCGGATTTCACCACCAGCGTCCCCATGGAGAGCGCCGGCTACCAGGACGCCTCCGGAGTGTGCGTGCCATGAACGAGGATCGAACCCATGTCTAATCTCTCGCTGCTGATCGCTTCTTCCGACGAGGCCTTCCGTCAGATGGTGCGCGACAGCATGCTCAACCTTCCCAACGCCAAAATCGCCGCCGAATACCAGGAAGTCTCCGCCAACCTCCATATTCGCGTCCTGCAGGACCTGGAGCGCTCTCCCGGCGCCGGCCTCATCGTCGATCTTGCGGCCGATCCCGAGGCCGCCATCAAGGCCATCGAACGCGTCAAGCAGGCCGCCCCGGACCTGTTTGTGATCGCCTCCGACTTCCGCGCCGACGCCGATACCGTCATCGCCTGCATGCGCGCCGGTACCAACGAATTCCTCCTTCAGCCCTTGAAACGCACCGAATTCCGCGACGCCATGGGCCGGCTGGAGCGCGCTCCCCGCCAGGCCACCGGCGGCGAAAGCAAGCTCGGCAAGATCTACACCTTCCTCGGTTCCAAAGGCGGCGTCGGCACCACCACGCTGGCGGTGAACTTTGCCTCGGTGCTGGCCCAAAGAAAAGTCTCCGCCGGCTTGATCGATCTCGATTGGGTGGGCAACGACGCCGCCATGCAACTCGGCGCCGCCCCGCAGTACACTCTCATGGAAGTGGCTGAAAATCTCGATCGCATGGATCAGGCCCTGTTTGAAGGCTTCGTCACCCGCGATCCCCTGGGCTTCTTCGTGGTTGGCCCGCCCGACGCTCTCGACCAGCAGGGCCAGTTTAGCGATCACCAGTTCCGCGAGTTCGCCACCTTCCTGGTGGAAAAATACGACGCCGTGGTCATCGACGGCGGCCGCTCCGTCTCCGACCCGGTGGTGCTTGCCGCCGCCCAGGTTTCGACGGCCACTTTTCTGGTCATCGATCAGGAGTTCCCCTCGCTGCGCAATGCACAGCGCTATATTACTTTCCTGATGCGCATGGGTTTCAACCAGGACCAGATCCGCGTGGTGGTCAACCGCTACACCAAGAAGATCAACGCCAATATCGCCTCGCTCGACCAGATCCAACAAACTCTCAACCAGCAGGTGTTCTACGGCATTCCCCCATCTCCCGCCGTAATCGCCTCCATCAATAAGGCGCGCCCCTTCGTGGCCAATCGCGAGCAGGCCGGCGACCTCGACCGCATCTTTCGCGCCTTCGTCGATAAGGCCACCGGCGGCAAGAAGGGAGCGGCCGCAACCAACACCGCCGCCTGAAATCCTATGACTCACCACCGCTTAGTAACCAGTTCCAAGACACCGCTTCCTAACGGTCGCGGCTCGGTAACACGCCGATTCCGCCGGTCTTACCGAGCCGCGACCGTTAGGGAGCGGTCCTTCTACCCCGGAGGTCCCCTTGGGTAGCCGCTTCCTTGTCCGCCCCGTGGCCGGTGCCGACCGCTGGTTCGAAATGAAGAGCCAGGTCCACGTCAAGCTCCTCAACTCGCTGACCGCCGATCAACTGCGCGATCTCAACAAGGAAAGCGTCCGCAACCAGATCGCCGCCGTGGTGGAAAAGCTGATCCTCGACGAATCCCTGCCGCTTACCCTCGCCGAGCGCGAGAAGCTCATCGAGGAGATCCTCGATGAAGTCTTCGGCCTCGGCCCGCTCGAAGGGCTGCTGAAAGATCCTTCCATCAGCGACATCATGGTCAACGGTTTCGACAGTGTCTACGTCGAGCGCGCCGGGCGCGTGGTCGAAACCAACGTTCGCTTCAAGGACCAGGCCCATCTGCGCATGATCATCGAGCGCATCGTCAGCAACGTCGGCCGCCGCATCGACGATTCGTCGCCCATCGTCGATGCCCGCCTCGACGACGGCTCGCGCGTCTGCGCCGTCATCCCGCCGCTCTCGCTCATCGGCCCGGTGATGTCCATCCGCCGCTATGGCAAAAAGGTGCTCACCACCGAAGAGCTGCTCAAGAACGAAACCTTCACCACCGGCATGCTCGACTTCCTCAGCGGCTGCGTCGAGGCCCGCCTCAACATCGTCATCTCCGGCGGCTCCGGCTCCGGCAAGACCACCATGCTCAATACGCTCTCCCGCTTCATCCCCGAGGAAGAGCGCATCGTCACCATCGAAGATACCGCCGAGCTCAACCTCCAGCAGAACCACGTGGTCCGCCTCGAAACCCGCCCGCCCAACATCGAAGGCGCCGGCGCCGTCACCCAGCGCGACCTGCTCATCAACACCTTGCGTATGCGCCCCGACCGCATCATCGTGGGCGAATCCCGCGGCCCCGAAGCCCTCGACATGCTCCAGGCCATGAACACCGGCCACGACGGCTCCATGACCACGGTTCACGCCAACACCGCCCGCGATGCCTTCTCGCGCCTGGAGACCATGGTCATGATGGCCAGCCAGCACGTCCCCGACAAGGTCATCCGCCAGCAGCTTGCCAGCGCCATCAATATCGTGCTTCAGACCGCCCGGCTGAGCGACGGCACCCGCAAAGTCGTCAGCATCGGCGAAGTCAGCGGCATCGTGCACGACCAGGTCGAGATGCTCGATATCTTCGAGTTCGAACGCCTCGGCATCGGCCCCCGCGGTAAGGTGCTGGGCCGCTTCCGCGGCTGCGCCGTCCGCCCCATGTGCCTGGAGCGCCTCAAGGCCTACGGCATCCATCTGTCCCCCGCCATCTTCGACGAGGTGCATGAAGTGAAGGAGAAGTAAATGTTTTTCGTGGCCGCGTTCCTGATTTTTTCCGTCGCCATGCTCGGCGCCGGCTACTACGTCTGGTCCGTGCCCGAACAGGAAGCCGCCCGCGAGCTCACCCACCGCCTGCGCGGCTTGCGCGCCAACGCCAGCGGCCGCGGCCGTTCCGCCCCTTCGCTGCTCCGCCGGGAACACCGCGGTACCTTTGCCGTCCTCGGCGATTTGGTCGCCTGGGTCGGCGTCTTCCGCCGCCTGCAGGACACCATCGATCAGGCCAACCTCCGCTACCGCGCCGCCGATATCTTCGGTCTCAGCTTACTGATCGGCGGCGCCTGTTTCGCCGTCCTCCAGTTGTTCGGCGTGGCCAACCTCCTGCTCCAGCTCATCGTCTCCCTGCTCGTGGCCTGCGCGCCGGTCTTCTACATCGTCCGCGTCCGCGCCCGCCGCCTGCGCAAGTTCGAGGAAATGCTGCCGGACGCCATCGACCTGTTCACCCGCACCATGCGCGCCGGCCACAACATCCATTCCGGCCTCGAAACCATCGCCGGTGAAACCGCCGACCCCGTGCGTATGGAATTCCGCAAACTCATGGAAGAGATTGCCCTCGGTTCCCAGCTTGAGCCCGCCCTCCACCTGCTCGGCCGGCGCGTTCCCCTCATCGATCTTAAATTCTTTATCACCAGCCTCATCTTGCAGCGTCAGACCGGCGCCAACATGGTGAGCGTGCTCGATAACTTGTCCCAGTTGGTCCGCGAGCGCCTCAATATGGCGGCCAAGCTCAAAGCCCATACCGCCCAACAGCGTTTCTCCGCCGGCCTGCTGTGCACCCTCCCCCTGGTCTTCGGCATCGCCAGTTACTTTATCAAACCCGAGTACACCCGCCTGCTTTGGACCGACCCGGTCGGCACCAAGTTCCTCACCTACGCCATCATTTCCGAAATCGTCGGAATCCTGGTCGTCCGCAAGCTTGCCAATATCAGAGTATGAGCACGCCATGCTGACTTCCCTGTTTCTCTTTCTCATTACCGGAGTCACCCTTTCACTGCTGCTGTGGACCGGCTTCGAGCTCTTCCGTGCCCGGGAAGACCCGCTCGGCGACCGCCTGGAAGAGCTTCAGTCGCATGCCTTGGTCAACACTTCCCGTGTCGCGCGGCGCAAGAGCGGCGGCACCTTATTCGACCGTCTGCTCTACCTGGTCAGCCTGGTTCCCGCCGGCGAAGACTGGCTGCGCGGCAGCGAGAAGCTGCTGCGCCAGGCGGGTATGCGCCGCCGGAATTCGCTCGCCCTCTACGTTCTCATCACTGTCTTACTGCTGCTGATCCTGGTCGGCGCGATGGCCGCGCTGCAGCGCAATAACCCTCCCAGTTCCTGGATCGGCGCCATGGCCGCCGTCCTCATCATCGGCTTCATGCTGCCACGCATGATGTTGCAGCGCATGGTCAAGCGCTATCGCCGCAGGCTGCAGGAAGCCCTCCCGGATACGGTCGACCTGCTCGGCATCGTACTCGGCACCGGTCTCGCCCTCGACCAGGCCATGAGCCGCGTCAGCGACGAAATGCAGTTCCTCTACCCAGAGCTGGCCAACGAATTCGCTACCGTCGTCATGCAGGTGCGCGCTGGCCAGGAGCGTGCCAAAGCCTTCGACCAACTGGTGCGCCGCACCGGCGTCGAGGACATCAAGTCTCTCGCCGCCATGATCGTCCAGAGCGAAAAGTTCGGCACCAGCCTGTCCCAGGCCCTCAACGTCTATGCCGACGCCCTGCGCACCCGCCGCCGCCTGCGCGCCGAAGCCGCCGTGGGCAAGGCCGGCGTGAAGATGCTCTTCCCCATCGTCATCTTCATCCTCCCCGTGCTGTTCGTCATTACCCTGGTCCCCGCCATCATCAACACCCTGCGGGACCTCAAGCTTCTCACCACCGGCCGATAGGCGGTACGCCGACGGTGTACTAAGCTCATAGAGATGGCATCCATGAACGATAACAATCCGCTGTGGGCGATTCCGTTTCGCATTCCCTTCGACCGCATCCGCGCCGCCGACGTACAGCCGGCGGTGACGCGGCTGCTGCAGGAGTCACGGGCGCGGCTGGCGGCGCTGGCCGATGCCACCGGCTCGCGCACTTACGCCAATACACTCGACGCGCTCGATACGCTCACCGAACCGCTCGACCTTGCCATGGGCGTGGTGCGGCACCTGGAGGCGGTGGCCACCTACCCCGAACTCCGCGCGGCGCACAACGCGGTCGAACCCGAGGTGAGCGCCTTCTATTCGGGGATTCCGCTCGATGCCGGCCTATGGAACGCGCTCAAGACTTACGCCGCCACATCCGACGCCGCGGCTCTGACCGGAGAGCGGTGGCGCTTCCTGACCAAAACCATGGATTCGTTCCGCCGGCACGGCGCCGACCTGGACGCCGAAGGCAAGAAGAAGCTGGAAGCCATCGACGTGGAACTGGCGCGGACCACCACCAGGTTTTCCGAAAACGTGCTGGATTCGACCAACGCTTTCGATCTCTATATCGACAACGAAGAGGGGCTGGCCGGATTGCCGCCATCGGCGCGGGCGGCGGCCCGCGAGAGCGCCGCGCGCAAGGGGCGCGAGGGCTGGCGCTTCACCCTGCAAGGGCCGGACTACGTCGCCCTGATGACCTATCTGGACGATGCCGGCGTACGGGAGAAGGTCTATCGTGCGTTTGCCGTGCGCTCCACCGAGACCGAGCGCGATAACCGGCCCCTGGTGGCCCGCATCCTGGAGCTGCGGGCGGAACGCGCGCGGCTGCTGGGGTTCGCCAATTTCGCCGACCTGATGCTGGAGGACCGGATGGCCCATACCGGGGCCCGCGCCATGGAGTTCCTGCAGGACCTGAAACGCAAGACCGAGGTCCGGTTCCGGCAGGAAAACGAGGAGCTGGACCGGTATCGCCAATCGCTCGAAGGGCCCCGGGCGGCGCCGGTGGCGGCCTGGGATGTGGCCTACTACGCCGAAAAACAGCGCGCCGCGTTGTACGACTTCGACGAGGAAGCGCTGCGTCCCTACTTCCCCATGGAGCGGGTGGTGGAGGGCCTGTTCGAGCTGGTGCAGAGATTGTATGGCATTCGCGTGACGCCCGAGGCGGACGTGCCGGCCTGGGACCCGGCGGTCCGTTACTACAACGTGCACGACGCCGACGGCACCTTTCTCGGTGCGTTCTACGCCGATTGGCATCCGCGCGAAAACAAACGCGGCGGGGCGTGGATGGACGCGTTTGTCACCGGCGGCCCCGCGGGTACCGGGTTCCGGCCGCACCTGGGGTTGATTTGTGGCAACCTGACGCCGCCGCTCGAAGGGCGGCCGGCCCTGCTGACTCATCGCGAGGTGGAAACCGTTTTTCACGAGTTTGGCCACTTGCTGCATCATTTGTTGAGCAGGGTGGGAGTGCGGTCGCTGGCGGGAACCGGCGTGGCGTGGGATTTCGTCGAGCTCCCCTCGCAGATCATGGAAAACTGGTGCTGGGAGCGGAAGTCGCTGGACCTGGTGGCGCGCCACTATGAAACCGGCCAACCGCTGCCGGAGGAATTGTTCGCAAAGATGAAACGGGCGCGCACGTTTCGCGCCGCCAACGCCCAAATGCGGCAGCTCGGATTCGGCTTTATCGATCTGCTGCTGCACATGCGTTTCGACCCGGCCCGCGATGGCGACCCGGTGGCTTATGCGCGCCATATTCTGGCCGAATTCAGCCCCGCGCCCTTGCCTGCGGACCACGCCATGGCGGCCAGCTTTACCCACTTATTCGGGAGCCCGGTCGGTTATGGGGCGGGATATTACTCGTATAAATGGGCCGAGGTGCTGGACGCGGACGCTTTTTCGCGTTTCCTGGCGGAGGGGCTTTTCAGCGCACGCGTGGGAGCGGAGTTTCGCGCCCACATTTTATCCAAAGGAGACAGCGAGGATCCGGCCGAGCTATATCGCCGCTTCATGGGCAGGGACCCGGACCCGCGCGCATTGCTGGCGCGGTCGGGACTGGTGTGAAGTAAGAGTTAACAGTTGACAGTTGTCAGTTAAGACGCGGCGCCGAACTGCCAACTGCTTACTGTTAACTGTTAACTGGCCATCAGCTCTCTGGCGGCGGGTACGAATTTGTGCTGCGACTGGCGCAGGGGAAGGCAACCCGCCGCCAACAGCTCGTAGACCCGGGGAAGCTCGACCGCTTTCGAATACCAAAACCCCTGACCGTAACCGCAGCCCAACTGCCGCAGCAGATCGGCCTGCTCGGCAGTTTCGATCCCTTCGGCCACCACCTCGCGGCCAAGCGACTGGGCCAGTTGCAGGATCGATTGAACGATGGCCGCGCTTTCCACGCTGGCGCCGAGGCGGGCCACGAACGAACGGTCGATTTTGATGGTTTCAAACGGGAAGCGTTCCAGGTAGGACAGGGAGGAGTAACCGGAGCCGAAATCGTCCAATTTGAGCCCAACCCCCAGTTGCCGAAACGCTTCCAACAGCTCGAAAGAGCAGTTGGGATCGCTCATCACCACGGTCTCGGTGACCTCCAGGCGCAGCGCGCCGGGAACGAGACCGGCGCGCTCGAGCGCCTCGCAAACCACCGCCAGCAGGCGCGTGGAAGAGAACTGGCGGCCGGAGACGTTCACGCTGACGGCCAGCGACGGGTAGGCGCGGCGGAGTTCGGCCGTGTCGGCGCACGCCTGAAAGAGCACCCACTCGCCCATTGCCGTAACCAGGCCGGTACGCTCCGCCAGGGGGATGAAATCTCCCGGCATGACCAGACCGAAACCGGGGCGCCGCCAACGCACCAGGGCTTCCAGACACCGAATGCGGCCGGTTTCCAGATCGACGATGGGCTGGTAGTGGACCACGAACTCATGCCGCTCGATGGCGGCGCGCAGATCGGTTTCGAGGCGCGATTCTTCCATTTCCTGGTCGACCATGCTTTTGTCGAATACATCGCTGCCTGCCTGTCCCTGGCCGCGGGCGTGGCGCAGCGCCGCGCGGGCCTCGCTCACTAGGTCCTGCTCCTGGCCGTCCGGGGAGGAAACGGCAATCCCGATGCTGGCGGTCACGTAGACGATTTGCTGTTCGAGCAGAAAGGGTTGCAGGAACGCCTTGAGCAGGCGCATGGCGATGTGCTGGGCGGTGCCAAGACAGTCCGCGCCGCGCAACAGGATCGCAAACTCGTGTTTATCGGCGCGCGCCAGGGCGGTCATGGTGGCTTCGGGCATGGAGCCGAGCAGGTCGTTGAGGCGCTGGGCGACCGATTTGAGCAGCCGTCCCGTGCGGCCATCGGCGAGGTTGTACGCGACCCGTTCGAAACCGTCCAGCTCGAGCACCAGCAAGGCAGCCGGCAAAACCTCGGTGCGGGCCACCCGCAGTTCCTCCTCGATCCAGTTCAAATTCGGCAGCGAGGTATCGAAATCGATAGTCCGGCGGACGGTGATATCGGTTTGACTCCCGCTGAGGCGGACGGGCTTGCCGCGTTCGTCCCGCGCCAGGCCGCCGCGGGTTTCCATCCACCGGTAGCGTCCGTCCTTATGGAGGATCCGGTACTCGCACTGGATCGAGTTCCAACCGTTTTCTAGCAGGCTGCGAATCTGTTCCCAGACGCGGTCCGAGTCTTCGGGGTGGATGCGTCCGAACCATTCTTCGGTAAGGCTCGTGATCTCGTCCTCGGCAAAACCCAGCATGGCTTTCCAGCGCGGCGAGTAGTGAATTTCGCGGCTGTCGAAATTCCAGTCCCAGAGGCCATCGTCGGCCAAACATGCCGCGCGGCGGTACATTTCGCTGGCCAGGCGCAGCCCGCTATGAGCCAGGGCCAGGGAGTTTTCGATGCGGGCCTCGGCCTCGGGAAGGTCCAGCGGCTTGGTGAGGTAGTCGTTGGCGCCCAGGCGCAGTGCGTTTACCGTGGCCGCCCGATCATGCTCGCCGGTCATCATCAGGATGGGCAGTTCGGCGGCGGAGTGACGCTCCCTCAGCCGTTCCAACACCGCCAGCCCGGCGATGTCCGGCAGGTGGAGATCGAGCAATACGGCGTCGAACGGCTGGACAGCCGCTATTTCCAGCGCCTGAGCTCCGGTGGAAGCCGACGCCACCTCGAAACGGACCAATCGGCGCGTCAACCAATCGCGGTTGCTTTCATCGCCGTCCACCACCAGAAGTTTGGCTGCTTGTGTCATGGCTATCGTTTTCCCAGGCAGGCGGCTGGCGCCCGGCCTCAAGCGTCTTATCGGCAGCAAGACGGGAATTATGTAGGGGGAAGCGAATTGCGGTCGGCTATCGGCTCCACCGGCGCGGCCGATCGCAGAAAGCTCGCTGGCTAAGCCGACGAGCGGAGTTTATCGAGGAAGTGGAACAGGGCCAGGCCCACCACCGCGTTGAGGCCGCCCTGCACCAGCCAGCTTTGCATTTCAAAGGGAGGTTGATGGCCCAGCAGGGCGCGCTCCATGACCCAGTACAGGCACTGATGAAAGAGGTAGAAAAAGAAGCAGAGCATGCCGCGAATGATACTGTGTTCGACGTCGAAACGGACGCTGACGGAGGCGGCAAAATAACCTACCAGGGTCTTAACAATGCCGTACATCCCCAGCGGCTTGATGGTAAGCGAATCCTGGGCGATGCCGACCAGGGCACCCAGGAAAAGGCCTCCCAGTTGGCTGCGCCGCATCAGGGCGAAATAGACCACCACCAGCATGGGCAGTTCCAGAAATTGGAGAAAATGGAAGAACTGGGGGATGTAGACCTGAAACAGGATGGCGGCGAGGGGGACTAGGATGAGGACGCGCGGGCTGTAATGCGTGGACTGCCCCTCGCGCTGGCTGCTGAGGAGAACCCGGCCGCCGGAGTAATCCATCAGTGGCCGCTCGTTCCGGACTGGGCGCCGGCTGCCTGATTGGCCAGCCGCTCGTTGGGCACGGTCTTTTGGGCGGGCGGAGCCGCGGGCGTGGTGGGCGCGGTGGGCGAAGGCGCGGCAGGCGTGGCGGGCGCGGCATTGGCGGGCGCGGCGGGAGGCGGAGTGCTGCCCGCGGCCGGCAATTTCACCAGATCGGGCGGTTTGTAACCCTCGCCATACTTGTGTCCCTGGGCGTCGCCGGCAGCCTTATAGACGGAGCGCAGCTTATCGGCCTCGGTGGGAGTCGCGCCTGCCTCCGCGGCGGCCGCTTCCCGTACGGCGGCGGCATCGGGCGGGGGCGGCGCAATATACACCGGCTGGTCGGCGATTTCAACCGGGGGAATCGCGCGGTGGACGCCTTCGACAATGATCAAGACTTCATCCAGGCCGCGCTCGATGCCGCTCGGCTCGATCAGGACATCCTGAAAGGGCGAATCGAAATGGACGGACTTCACCACGCCCACCGGAAAACCGCGCGGAAAAATGCGGTCGTCGCCGGAGGTGTAGAACCACTCGCCCACTTCCACTTTCTCGGAGTTGGAGATGTAGTCGACCTTACCCATCGGCGCCCCCTGCCCCTTGAAGGTCCCGCGCACGCCGCCCTTCTGGGAAATGACGCCGGCGGCGAAATCCGCATCGGTCATCAGCAGCACCTGGGAGGCGTTGGGATACACGGCCACGACCTTGCCAACGATGCCATCCGGGGTGACCACGGCCATGCCGCGCTCGACGCCGGAGCCGGAACCGCGGTCGACGAACACCACCTTGGAATTGACGCCCGCGCCGGAGGCAATCACGATGGCCGCCAGAGTCTTGGACTGGGTGTGCTGCTGGAACAGGGCCAGGGCGCGGGCGCGGTCGGCCGTATTGAGTTGGTCGCGCAGGAAGATGTTGTCCATTTTCAGGTGGTCGACCTGGTCGCGCAGACTGCGGTTTTCCGCGTCGGCATTGTGCAGCAAGATGTAATTGCGGAAGAACCCGGTGCCCCCGCCGCGCACCGCCTCCAGCAGGCGGGCGAAGGGAGTGATGGCCGTCACTGTCCAAACGCGGATCACCGGCACGTTGCGATCGCTCTTGACCTGGACGGCCAGCAATAGCAGTTGGCCGAAGATCACCAGGAACAGGACCGTGATATTGCGATACCGGTTAAGAAAAGACTCCATAAGCCCGCGTCTCAAAACCTTGGCCGGGCACGGCCTGCCGGCCCGTTTCTAGTCTATCGAAATCTTGCGCAGGAGCCGGAAATCGCTCAACATGCGGCCGGTGCCGAGGACGACCGAGGCCAGCGGATCGTCGGCGATCGAGACCGGGAGGCCGGTCTCCTCGCGGATGCGTTTATCCAGGTTCTTGAGCAAGCCGCCGCCGCCGGTCAGGACGATGCCGCGGTCGCTGATGTCGGCGCTGAGTTCCGGCGGAGTGCGTTCCAGGGCGACGCGAATGGCGTTGACGATGGTGGCCACGCATTCCGACAGCGACTCCCGGATCTCGGTGTCGTCTATGGTGATCGTGCGGGGCACGCCCTCGATCAGGTTGCGTCCCTTGATTTCCATGGTGAGGGGCTTATCGAGGGGATACGCCGATCCCACTTCCATCTTGATGGCCTCGGCGGTGCGCTCGCCGATCAGCAGATTGTACTTGCGTTTCAGATACTGCATCACGGCATCGTCCATTTCGTTGCCGGCCACGCGGACCGAGCGGGAATAGACGATGCCGGACAGGGAAATGACGGCGACGTCGGTGGTGCCTCCCCCGATATCGACGACCATGTTGCCGGAAGGTTCGGTGATGGGCAAGCCGGCGCCGATGGCCGCCACCATGGCTTGTTCCACCAGGTGTACCTCGCTGGCCTTCGCGCGGTAGGCGGAATCCATCACGGCGCGCTTTTCCACCTGCGTGATTTCGCTGGGCACGCCGATGACGATACGGGGATGAACCAGGACTTTGCGGCCGTGCGCCTTCTGAATGAAATAATTCAGCATGCGCTCTGTGACCTTGAAATCGGCAATGACGCCGTCTTTCATGGGCTTGATGGCGACGATATTGCCGGGCGTGCGGCCCAGCATCTCCTTGGCTTCCTTGCCGACCGCTTCCACCTCGCCGGTGTTCTTATTGATGGCCACAATAGAGGGCTCGTTGACCACGATGCCCTTGCCCTTGGCGTAGACCAAGGTATTGGCCGTGCCCAGATCAATCGCAAGATCCGAGGAGAATAGGCTGATGATTGAACGTAAACTCATGAATTCCGGTGTTTCCGCCGATCAGAGGAAGGGACGCGCTTCGGAGGCCGCCGCCGAGTCCACCAAAATGGTAACACATGGCGGAGCGGAGCGAATTCCGGACGGGGGAAAGGGTCGCCACCGCTGCCCCAGGCGCGGGTCCCTGGAAAGTACCGGAAGGTCCTGGAAGCGGTAATGCAATTAGTTTGCGATGGCGACGCTCTAGTACCTAAAGTTCACAACTTTAGTACGTGGTTAAGTGGCTCTTTTTCATCCTATTAGATCGATATTGAAACCGATCAGTATTTCAGTACTAAAAAGCATCATTATTTTGATGACAGAACGTCATTAGGTCTGTTAGTCTGTACCCGAGCTGCTTACTTATGAAACTACATTTTGCGTTGCCTGTTCTCCTGATCGCCACGTTACAGTTCGCGCTGAGTCCATCGCTGCGAGCGGGCGTGATCAACTTCAACACCGGCAGTAACGACTTGGGTTGCACCTTGGGCGGGTCCGAAGCGCCCCAGCACACCAATTGCACGTCCGACGCGGCCATCGACAACCCGGGGGTTTACAGCGGCATCGGGTTGTACCTGAAGAGCCCCGAAACAAGCGCGGGGGACTACAGCAGCGGTTACTATCCCGACACGTTTTCGGTTACCCTGACCGACTACGGCACGATCAACGGCGGATCGATATCCATAAACACGCCCGTGTACCTCAGCTTCGACAACCTTGGCCTCTCGGTCGATAACGACGGCTACATCACGCAGTATTCGGTCACGTACACGCTGACCGACACCTCGTCTCGCAACGACCCGACGGTTGTGACCTGGACCGATACGATCAATGAACCGGGCCATCCGGACAGCCTGCCGGACCTGTCCGGCGGCGGCGTGGCTTTGGCTGCGCACGGCTTGTCCAACGGCGACGGTTATGGCCTGACCGAGACCGTGACGGTGTCTTACGTAGTGCCGCAGGGCCGCGGTGACGACGATGACTACCCGGGCGGCGGGACGAAGGCGACCGTCGCGGTCGGAGACTCGCTCATCCTGTCCACGGTGGCGCCCGAACCGGCCAGTTTTGTGTTGGCCGGCGTCGCTCTGGCCGGGCTTGGCTGGCTGCGCCGGAAGCGGGCGTAGGACGGGTCGAAGCAGTCGGCTAAGCGGAGCCGCCGGCCGCCGATACCGAGCGGATTACCGAGATCCCGCGCCAGGCTTATTCAGGGAAGAGAAGGCTTGAAGTAATACAACACCGGTGAACGCCGATAAAGAAACCAAAGGTTTTATCGGCGCTCATCGGTTTTTTTGCCGTTGCGGTTCCCATCCGCGCCGCATGGCTGAGGCATCTCCGCTTCCCCGCGCTGCCGGCCCCCGCCGGCCACGGGGGCGGCGAGGAGGCAGGTCCGGCCTCACGGCTGGTATAGTTGAACATTGTGATCGACGCTAGTTCAGTGCGTCAGGCGGGGCGGTCGCTGGCGGACGTACACTCCAGTGTGGGCACCTCGCAGGTATCGTTCTGGCGGCGGCTGTTCGCCTTTGCCGGGCCGGCATATCTGGTGAGCGTGGGTTACATGGACCCAGGCAATTGGGCCACCGACCTGGAGGGTGGGGCGCGCTTCGGCTACCGGTTGCTGTGGGTGCTGGTCATGTCGAACGCCATGGCCATCCTGCTGCAGACGCTCAGCGCGCGGCTCGGCATCGCTTCGGGCCGAGACCTGGCGCAGGCCTGCCGCGAAACCTATCCCCGCGGCGTCAACCTTGGGCTTTGGGTGCTGTGCGAGATCGCCATCGCGGCCTGCGATCTGGCCGAAGTGCTGGGCGCGGCGATCGGGCTGAACCTTTTGTTCCACATTCCGCTCCTGGCGGGGGTATTGCTGACGGCCGGCGATACCTTGCTGCTCCTCTGGTTTCAGAGCTTCGGAATCCGCACCATCGAAGCCTTTATCCTGGCCCTGATCACGGTCATCGCGGGCTGTTTCCTGATCGAGGTCTGGTGGGCCAGGCCGGTGGCGTCGGAAGTGCTTACCGGGCTGGTGCCGCGGCTGAACGGGCAGACCTTGTATCTGGCCATCACTATTCTGGGAGCTACGGTGATGCCGCACAACATGTACCTGCACTCGGCGCTGGTGCAGACGCGGCGGATCGGCGCCGACGATAAGGCGCGGCGTGCGGCGTGCCGCTACAACCTGATCGATTCGGTGGTAGCGCTGAACGGCGCCATGCTGGTCAATATCGCCATCCTGGTGCTGGCGGCGGCGGTATTCTTCAAGCACGGCGTGATCGTCACCGAAATCCAGCAGGCGCACGTGTTGCTGGTGCCGCTGCTCGGTACCAGCGCCGCCGGGGTAATATTTGCCATAGCGCTGCTATGCTCGGGGCAGTCTTCGACCCTGACCGGAACCCTGGCGGGGCAAGTGGTCATGGAAGGGTACCTGAACTTCCGCATGCGCCCGTGGCTGCGCCGCCTGCTGACGCGCACTCTAGCCATTATTCCAGCGGCGCTGACCATTTATTTTGCCGGCGGGCAGGCGACTTTGGGACTGCTGTTGCTCAGCCAGGCGATTCTGAGCATGCAATTGCCGTTCGCGATCATCCCGTTGGTACATTTCACCAGCGACCGCACGCGCATGGGCCCATTGGTCAACTCGCGCTGGGTGAGCATTCTGGCCTGGATCACGGCGGCCGTGATCGTGGTGTTGAACCTGCGGCTGGGGTTCCAGCAGATTGGCGACTGGCTCGACGGCGCGGGCCGGTGGCACACGTTGGTGTGGCTGGCAACCGTCCCGACCTCGGCGGCGCTGCTGCTGTTAATGGCGTGGGTCACGGCCGAACCGTGGATCACTCGGCGGCGTCTGGGCCGCGCACCGGTCATCCTCCCCGAAACGGCCGGTGCCGAAACCGCCCCGGTTCCTACCTATGAGAGGATCCTGGTGCCGCTCGATCACAGCGCGCTGGACCGGCTGGCGGTGAGCCACGCGGCGGCGATGGCGCGGCAGTACGGGGCCACCCTCTACCTGTTTCACGTGGAGGAGGGCGTTACCAGCCAGATTTACGGCCGGGATGCCTCGACCGCGGAGGTGGAAGCGGGTCTCGCGTACCTGGACGGAATCGCGGCGTCGTTGCGGCACCAGGGAATTGCGGTGGAAACCGAAGTTTCGCACTCGTCTTCGCCCAAGCGGGAGATCGTGGAATACGCCCGCAAGGTGCGGCCGGACCTGGTGATCATGGGCGCGCACGGCCACGGCGGCCTGAAAGACCTGATTTTCGGCGATACCATCAACCCGGTTCGCCACCACCTGGAAATCCCCATGCTGATCGTGCGCCCGGGCAAGCGCAAGTAAGAAGCTAAGAAGTATGGCCGCCGATGAACACCGATAAACGCCGACAAGAAAATCATTGGAGTTCCGGTTTCTTTGTTCTTTATCGGCGTTCATCGGCGGCATGAATTTTGTTTTTTCAGGATTTCCGCGCGGTTACCCGATACAGAGTTTCACCTTTTCAGCCAGGCCCGTCCCGGTGAAGGGTTTCTGGATAAATCCCGAAACCTGGTGGCTACGGAATTGCCCCATCGTCTCGGACTCGCTGTAGCCGCTCGATACCAGAATCTTGATCTCCGGGCGAACCTTGCGCAGCTCCGGAAGCGCCTCCTCGCCGCTCATGCGGGGCATGCTCAAGTCCAGCACCACCAGGGCGATATCGCCGGGGTCCCTTCGGAGCAGGTCGATGGCTGCCGGGCCGCTCTCGGCCAGCAGCACGGTGTACCCGTAGCGCTGCAGGACTTTTTTCATCATCTCGCGCACCAGTTTTTCATCGTCCACCACCAGTACCACTCCCGATCCACGGATGGCGGCGCCGGGGCCAGCCGCGGGCCGCTCCACGCCGGTTCGGGCGGCGGCTGGAAACAGCACCGTGAAGCAACTGCCTTTGCCCGGCGCGGTAGAGACAACGATGGCGCCCTGGTGACCGCGCACGATGCCGGCAACGGCCGCAAGCCCCAATCCCCGCCCGGTGAACTTGGTGGAGAAGAACGGGTCGAAGATCCTGGCCCGGGTGGCCTCGTCCATGCCACAGCCGGTATCGTGCACCTCCAGGCAAACGTATTGTCCCGGCGGGAGCGCGGCGGCTTCCGGGCGGAGCCGAAGATACGGGCCGTCTACCTCCTGGACCCCGGTCTTGATTGTGATCAGGCCGTCGTGGCTGCCGATGGCTTCCGCCGCATTGAGCGCCAGGTTCATGAAGACCTGCTGCACCTGGCCGCGGTCGGCTTGGATAGGCTGCAGGTCCCGCTCCAGATCGAGGTGTAAGGCGATCTTCTTCGAAATGGATGTGCGGATGAGGCCGGCCATTTCCGGGATCACGGCCGAAAGATTCAACGCCTCCACCAGGAACTTGCCCTTCCCCGAGTACGCGAGCATCTGCCTGGTCAGGTGAGCGGCCTGCTGGCCGGTCCTGATGACTCCGTCCAGCAGCTCGGTGGCGGGGTGATCGGGCGTAAGCAACTCCAGGGCCAGGCTGGCATTGCCGATCACGCCGACCAGCAAATTGTTGAAGTCGTGGGCCACGCCGCCCGCCAGCAACCCGAGGCTCTCGAGCTTCTGGGATTCACGCAGGCGGGTCTCGGCCTTCTTGCGCTCGGTAATATCGACGAAGACCCCCACCGCGCCTCGCGGGCGTCCGTCTTCGCCCAGCATCGGCACCGCATCGCCCAACAGGTTCACGGAGGAGCCGTCCTCGAACACGAAATCCAGTTCGTAGTCCCGCACCGGTTGCCCGGTGGATGCCGCCTTTTGCACAGGCAACTCCGATGGCGGAATCTCGATTCCATCCTTCATCAGCCGGAAATTCGTCGGCTTCTCGCCATCCGGCGCGGACTTCGAGAGATTGCTGCCGGACGGCGTTCGCAGCAGATCGTACGTCGCGCGGTTGGCGGTCATGTAGCGGCACGCGGGATCGTGAGCCACAAAAATGGCGGCAGGAGCCGCGGCCATGAGCGCTTCCAGTTCCGCCGCCCGCGCGCGCTCCCGGCTCTCGCTTTCGCGCAACGAGTCCTCGGTCTGCTTCAGCGCGCCGATGTCGAGGTTGATGCCCACCCAACAAGTGGTGCGGCCCTGCTCGTCGCGGACGGGCGCGGCACGGGCCAGCACCGGATGCCATTTTCCATCCACGCCGCGGAAGCGATGCTCCGCCTCCCAGCGCCCTTCTGTCCTCATGCACTCCTTCCAGGCCGCCATGGTGCGTTCGGCATCCTCCGGGTGGATCGCCTCTCCCCACCCGAAACCGGAACACTGCTCCTGGGTCAAGCCCACCAGCTTCAGGAACGACTCGCTGGCGTAGGTGGTGCGGCCGTCGGGAGCGCACTCCCACAAGCCAAAGTCGATCGAGTCGCCAATGGCACGGTACTTTCGCTCACTTTGGCGCAGCGCCTCTTCGACTTGCTTGCGATCGGTAAGGTCCAGGCACGTGTAGCCGAATCGCGGGTTTCCGGAAGGGGCGGTCCCCAGGTAGCTGGCGGTGGCAAGCAGCCAGTGTTCCCGGCCGTCCGCGCACCGGCGGGCGTATTCCCTCGACACGGGCTTGCCGGTGCGCCGGCTCTCCCCGTAGAGGGCTAACCACAGTGACACGGCCTCCTCAGAAGAGCCGGCCTCGGTTACGGACTTGCCCGCGATCGAGCTCCGGTCCATTCCCATCATCTCCGCCGCGGCCGCGTTGCAGGAAACGTGAACGATCCGGCCGCCGCTGATTTCCTCGATTCCCCGCATCAATCCCGGACTATCGAAGAAGCTGCGCAGAACCGCTTCGCTCTCCCGCAGCGCCTCCTCGGCCC
>PLRS01000145.1 GCA_003164035.1 Bryobacterales bacterium | reverse complement strand
TTCAACACTCGGTCAGCCCGTCTACACACGCATCCTCTCACCTAGCAGGCTAGGTGTCAAGCGAAAAATGCAGCCCTTGTAATTTATTTTCTTGCGTCCCAGCAGGCACGGTGGTAACGTGGCCCACATGGACGTTCGCGAGATGGCACGGCTGGGCGGTTTGGCGCGTGCGAATTCGATGACGGCTGTCGAACGTCGCAAGCTCGCGACGAAAGCCTCGAAGGCCGCTGCCGTTGCCCGCACGCAGCGTGCGAAACAGAAGAAGGCCAAACCGTGAAACCTCTCATTATTCTGGCGCTCTGCGCTCTTTCGGTCGGTTGCGGTAGTGGCAGTAAGGCCGTGTCCGGCACCGCCCCGCTTGTCTTTTCAAACGGCAAGACTCTCGCGACTGCGACGAGTTACTGGACGGGCAAGTGCGCGATTGTGTTCGTGTCTCCCCCTTTCACCGACAACCAAACGATGTATCTAGAATTCACGGACGACAGTGCGTTCAAGGGCGGATTCCCCGGAGCCATCTGCACCGGAACCTACAGTCAAAGCACCCAGGGCGGATCGGGCGGCATCGTCGACCCGATGTGGATCGACAACGGTTCGTGCTCGACGCCTGGCGTAGTCGTAAATGAGTTGCAGGCGCTGGACGGATCAATAGCTTCGACGACTCTTCAAGGAATCGGACTGGCTTCATTTTCTGGCGCTGGGTACGCTCCGGGGAACACCAATCTTCCGTTCGGGGAAGCTGCTGCGACCTCTCTGGAGACCGAAGAGGCGTGCCAGTTCACGCTCGTAGAGGGCCAAATCCCCTAGTCCGCCGCATAAGCCCTAGTACCAACGTAAGTGGAAGTTCTTCTCTGTTACCCAGTAACCTAAGCCCTGTTTGGCATTCTGCGTGACCGCCTGCCCGCGCGCCTAAGCCGGAGCCTCCCAGCTACCCACATGCGATTCCCTGTCTTCTCCGCGTCGGTGAACCCGGCGATCGATCTCCCGTTGCTCCGAAAAAAGCGGAGCTATGTTGTAGCCCTCCTCACGAACGGCACCGCCGTCCTGATCGACCCCAAGAATTTCAAGGCGGGCGTGCAGTTGCTCGCGAAGCCGCGCCCGGAGAGCATCGTCGAATCGATCGGCCTCTCTAACTTAATTCCCTTCTCCCGGACCCAGAACCGGCTCTTAAAACCAGACTCGATCAACTACCCGATCCCGATGTCCGGCGACAGGACCTGCTTCGCCCGGCACCGCCGCCACCTGATCCGCGTCTCCGGCCGCAGCCAGTTCGCGAGCGCCACCGCGTGAATCACGATCCCCGAATGGAAACCGCTGTGGCCTTCGCCAAGCGAGTGGGAACCTACGGGAAGATCGATCGCAGCGAGCAATACGAAGGCGAACTCGACTCGCTCAACGGAGTCCTTCTCCGCCGCAAACTTCAAAACAAGTACGACGAGCTGTTCCGGAACCTGCGCCGCATCGAGAACCTGCATCTGCGCAACGCGATCCTGATCACCGTCACCTCGGCGATCCTCTCCCGCGCTCCAGAGATCGTCGCATTTCTCGCGAGGCTGCTCTAATGGCCCGCAAACCAGAATTCCCCGAGCCGTTCGCCGATCCGCTTCTCGATCTCTACCACCAGGTCGACGGAGCCCTCGCGCCAATCGAGCAGCCATGCCGGAAACGCCGCAAGAAAGCACCGAAGTAATCCCAATGAGCAGCGAAATGGTCATCGTCAACCCGGAGCGCTTCGCCGCCCGGTTCGGGCCTGCGGATCTGGCCGGCTATCACCGCAACAACCGGAAGCGAGTGCGCACGCACGGCATCATGTGTCTCGACTGCCTCCACGGTCGCCACGATGGCTGCTCCAGCGACAACTGCGGCTGCATCCATCGCGAACTCGCCGTGCTGCCCGTCTACCTGTCGGCCGTTCGGCAGGAGACAAAATGACGTTCAGTCTCCTTTTTTGAATATGGACGCGCTTTCAAAGCCCGAATTGCTGGCCCTCTTGGGTGCCGCGAAGGAGAACAGCGAGCGGGACTGGCTGATGATCCTGGTGGGCTATTGGCACGGTCTAAGAGCCTCGGAAGTGATAGCAATCACAGGCGCTTCGGTAAAGGACGGCTTCCTGGCGGTGGACCGATTGAAGGGCAGCAACCGCACCGTGCAGGCCCTCGTCGAACATCCCGAACCGCTCCTCAACGAGCGTCCGGCGCTGATTGAATTGGCCTCGAAAACCTACCCTAATCAAAGGCTTTTCAAAGTTGCCCGGCAGCACTTCTGGCGCCTGGTCCAGCGGTACGGGAAGCTCGCCGGCATCCCTCAGCACAAGGCTCACCCGCACGCTCTGAAGCACTCTATCGCGATGCAAATGATTGATAAAGCAGGAATTCACAAGACCAGGCAGCGGCTCGGCCACAAATCGATTGCGAGCACCGGCGCGTATCTGAAAGAGACTGACGCCTCAGCCGACGCCGTGGTGGTAGGGGCTGTCGGGCTTTGATTCGATTGATTATTTTCGCGTTTTCAAAGAGCCATGTCTAAGGGCGGGAAGCGGCCGGGAGCGGGGCGGAAGAAAGATCCGGTCAAGGATATTCGGCTCGGTGCGCAGACCGCGCTGAAGGTGCTGAAGGAACTCGACTCCGAGAAGGAGTTAGTCAGGATCTTCAAAAAGTGCAATGACCCGCGCCTTCAGGTCCACGTCATCATGAAGCTGCGCGAGTGGGCCTATGACAAGCCGGCGCAACCGTTGCGCGTCGCCAACGAGCCGGGCGAGAAGTTCAAGGTCGATGTCACCAGCGCTAGAGACAAACTCGCAGCCGCGCTCCTTAGCTGAAAGATTCCGTGCTCTCGATCCCACCGAACGCGCAAAACGCCTCGCCAGCCTCAGCGACGATGAAGCCGAGGCGATGCTCCATGACTGGGACTTCTGGGCGCGCCCGAACCAACTTGAGCCGCCGGGCGACTGGATCAACTGGCTCATTCTTGCCGGCCGCGGGTTTGGGAAGACTCGCACAGGCGCAGAAACCGTGCGCCGTTGGGTCCAGGAGTGCCCGGTAGTGAATCTCATCGGTCCCACCGTCGCCGACGTGCGAGATGTGATGGTGCGCGGCCAGGGCTTGAATGCCGCGATCATGGAGATCTGCCGGCGCGATGAGCGCCCCGATTACGAGCCTTCGAAGCGCCGCCTGAGTTGGCCGAATGGGGCAACGTCGCTGCTGTTCTCCGCGGAAGATCCGGAAAGCCTGCGCGGTCCTCAGCACGTCAGAGTCTGGGCTGACGAACTCGCCGCCTGGAAGTATGCCGATGCCGTCTGGGAAAACCTGGAATTCGGGCTGCGCAAAGGCGATGTACGTACAGTGATCACCACCACTCCCAAGCCGACGAAGCTCATCAAGTACCTCGCCAAAAGTCCCGAGACCTTCGTCACCAAAGGATCGACCTACGAGAACCGGTCAAATCTGGCGAAGAAGTTCTTCGAGACGATCATTCGCAAGTACGAAGGCACGCGCCTCGGCCGGCAGGAACTGAATGCCGAGCTACTGGAAGACCGCCCCGGCGCTTTGTGGACCTTACTAGCGATCGACACCGATCGCGTTCAAGTTTGCCCGCCTCTGTCTCGCATCGTAATCGCCGTCGACCCAGCAGTAACGTCGGGCGAAGACTCCGCAGAGTGGGGCATAGTTGCAGTGGGCCAGGGACCATCACCTGCGGGCGCGGACTGGCCACCGCACTACTATCTGTTCGACGATCTCAGCGAGAAACTGAGCCCGAACGACGCAGCCAGGAAGATCGTCGGCGCCTACCAGGCGCACAAAGCCGACCGCGTGATCGCCGAGGTGAACAACGGCGGCGACCTGGTCGAAGCCATCCTGCGCACCGTCAACCTGAATTTCGCGTACCAGGCGGTGCACGCCTCGCGCGGCAAGCTCACCCGAGCCGAACCGATCGCCGCGCTCTACGAGCAGCACCGAGTTCACCACGTCGGGGCGTTTGGAATCTTGGAAGACCAGATGTGCGACTACGTCCCGTTCCTCTCGAAGTCTCCCGATCGCATGGATGCGCTGGTCTGGGGAATCACGGCGCTGAGCGCGGACGTGGAAGAGGAAATCATCATCGAGCACTCGGAGCAGCACAGTATTTCCCCGGAGCTGGATGACTTCGACAATCCGGAGTTCCGGCAATTCTGATGCTCGGCGAAACACTGGCCCTCATTCGCAAGCTGGCTGGCCGGGATACCGTCAAGGCCGTTCGAGAGATGCAGACGAAACAAGCAAAGAAGGTCGAGAACTTTCTGAAAGCCGATTTCGCAAGCGGCAACTTCAACGTCGGCGTCCGAAGCGTAGACGATGACGAGCATTCATGCCTCTCCGATGGGTTCGGAGACTGGTAAAGGAAAACTCATGACAGTGCAGATCAACGCCAACAACCCGAAAAGCGGCTCCGCAGTCGCCAGCGCTTCCGGCGACTCGTTCATCATCCACAATCCGAACGGCGCAATGTATCTCTCCGTCGAGGAGGTCCCCAACGGATCGCCTTCGACGTTCAACTGCACCATCGCCGGACAGATGGCAGGAGGGACGGTCGATACCGTGCTCGACACCAACACTTCAACGACGGCGGCAATTCGCAGCCCTTCAATCACCAAGCCCTATGCGGCTTTCAAGGTGACGGTGACCTGGACGGGCGGCACAAAAGCGTCGGCGAGTTTCAACTGGCAGTTCGGTTCGAATAGTTAGTGTGAGCATCTTCGACACAGCCCGCGGCCTATTCCGGCCGAAAGCGACGGTCAGCGTGAACGAGCGCTCCTACTCCGTCCGCGAGATGGCCGACTTCGTCACCGAGAACGTGCCGGAACTGCGCGAGGCTTTCACCCGGGCCGACATCGAACTCGCGCTCGACGACCGCGGCTGGCTCGTCCCTGGCCGGCAGTGGACTGCCTCCGATCTCGATGCACAGACACGCACGACGCTGGTTGCGAAGGCCCGGCTCTACTGGCTGCGCGATCCGCTGATGAAGCAGGCAGTGCGCCTCTGGACCGACTACGCGCTCGGCACCGGCGCATCGTGGGACTCGAAAGACCAGAAGGTGAAAGACGCCTGCGACGCTTTCGCCAAGAACAAGCGCAACTCGAAGATCATGAACTCGGAAGGGCTGCGGCGGTCCTCCAAGAAGCTGCTGGTCGACGGCGAGCTGTTCTTTGCGATCTTCGACGCGGAAGGCAAAAACCCAAAAACCATTCGCCGCATCGATCCCTTGCAGATGACGGACATTATCTGCGATCCGGACGACGAAGAGCACGTGCTCGGCTATCGCCGCCTCACCGCCCAGGACAAGATTATTTACTATCGCGATTGGACCAACGACGAGGAGGACAACGATCTCCTGCTGAACCAGAAAGACCCGTCGAGCCAGGGCCTGATCTCATCCGGAAAGGCTGGCAAGCTGGACGAGAGTTGCGTCGTCTACCATCTGCCCTTCGACACACTCCAGAAGCGCGGCAACGGCCTGCTATCGAGCGCTCTCGACTGGTCGAAAGAGCATCGCCGCTTCATGGAAGCCCGCGTCGCCATCACCCAGGCGCTTGCGAAGTTCGCCTGGAAAGGCAAAGTCAAAGGCGGCCAGGGCATCATTAACCAGCTCCAGAATAAACTCACATCGACTTACGCGACTGCCGGGATGACCCAGGTTGAACGTCACCCACAGACCGCGCCTGGTGGCACCTGGTTGGAGAATGCCGGCGTAGATCTCGCGCCGATGCCGCGAGCCTCCGGAGCCGGGGATGCCCGCTCGGACGGCGATCAGTTGAAGCTGATGACCTGCGCCGCCACCGGCATCATGCTGCACTACTTCGGCGACCCTTCGACCGGCAACCTGGCCACCGCCACCGCGATGGAGTTGCCGATGCTCAAACAATTCCAGAGCTACCAGGCTTTGTGGCAGGACGCTCTGCGGGACATTTTCTCGATTGCCATGGATGAAGACCCCGACGAACCCGCCCAGCTCGACATCACGCTGCCACCGATCCTGCTCGACGATCTCCGCAAGATCGGCCAGTTCATCTCGGCCGTCGCTGTTGTGTTCCCAGAGATCCGCGTGCCGGCGGTGTTGCGATCGCTTTTGAGTTCCCTGAACGTCGCCAACATCGACGAAGTGATGGAAGAGGTCGAAAACAAGCAGGGCGAACTGGCGCTGATGGATCAGCAGAATAAAGCCCACCAGTTGAAGTTGGCGGCTGCCAAGAGCGCCGGCAACGATCCCAGCGATCCAGATCTCAACCAGGCCGATCCTGCGGCGCCAGCAGTCCCTGGAGGCAACGCGGCGCCCGATAATGGGGATCTCGGCTACGGCTCGACCGAAAGCGCGCGGCAGACGAAGGCGCTGAACCGGCTGGCGAAGGTTTTGGAAGAGGCGAGCCGATGAGTACGCGACGAATGGCCGAGGTGATTTTGCGCGAGGACGCGATCCGCCGGCTGAACAGCGGACGGGAGGTCACCATTCGACTCCCGGACTGTGACATCGATCTCAAGTTCGATCCCCTGGCCCGCGTTGGCGGCGGTGGTTCCCTCGAAGACACAATCGCCGACATGCTCGGCTGGAAAGGCGAAGGCCGGCGCAGGTGAAGACGCAGACCCGCATTACCGAGACCCTCGCCGAGTTTCTGGAGAAAGCCCAGCGCCCCGGATTGCTTGGCCTCGTCGGTAAGACGGTGCAGAAGCGCTGCCAACGGGATCTTGAAACCTATTTCAAAGCGCTCGGCAAAAGAGTTGTCGAGATGAAGTTCGAAGCCCTGGCTGATCCCGATCGCGGAATCGGTGCCGAGCATGCCGGGCACGCGGTCACGATGCGAATGCACAACCTGCTGCGCAACCGCAGGCCGCTCCTGACGGCACTCTTGCAGGTCAACATCATCTCCGCCATCGAAACGGCGAACAAGATCTCGCTCGTCGCCGAAGCCGAAGCCGACGCGGACGAGCCGCCCGTGACAGAATATCCAGGTATGACTGCGGACCAGGCAGCGGCCTACGCGGCAGAACAGGTCAACGACACTATTGTGGGGATCGACGCGACGACCCTCGAATCGGTTGCCGATGCCGTGAGCGCCGGGATCTCACAACGCCTGGGCGTGCCGGGCACGGCGAAGCTGATCAAAGACGTGGTCGACGGGATGTCCACCTGGCGGGCAGAGATGATCGCTTCAACCGAGATGAACGACGCCATGAGCCAGGCCTATCTCGGGAAGCTAAAACGTAACGCCGTCGAGATGAAGCAGTGGATTCTCGGCCCAAATGCCTGCGACCAGTGTGTCGATAACGCCGAGGCCTCGCCGATCCCGGTGGACGACGACTTCCCTTCCGGCGACGATGCCCCGCCAGCACACCCGAATTGCGTCTGTGCTGTGGCCGGCGCGAGGATGATTTGACCGCAGCCATTCAACGCTTTGTCGCCGGACACGAAGGCCTGTTTCTGATGCTCCTGCTCTTCATCGCCGCGCTCGTTGCCGACCGCACGTGAAAGGACTCCCATGAAACTCCAATTTATTTCTCAACAGCACGTCGAAGAGGCGGTGAAGTTCCTCGCCGGCAAAGGGCACCTTCCCTACACCGACGCCAGCGGCAAACCGAATCACCGGCTCATGGGCGCAGCCTGGGCCGCGCTGCACGGCGGCTATCGCGGCAACAAGTACGAAGGCAAAGACAAGACCGCCGCGCTCGGCAAGTTGAAGGGCGTCTACAAGTCGGAAAAGATGGAATTGCCGCCCGAGAGTTTCTCACTCGACGGAGAGATCTTCCAGGAGGCGCTGGCGCAATCCGCCTCGTTCGACTCGACGAAGAGCAAGGTGCTGTGCGCCG
>PLRS01000102.1 GCA_003164035.1 Bryobacterales bacterium | reverse complement strand
TACTGTACGATGCGGGTAGGGGGTGACGAGGGTGTGATGGCTGTAAGTGGTTGCATGGGTTCGGAGAATATTGTTGCATTTGTTGTGATTGAGGGCGGCAATGGGGAACGGCCGGCGCCGGGAGAAATCTCGTGGGCTGGGCTGAATGCCTGGTATGCCGGCGCGAGAAACTCCCGATTCTAGAAGTAATCGCTTTCGTTAACAGGATAAGCAGACTCTTTTATGGCACGAATGGCATTGCAATCAAATAGCACAGAGATGGCCCTCAACCTGCTTGGGCAATTGCCTTATGACCGTGAAGCATAAAGCCCCATTTGTGCCAGTCTTTGCACTGGTTGTCGCATTGTCCTGCCTGGCGCCGTCCGCGCCCGCGCAAGCCATCAGCGGCGATCTAGTCGGCAAGGTGCTCGACGCCAGCGGCTCCGCCGTTCCGAACGTCACCGTGACCGCGACCAATACTGCCACCAACGTTAAATTCACCGGCACCACCAACATCAACGGCGACTACCGCATCAGTAACCTGCTGCCGGGCGCCTATGATGTTTCGGCCACCGCCACAGGTTTCGCGGCCGCGATCCTGGCGGGTGTGAGCGTCGATTTGAACCGCACCACGACGGCGAACCTGAAACTGGCCGTGGGCACGGTGTCGACCACCGTGGACGTCGTCGAAGCCGGTGCTTTGCTCGATACCACAACCGCCCAGGTGCAGCAATCTTACGCCGCGCAGCAAGTTCAGGATCTGTCCACGAGCAGCAGCGGGCAAGGCGTGCTCAACCTGTCGCTGCTACAGGCGGGCGTGGCTTCGAGCGGCGGGGTCGGTTACGGCACCGGCCCGTCGGTGGGCGGCCAGCGTCCGACAAACAACAGTTTCTCGATTGATGGGGTCAATAACAACGCCAAGTCGACCACCGGCCCGGTGGTTTCCATTCCCAATGACGACGTGGCCGAGTTTACGATTCTGGCGAATCAGTTCCGTGCCGAGTATGGCCACTCCTCCGGGGGCCAGTTCAACACTATCGTGAAGAGCGGGAGCAACACTCTGCACTTCACCCTTTACGATTACATGCGGAACCGGAACCTCAACGCCTTAGACCAGTCCTTCAAGAACAGCGGCGTCTACAGCATTCCGCGTTACGATTCCAACCGACTGGGCGCCAATGTCGGCGCTCCCATCCTCCGCAACAAGTGGTTCATTTTCGGCGGTTTCGAATACTTTCCCATCGGCCAGGCGTCCACCGCCAGTTCCAGCTTCTATGCGCCCACAACCGCGGGTTATGCCACTCTGGCCGCCCTGCCGGGCATCAGCCAAACCAATCTGAACGTGGTCAAGACCTATGCGGTAGCCGCTGCCACTACGGCCGGCGCTCCCAATATCACGGTGGGCGGAGTGACCGTCCCGACCGGGGTGATCTCGGCGGTGGGACCGAATTTCTCCAATACGTACAATGCCGTCATCAGCTCGGATTTCAATATCTCCGAGAAAGACCAGTTGCGCGGCCGTTACGTGGAGAATCACAGCTCTTCGCTGAGCACGGCTGCCGACCTTCCCGTTTTCTACACACCTACCCCGAACGTGAATTACCTGTCCACCGCGGCCTGGTATCACACCTTTTCTCCCGAGTTGGTGAACGAATTGCGCCTGGGCTTCAACCGCAACAACCAGTCCGAGCCGGTGGGCAACCAGACCTTCCCCGGCCTGGATGCCTTTCCGAACCTGGTTTTCGAGGATTTGAACTTACAGGTCGGACCGAATCCGAATTATCCGCAGAGCGGCATCAACAACAGCTACCAGGCAGTCGATAACGTCAGTTGGACCCACGGCGAGCACACCGTTAAGGCCGGCTTCGAGATCCGCGACTATATTTCGGGCACGCACTTCTCGCAGCGCGTTCGCGGAGACTATGAGTACACCAGCTTCGCCAACTACCTGGAGGACGTTTTCCCGGACTATTACCTAAGCCGGACGCTGGGCAATCCCGAGTTCTCCGGCAACTCGTTGGCGTATTACGGCTTCGTCCAGGACACCTGGCGCATCAAGAAGAATTTGACCTTGGACGCCGGCCTCCGCTACGAATGGACCGGCGTGTCGCAGGGCGCCAAAGAGCAGGCTCTCGACTCGGTCGCCAGCGTACCCGGACTGGTTAACTTCGGCGTTCCCAAATCGAGCACCTGGGGCGGATTGGCCCCTCGCATCGGTCTGGCGTATACGCTTGGCAAGGACGGCAATACCGTCATTCGCTCAGGCTTCGGGCGCGCCACGGATGTGATCTACGACAACCTGCCGCTCAATAGCCCGCCGCCGCAGTTCGCCGTCTCGGTGACGCCGAGCCCCGGCAACGGTCCCGCCAACTTCCTCGCGAATGGCGGCATCACAGCCGCCCAGTACGCACCCAGCGGAACTCTAAACCATGCGCAGGCTGTAGCCTCCACATCGTATTATCTGCCGGACCAGGTGCTCCCCTACTCGTTGAACTGGACTATGGAACTGCAGCACACCTTCGCCAGGGACTACACCTTCACGGCCCGCTACGTGGGCACCCGCGGCGTCCATGAGCTGATGCAGATGTGGATTAACCGCCTGCATTCCAACGTCAACGCCAATTCGTACATCCCGACCTACATGGCCGCTCCCAGCGCCGCCACGCTGGCAAGCTTGCCGCTCAACGTCGGCGAACTGCGGGAACCCTCCGCCGGCTGGGCCGACCCCGCCTGGGCCTCGGCCGGCTTCCTGAATTCCATCACCGCGTACGAGCCACAGGGCTGGTCGTTCTACAACGGCCTCGACCTGCAGATGCAGCGCCGCTTCTCCAAGGGACTGCTCTTCCTGGCCGCCTACACCTGGAGCCGCAACATCGATAACTCGACGGACACGCTCAACTCCAGCGCGTTGAGCCAGCGGCGCGTCCCCGACATGGGCGACCTCACGCAGGAGAAGGCCACTTCCGCCCTCGACCGGCGCAGCCGCCTGACCCTTTCTTCGGTTTACGATCTGCCTTACCTGAAGGAAAGCAAGAACTGGTTCTACAAGAATATCGTTGGAAACTGGCAGTTCTCTCCGGTGTACACCTACGAATCGCCGGAATACTACACCGTTTCGAGCGGCGTCAACACCAACCTCAATGGAGACAGCGGCGCCATTTCCCGCACCATCCTGAATCCTAACGGGACCGCGGGCACCGGCTCAGCCGTCTACGGACTCGACAAGAACGGCAACCGGATCGCTTATAACGCGGCCACGGCGTCCGTCAATACGGTAGTCGCGTGGGTCGCCATCAATCCCGATGCGCGGTACATCCAAGCCGCCGTCGGCGCGTTGGCCAATACCGGCCGCAATACCGAACCCACCCGCCCGATCGACAACATCGACTTCACGATCACGAAGCGGTTCCAGATCAGGGAGAAGGCCAGACTGGAATTCTCCGCTCAGGCGTACAACCTGTTCAACCACGCCCAGTTCATTCCCGGATCCCTCAACGACGTGGGCGCCGTCGGCACATCCGGCAGCACCGCCTACGTAACAGTCAACAATATCAACTTCAATAATCCGGAAAAGGCGTTCAGCAGCAGCCCGCGCACGGTGCAGATCGTCGGAAAGTTCATCTTTTAGGACACAGTGAGCGGTACCGGGGGAGCCGCGAGGCTCCCCCTTTTTTTTCTTCCTACCCGATAAACTGCACTTCCGGCTCGAGCCGAATGCCGAAACGCGCCTCTACCCTGGCTTCGAGGTCGCCGATCAGCTCGCGCAACTCGGCCGCCGTACCGCCGCCGGCGTTATAAATCAGATTGGCGTGATAGTCGGCCACCTGAATGCCGCCGCGCTGGAGCCCCTTGGCGCCGGCGCACTCCAGAAACCAGGCGGCCGGGACTTTGCCTTCCCGCACCGCCGAACCCGGAATTTCGCCTTGCAAAGCAGCGGGCAGATCCGCCAGCAGCAGGTTCTTGAAAATGCTGCCGGCGCACTTCATGGTGGGCGGGAATTTCCGGTTGCGCACGGCCAGGATTTCCGCGGCGGTGGCCTGCAACTCGGCGGCTTCGGCTTCTTCCATGTGGAGCACGGCGCTCAGAACGACCCAATCCTTGCGCTGCTTGAAGACGCTCTCGCGATAGCGGAACCGGCAGTCCGCGCGATCCACCTGGCCAACGGTGGCGCCATCGAAATACTCCACTCGGGCCACCCGTTCGGAGATGGAGTGGCCGTAGGCGCCGGCGTTGCCGTAAATCGCGGCGCCCACCCAGCCGGGGATGCCGGACAGCGTTTCCAGTCCCTTCAAGCCCCGAGCTGTGGTGAAGTCCACCAGGTCCTGCAGTTCCGCGCCGGCCTCGACCGTCACGCACGAGCCTTCGGCGCGGATGGCGGCGGCCCGATAGCGCAGCACCATGCCTCGAAAGCCGGCGTCGGATGCCACCAGGTTGGTGCCGCCGCCGATGACGGTGCAGGCCAAGCCGGCTTGGCGCGCCATCTCCAGCGCGGCAGTGAAGGCCGGGACGGTCGCGGCATCCACCAGCCAATCGGCCCGGCCGCCGATTCCGAATCGCGTGTAGCCCGCCAGCGGCGCGCTGCGTAAGATAGTGAGTTGAGGAATCTCGGTGAGGCGCGCCTCGGTCTGTTCCGCGGTGAGCATCCACCTCAATTATATAGGGAGGCAACAATGGGGTCCCCATTCCCCGGTTTTCCGGCCGAAGCGCTGGAGTTTTTTCGAGGGCTGGCGCGCCACAACAAGCGCGAGTGGTTCCAACCGCGCAAAGCGCATTTTGAAGAATACGTGAAGCAGCCCATGGTGCAATTGGTGGAAGCGCTGAACCGCGGGCTGGAACGGCTGGCGCCGGGCCTGGTCACCCCACCGGAGAAGGCCATCTATCGCATCTATCGCGATACCCGCTTCAGCAAGGACAAGACGCCTTACAAGGACCACATCGCGGCCAGTTTCCATAGCCGCGCCAGCGCCGGCCAGAGCGATGGCGGCTTGTACGTGGCGATCTCGCACAAGGAAGTGGCCGTGGGCGGTGGGGTCTACCTGCCCGACCCCGCCGCGCTGCGGACGATTCGCGAACACGTCGCCCGGAACCACGGCGAATTGCGCCGCATTCTGGCGTCGAAAACGGTCAAGCGCCTGCTGGGAGAACTGCAGGGCGAGCAACTGACGCGCGTCCCGAAAGGCTTCGCCTGCGACCACCCCGCCGCCGACCTGCTGCGCTTCAAGCGTTACATCCTATATATGGAGCTGCCGCCGGAGCTGGCCACCACGCCGCGGCTCTACCAGGAAATCTGGAGCCGCTTCCGCGCGACGATGCCCTTCCTCGAATTCCTGACCGCGCCGTTTGGAAAGACGAAGAAGAGGATTCAAATCGCGGATCTGCTGTGAACGGGCTGCCAGCCTACGCGGCCTCATCGATTTCCGCAAACATCTTAGAGAACGGAAACTCGATTGCCAGTTCTTTCGGCTCCGCATCCCAGATCGGTTCCGGCACCAGTTTCGCAGCGGTTTGCGCCACCCGGTCCCGAATCGGGCTTGGCAGACTGAGAGTCCGCTCCACGGGCTGAATCAACGCTTGGTGTCAGGCCTTCTGGCCGGTGCGGGAGTCACCGCGTCCCAGCGCGCGTCGCCGGTTTGCCGATAGTTGGGCGGCAGCGTGGTCCAGTCGGGACGGGTAATGCCGTTCAGATCCCAGACCACTCTTCCTTCCCGCAGCGTCAGCTCAGCGGTGAGTTTCTGATTGCCCTTCAGCCGCGCTCCGTACATATCGGTGTAACCGAAATCGCCTTGCTCCACGCGTAAGACCGTCACGTCCGCGACCGAGCCCGGCGAGAGATTGCCGAGGTCCTCCCGCTTAATCTCCCGCGCCGGATTCCAGGTCGATTGCGCCACCACGTCCTTCAGCGCGAAGCCCATCGCCAGGAACTTGCTCATCAGGTTGTCCATGTCCTTCATACCGGAGTTCATACTACCGGTGTGCAGGTCAGTGGAGATGGAATCGGGCGGAAATCCCTGCTGGATCGCCGGTATCGCGATGCGCCACGCAAAGCTGCCGCCGCCGTGGCCGACGTCGAAAATAACGCCCCGCTTTCGCGCCTCGAACATGGCCGGGTTGACGTGCCCGGATGCGTCCAGTTCGTCTCTCAATCCCGAATAGCAGTGCGTGTAGATGTCGCCGGGGCGCAGCTTCCTGGTGACCAGCTCGCTCATCGGCCGCTCTTTGCGGTTCGTGCCGAAATCCACCATCACGGGAATATTGGCGATGGTGCCGGCTTCCACCGCCTGCTCGACCGGGGTCCATTCCGGGCCCGTATAATGCGCGGTTTTGACGCCGATGATCAAGCCTTTGTACTTCAGCGCCATTTCGGCCGTCGGCTTGGCCTGCATGTCGGTGAGGTCGTCCTCGTACTTCGGCCCGCGCATGCCGTGGCCGACAATATTGATGAACGCCAGCACGCGCGTCTTGGCGCGATCGATGACGCGCTGTTTGAAATCCTCGAAGTTGCGCCAGCCGGCGCAACCGGCATCGGCCACCGTAGTCACGCCCACGCGAAACATGTATCCATCCGGATACAAGCTGTTGTCTCCGGCGTAGGAACGCGGCTCTCCGGTGCCCGCGTAAACGTGCACGTGAATGTCGACCAGCCCCGGCGTGACATAGAGCCCGGCCACGTTGACCACCTTGAAGGCCTGCGCCGGATCGATGTGCTGAGCCACCAGGGCGATTTTGCCGCCGCGAATGGCGACGTCGCTCACCGCGTCGATATTATTCCTGGCGTCGATGACGTGGCCGCCCTGGAGCAGCAGGTCGTATGGCTGCGGCTGAGCGAAGGCCAGGCTCGCGCCGGCAAGAATCAGAGTTGGCCACAAAGGCCCGTTTAGTGTTTCCATGTTTCTTTCTGGTAAGGAAATGTTTTCCAGTCCTGGCTGGCGCGGCCGTTCAGGTCCCACATCACTTTCCCCGCGCGTAGCGTCATTTCGCACACGATTAGCTGGCTGCCGGGGTACCGGGCGCCGGCCGAATCCACGAATCCGAAGTTTCCGCGGTCGAGGCGAAGCACGGCGATATCCGCGTCCGCGCCCACATCGAGATTGCCCAAAAGAGGCCGCTTGATCTCCTGCGCCGGAGCCCAGGTCGCCATGCGGATCACCTCCGCCAGGGGCGAGCCGAGATTGAGCAGCTTGGACATGATATTGGTCATGTCCTTCATGCCGGCGTTCATGCTGTTGATATGCAGGTCGGATGAAATCGAATCGGGGTAGAAATGCGCGGCGTAGGCCGGAACCGCCACGTACCAATAGAAGCTCCCGGCGCCGTGTCCGATGTCGAATACGATGCCGCGCTTGCGGCCTGCCTCCATGGCTGGATTGAGTTTGCCGCTGGCGAGGAGTTCCTCGCGGTGGCCCGAAAAGCAATGCGTGAAGATATCTCCGGGGCGCAGCTTGTCGAGGAACAATGCGTTGATATTGCGGGTGGCGTTGATCCGTCCGAAGTCCACCATCACCGGCAAGCCTGTCAGCGCTCCTGCCTTCACGGCTCCATCCACCGATTCCCAGCCGGGTCCGGCGTAGTGAGCCGTCTTGAATCCCACGATGACGTCCGGATTGTCCTTGGCGGTCTTCGCCGCGGCCTGCGCGTCCATTTCGGCCGGATCGTCTTCCTTGCCCGTGCCCATGCCGGCGCCGACGATGTTCAGAAAGGCCAGAATGCGGGTCAACGAGCGATCGACGATGCGCCGGCGAAAGTCCGGAAACGTGCGCCAGCCGGACGAGCCGGCGTCCACCATGGTGGTCACGCCGCTGCGGAAGGAATGCGCGTCGGCTTGCGCCGCCTCCCCGCCCGGCTCCTGCCAAAGATACACGTGAACGTGAATGTCGACCAGGCCGGGCGTGACGTACAATCCGGCGGCGTCGACAGTCTGCTTCGCCTGGCCAGGGTCGATGGCGGCGGCGACCCGGGCGATCTTGCCGCCGGCAATGCCCACGTCCATGACGCGGTCGATTCCATTCTTGGGATCGATGGTGTGGCCGCCCTTGAGCAGCAGGTCGTATGGCGGTTGCGCGCTCAGGGCACAAGCCAACGCCAGAAAAGACATCGACAATCGCAATGGAAGGCACCAGCGAGCCATATTTCTCTCGCAGTTATTGTATTAGAATTTTAGCTGATCGGCGCAAGGAGGCGTTATGAACGGAGATCGCACGCGACGCGGTTTTTTGGGATGGGCCAATTTGGCGGTGGCGGGACTGGGTCTGGCCGAAGGAAAGCTGGCGGCGGATACCCGCCCTGAACCCGAAGGTGAGGATTATTACGATAAGCTCGGCGTCGCCAAGATCATCAATGCGGCGGGTACGTACACGGCGCTGACCGCTTCCACCATGCCGCCTTCGGTGCAGGCGGCGGTGGCGCGCGCCGCCAAGCATCCGGTTCGTTTGCAGGAATTGCAGACGGCGGCGGGAGAATATCTGGCGCGCCGGCTTAAGTGCGAGGCCGCGCTGGTAAGCGCCGGCGCCGCTTCCGCGCTGACGCTGGCCACCGCGGCGGCGATCACGCGGGGCAACCAGGCCGCGATTCACGACATCCCGACCGATGTGACGGGGCTGAAGAACGAAGTCATCGCGCAGAAAACCCATCGCTACGAATACGATCACGCCATCCGTAATTGCGGCGCGCGCTTCGTCGAAGCAGTTACCCTGGCCGACTACGAGGCCGCCTTCACGGAACGCACCGTCATGACGAATTTTTTCAACGCCGCCGAGCAAGGCGAGATTAGCCGCGAGGATTGGGTCCGCGTAGCGCATAGCCACGGCGTGCCATGTCTGATCGACGCCGCCGCCGACGTGCCGCCGATCTCGAACTTGTGGAATTACACGCAAATGGGTTTCGATATGGTGGTTTTTTCCGGCGGCAAGGGAATCCGGGGCCCGCAAAATGCCGGTCTGCTGCTGGGCACAAAGGACCTGATCGCGGCGGCGGCGCGCAATAATAATCCCAATTCCGACACGGTCGGGCGGGGGATGAAGGTGTCGAAGGAACAGATCGTCGGGATGGTGGCCGCGGTGGATTGGTTTCTCAGCCAGACGGATGCGGCCTTGGAAGCGGAGTTTCGCCGCCGTGCCGATCGGATTGCCGCGCAGCTCAAGAGCATCCCGACGCTGGAAGCTCGCGTGGCGATCCCCAACGTGGCCGCCAATGCCGTGCCGCATCTGCTGCTGCGTTACGACACCCAACGGATCAAGATCCGGCCCGGCGAAGTGATGGCCGAACTGCGCCGCGGAACTCCCAGCATCGAGCTGAATCCGCAGACCGGCAAGAAGGCCGGAGCGGGCCTCGCAACCGACGAAAACACCATCGTGGTGGGCGTGTGGATGCTCGAACCGGGCGAGGACCTGATCGTGGCGCGGCGCCTCAAGGAAGTCCTGGGCAAGGCCGTCGTGTAGCGGTTTCGGAAAATGAGGCTCCGCAATGGACAGACGAGATTTTTTCGGTAGCGCGCTCGGCGCTGGTTTGGCCGGCGCCTCTCCGCTGACCGCGCAAAACATCGCCGGACCCTCCGGCCTGACGGTGGAACGCGCCGCCGAGGGAACCCCGCACCAAGGCAAAGTGCTGGCCCTGGTGACGCCGCACCTCGACGATGGACCCATCTTCGCGTTCGGCACCATCGCCAAGCTCCTGCGGGAAGGCTACACCGGGTACCTGATCCGCGCCAGCAACGACGAGAAGGACTCCTACGATCTCAGCGCCGGCGAAACGGTTCTGGCCAACGAGCGCGATGCGCGCGCATTGGTCCAGGCCACCGGGCTGAAAAACGTTTTCGATCTCGGCTACCGAAACCATCGCATGGACGATATCAGCCGCATCGAAATGCGCGCGCGGCTGATCTTTCTGTTTAGGCTGCTAAAGGTCGACACGATCTTCAGCTACGATCCCTGGGACCACTACGAGGAGAATCCCGATCACTACGTGACGGCGCAGTCGGTCGAGGCGGCCTGCTGGATGGCCGGCGGCGGCAAGGATTTTCCGGAACATTTCGCGGCCGGCCTGAAGCCTCACGCGGTTCGCGATAAATATTACTTCGCGCGCGGCCCGCAACAACTGGTGAATCGCGTGGTGGATATCGGCCCCACGCTCGACGCCAAGCGCGTCGCCATTCACGCCTGCCGCACCATGCTGACCAACATGGTGAAGGGAGTGAACGCATCGCTCGCTGCCAGAAAATTGAAGGTGCCCGAGTTTTCAGGCAGCGATGACCAGGCAATCGACGGATACATCAAGGCCGAATTCGAACGCCGCGACGCGGAAACGGGCAGGAAACACGGGCTCGCCTACGCCGAAGAGTTTCACTATATCGCGCCGGATCCGGCCCTCGATGAGTACATTTCACGGCACGCGGTACCGCTGTAGAGGGCAGCTTCTGACCGCAATCTGCCGGAAGGCCGGTTTTCGGAAGTCGCGCGTCATAATAGATTATGGATCGCCGCACCTTTCTTCAACTCGCAACCGCGCCCGCGCTGCTGGGCTCCGATGAACTGCCTTCGTACAAGGTGGTGAGCCGCTATACACCCGCGAACGGCCCCCATATGCCCGGGCCGTATCGCGGCGTGGTTACCCGTGTCCACTCCGAGAACGTGGTCGATACCGCGGCCGACCGCGTCGATCAGCCGACCGTCGACAGGATGCTGTCGGCCGGCATGGGAACGCTTACCGGCGCCAAGAACGATAAAGACGCCTGGGGCGCCTTCTTTTCGGCGAGCGACGTGGTCGGAGTCAAAGTCAACTGCTCGGGGGCGCCCGCCATTCGCGCTTCGCCGGAAATCGTCGGCGGGATTGTACGCAATCTTCTTGCCGTTGGCGTGAAAGCGGACAATATCTACATCTACGAGCGCTTCCTCGACCAGCTCACCAGCGTGCATTACGAGCGCGTCGTGCCGCAAGGCGTGAACATCGTCGCCATCGAGACGCCGCGCGGTTCGCTGATGGGCTACGATCCGAAAACGTATGTCGAGGTCAGTTTCTTCGGCGAAGACGATACCCGCTCGAACCTGGCGCGGCTGGTCACCGAGCGTTTCACCAAGATCGTCAACGTCCCCAATGCCAAGGAGCACCAGGCGTCGGGCGTCACCGGGTGCCTCAAGAACCTGGCGTACGGCGATTTCTCGAACGTCGCGCGCTCTCACATGCGTTCGAAAACCAACACGTTTTCGTTCATCGGCACGCTGGCCGCGGTCGAGCCGCTCCGCTCCAAATGCGTGCTCCATATCATGGATGGCATCCGTGCCATCTGGCATGGCGGCCCTTTCTCGGAGGACAAGCGGTACCGCTTCTATCCCAGACTGATGATGTTCGGCACCGACCCGGTGGCCATCGATCGGTTATTGCTCGACCTGATCGAGGATAAGCGGAAGGCCGAAGGAGCGCCCTCCTTGTGGGATCGCTCGCCCGACAAAATCGATCCTCGCGCCCACCGGGACTTTCACAAAAACACGTTTATCCGGGAGCCGGGGCACATCGAGTACGCCGCCACCAAGTTTGGGCTTGGCGAGTACGACAAGAACCGCATCAAAGTCGAGTCGCTGGAGGTCTGATGCTCGCCGCCGCCCTGTTGCTGCACCTGTTAACCGGGGGAGCCGAGGCTCCCGCCGATGCCGTCAAGCTGAACGAACCGGGCGTGCAGTATCGCCCCAACGAAGCTTCCGCCACGAGCAGCCCTTGGATCGACGCCAATGGCTGGCAGATACTGCGCGCTCCCGGCCGCAAGTTCGCCTATCGGGTGAAGGGGGAGACCGCCGGGCTGGCCGCCGCGGAGGCGTTCACCTACGGCGCCGACGCGTTCCTTTCGGCCGATGCGTCCGGCGAGGCCGCTTTCGGCCGGATGCTCGAATTTCTGAAGACTGTTCCCGCCGCGGACCTGGCTCCGGTGGCCGATTTCGGCGTCGTCGACGACGGATCGGACGAGGCCGGCGAGTTGCTGAATCTCCTCACGCGGATGAACCTGCTTTATCGGATCGAGAAGAAACCCGATCGGAGCTTTCACCTGAATGTACGTTTGGGTACGAAAGAATACCCGAGGGAAGAAGCGCAGGATCCGAGCGCCACCGCCCACAAGATACGGTCTCAGATCGGTGACGACAAGCGTTCGCTGCGTGTCTATGGCAGCGAAGTCGTGATTGCCCGGCTGGTGGGCGGACCGCGCCAGGCGCGCGTGTTTCTGCTCAACTATGCGGGCCGCCCCGTTCTCGGCCTCCGGGTGCGCGTTCGAGGCGCTTATTCCAAGGGTGAGTTGAGGGAGTCCGGAGTGGCGGACGCGCATCTTCAGGATTGGACCCCGGCGGGGCAGACTGAGGGTGGACCGTTGGTGGAGTTCACCGTTCCCGAGCTCCGCGCCTTTGCGGTAATCGACCTGTCTCGGAATTAAGGCACTGACGGGAAGTGACTGGTCTAATCGCCGGCAACCGCTTCCTGAGATGCCGTGAGAGAATTGGCTGGCAGGCGGAACCGCCTGCCCCACCGAGAAAGCTTGGTACGTCCATTACGGAACGGGTCACAGGCTTCCCGTGGTCATTTTCTACTTGCGCATTCAACGGGTTTGTGGCATTATCGCTAACACCTTGTTACGTGCTCGTGAATCCAAAACATATCTAGGCTCCAAAAGGGGATGGAAAATGAAACACCACTTACGCGCGGGAATCTGTCTGGCGTTATTGGCGATTGCAGCTCACGCGCAGCTCGCTACCACCACGTCTCTTGTCGGAACCGTCACCGATTCAAGCGGTAAGGGAATCCCGGGCGCCAAGGTCGTTGCGACCGAAACTCGCACTCTCACGAAATACGACACCTCCACCAACGACCAAGGGCATTACACCATCGAATTCGTCCGTGTCGGCGTGTACAGCGTCGCCGTGGAACAGGCCGGTTTTGAGAAGGTCACCAAGACCGGCATCGTGGTGGACATCGATCAAACGGTTCGAACCGACATCCTGCTGCCGGTGGGCGCGGTGTCCCAATCGGTCACGGTGGAAGCGGCCGTTTCGGCGATCAAGACCGACGACGCCGCCGTATCGGAGATTCTTGGCACCCGCAACGTCGCCGAACTGCCCCTCAACGGCCGCGACGCCATGGGCCTCGCCGCCACCACTCCCGGCGTGCTACAGGGCACCAAGTCTTCCGCCACCGGTACACCCCCGGGCGAGGATTTCAACGGCGCCGGTACGCGCGAGATCCAGAACGAAATGTCGCTCGACGGCATCAGCATCATGAACAACCTGATCACTACTACGCCGGTGCAGCCTATGATCGAGGCCGTTCAGGAAGTCGAGATCCAGACCGGCACTTACTCGGCCCAATACGGCTCCTATCTCGGTGTTCACATCAACATGATCACCAAGTCCGGGACCAATCAGGTTCACGGGTCGCTGCTGGAATTTCTTACCAATCAGGTTCTGGACGCTCGCACCTTCTTCACTTTGCCGACCCCCGCCAACCCGAACGCAGCCAAGCCCCCGCTACGCCAGAACCAGTTTGGCGCCGAGTTCGACGGGCCGGTCTGGATTCCGAAACTGTATCACGGAAAAGACAAGACCTTCTTCATGGCGTCCTACGGGGGCTACCGCCTGGTGCAGAGCGCCACGTCGCTGTCCACCGAAATGCCGGCTGTCTTTTTCACCGGTAATTTTTCCGGCGTCCCGACGACCAGCATCACCGGCGGCGCCATCAAAGATCCGCTGAACGGCAACGCTCCGTTCGCCGGCAACATTATCCCCTCTTCGCGCATCTCGCCCATAGCTTTAGCCTTGCAGCAGTATTATCCGGCGCCGGACCTCGGGGGACTCGCCAGCAATTACTCCGTGCCGGTGCCGACCACTATCTCCACCAACCAAACCGTCGACCGCATCGATCAAAACATCGGCGACAAAATCCGCTTCTACGCGCGCGCCGACTATCAGAGCGAGGCCGTGTTCGGCGGCAATGCCATTCCGACCAACGCCGCCACCACCCCCGTCACTGACACGAACTACACGGTCGGCTACACCCACACCCTGACTTCCAACCTGGTGAACGATCTGCGCGTGGGCCGGAACTTCTTCAGCACCGCTACGCTCAACCCCTTCTCCGTCAACAAGCAGGCCAATGCCGGCACTAATCTGGGAATCACGGGCTTCACGGGAGACTCCCAGTACAACAACCCCGGTATTCCCGATTTCAGTATCACCGGCTTCAACGGGTTGGCCAACGGCTCCACGAACTGGTATCAGAACGACAGCACCACTCAACTGTCCGAGCAGATTAGTTGGACGCACGGCTCGCACAATATCATGGCCGGGCTTGAATTCCGAAGACTTGCCACCGGGCGCGCCGCCGTCAACAGCGCGCGCGGCGCGTTCACGTTCAACGGAACGATAACCGGCTACGCGCCGGCCGATTTCATCCTGGGAACGCCCCAGTCTTTCACCACCCCCGGCCCGGAAGTGCGCGGGCGTACGGCCGAATGGCGCGACGGGTTCTTCATCACCGATAAATGGCAGGTTTCGCGCAAATTCACCGTCGACTATGGCATCCGCTACGAACTGCCCACCGTCGCCTACACCATCAACGGCGTCGCCACCGAATTGAATCCGAACCAGACCGCCCTGGTCGGCGGAACGCCCGGTTATCACTTCACCGCGCCGAACCACTCGGACTGGGCGCCGCGGGTCGGGTTCGCGTACCGCATCACCGGAAAAACGGTGTTCCGCGCGGGCGGCGGAATTTACTTCAACCCGAATCAGACTAACAGCTATACGTTTCTGAACACCAACCCTCCCTTTACCACGATTCTGACGTGCAGTTACTCGGTCGGAGACACATTGCCCACTTTGGCCAACCCGTTTACCACCGGAGTGTGTCCGACCGCGGCGACGGCCGGCACCATTGCCACCGACCCCTGGCACCAGCCCACGCCCCGTATGAATCAGTGGAGCGCCAGCCTGCAACGGCAGCTCTGGAACGGCGGCGGCCTGGAGGCTCAGTATCTGGGCTCTCACTCCTACCACCTGGACCGCAGTTTCTACAACAACACGCCGCTCGAGCCCGGCCCCGGTTCGGTGAACTCGCGCCGCCCCAATCCGTTATTCGGTGTGATCCGGACCATCAACGACGACGAAATCGCCAACTACGAAAGCATGAACATCATCTTTCGCCAGCGCCTGACGCACGGTCTGCAGATGAACGCCAGCTACACCTGGGCGCACACGCTGGACGTCACTACCGACTCCAATGGCGGAGGCACCCCGCTGATTCCCTACGACTGGAAAGACGACTACGGCAACTCCAACTGGGATATCCGCCACCGGTTCCTGGCCAGCTTCGTCTACGACGTCCCGTTCTTCCGCGTCGAGAATCCGGCGCTGAGAGCTATGTTCACCGGGTGGCAGGCTAACAGTATCGTGACCATCCAGACCGGCATACCGTTCAACGTCACCACCGGAACCGACACCGCCAATACCTCCTCCAGCGGCACCTACCGGCCGGACCTGGTCGGGACGCCCACCGCCGACTGCGGACGCGGTCACCTGGTGGGATGTATCGCCGCCGCCGCCTTCACCGTCAACGATCTGTACCCGATTACGCCCACTAACTACGCCTACGGTGACGCCGGCCGCAACCTGCTGCACGGCCCGGGCGCCCAGACCGTCAATTTTTCCCTGTTCAAGTATTTCGCGATCCGCGAGCGCCTGCGTCTCCAGTTCCGCTTCGAAACCTTCGGCCTGTTCAACCATTCGAACTTCGGCAATCCGTCCGCTACACTCAACACGTCGTCGTTCGGCAACATTACGAGCCTGAACGCGACCGCGCCCGGAAGCCGCGTCATCCAGTTCGCGCTGAAGCTGCAGTTCTGACGGGGTCAGCTACGGCAGTACTGCGATTCCCGCGGAGCTTGGTAAGTGACCGCAAGGTGCGGTGTCTCGACAAGCGTGTGTCCTTTGACCCGGGAGTCCAGGCAACTCTCCAGTATGCCGCTGACCAGCAGCGTCCGCTCCACCGCGTACGGCGCCACGCCGGTTTCGATCATCTGCTCGATCTTGTTTGCCAGGCAAGCCGAATAGGTGACGTTGGGGTCGGGCGACAGGAAGAACTGCGTGGCCAGGATTTCCGGCTTCCCTTTCAGCTTTACGGCGATGTTGAAATCGCCGACGGCATCGGTCAGCATCAGCAGGGTAGCTTTCAGCCCGTCGCGATATTCGATGAAATACGCCCACGGATTCTTTACCAGCGCGGGAAGCACGCCCGTCCCCACCATGTCCTGGGTGCGGCCGTCGGTCACCGTGAGCCCCTTCAGATTGTCGCTTCGCGAGAGCGCCGAGCGGAGCATCTCCTTCGACCAGCGCCCATGCTCGCCCGCCTGCCACACCGCGTCTCCTTCGATGAGCTGCACGCTCTTCACGCCGCGCTCGCCGCCCTTGCGGCGCTCCAGCATGCACTGCATGGCCTCGAGAGCGTGAAAATCCATGGCGTCGCTTCCGCCCGTGCCCACCATCAGGGCGTCGTCGATCTCGCATCCCAAGGGTAGCTCCAGTTCCGGCAGGCGCCAGGTGACCGGCAGCGACGATCCGGCCAGCATCGGGAACTTCAGCCGCCGCGCGGTGTCGCGCATCGCGCTGGCTTTCTCGAAACTGTAGGAAAGGGCTTTGTCGTTGTATACCGGAACCGCCCGCCCGCCAGCCTCGAACACTTTCGCTATCTGCTGGAAGAGCTCGTAACGGGGATAGAGAATCTGCCCCTTCTCGTTGCGCGGATAGTCGCCGTGCTCGGCGATAATCAGGACCGCATCGACGGCCAGCTTCGACCCGCCGCAACACACCGCCTCGGCGACGGTCGGATACACCTGGAAGCCGAACTCGCTGGCGCGGTCCCCGCTCAAATCGTTGGCCGGCTTCTGATCCACGTAGAGGGAGACCACTTTGGTATTCGGCTTGTGCCACTCGCCCTCCCAGGGATACCCCACGATGAAGCGGTCCCCGATGTGCTGTGCGTGCGACTGCAGCCTGAAAACCGTCGCCACGATCGCGATGCGTTTCGGCTGTGCTTGCGCCAGCACGGGAACGGCGGCCGCGGTTTCGAGGAAGGTCCTGCGGGTAATCTTCGGCGCCATGGTTATGTTCTCCAGAAAGTCGATTCGGCCGGTGCCCGATACGCTATCGCCAGGTGCGGCGTATCGATCCGGACCTGCCCCGCATACAGGCTGTCCACACCGGCCGCCGTCAGGCCCGTGGTCAGAAGCGTCCGCTCGATCGGATAGGTGGCCTTTCCCGTCAGGTACATCTTTTCCGCGTTGTTGACCAGCGGGCTGAAAAAATTGGCCATGGTGGTGCGCCCGTCCGGCATGGGCAAGTACATTTGCGTCGAAAATGGTTTGGCTACGCCGTCCAGCCGCGCCGCGAAGTTGAAATCGCGCACCAAGCCGTTCATCAGCAGCAGCGTGCACTTCAGCCCGTCGGCATGTGCGTAGCGATACGCCACGGGATCCTTCACCAGCCGCCCCATGTCTTCGAACGACGGAAAAATATCGGTGAACCCGGCGCGCGCCGGCGTCAGCGTATGGCTTCGGCACAGCGCCGCGGTCATCAGGTCGCGCGGCCAGACGCCCTCGCGGCACGCGTCCCAGAATTTTTCGCCGCGGTACGCCTGGAGCCACTTCACGCCGGTCTCGCCGCCCCGGCGCCGCTCCACCATCGACTGGATCGTCTCCAGGCCGTGAAAATCGTAGCTGTCGACGCCCCCGTAACCGATGCACATGGCTTCGCTCACCCGCGCGCCGGTGGGAAACTCGACCGATGGAATGCGCCACGTCACCGCCAGGCTCGACCCGGCCATGTAGGGGAACCCCAGCTCCTTGGATGTGTCGTACATCCTCCGGGCCCACTCCCAGTTCCACGACAGGTGCTTGTCGTTGAACATGGGCACGGCGCGCCCGCTCGATCGGTATACGGCCGTAATTTCCTCGAAAAAACGGTAGCGCGGATATTGCACCTGCCCCTTGGGCGTTTTCGGATAGTCGCCGTGTTCGCCCACCACCACCACTCCATCCACCGCCAGTTTGCCGGTGCCGCACGTCAGGGCTTCGGCGATGGTGGGGTAAATCTTCATGGAAGGGAAACGCGCCGCGCGGTCGCGGCTCAGATCGTCGGCGCCCACCTGGTCGACGTACAGCGCGATCAGGTCCATCTCCGGATGATGATGCGTGCCGTTCCAGCCGTACCCTTCCAGGAACCGGTCGACAATGTGCTGCGTGTGCGAATGCTTACGGTAGACGGTCGTGATCGCGGCGAGTTTCGGGCGATTACCAGTCATATAGTTCAACCAGTATAATCCTTGTGTGAAGCGATTTCAGCCATCGATTTTCGCGGGCCTGGCGGCACTGTTCTCACTGCTGGCGGCGGCCGGCGCCGCGGTATCCGACCGCGCGCGGGAATTGCACCGCAGCTCTCTGGTTTTCGACGGGCACATCCACGCCATCGAGCGCGAGTTTTACCACGGCGGCGATATCGGCCAGCGAAAACCGGATGGCCAGTTCGATCTGCCCCGCGCGCGAGACGGCGGATTGGGCGCCATGTTTTTCTCCTTCTACGTCACCGAAGATTACTATCCCGGCCGCTTCGAAACCAAGCAGGCGCTGCGGCTGATCGACGCCTGCATTACCCAGATCCAGGCCAATAGCGCGGCGATCGAAATCGCCCGCGACGCCAGCGGCGTCGAGCGAATCCACGCGGCCGGCAAGATCGCCGCCGTCCTCGACGTCGAAGGGAGCTTCGATCTGGATGGCGACCCCGCCGTGATGCGCGATTTCTACCGGCTGGGACTCCGGTCGATGCAATTGTCGGCTCACAACTGGCAAAACAATTACGCCGATTCCTGTTGCTCCGGCACGTTTCGATGGAAAGGCCTGAACGATCGCGGCCGGGCATGGATACGCGAGGCCAACCGCCTCGGCATGGTGATCAATGTTTCGCACGCCTCCGACGACGCCATTTCGCAGGCCATCGACGCCAGCACCGACCCTGTCGTCGCCACTCACCACGGCCTGCGCCAGGTCAACGACATTCCCCGCAACATGCCCGACTGGCTGCTGAAGAAGCTGGCGGCCAAAGGCGGCGTCATCGGTTTTCAGATCGGCAACGAGTTCCACAATCGCAAAGTCTTCGACTGGGTCACGGCGCATGCCGGCAAGCCTTTCTGGGATACCAAGCCGGTGGGGGAAGCAACCGGGCCGCTGACCATTTTCGACCTCGATCGGATCGCCGCGCCCAAGTTCCCCATGGGCGGTTCGGCCGCTCCCGAGGATCTGAAGATGACGGTCGACGATTGGGTGGGGGTGGTCGACCGCGCCATCGGGCTCGTCGGCGAGGACCACGTCGCGCTGGGAACCGATTTCGATGGCGGCCCGACCCTGCCCCGCGGCATGCGCGATGTCAGCGATCTACCCCTGATCACCGATGCCATGCTGCGCCGCGGCTATTCGGACGAGCGAATCCGCAAGTTCCTCGGCGGAAATCTTCTGCGCGTATTCCGGCAAATCACCGAAAAGCGCCCCACTCCCTGATGGGCATCACTGTTTTACCGCGGAAGCGGGTGCAGGCTCAGTGACGGCGACGATACGATCGCCGAGCACATTCCGCAGCGACTGGCGGATGCCGGACGGCCAGCGGATCTCGATTGCGCGGGCGGCGGGGAAACGCCCCAGGCCGAAGTGCACGCGGGCGTCGCTGGACGCTGCGTAACCGGTGCTGGTGGTGGCTTCGTTGTACTGGCTGCGGCCGTCTTCGGTGGTGACCCGGATCTGCGCGCCGATCCCCATGCGGTTGCTTCTTCTGCCGGTCAGTTGGAGCAGGAGCCAGTGGTTGTGGTTTTCGGAAATATTGTGAAACAACTGAACGGGGCCGCGCAACGCGGTCACAACCAGATCGATCCGGCCGTCGTTATCGAAATCGCCGTAGGCCAGACCACGATGCGGCGCGGGGCGGGTGAAATCGGCTCCGGCGGTCGAGCTGACGTCTTCGAACTGCCCGTTGCCGAGATTGCGGAAGACGGCATTCGGCTCGGCGTAATGAAAATGCCGGGAGACGGCGTCGATATCGTCCATGACGTTGCCGCGGGCGACGAACAGGTCCTTCCAGCCGTCGTTATCGAGATCGGCGACTCCATTCGACCAGCCGGACATTTCCCGCGTCAACTGGGCAAGGCGGCTCTTCTGGGTGGCATTGCCGAAGCGCCCGCGCCCCAGATTCAGGAACAGCGGAAAGGTCTCGTTCTCGATGGCGGTGTGCCAGATGTCGGGCAGGCCATCGTTATCGATGTCGCGGAAATCGGCGCCCATGCCGGCTAGCTGGTTGCCATCCTCGTTGTAAGCCACACCGGCGGCGAACCCGATCTCCTCGAACTTCTTGCCGCCCAGGTTGTGGAACAGAAGATTCGGACTGTTGTCGTTGGCGACGAAAACGTCCATGAAACCGTCGCCGTCATAGTCGGCGAAAGCGATCCCCATTCCCTTCCCTTCCACGTCCGCGATACCGGTTTCGCGGGAAACATCGGTGAAGGTGCCGTCGCCGTTGTTGCGATAGAGGGTATTGGGAAGCGGCGCGAAACTCTTGGGATGGCAATAGCCGCGGCCGTTCAGGCCGATGCAGGCCGGCTCATGGAGAGGATCCCACTGGCAGTAATTGGAGACGAACAGATCGAGCCGGCCGTCGTTGTTATAGTCGAACCATCCCGCCGAAATGGACCACATCTTCCGGCCGTCCCGGGTGGGGCCGGCGAGGCCGGCTTTAGCGGTGACGTCGGTGAAGGTGCCGTCGCCGTTGTTGTGGAAGAGCTGATTGCCGTTGACGTTGGCGAGGAAGATATCGGGCCGGCCGTCGTTATCGTAATCGCCCACCGCGACGCCCATGCCGTAGCCGCTTCCGGCGACGCCGGCGCGCTCCGTAACGTCGGTGAAGGTGCCGTTGCCGTTGTTATGGAAGAGGCGATTCGAGTACTTCGGCCCGGTCTTCACCAGCGACGGCATCTCGGCGCCGTTGACCAGGTAGATATCGAGGAGGCCGTCGCCATCGTAATCGAGCAGGGCGACTCCGGCGGGCATGGTCTCGGGCTGGTGCTTTTCCGGAGTGGGGCAGTTCTCGGTGACGAAGCGGACGCCGGCACGCTGGGCGACGTCTTCGAAACGGATGGGGCCCGGTGCGGGAGGGAACGCGAGGGCCGCCCAAACACAAGCGGCCAGCGCGCTCGCGATTGGCGTCCATCGCGTCGGGCGCACGTTACCTGGTCCCTTTCGACGGTTCCCGCACGGTAAGAATGCGGTCCACGGCAAGATCGTACAAGGTCTGGATAGTGCCGCTGGGCCACGCGATTTCGAGCGACCGCACCGAACGATCCGCGCCCAAACCGAAATGCACGCGTTTGTCGCTGGCGGAGAAGTAACTGCCGCCGGCAGTTACGGTAGCGAACTGGCTGGCGCCGGATTGGCTCACCAAGTGCAACCGCGCTCCGATGCCATCGCGATTGCTCACCGTTCCGACGGTGTTAATCGCCAGCCAATGGTTGGGGCTTCCCTGATTGCGAAGCACAAGCGGCTTGCCGTCGAGACAACTCACTACCACGTCGATCTGGCCGTCGTTATCGAGATCGCCGAAGGCCGCCCCGCGGGCGGCTTGTACCGGGCGGAAGGGGTCGCCGCTGCGCGCGGACACGTCCTCAAAGCGGCCCTGTATGTTACGCAGCAGCAAGAGCGGTTCGAGATACCGCACGTTGCCCTGGAAGTACTGGATGTTATCCATAACATGGGACTGGGCGACGAAGAGGTCTTTCCAGCCGTCGTTGTCGTAGTCGACCAGCGCCGTTCCCCAACCGGAGTGCGCCATGGTCATACGGGCGACGCCGGTCTGGCCCGACACATACTGAAACGCGCCTTTCAGGTTGTGAAAGAGGGCGTATTTCTGATTCGCCAGGTCGCCGATGAAGATATCCGGCCAGCCATCGTTGTCGTAATCTTCAAACGCGACGCCCATGCCCGAGAACGCGTGGCCGTCTTCGTCATAGGCGAGACCGGCCGCCATGCCGGCTTCGGAGAAGGTGCCGTCGTGGTTATTGTGGAACAGTTGCTCGGCGATAGCGTCGTTGGCGACCAGGATATCCGGCCATCCGTCCCGATCGTAATCGTTCAGCGCGCTGCCGAGGCCTCTGCCCGGGGCGGCGGCAATGCCGGATTTCACACTTACATCGGTGAAGGTGCCGTCGCCGTTGTTGTGATAGAGAAGATAAGTGACCGATTTGAAGACGTCCGGATGGCAGTAAGCCGGCTGACCGCGCTCCGGCGCGCCGCAGGGAGGATTGTTGGCAAAATCCCAATCCAGATAGCGTGCCACAAACAGATCGAGATAGCCATCGCGATCGTAATCGATAAATAGAGCGCTGGACGACCAGCCGCCTCCGGGTACGCCGGCTTTTTCGGTGACATCGGTGAAGGTGCCGTCGCCATTGTTGTGGTAGAGAATATTGCGCCCGAAGTTAGTGACATATAGGTCGGGGTGGCCGTCGTTGTCATAGTCTCCCACGGCGACACCCATTCCGTAGGAGTGACCGCGGAGTCCGGCCTTCCCGGTGACGTCGGTGAAGGTGCCGTCGCCGTTGTTATGGTAGAGGCGATTCCAGTACTTCGGATCGGACTTATCGGGGGCCGCGCCGGGAGGCATGGGACTTTGGAGGCGAGCGCCGTTGACGAAGAAGAGATCCTCGAGCCCGTCTCCGTCATAATCCAGCATAGCAACGCCGCCGGGCATGGATTCGATGAGATATTTCTGAGGCGTGCGGGAAGAAAGAAGCTGGAAGGCGATGCCGGACCTGGCCGCGACGTCGACGAACATAGGCAGGGGAACCTGCTGCTGCGGGGTGCCGAAGAGAGTAAAGCCCAGGATCGAGAGAGCCCAGGCCAGGCCCAGAACCGCGCGCAGGACGCTTGGGGGTCTATGCCCGCGGCGGCGGAAGGGGCCCGGCTGGGATTCGATGCGGGTCACACCTGTATCACTGTATCACTGAGCGGCATAGCCAACCAGTATGCAGTATCCCGCCTGAGCGCGGGCGTTGAGATGAGTCTCGACGCGGCACGCATGAGTGCGCGCGCCACAAAAGCTCGTCAATGCCGCGCCGCGCGCACGCGGCATTGACGCCGGGGGCTGTCTCAGAAGTAGAACTTCATGCCCATCTGCAACTGGCGCGGCAGGCTGGCTCCCGCCACCCCGGTCACCTGGCCTGGATTGGGGTTACCCAGATTGTTATTGGGGATGCCGAAGATAACGTTGTTAAAGACGTTATATGCCTCCGCCCGGAGTTCAAAGAAGCGGGTTTCACCGAGGCCAATGCGGAATTTGCGGAACAGAGATATATCCACATTCTTCCCCCAATTGGTGACCAAGGAGTTGGGAACCTCGTTACCGTAGGTGTAGGGCGCCGGATTCGCAAAGGCAGAGGTATTGAACCATTCGGCGACCGTTCCATGCGTGCCGGAATTCGAACCGCCGACGGAGTTAGCCCACTCGCTGTTGTAGCCGCCGTTGTTGAGGATCGCGGTATTGGAGAACACCGTGTACGGCTGGCCGGAATGGAGCGACACGATGCTGTTCAATTGCCATCCGCCGGCCAATGCACTGACGACTTTGTTGCCGCCATTACCCGCTTTTCCAAATGGCGACAGGAAAGTGAACGACGCGGTGAAGTTGTTCTTTTGGTTGGTATCGGACAACTGCACGTCCGCGGTGCGGTTGTATACATTCTCGATGATGCAGTCGGCGCCGATGCCGCAATTGTCGTCGATCGATTTTGACAGTGTGTACGACAACTGGAAGGCCATATTGGCGGAGGCGCGTTTATTGACGGAAACCTGCAGGGCGTTGTACCTGCCGGCGCCATCGCTCTGGTCGAACCATTGCGGCAACATGTACGGGAACGGCTGCCGTGGCGCGACCGGACCCGGCCCGGGAACGGCCACATTCTGCACGGGACCCCAGTCCAGACGGCGGCCCACCGAACCGACATAGTTGATATCGGCAACGATGCTATTGGGCAGTTCCCGCTGAATGCCGAAGTTCCACTGGTCCATATAGGGCGATTTGAAATTCGGATCCACCATCCACTGGCTCACCTCGGAGAAGGTGGAGACCGGATAAACAAGGCCGCCGCCGGCGCCGAAGCCCAATGGATTCGACATGCCCGAAGTGACGGTATTGGCGTTCAGGGACGAGTTGTTGATGGTGGCGACGGCCGGCCAGTTGCCGCCGAAATTCTGGGACAATTGGGTGATCCCGCCCCACATGTCGTAGAAGCGTCCATACCCAGCCCGAAGCACCATTTTGTCGGTGAGCCGGTAGGCCAGGCCCAGCCTTCCGGACCAATCCCCGAAGTCGTTCTTGAGAATGGCGTGATTCGAGCCCGCCACGACGACGTTGGCGGGAAGCTGCCCCGGCCCGTTGGGATCGGGGTATTGAGCATACGTATCGCCAGTGGCGGGAGCTCCGGCGTAGATCCCGTTGGGCAGGCAGGGCGCCCCGACGGTGGCCGAGCAGTTCGGCGGAAGAGCCGTCAGAATGTATTGTCCCGTCGTCGGATTGGCGTTGCCCGTATACAGGTCCTGGCCTTGGCCATAAATCGGCCACAGCCGGAGGTCGTAGCGGAATCCGATGTTGACGGTCAGCTTATTCGTGGCTTTCCACTGGTCTTGCACATAGGCGGCATCCATCCAGCCGCCCTTCGCGACTTCGTTGACATTCCGGAGCGCGGCGCCGGAAGGCACTCCCAGGAGAAACGAAGCCCACGCATCGCCGCCTACGCCCTGGTTTGCGCCGAGGCCCGCCGTTTGGTCCGGCTTGAACGACTCGGTGTCGTACCCGATGGGGGAGTGGAAATAGTTGGTCTCAATATCCCCGCCGACCTTGATGGTATGCTTGCCGAGGATCTTCGTGTAGTTGCCGCCAAACTGCCAGACGTTGGCGAGAGTGGTACCCTGCAGCGCGGAATTCGGCCAGGCCAGATAGCCGGATATGCTACTCATCATCGGCGCATATTCCTTGCCACTCAGGGTTTCGAAGGTGGTGTTCATGCCAAGGGCGTTTAGTTTGCCGAGGAACGCGGAATCCTGGCCGGCAACCGCGGCGACTTCGTTGTCGAAGCCAACATTCCGCCCGAAGTAGAGTTCCAGGATCGACGTGGGGCCGAACGTGTGAGTCTCATGGATAGTCCAATTTCGCCCGTAAATATCGTCATTGTCCAGGCCGATCACGCTGTTCGGGAGCAGCTCGGACTCTTCATACTGGCTGTAGCGGAACATGAGCTGGTCGGAATTTCCAAAATACTGATCGGCCCGGATCTGGCCGGTGTCGTTGGTGATGTGTTCCTTTTCCGGCAGGTAGATGTTGTTTCCGTTGAGGAGGGTCCCGGCGTTGGGAACCAGGTTCTGATACAACTGCGCGATGGGACTGATCTCACTTGTCGGGAGTATGTTGCCGGGGATAGCCGTGCGCGCATAAGTGTTGGTAGCGGCGTTATAGGTAGTGCTGTTGGGGTCGTAAAGAACCGTACCCGGCAGCAGCGCGCTGAAATTGCCGGTTCGCTCCGCGGCGGTGGGGCCGAACGCGCCGCCTTCAGTGTCGAGAGCTTGCCGGTATCCTTCGTAAGCGGCATAGAAGAAGGTGCGGTTCTTGCCGTTATACACTTTGGGAATCGAGATGGGGCCGCCGCCGGCAAGGCCAAACTGGTTTTGGCGAAGCGGCGAAAGCTGGGCGTTGAAAAAGCCGCGCGCGTCCATAGTGGAGTTGCGCAGGAACTCCCACACCGTGCCGTGATACTGGTTGGTGCCGGACTTACTGACTACGCTGATGACTCCGCCCATGACGCCGCCGTATTCGGCCAGATCGTTATGGCCCTGAGTCTTGAATTCCTGAATGTCGTCGATGATCGGGGCGAAGTTATACGTCGTCAGGAAGGTGTTCAGATCGTTGATTCCGTCCAGTAGAAAGGAGTTGCTGCGGACGCGCGCGCCATTGATCGATGGGAAGGCCGCCACGCCGATGGCCGCGCCCGCGAACCCTCCACCGCCCGAACCCGCGCCGGTGCCGCTCTGGTCCCGGTTGATGTTGGCAACGCCCGGGGTGATGGTCAACAGTTGGGTGAAGTTACGTCCGTTGAGAGGAAGGTCGTTGACCTGCTGGGTGGCAACCACGGTGCCCAGCTCGGAGGTGGACGCTTCGACGGCGGCGGCGGCCGCTTCCACGGTTACGCTGGTCTGGGTATTGCCGACCTTCAGGTGAAAATCGAAGGTAGCGGTTTGATTCACCTCGAGGGCGACCGCCGTCTGGGTGACGGTGGCGAAGCCGCCGGCGCTGGCCTGAACGGTGTATTTGCCGGGGGTGACGTTGAGGAAGGCGTAGGCGCCATCGCTATTGGCTTTGGTGCTTCGGACTACGGCCGTATCCACGTTGGTGAGCTTGATGACGGCGCTAGGAATGGCGGCGCCGGATGGATCGGAGACAACGCCCGTAACGGTGGCGGATGCCTCCTGGGCCAGGGCGGCCCGGGGCGCGGCGCCCCATAGGCCAAGAATCGTCAAAAGCGCGGCGAGGCTGGAACGCCTCAACCATTTTTCTCTGGCTGACGTTGCCACAGTGTCTCCTTTACGAGGACTTTGGTTTCGAAGCGCCTGGGCGAGCCGGCGGGCAACGAGGAAGCGCACGGGGTTCGCTGCCGGCGGCCAAGAGCCCAAAACAGGACCCAGCGATAAATACGATTACTTAACCGTTAACTAGCGGAAGTATACTAGTGGTGTTGCGTTCGTGTCAAGGGTTTTTGCGCGGGGGCGCATAATAGTACAAGAATGGCGGTAACGATGAAGGACATCGCCCGGGAGCTCGGGCTGTCCGTGGTGACCGTCTCCAAGGTCATTCGCAACCACAGCGATATTGGAGAAGAGACGCGCCAGCGCGTGCTCAAACGCATCAAGGAGTTGAACTACCAGCCGAATATGGCCGCCCGAGCGCTGGTCACGGGCCGCACCTATTCGGCGGGGTTGATTGTTCCCGACCTGGTGCATTCGTTCTTCGCGGAAGTGGCGATCGGGCTCTCCGACGCTTTGCGCCGCAAGAGCTACAGCCTGCTGATTTCCTCGGCCGAGGGCGACCCGGACCTGGAACGCCAGGAGATCAAGCGGCTGCTCAGCCGCAGACTGGATGCACTGATGATTGCCTCCACCCAGACGACGGTGGAGAGTTTTCGCAGCATCGAAGAACAGAAGGTCCCGTATGTACTCATCGACCGCTGTTTCCTGGGGACGCCGGCAAACTTCGTGGGTGTGGACGATGTCGCCGCCGGCCGGCTGGCGACCGAACACCTGATATCGGTCGGCTGCCGCAGAATCGCACACATTCGCGGTCCGGCCGCCAGCACGGCGGTGGGACGGCTGGAAGGCTACGTCCAAGCCCTGGCGCGCCACGAAATGAGCCAATGCGAGGGATACATTCTGGCGGGCCGCTCGGCCGACGTGGACAGTTGGGTGAGCGGCCACGAGGCGATGAAGAAGCTGCTTGGTCTCGACCCGCGGCCCGACGGCGTGTTCTGTTACAACGATCCGATTGCGGTGGGAGTGATCGACGCCATCCTCGAAGCGGGATTGCGCATTCCCGAAGATATTGCCGTGATCGGCTGCGGCAATCTTCACTTTGACAGGTCCCTGCGGGTGCCGCTTTCGAGCGTGGACCAGCAGAGCAGAGCTATCGGCGAGCGCGCCGGCAAACTGGTGTTGTCGCTGATAGAAGCCAAGCGGCCGGCGCAGCCAAAGAGCATCCTGCTCGAGCCGAACATCGTGCCGCGAGAGTCGACCCGCAGGGTTGCCTGATAAGGCGGTAGCTTGAAGAGTCCGGTCTAGTACCATGACCGGGAGATCCGGTGCCAATCAGCAACCGCTTGCTGACGCGCGCGGCTCGGTTACGAGCCACGATCGTAAGGGAGTGGTTTCACGTTAGCGCACAAAATCATGCGGTCAGAGACCTAGTCCGCGCGCAGGGCTTCGATCACGTCCACCCGGGCGGCTCGCATGGCCGGCCAGGCGGAAGCGGCCACGGCCGCGGCCATCAACACGCCGGCGGCGCCAACCACGACCCACGCTCCCGGCATCCGCACGTTGTCGAAATAGCTGCCGGCCAGCCGCTGTAGCGCCAGCCCGCAGGCCAGTCCGGCGCCAATACCGATAGCCGTGATGAGGGCGCCCTCGGCGACGACGCGCATCAGCAGATGGCGCGGCTGGGAACCGATCGCCAGGCGGATGCCGAATTCGCGCGTTCGCGCGCTCACCGAAAACGCCAGCACGCCCGCCACCCCGACCACCGCGATCGTCAGCGCCACCAGGGCGAAGCCGCCAAAAACCAGGGCGTTCAACCGGTCCGGCGTCAGCACTTCCGCGCGGACGTCTTCCAGGGTCGCGGCGCGATCCACCGGCTGGTCCACCGACAGGCCGCGGATAGTTCGCGTGATGGGGCCGACCAGAGCATACGGATCCGAGCGCACGTGGACGAAGAGGCGCCCGCCAAAAAGCGGACCCTGCCCAAACGGCTGATACACAGTCAGGGTCGGGCGCGGAACCAGGTGCTCGTCGTCGATA
>PLRS01000148.1 GCA_003164035.1 Bryobacterales bacterium | reverse complement strand
GTCACGGCCTGCTGCGCGAAGCCCATCGCGCCGCGCCCGATCGCGTCGTGTACCTGGCCCACACGCCCCAGTTCTTTCCTTTCGGCCCCGCCAGTTGGAACCCCGACCCGCATGCCGCCGGCCTGGTGGCCGATTCGGCCGGCATCGTGGTGATCGGCGCCCACATGGCCGGCTACGTCGAGCGCGCCCTGGGCCGCTCTCCCGCCGTGATTCATCCGCCCATTTACGGCCCCGGCCCCTGGCCCACGCACGCTTCCTTCGAGCGCGGTTTCCTCACCATGATCAATCCCTGCGCGGTGAAGGGCATCTCCTTGTTTCTCGACATCGCCGCCCGCATGCCGGACTGCCCGTTCGCCGCCGTGCCCGGCTGGGGAACCACGGCCGAGGACCGGCGCGCCCTGGAGCGCCTGCCCAACGTTTCCTTCCTCCCCAATGCCCGCGACATCGACGATCTGCTCGCGCCCACCCGCGTGCTTCTGGCGCCGTCGCTTTGGTACGAGGGCTTCGGCCTGATCGTAATGGAAGCGCTGCTGCGCGGCATCCCCGTCATCGCCAGCGATTCCGGCGGCCTGTGCGACTCCAAGCAGGGAACCGGTTACGTTATCCCCGTCCGCCTCATCGAGCGCTACCAGGCCGCCTACGACGAGCTCGCCATGCCGCGCCCCGTAGTGCCCGCCAACGACCCCGCTCCCTGGGTCGCCGCCATCGGCGAGCTGCTTACCGGCCGCGACGCTTACCATGCCGAATCGGCTCGCTCCCGCGCCGCCGCCGAAGGCTTCGTGGCTGGTTTGGACTCTTGCGGCCTGGCGCGGTATCTGGAGCGCCTCACGCCCCTCGGCCATCAGCACCGCGAGCTTTCGACGATCGAGGCCCTCTCTCCCGAAAAGCGCGCTCTGCTGCTCGAACGCCTTCGCCAGCGGAGGAAGTAAGCCGCGGATTCCTACAGTTTTGGCGCCTTCCCGCCGATGAGAAAACATGTCTATGGAAGGTGCCCTCAAAACCAGGCCAGCCACCAAAGTGGTGAGCTGGTGCGATCAGTATAGTGTCGGCATCGCGTCGATCGATGCGGAACACCAGAAGTTGATCGGTCTGATCAACGATCTTCACGCGGCCATGCTCGAAGGCCAGGGGAAGGCCGTAATGGGAAAAATCCTCGACGGCCTTGCCGCCTATACCGTGTCGCACTTCGCCAACGAAGAGAAGCTCATGCGGTTGCATCGGTACCCCGGCTTCGAACGACACAAGGCGGAACACGACAAGCTGACCGAGAAAGTAAAGGTCCTGCAGTTGAACTTTCGCGAGGGAACGGTGATCATCACGGTGCACGTGATGACATTCCTTCAGAGCTGGCTGGTCGGGCACATCGTCGGGATGGACAAACAGTACGCCGCGCTCCTGCGGGCGGCGGGGGTGAAATAGGCGAGCGTCACGGTTGCGCCGGCCGTCCAAAACGGGCGCTGGTGCCCTTAGTCACGGCGCCATCTTGCGCCCAAACCGGTAGGTGAAGTTCAAGCTCGCGTACGACGGTATGCGCACTCCAACCACCTCCGAAATCGGGTTCTCGGGAACCGCTCCGTCCACGAGCCCCGCTTGCCCGGGTGCGAAGTTGGTGGCGAAGTTCTCCGTGGTCTGCCCCGTGTAGCCGCTGGCAATCATCATATTCACGCCGACGTCGATCCTTCCCTCGAGGAATGGCCGCACCAGCGCCAGCCGAAACTCCTTGTTCGGCGCGCCGAGGCAGTAGGATGTCAGGTCGTTGGGGTTGTTCTCGTTGCACCCATTCCCAACCGCCTTCCTTCCCACGTACTCGAATTCGCCTTTGACTTGCAAATGGAAAGGCAGCTTTTGATACGTCCCGGAAAGATCGCCGATCAGCCGCGGCGCTTCGGGCGTCACCTGCCCCGTGTCCAGATCGCGCGCATCGGCCTGCTCAAAGGTCGCCAGCAGTTGTCCCCAGCGGAAGCCCTGGCTTACGGTGGCCGCCAGATAGCGTATCCGGCCCGGCCCCAGGTTGAACTGCAATCCGTCGTCGGGATCGATCTTGCCGTACTCGGCGGTCTGGGTCTCGTGTCCCAGCGTCAGCTTCAGATCGGTGTTGCGGAACCGCTTGCTCGCAACCAACTGATACGAGCGAGCCGTCTCCACCGGGTCGACAGCCGCCGGGCTGCCGGTCGCGGTTTGCTGGCCAATGGCCGATCCCATTCTCGGATCTTCGGTGAAGAACGACTTTCCAAAGCTGAGCGCGACCTCGGGAACCCACCAGGATTCCTCCGGAAACAGCGTCACCGTCGCTTTGGGCGAATTTACCCCCACCCACCGGTTCCAGGAATTCGCCGGCGTCAGCAGATCCTGGTTGTCGATGCCGATCTCATCGCGTCTCCATCCCAGGTAGTAGTGCACATACCTGTTCAGCTCGCCCTCCGCGGCAACGTAGGGCGATATCGGAGCGATGGTCACGTTGTTTCCGTCCACCTTGATGAAAGGCCCGTAGGAATACGGATCGGCGGGATTGTAGAAGTTGTAATGGTCCAGATCGTCGCGCCGCGGCGCCTCGCGCTGGTAGTCCGCCCCGGCCAGCAGAGTAAAGTTTCTCGAGAACTTCTTCCGGTACGCCGCGCCGCCGCCGGCCACGGTGCGGAACTCGCTCTGCCGGACTAGCCCCAGCCCAAAGTCTGTAGACAGCGAGAGGTTGTAGGTGCGGAAGAACCCTGAGAGCTGAAGCTCCTGGTCCTCGCCTATTTTCCACACGTCGTTCAACGCCATCATCGCGGTGTGTGTCTGGTCTTTCTGCCGAGGGTCAATCGTATCCGGGTACTGCTTCCAACCGTCGGCGGCATCGACGGAATTGAATCCGTGAATCGGGCTCAATCCCGCCATGTAGGAGGTGCCGTAGTATCCGATTCCGAACAACGTCAGGGTGTGATCTCCCGCGTGGAAGACGTCTCCGCCGTTGATCTTGACCTGCTTGCGGTGCTCCAGCCGGTCCAGGAATCCATTGCCGTACGAGACCTCGACCGCGGCCCACGAATACGTCGAAGGGCTCATCCCCGCCGTGCCCGTAATGTCCCGCTGGTCTCCCGTCAAGGTAAAGAACGGATCCAGGTGCGAGCGCAGCCCATAGACCGATGCCAGGTTCAAGGCGTGATTGCCCTCGCGCACGTTGAACGCGCCGCCATCCACCTGCACGCTCTCGATCGCGTTCGCAATATAAATGTTCGGATCGGCGTAGCCGTTGCCGTGCGCATTCGCCGACAGGTTGTTGGGCACCAGATAACTGCCCACCTGAACGTACTGCGCGATCGGCTCGCCGTGGTCGCCCGCAACGCCCGGCGCAAAATACTGCGGCGCCTTAATGCCGCTCGACGCCGTCTCGATCGGATAGCCGGGAATCGAAATCGGCGCGCCCGGTCGTCCCGGATTGGCATCCAGCAAGTTCTCGCTGACGAACACCTTCTCGGTGGGATCGGGCGCCTGGACGTCGATCTGGCTCACGTCCGCGGTCACCGTGACGGTTTCGGTGCGGGAAGCCAGCCTGGCGAAATGCAAATTCACCGCCAGAGCGGCGCCGTCCACGATCGCGACCGTCTGGCTTACGTCGACAAAGCCCGGCGCGGATGCAACCAGCTTGTAGTCACCAGGGGGAAGGGAAGGGAAGGTAAACCGCCCGTCGGTGCCGCTGCGGGTTTCCCGCGTTCCGGCATCGCGGGATTCCGCGCTCACCCTGGCGCCCGAGACCGGCTTTCCCTGCGGATCGCTCAATTGCCCGTTAAGGCCGCCGTTGGCCGCGCCAAATACCGTGCCGGCCGCCAGGAACATGGTGGCGACGACACGCGCGGAGATCCATGCGGAGCTACGAGAATTCAAATCGTATACTAGCATCCGTAGCACGAGCATTCAAGAGGTGCTACGAAGTAAAGCGCTGGTCCCTAACCGCTGCCCTCGAGTTCATGACTCAGGGGGCAGACCACAAACTAACGATGGTCTGCCCCACGTAAGCGGCCAATATCCACCATTCGCGATGAGGCAGGCCGATGATCGTGGCATCGTTTCCCCGCCCCGAACATCCAACGAGGTGGATATGAAACTGCCAGACTCCTTTGCATTGCGCCCGCTGGGATCGAGCGGGATCGAGGTTTCGCCGATATGCCTGGGCGGAAACGTCTTTGGCTGGACCATCGGTGAAACCGCTTCGTTTGCCGTGCTCGACGCGTTTCTGAACGTCGGCCTCAACTTCATCGACACCGCCGACGTTTACTCGAAATGGGCCCCCGGTAACCAGGGAGGCGAATCGGAAACCATTATCGGCAAATGGCTGAAGCGGACGGGCGCGCGGCAGCGCGTCGTCGTCGCTACCAAGGTCGGCATGGAACTGGCGCCGGACAAGAAAGGCCTATCGAAATCCTACATCCTGCGCGCCGCCGAGGCTTCGCTCACCCGACTCCAGACGGACTATATCGACCTCTACCAATCCCACTCGGACGATGCCGCCACGCCGCTCGAAGAGACTCTGGAAGCGTATGCGGAGCTGATCCGGCAGGGTAAAGTGCGTGCCATCGGCGCTTCCAATTACACCGGCCCGCGGCTGCGCGAGGCTTTGGGCGTGAGCCAGTCGCACCACCTGCCGCGCTACCAGAGCCTGCAGCCGCACTACAATCTCTACGAACGGCAGGGATACGAAACCGATCTGGAGCCGGTGGCGAAGGAATCGGGCATTGGTGTCATCCCTTACTTTTCGCTGGCCAGCGGATTCCTTACGGGAAAATACCGTTCGGAAGCCGACCTCGGCAAGAGCGCCCGGGGGCAGGGGCTGAAAAAGTATCTGGACCCGCGCGGGATCGGCATCCTGAACGCGCTCGATGAAGTCGCCTCGCTTCACTCGACCACTGCCGCGGCGGTGGCTCTGGCGTGGTTGATGGCGCGTCCCTCGATCGCCGCTCCCATTGCCAGCGCTACCAATCCGGAGCAGCTTCAACAACTCGTCGCCGCCATCGGGCTCAAACTCGATGTCCGCTCGATCGAACTGCTGAACGAAGCCAGCCGGTACTGAGGGGCGGGCTGGATAGGATTTTCAGTCTCTCAGCTCCGGCTCACCAGGGGATTCATTTCGCTCGCGGCCAGATCGCCCGGCTTCAGGCCCGGCAGCCACCGTTCCAGGTCGCGCCCGCGGTTGAAGTTGTCGGGCTCGGTCACCCTGGCTCCATCGGCGTACCAGATCACGGTCATCGCTTCGCGCGTCCGGCCGGTGTCATTGGCGGGTGCGCCGTGCAGAGTCCAGCCATAGTGGAACGTGGCATCGCCAGCGTTCATGGCGGCTCCGTGGGCGATTTTGTATCCGCGGCTTTGGATGTACTCCTCGAACTTGCGATCGGAATCGTCGCTGATGGGCATGTCGCCGAGATAGCCCGCCCGGTGCGATCCGGAGGCAAACCGCATGGTACCCATTTCCGGTGTCACATCGGTCAGCGCCATCCACATGGTGATGGTGTTGTCCGTGTCCAAAGGCCAATAGTGCTGGTCCTGGTGCCACGGAGTGATTCCGCCGCCGGGCTCCTTGAGCAAAGCCTGGTCGTGATAAACGCGGACGCCCTCTACGCCGAGCAACTCGGCCGCGATGCCGCCAAACCGGCGCGCCAGCACAAATCGCCGCACGCCTTCGTCTTTCGGCCATAGGTTCATGCCCTTCAGGAACGCTTTGCCGTAAGTGTCGCGCTGGTCGAGGGGAGTCCGCTCCGCTCCGAACCGCTCGCGCGCCGCGAGGATGACACTGCGGTAGGCCGCCGCTTCTTCCGGCGAAGCCACGCCCCGCAGCAGGATGTGGCCCTGGCGACGAAACTCAGTCGCCCGCTGCGCCGGGACATCGTAACTGGAGGTAAGATCCGGCAGTGTCGCGGTGTTCATCTGTCTAACTTCCCCTTAGTGCTCCATTTTGGAATTACGGCGACATAGCTGGTGGGACAGGCCTCCCGGCCTGTCGTAGCCGCGAAGCGGCTCTTCCGGCCAGCGACAGGCCAGGAGGCCTGTCCCACTCAACAACGGAATACGTCGCAGCAATCACGAACAACGGTACTTGTCGAACACTTCCGCTCCCTGCGCGGCCTCCACCGGGTAGGTCTCGGGAACCATCCCGGCCGCTTTGCCATAAGCCTTCCCGACGGCGGCGCAAAAGGCGTCCGTCGATGCGGCATCCACCAGGGCGACCATCGACCCTCCGAATCCCGCTCCCGCCTGCCGCGCCCCGATCGCACCAGGCGCGGCCAGCATCGCCTCCATCATGGCTACCATGGCGGGCGAGCAGATCTCATAAAGATCCCGTGCGCCCGCAAAAGACTCCGCGCAGAGCCGGCCCACAATCTGGCGGTCATTCACGGTGAGCGCGGTGGCCAGCGACTCGGCCCGCGCGCTCTCGGCTACGATGAAGTCGCATCGTCTCGCCACCTGCTCGGGGAGTTCCGGCCGTCTCGCCGCCAGCATTTGCGGTGTCACATCGCGCAGCGCTCTCACTCCCAGCCGCGCCGCGCCCAGCTCGCACTCGGCCCTCCGCTGCGCGTATTCGCTGCCCGACAGCCTGCGTCGGCTCATGGTGTTGCACACCACGACGCGAATCCCATCGGCGAGCCGCACCGAGCGCGTCGAGAGATCGCGGCAGTCCAGCAGGAGCGCGCATGCCTCCCGCCCGAGGCACGACGAATACTGATCCAGAATGCCGCAGTTGACCCCGACGAACTCGTTCTCCGCCTTCTGGCACAGCAGCGCCATTCGTTCCGGTCGAAGGCTCCAGCCTCCCAAGGCCGCGAACATGGTGGCCAGCGCGCACTCAAGGGCCGCCGACGAGCTCAACCCGCTCTCCAGCGGAACGGTGCTGTGAATTGCCAGGTCGCACCCGGTCAACGCCAGCCGCTCGCCTGCGAGGGTCGCGGCTACGCCCCGCACATAATTGCACCACCTCGATCCCGCGACCGGCTCAATGGCATCCAGCCGGAACTCGTCGCCGGCATCGAGGTTCATCGAATGCACGCGCACGGTCCGGTCGTCGCGGCGGCGGGCGGCAATCCACGTGTCCCGGCTGATGGGAAGCGTGAGCACGAACCCGAGGTTGTAGTCCGTGTGGCTGCCCATCAAATCCACGCGTCCCGGGGCGCGCGCCCATAGCTCCGGCTCACCTCCGAAGGTCCGGCGGAAACCATCCCCGAGACCCTCGGTCCGCGCCTGCGAATCCACCGCCCAATCAACGGCCGATTTCATCGAAAGCGTCTTTCATCGAAAGCATTGAGCATCGCCTCCACGTTCCGGGGTGGAATGTCGGATTGCATGCGGTGCGAAGCCCCCAGCAGCAGCCCGGTCCCATCCGGCGCCAGCGCGCGGGCGCACGCCACGGTGGCGGCGCGCACTTCTTCCACCGTGCCAGCGGGCAATACCCCCTGGGTTGAAACGCCGCCGTAGAAACTCAGCTTCGCTCCATATTCTTTTTGCAGCCACTGGTGGTTCAGCACCTCCGGCTGCACCGGGTTCAGGGTCGTCAACCCAATCTCTACCAGGTCCGGCAGAATCGCCCGGATATCGCCGTCGGAATGAAGAATCACCGGAAGTCCCGCGTCCACAAAAACCGCGAACAGCTTCGCCAGGCGCGGTTTGATCAACCTTCGCCACAGCCGTGGAGAGAACAGCATGGCCCGCTGCGCCCCGTAGTCGTCGCCGAAATACCCGCCCGCGACGCCGGCCGCGACGAACCTCCTCGCAAGACTCAACTGAATCTCGACGATGCGGTCCAGCAGTTGCTCCACCCACTCGGTGCGCTCCACCATGTCCATGAGCAGGGCGTCGAATCCGCGCAGCGACCAGGCCCGTTCGAACAGACACATGCCGAGATTGGGCGCTATGAAATAGTCGGCGCCGTCGCTGACAATCGTTTGCGCGGCGGTATCGAGAAGCGCCGCGCCGTTGGGATCGGGCCACGCGTAGCGATCGAGGTCGAGCGAGTCTGCAAGCGGGGAGAAAGCGTGCCAGTAACCCTCCGTGCGGGTATCCCAGCCCGCGCCCCACCAATCGAATTCGATCGACCCATCCGCATTAGTGCGGCGAGGATGGTCGATGTCCACGCGCACCAGGTGATTGCCCAGCCGCTCGGGCAGCTCCGCCGCGGAGATCCCAAAATGCCCGGCGAGCAACCGCCCCATGGCGCCGGTGTAGCCCGATTGGGTCGGAAGCCGGTCCACGGGCTGGCGGCGAAGCGCGCGGAGCATGCGTTGCTTTGGCGACAGGCCGGCTGCCGCGCAGCCTTCAGAGACCATAGCTGGATCGGTCGAATTCGCTTCCATGTTGACCCGTCATCTCCTCCATTAATTCCGTTTCCGCGGTGGCCAACGACTCGAGTTCTCTTTCGATCCGGTCCAGCCACTGCGTCTCCTTCGCCCGCAGCGTCAGTTGCTTGCGCTCGATACCGGCGCGCAAGACTGCGACGGCGGCCAGGCCCGCGGCGACCGTCTGGCCATAATGGTCCTTTTGGGAAGCGATGGCCCGCGCGATACTCATGGTGGCTTCGGGCGAGAGCACCGCCGCCTGCGGGCTCAGCCACTCGTCGGACTCCGTCAGCCAATCCCGCAGCCGCAGAGCTTCGCCCTTATCCGAGGCCACGTTCATCAGGCGGCAATCGTACGCCAGAGTCTCGGTGAATGCCTCCGGCGCGCTGCCCGACAACAGGCGCACGTTCTGCACCGATTCGTTGCTCCACAAGTCGCACATGGCGGCGGCGATATTTCCGAGCGGACTGAAGTGCGCGCAGGAGGCCGACTTGCCCTCCATCGAAATGGGGCAGCCGGTGATGGCTTTGACCACCGGGCCTTCGTAGGCGCAGTCCTTCGACGGTCCCACGGCGCCGTGTTCGAACGCGGCCAGGCTGCGCACGGCGCTCATCGCCCGCACCACCGCCGCCAGCACCTCCGGCAGCATGCGCTGGTGCGCCAATTGCATCGCCGTGTTGGCGAAGCCGCAGGCGCTGTCGCCGGCCGGAATGGCACCGCCGGCCGCGCACATGGCCGAGATCCGGTCCCACAGCCAGGCGGTGTCGCGCGGCGCCAGTACCCCCAAAGCGAAGACGATGGCGCGGATGTCGCCATACATGAGCCCGTAGTCGTGCAGCTCTTTGCCGCCGATCGATTCGATCGAGATCAGATGAGCGCCGGCCTCGATGCAAAGTTCGAACGAGCGCTTCAGCGTTTCCCATGGCTCGCCGCGGCGAAGCAGCGGGGGCTTGCCCTGGTCGCGAATATCGGTGGGAGTCACGCGCACGGCGCAGCGCAGGCCGTGCTTATCGTGCGCCCGGCGCAGGTGGTTCACCAGCAGGCGCGTCACTTCCGCTCCCCACTCCGGAGTCACCGTCATGGCGGGCAGCAGTTCAAACTCCAGCACGATCCCCGGCACCCGCAGGGCGACGGCGCGCTCCAGGATTCCGGTCGCCATCTCCTCGTACTGGGCTAGCACCTGGCTCCACGTGCCCTCTTCCACGGCGATCGCCGGCAGAGTGAAGTTGACCTCCGGAAATACATGTCCGGCGCCGATCGTAAGGTCGAAGCCGCACCGCAGCGGCCTCTTGCAAGTTCCGAATACCAGTTCGGCCGCGCTCTGGCAGGCCAGCCCTGGCGTTGTTTCAGTGAGCATGTTGCGCCTCCATCAAACTCCGGGCCAGTGAAACCGCTCCACTGGCGCCGATCTCTTCCGAGGTGCTCCGCGTGACCGGCGCGCCTCCAATCATGACCTTAACTCCTGGCGCGCCGCCGCGATGGGCCGCTTTGAAGTGCTTAACCGATCTGGGGAGATTGGTCCAGTTCAACCGCTCCCTTGCGGTCGCGGCTCGGTAAGTGACCGAAAACACGCGGCGCCCGTTACCGAGCCGCGACCGCGAGGGAGCGGTTGGCAGGCCTAAACTGCGAAAACCCCCGCTTCGGTTAAGCACCCGCCGCTTTGTCGTTCCCGTTCAGGATTGCATCGTATAGTAACTTCAAATAACTCATGTGACTTACCAGAAAAGCAGATTCAAACCGACGAATGCCGCAGCCACCAGCGCCGCCGCGAACAGGGGCCGGCGATAAAGGGGCACGGCTTCATCCGACGGTAACAGCGACAAACCGTATACCAGGCCTTGCAGCTCCGACTCCGGCTTAGGCTTGGTCGCGAAACTGACCAGAACGGTCACGACGACGCACACCAGCCAGGACCAGATGAACCGGTACAGGTTCTCGGCCATCGGTTTGGCGTCGGCCGAGAGGGCCAGCACCGCCAGCGCCGCCGGATGGAATTTCACCACCAGCCAGAGCGCGATCGACGACAGTGTGCCGCAGAACAGCCCCCAGAACCCTCCGGCGGGAGTGGCGCGCTTCCACAGCATGCCGATAATCACGGTGCCAAATAGAGGAATGATGAAGAAGCCCAGCAACGCCTGCACATAATCCATTATGCTGGCGAACTGCATCACCAGGTACGCCGCTCCGATGCTGGCCACCAGGCCGATCACGGTACACCAGCGCCCGATGCGCAGGCACTTTCGGTCTTCCGCCGCGCGGTTTAACACCGGGCGATAAATATCGTACGTCCAGACCGTGGCGAAGGCGCTGATGTTCCCCGCCATCCCGGACATGAAGCCCGCGATCAGAGCCGTCACGCCGATGCCCAGAAAGCCGGGGCCGAGATAGCGCGCCATCATCAGCGGCATGACTTCATTGAAGCTATGGCCGCCGATCGCCAGCGCTTCCGTCTCCCCGGTCAATTTCATCGGCAGCACGGCCAGCCCCAGCAAGCCTGGCAGGATGACGATCGCCGGCAGCAGCATCTTGAAGGCGGCCCCGATCGTGGTGGCGATCTTCGCCGACCGCAGATCGCGCGCCGCCATCACCCGTTGCACCACCAGGAAGTCGGTGGTCCAGTAGCCGAAGGCGCCAATCAGGCCCAACCCGAACACCATTCCCGTCCAATGGACGCCCATCGGATTGTCCGCCGCCCTGCCCATATTGCGCCACATGTGGGTGTAGTCCTGCAACGGCACCCGCCTGGCGATGCGCGCCAGCATGCCGCTCCAGCCGCCGGTTTCGATCAGGCCGAAAATCGGAATGGAAATGGTCCCGGCCCAGATGAGCACGAATTGCACCACTTCGTTGACGATGGCTGAAAGCAGGCCCCCCAGCGCCACGTAGACTCCCACCGTCAGGGTCGAAACCAGAATGCTGAAGTTGATGTCCCAGCCCAGAATGACTTTCATCACCATGGCCATGGAGAACATGTTGATCCCGCTCATCAGCACCGTCATGGCGGCGAAGGAAAAAGCCGACATCAGCCGCGCGCCTTCGCCATAGCGCAGCTTCAGATAGCCCGGCACCGAGTGCGCCTTGGACACGTAATAGAAAGGGATCATCACGATGCCCAAAAACAGCATCGCCGGAACCGCTCCGATCCAATACCAATGCGCCGCCAGCATGCCGTACTGATACGCCGACGCCGACCAGCCGAGCAGTTCCAGCGTCCCCAGGTTCGCCGCCACGAAACTCAGGCCCGCAACCCAGGCGCCCACGCCCTTGCCGGCAAAGAAGAAATCGTCGCTGGCCCGGATGCGGCGCTTCAGGTACACGCCAATCCCCAACACCAGCGCGAAGTACAGGCAGATGACCAGAAGATCGGCCGGCGCCAGGGTCAGCAGCCGGGACGGCTTTTGCGTGGGAGCGGCGACTAAGTCGGCATGAGCGGCAGCCCCGATGACGAGCGTGCGGAGTACCCTCCATACGCTGCGGTCGTTTGGGAAAACGTTTACCAAAGCGGAATACTAGCACTCGTATCTGTTTCAGTCAACTGCGGGAAAACGCTTGCCCGCGTTCGCCGGCCGTGATAGGGTGGAAAAATCAAATGGGAATCCGCGAGGTGGCGAACAAGGCCGGCGTCTCGGTGGCAACCGTTTCCCGCACCGTCAACGGGGTGCGGTCGGTGAGTCCCGCGATCGCCGCCAGGGTCTGGAGCGCCATCCGCGAGGTTGGCTACGTTCCCAACACCCAGGCGCGCGCGTTGGTCTCGGGCCGCAGCCGGCTGCTGGGCCTGATCGTCTCCGACATCACCAACCCGTTCTTTCCCGAGCTGATCCAGGGCTTCGAGCAGGTCGCCGTCCGGGCGGGTTTCGAAGTGCTGCTGGCATCCACCAGCTACGACCCGGCCCTGATGGCCGCCACGGTTCGCCGCATGATCGAACGCAAGGTGGAAGGCGTCGCGGTGATGACGTCCGAGATGGAGGACTCGCTGATCGGAGAGCTCACCGGCCGCCACATTCCGCTCGCCTTCATCGACGTCGGCCCCATGGCGCCCCACATCAGCAACATCTCCGTGAATTATCGCACCGGCGTGCACCAGGCGGTCCAGCATCTGCGCCGCCTCGGGCATCGCCGCCTGGCCTTCATCGCGGGCCCGCTGGCTTTGAAATCGGCCCGTCTGCGGCGCGAGGCGTTTCTGCACTGCTTCACCGAAGCGCAGTTGGCGGCGGATCGGCCCGCGATTCTGGAGGGCGATCATTCGCTCGATGGCGGTTTCAACGCGGTGCAGGAACTGCTCGGCATTCCCGGCCGGCCGACGGCGGTGATATGCTCGAACGATCTCACCGCCATCGGCGTCCTGCGCGGTATCCACGCCGAAGGTTTGAGCGCGCCGCGCGATATGTCGGTCATCGGCTTCGACGATATCTACATGGCGCAGTTCATGCTGCCGCCGCTCACCACGGTGCGGCTCTCGCGCCAGGATTTGGCACGCCAGGCATTCGAAGCGCTGATTGCCGATATCGATCGCTCCGCCGCGTCCGCTGGCGCAATCTACCCCATCGAAACCCGTCTGATCGTGCGCGGTTCCACTTCAGCGCCGCACCCATGCTAACCTCGCAAGGTGGCCATGGGCAGCCGGCCGCGCAATGAATATCCGTAAATGGGCAAGCCTTCGGGAAAAACCCGCCGTCCATCTAACCTGGAGATCCCCGTGCTCTACGAGGACGATGCCGTGGTGGTGGTCGATAAGCCGGCGGGCCTGCCTGCGGTTCCGATTCCAGGCTCCCATACTCCCTCCGCCCAGTCGGTGCTTGACGCCGCATTGGCGCGGAACAGGCGGCGAGCTTTGGTGATCCATCGCATCGATCGCTTCACCTCCGGCATTTTGCTGTTTGCCAAGACCGAGCGCGACCGCGAGGTGCTGGTTCGACAGTTCCTCGCCCATACGCCCGTCAGGCAGTACCTGGCCGTGGTTCGCGGGCGTCTGGAGGCAGGGGAGGGAACCCTCGTCCACTATTTCCGCCGCGTGGGAATGTTCCAAACGTTGCGCGCGGCCGGAGATGCCGAGGCGGCTCGGGCGGAGCTTCGATACTCCGTCGAGCGCCTTCTTCCCGCCGCTACCGTGGCGCGGGTTACGCTGGTGACCGGACTGCAAAATCAAATTCGGGCGCAGTTTGCCGCCATCGGCCACCCGGTGGTCGGCGACCGGAAATATCACCCGCCGGAATCCTCCGAGCCGCTGATCGCTCGGGTCGCTCTCCACGCGGCGCATATTGAATTCGTTCATCCGCGCTCAGCGGAGCGCGTCGCGATCGATTGCGCGCCGCCGCCCGATGTTCGGCGATTGATTCTAGCCCTGTCCCGCCCAGCCCGGAAACGGCGCTGAGGTTCGACCGAGCGAACCGAAGGCGCTAAGCATCGGCGCAGCAATAGAATCACATAACAGAGAAGACAATGAGCATAATCGGCACGCCGGTGAAGACTAATCCGGGCGCCGAATGACGACGAGTTGCCGCGCATAGTGCTTGATCGGCCGAC